>JAMFSU010000113.1 GCA_026225475.1 Duganella sp.
AGGTCATCGTCAGGCTATTAATTAAGCTCAAGCCCCATACCTTCAGGTATGGGGCTTTTTGCTGTCCAATTACTTTTAATTTCATTCCCCTTCTCACTACAACTACAACTCCTCCAGCATCGCTCCCCCGACATACCGTATATCCCCTCCTCTTCGCTCGACTTCAACACTCACAACAACAAAATGCCAGCTCCTCGCCAGCATTAGCGCTAAGCTAACCCTCTAGCTCAATTCAACATCGAACAAAATGACGGATGCTTACGTTGCTAGGTATTTGTATGCAGCTCCATCGTTGCAATTTCAAATTTTCCTTCGCATAACAATGGGATGACTCTGAGACTTTTGTCGATCGCATCATTAATCAGTGTCTGTTCTTCCTTGCGTGGCCGGTGCAGTACGAAGTCGGCTACCGGTTGTTGCAGGCCGAGGCTGCGCGGATGGCCGATGCCGATGCGCAGGCGCCAGTAATTTTGTGTGCCAAGCGCAGCGGTGATGTCCTTGAGGCCATTATGGCCGCCTGAAGAGCCGCCTTTCTTGAGTTTGGCGGTACCGGGCGGCAGGTCGAGTTCATCGTGCACGACCAGCACTTCTTCCGGTGCAATCTTGTAAAAACGCGCCAAGGCACCGACTGACTGGCCGGAGCGGTTCATGAAAGTCAGTGGTTCCAGCAGCCAGATTTCTTGACCTTGAATCGAGGTTTTGGCGGCCAGTGCATTGAAGCGCGTTTCGCGACTCAGGCGGATACTGCCGGCGAGGTTGTCGACTAGCCAGAAGCCAGCGTTGTGGCGCGTTTGCTCGTATTCTGGACCGGGGTTGCCGAGGCCGACGATGAGGCGAATGGACATACGTAATAAAAAGTGAGTAAAAAATGGGCAATGAGCGCAGATTATCGCGGATATCGAATCGCTGCGTCCATTTCTGGCCAAATTGTTATCAGATTTATTGGGAAAATCAGGCCGCAAGCGATTTATTTCGGGCATTTGCGTGAAATTTTCCGCTGTCAAGATTGGCGCATGCGGTTGAATTGCGTATCATCCAACGCTTGTTTTTCAATTCCTGGATTCATTGTCATGTTGCCTTCCATCGAACAACGTTTAGCTCTAGAACTCGTCGCCAAGCCCGTGCAGGTTGCTGCGGCGATTGCCTTACTCGACGAAGGTGCAACAGTGCCTTTTATCGCACGTTACCGCAAGGAAGCCACCGGTGGCCTCGACGATATCCAATTACGTCTGTTGGAAGAGCGCCTGCGTTACCTGCGCGAACTGGAAAGCCGGCGCGCTGCCATCATTGCTTCGATCGAAGAGCAGGGCAAGATGACGCCGGTATTACTGGATGCCATCGTGCATGCCGAAGACAAGACTCGTCTGGAAGATTTGTATCTACCGTACAAGCCCAAACGCCGAACCAAGGCGCAGATTGCTGCCGAAGCCGGTCTGACTGAGCTGGCGGATGCTTTGATGAATGATCCGACGCTAAATCCGGAAGAAGAAGCTGCAAAGTATCTGAAGCCGGCCTTTACTACCGACAATGGCGACAATCCAGGCGTGGTCGATGCCAAGGCTGCGTTGGATGGGGCGCGTCAGATCCTGATGGAACGGTTTTCCGAAGATGCGCAATTGTTGCAAGCTTTGCGCGAATACCTGACCGAGCACGGTGTGGTCGAGGCCAAGGTGGTCGACGGCAAGCAGGATGCCGGCGAAAAATTCGCTGACTATTTTGACTATTCTGAAACCATCGGCACGATTCCATCGCATCGCGCCCTGGCGTTGTTCCGTGGCCGTCGCGAAGAAATGCTGACCGTGATCTTGCGCCTGGATACCGAAGAAGAAAAACCAAAGTGGGATGCGCCGCACAATCCATGCGAAGGTCGTATTGCGGCGCGTTTCGGCATTAGCAGCAAGAGCCGCGCTGCCGATAAGTGGCTGCTCGATACTGTGCGCTGGACCTGGCGTGTGAAGGTGTTCATGCACCTGGAAACCGAATTGATGACCGGCTTGCGCGAACGCGCCGAAGCCGAAGCGATCAATGTGTTCGCGCGCAACCTGAAGGATTTACTGCTGGCAGCACCGGCTGGTCCGCGCGCCACCATGGGCCTCGACCCTGGATTGCGCACCGGCGTGAAGGTCGCCGTGGTTGATGCCACCGGCAAGGTGGTCGACACCACCGCGATCTATCCGCATCAGCCGCGCAACGACTGGGATGGTTCGTTGCATACGCTGGCCATGCTGGCCGAGAAACACAAGGTCTCGCTGATTTCGATCGGCAACGGCACCGCTTCGCGCGAAACCGACAAGCTGGCGCAGGATTTGATCAAGATACGCCCGGAATTGAAGCTGACCAAGATTGTGGTGTCGGAAGCTGGTGCATCGGTGTATTCAGCATCGGAATTCGCTTCCAAGGAATTGCCAGAACTTGACGTGACCTTGCGCGGTGCGGTGTCGATTGCGCGTCGGTTGCAAGATCCGCTGGCGGAATTGGTCAAAATTGACCCGAAGTCGATTGGCGTTGGTCAATATCAGCATGACGTCGGCCAGTCGCAATTGGCGCGTTCGCTGGATGCTGTAGTCGAGGATTGCGTCAACGCCGTTGGTGTGGACGTCAATACCGCATCGGCACCGTTGCTGGCGCGTGTCTCTGGTCTGAATTCCAGCGTCGCGCAAAGCATTGTCACCTATCGGGACATGAAGGGCATGTTCACTTCGCGTGCCGCCTTGCGTGAAGTGCCGCGCTTGGGCGACAAAACCTTTGAGCAGGCAGCCGGTTTCTTGCGCGTGATGAATGGCGACAACCCGCTCGACGCTTCGGCAGTGCACCCGGAATCGTATCCACTGGTACAAAAGATCCTTACCGACATCAACAAGGACCTCAAGGGCGTGCTCGGCGAAGCAGCTTTGCTGAAGTCACTCAGCCCGGCCAAGTATGCCGATGAGAAATTCGGCGTGCCAACCGTGACCGATATTCTGAAGGAGCTGGAAAAGCCGGGCCGCGATCCGCGTCCGGAATTCACCACGGCGACCTTCAAGGATGGCGTCGAAGAAATCCGCGACTTGCGTCCGGACATGATTCTCGAAGGCGTTGTGACTAACGTTGCAGCATTCGGCGCGTTTGTCGACATTGGGGTGCATCAGGATGGGCTGGTACACATCTCGGCATTGTCTAACACCTTCGTCAAAGATCCACATACAGTGGTCAAGGCGGGGCAGGTGGTCAAGGTCAAGGTGCTGGAAGTCGACGAGAAGCGCAAGCGCATTGCGCTGACCATGCGGTTGTCCGACAGTGCGCCGATACCTGGTAGCAAGCCCGAGCAACGTGGTGATCGCAACGATGCGCGTCGGCTATCGCAACATCAGGGACAGCAATCGCGTCAGCCAGCACCGGAGAACAGTGCAATGGCGGCAGCATTTGCCAAATTGAAGGGTTGATGTAGTTCAATAGCAGATGAAAAAAGACGCGGAAATGTCCGCGTCTTTTTTTATGTCTGTTGCACGTGCTGGAATTGCACCGGAAGGGCTTATAGCTCTTCCACCATGAACAAGCGCCGATGCTCCCGCATCGCATACCGGTCTGTCATGCCGGCAATATAATCGGCGACTTGTCTGGCTTGATGACGCAGGTAATCACTTTGCTCGGTCTCATTGCCAACTGATTTGACCTGATAGTCGGGCGGCAGCAGGGTGGGTTGCTGAAAAAACGCATTGAACAGTTCGGCAATGATGCGACGCGCCTTGCTGGTCATACGATTGACTTGATAGTGTCGATATAGGTTCTGGCGCAGGAAGCGTTTCAGCACAGCGGCTTCTTCATGCATCGTTTCCGAGAAAGCGATCAATGGTGCCGCGTTGCGCACATCGTCGATGTCGCGCGGATTGACTGCTGCAATATTGGCTTGCGAGGTATTGATCAGATCGACAATCAGCGTATTGATCATGCGCCGCACCGTTTCATTGATGGCGCGTCGGCCGCTGATGCCGGGATAAGCAGTTTCCGCTTCGCGCTGATGGCGTGCGAAAAAGTCGACTTCGTTGAGCTGCGGGATGCTCAGCAAGCCGGACCGCAAGCCATCATCAATATCGTGATTGTTGTAGGCAATTTCGTCGGCTAGGTTGGCCAGTTGCGCTTCCAGGCTTGGTTGTTTCTTGTCGATGAACCGTTGGCCGATGGTGCCCAGTTGGCGTGCATTGTGTAGTGAACAATGCTTGAGGATGCCCTCGCGCGTTTCAAACGTCAGGTTGAGACCGTCGAATGCGCCGTAGTGCTGTTCCAGATCATCAACCACGCGCAGGCTTTGCAAATTGTGCTCAAAGCCACCGAAGTCCTTCATGCAACTGTTGAGTTCGTCCTGGCCCGCATGACCGAATGGTGTGTGGCCGAGGTCGTGCGCCAGTGAAATGGCTTCAACCAGATCTTCGTTGAGGCGCAGGTTGCGCGCGCATGAGCGGGCGATCTGTGCCACTTCGATGCTATGGGTGAGCCGGGTACGGAACAGATCGCCTTCGTGGTTGACGAATACCTGGGTCTTGTATTCGAGCCGGCGGAATGCCGTGGAGTGAACGATACGGTCGCGGTCGCGCTGATATTCAGTGCGTGAGCCGGGCGCTGGTTCCGCATGGCGACGGCCATGCGAAGTGGCCGAATGCGCGGCATAGGAAGCGAGATGGAGCGGTGCGTCTTGGTTCATGTGAGACACTCATTTCATCAATGTTTTCAACGGCGCCGACATCCGTTGACGGTGTGCCGCTTATTGCTCGGTGCAGGCCGCCAGCGTTTGCAACAACAGTTCTTGCGGCACGCTGGTAATGACCGGCGCGCCGAGTGGTTTGAGCAAGATGAACTTGATCTGGCCACCTTCATTCTTTTTGTCGACTTCCATCAATTCCAGCCAGCGTTGTGTGCCGAGATTGGGCGCCACTACCGGCAAGCCGGCGGCTTTGACCAGTGCGGTCAGGCGATCACGGCTGAACGCATCGATGAAGCCGAGACGGTACGACAGATCGGCGGCCATCACCATGCCGCAGCCAACACCTTCGCCATGCAGCCATTGGCCATAGCCGAGGCCGGATTCAATTGCGTGGCCGAAAGTGTGGCCAAAATTGAGAATGGCACGCAAGCCGCCTTCGCGCTCATCCTGGCGAACCACATCTGCCTTGATTTCGCAGGAACGCTGGATGGCGTAGGCCAGCGCTGCATCGTCGCCATCTACCAGACGGGCGATATTGGCTTCAATCCAGTCGAAAAAGGCGGCGTCGATGATGGCGCCATGTTTTATCACTTCAGCCAGCCCCGCAGACAGCTCGCGGGGCGGTAGTGTATGTAGTGTCGCCGTGTCGGCAATGACCGCCTGTGGTTGGTAAAACGCACCGATCATGTTCTTGCCGAGCGGATGGTTGATGCCGGTCTTGCCGCCGACCGAAGAATCGACTTGCGACAGCAGTGTGGTCGGAATCTGTACGAACGGTACGCCGCGCATATACGACGCCGCTGCATAGCCAGTCAGGTCTCCGATGACGCCGCCACCGAGCGCAATCATCGTGGTCTTGCGGTCACATTTTTCAGCGAGCAAGACATCGAACACCTTCATCAGGCTGCTCCAGGTCTTTTCTTCTTCGCCATCGGGCAGCACGATGGTTGTCACTTGTTTGCCGCCGTCTTCGAGTAATTTGCGTACCTGCGCCAGATACAGCGGCGCGACCTTGTCGTTGGTAACGATGGCGGCGCGCTTGCCAGCCACATGCGGTAGCAGCAGCGCCGGATTGGACAACAGACCCAGGCCTATGGTGATCGGATAACTGCGCTCGCCAAGTTCGACTTGCATGGCGATAGGCGTGAAAGTGTTCATGGCGGATTCTGCTGGGTTGGCGTAAGTAGTGTGCTCAGACTCGTTAGCGCAGGCTTCAGTCTGCGTATATGCCTCCAGGGCTGCGAGCTGCTTGGGTGTCAGTTCCAGTTGGCTCAGGATGGCCTGCACTAGGAACTGGACATTGGGGCGACCGGTTTCGACGATGAAGTCGGCCACTTCGCGATAAAACGGATCGCGCTGGCGCGATAGTTCTTCCAGCTTGCGGCGTGGATCGGCGGTTTGCAGCAGCGGGCGATTCTTGTCGCGGCTGGTGCGTTGCAGGATCTGGTTGACGCCAGCGCGCAGGTAGATCACAGTGCCGCGCTGTTTCAGGCACGCACGCGTATCGGCGCGCAGCACTGCACCGCCACCGGTGGCCAGCACAATATTCTCTTGCGCGCTGAGTTCTAGGATGACCTCGGCCTCGCGCTTGCGAAAACTTTCTTCACCTTCGATTTCAAAGATGACTGGAATTGAGGCGCCAGTACGCGTCTCGATTTCGTGGTCGGAATCGATGAAGCGCTTGTTCAGCTTTTTCGCCAGGGCGCGCCCTATGGTTGTCTTGCCGGCACCCATGAGGCCGACAAGAAAAATGCTTCCACTCATATACTTGGTTGTTCGCTGCGGGATTGTCCGAGCAGCCAGTTCCAGGGCGCTGGTGTTTGGTCTTTTCGCCTAGCCAGAAGAAACGGACTGCAACAGGCGATTTTACCGTCTGTTGCCATGTTGCCGGGAAAATATCGGGGAAAACTTGTCTTTTAGCACTGTTCAGGGTCAAAAATGTCCATCGGCAACGATTTTTGGGGTGAGAAAAATCAATAACTCGGTCTTGTTGCGGATTTTTTCGGTGCTTTTGAATAAATAACCGAGCAGTGGCAAATCTCCCAGTAAAGGTACTTTCGAGACCATATCCGTTTCGGTTTGTGTATAAATCCCGCCAATGACAACAGTACCGCCATTTTCGACCTGTACCTGAGTCTTGACATGCTTGGTATTGATCGCCAGGCCTCCCTCAGTGGCGACGCCTCGGCTATCTTTGCTGATATCGACGCTCAGAATGACGTTGCCATCGGGTGTGATTTGCGGTGTAACTTCCAGTTTTAGATTGGCTTTCTTGAAGGCAATCGACGTGGCGCCGCTGCTGGTCGATTGCTGGTAGGGAATTTCTTCGCCCTGTTCGATCAGGGCGGCTTGCTGGTTGGCGGTCACCACGCGCGGACTGGCCAGGATTTGCCCTTTGCCATTGGTTTCCAGCGCCGAAAGTTCAATATCAAGGATGCGATTAGCGCCGGCGCCGAACAGGCTCAGCGCGACGCGACCAGCATGGACGCCGCTCGAGGTGTTTGACTCGTTATTAGCCTGATTGTCGTTGCCACCCAGCTGCTGAGTACCGGACGACAAGCCTAGTCGCACTCCCAGCGCACGACTGAATGCATGATCGGCCTCGACGATACGCGCTTCGATTTCGACCTGGCGTGAGGGAATGTCAACCTGTGCCAGCAGCTTGCGCACCATGTCGAGCACGCTTCGGGTATCGGTCACGAACAACTGGTTGGTGCGCTGATCAATCATGGTGCTGCCGCGCCGTGACAACGCATGCGCTTGCTTCTGGTCATCCGCGTTCGGGCCCACGTCTAATAACTTGCGGAAAGCGTCGGCCTTTTGGTAATTGAGTTGAAACACTTCCGTGTGCAGCGGTTCCAGCGCGGCTATTTGCGAGCGTTGTTCGAGTTCATTCTTTTCCTTGGCCAGCAGTTCGCTACGTGGCGCGATCCAAATTACCTGGCCGTATCGCTGCATCCTTAGTGCACGCGCCTGCAAGACAACATCGAGCGCCTGTTGCCAAGGGACATCCTTGAGTCGTAGGGTGACGGAGCCAGTGACACTGTCGCTGGCGACAATATTGATGCCGGTGAAGTCGGCGAACAGTTGCAGCAAGGCGCGCACTTCAATTTTTTGAAAGTTCAGTGATATTGGCGTGTTGTTGGTACTTGGCAGGTCGTTATTCTGGTTTCCTGGCGGTTCGGTGGCGGGTAGTGCAATGTTGATGATGAGCGTGTTCGCGTCGCGATCAACTTCATAGGGCATGGATGTCGTTAAATGAAGTACGACGCGTGTACGCTGTGCAGTCTGCGCAATAGCAAAGCTGTGTAGAACTGACGCGCGGCTACCAGATGGCCAGGTCAGATCATCCCGTCGGATTCCTGTAGCGTTGTCTGTATCGAGGAGATCAACGATGATGCGTGCAGGATGGGCTGTGAAAAAATGAGGGGGCATGACGCTTGTGCGATGCTTCAGTGTGATTTTGAGCGTGACATGGGTGGCAGAAGTGGCGGTGTTGATGGCGACAATGGCGTTTTTGCTAAGCGCTTCTTCGAAGGCTTCTTTCGCGTGGGTAGTGCCAACAAACAGCAACGCAAAGTAGCTAATAACGAACAGCCGTATGGACCGTCTGCTAGACCATTTTTTCATCATGGATTGTTCTCCATCGCTATACGCGCACGGTGTACTATCCATGCTCCATCGGCATCGGGTACCAATTCTTCCAACACGATAGCGTTTTCTGATATGTGTTCGATCATGCCGAACCGTTGCCCAAGATAATCGCCGGGGCTAACTTGATACAGTTTGTCTGCTACCTTGACCACGGCATGGCGTTTTTCACCGCCTGCCAGGGAGCCGATCATTTGTATCGAATCGAGTGCAAAATTTTCCAATAATTGTGGTGCCGTGCGTTGTGGTGGTCGTTGATTCTGGTCGACACTTGACTGACTCAGTTGGTCGGTTCGATGCTCGCCAAACGGTGAAGTTGTACCGTTCACCATATAGGGATCGGCATGAAAGCCCTGCGCCGGAGGCAGTGCGGCCAGTTGCTCGGGCGGTGGCGTAGGTGGTAAGTTTTCGTGTCCGGCTTGTGCCAGCCAATGGCGCAATTGTTGCGTTTGTTGTTCTTGTTGACAGCCACTCAGCACCAGAAGAGCGAGCAGCCAGATCGACATTGCGCGTTGATGATGTTGTCCACGTTTCATGGTCGCTGCTCAGGTTCGGTTTGACGATGGACGAAGACAGTAGCCTCCATACGTAGTAAATCACTGCCTTTTGACTCTGGGCTGATTTGTAGCTCTTTGAGTAACAAGGGGTGCGCAGATGCGGCAACTGCGGCGGCGAATTTGCCAAGGTCGTGGTAGTGGCCCAGCAAGCGCAGTTGCAATGGCCGTGCGATAAGATATTGCTGCGCAATGGGAGGGGCGGGTTTGGCAAGTTCCAGACGGAGTTGATGGCCCGCCGCGATGGTAGCCAGCTCACCCAGAATGATATTGAGATCGGTTGTGTCAATCAATTGTTGCTGACTTTGCTCGATAAGCTGACTGATTAGTTGCAATCGATTTTGAAACTGTGGCAGCGAGGACGTTTGCCGCAATTTCTGTTGATAGAGAATTTTTTGTTGCTGTTCTTCTTGCTGCGCACGTTGCAGTGCCGCAGTGCCAGGGGCCAGATAAACAAACCAGCCGGTTAGCAGTGGTAGCAAGACCATCATCAAAATCAGGCCATAGCGAGGCAGTCGCGGCCAAGAGGTCGGTGGCCGCTTTATTGATGCCAGCCATTGATCAATTGCCATTTTCAACATCATGGCGTTGCAGGCTCTGCCAATTTGGCTACGGTAATGATGAAGCTTTGGCGTTCGCCCAGTTGCGCGGTGTGGCGCAGTTGGGCGCCCGCCAGCATTTTCGTTTCATTGAACTTGCCGAGCATGCGCACAATGTCCTGATGTGATGCGGCGTTGCCGTGCAAGGACAGGTGATTTTGGTCTTGCTTGATCGCAGTCAGAACAACAGTGTTTGGCACACAAAGCGCCAGTTCGTTGAGCAGTTTGACGGCTTCGTTACGCTGCTGGTGTAAATGATCTAGCTTTGCTAGCTTGAGGCTGAGTTGCGCAAGTTGCTTTTGTAGCTGCACTTGTTGTGCAATTTTTTCGTCCAGTTTCTGGTGTCCGATTTGCAGAAGTTGTCTTCTGTGCAGCTGTGATTCGTTTTGTATGTGCTGGAGGACAATGCCAATCAACACTAAGATCACGCCGACCGAAAATGCAGCTGTTAATAATTGTTGTAAACGCCGCCTATGCTGTTGCTGCCGCATCTGTCGATAGGGCAGTAGGTTGATCCTGATCATATTGCCGCTCCGTTTTTATTGATGTTGCGCAATGCTGCGCCGCTCGCAGTCAGATAGGTCGGTGCTTGGGATTCCAGATGTTTGGGGTTGATGCCATCGGCCAGTTTGATTCCTGCGAATGGCGCGGCAAGGATGGCGTTGGTGCGGAATTGCCGCAGCAACATTGCACCGAGATCGATGACACAGGCATTGCTACCGCTGACCACAATCTGGTCTAGTTGGGATGTGCCGGTCTGTGTCAGCACGGTGCGTAATAAATCTGCTACTGCTTGCGGCAATGGTGTTGCGATAGTGCCTTTTGGGACAACCAGCAGGCGACAACTCGTCTTGTCGCCGCGTAGGTGATCATTGACGAACAAGGAGCAGTGCACTGCCGCATCCTCGATGCGCAGCATGGCAATGCGGTTGGGTCGCGACGTTGCGGGGACCGCAGCTTGCGCGTGCATCCAGCCGGCGTAGTCGGCATAGCAGGCAATATCGACTGCAATTGCTTCCAGCGCGAGTACTTCGACCATGGCTAATAGATCGTCCATGATTTCTTGTCGGACTGCTGCGACGAACAAGCTGGGTAGATCGCCAGGATGTGCTGGTGCCAACGCACAGAAGTCGATGCTCGCCTGCGTTAGCGGATAGGGCAGTATTTCAGCAGCATGGGCGCGTGCCAGCGCCTCCAACTGATCTTCTTCCTCGGTGGCTGTTTGTAGTGGCCTGAGCCCCATTACGGTCATCGCAGTGGGTAGGCTGATGACGATCCGGCGTGATTGAGCGCCGCTGGTTTCGCGCAAGGTGCGGACTGTGTCGATGAGACGCTCCAGATCGTCAATTCCATCATCGGTGATGACGCCGGCCGGTAAGTGAGCGCTGGCGTAGCGTTCCAATTGCAGATGCGGTTGACTGGAAAACTCCACCAGATGGATGTTGCTGCTGCTGATATCCAAACCTGCGATCATTGTCCGTTGGCGATTGAGCGGGGAAAACAGTTTGAACAAAAGAAGACCTCAAAACGCAATATGCGACTAGTTGCAAAAAGGAAATGTTATATCTCTCGCAATATTTGGTGTATCGTAGCAACACGACTTGTTTTGAATAAATGTTTCCTCAATTCGGACCGAATCAAGTTTCTATAATCGCGCTCCTCTACTGGTTTGTCTGCGTTTGGCTACTGTAGTTAAGGTGATATCGGGGCTCCTGTCCTTGCCCTGACGGTGTTGGAATCTGTGTAATTGGCGCATTGCTGATTTCTCGCGACATGCAAGTCGTTATAATGCTGAGATTGATTTCTTGAACCTAGCCTCACGAGCATGACCACCCCAGAAAATAGCGGCAAAGCACCGGTGCCTCCAAGCGCACCAAAATCCGCCTCAGTGCCCTCATCTGCCGCTGCAACCGCTGCAACCAAACGGCTGCACCCGCTTCTCCGGATTTTGCTGGCGAGTGTCGGTACCGTTTTGGCCCTGGTGCTGATGGGCGCACTGGTACTCGGTTTTGTGGTGACGCTGGCCTATCCCAAACTGCCCGATCTCGATTCGCTGACCGACTATCGCCCCAAGATACCGCTGCGGGTGTTCTCTGCCGATGGCGTGCTGATTGGGGAGTTCGGCGAAGAGCGGCGCAATCTGGTGCATTTCAAGGACATCCCCGAGCTGATGAAAAAGGCGGTTCTGGCGATTGAAGATGACCGTTTCTATGAACATGGTGGGGTTGACTACCAAGGCATCGTGCGCGCCACGTTTGCCAATCTCTCGGGTGGTAGCGGTGGCGCCAGTACCATTACGCAACAAGTGGCGCGTAATTTTTTCCTGACCAGCAATGAGCCAACCTTTTTGCAAAAAGCGTCGCGCAAATTTCTCTATGAAATTCCGTTGGCCTGGAAGATAGAGCGCAACCTGACCAAGGATCAGATTCTTGAGGTGTACATGAATCAGATCTATCTCGGGCAGCGCGCTTACGGTTTTGCTTCCGCGGCACAAATCTATTTTGGCAAGCAACTCAAGGAGTTGACGATTGCCGAAGCAGCCATGCTGGCCGGACTGCCGAAGGCACCGTCGGCTTACAACCCTGTGGTCAATCCGAAGCGTGCCCATGCACGCCAGCAATACATCCTGTTGCGCATGCGCCAACTTGGCTACATCACGGACCAGCAATATCAGGTCGCTAAGGATGAGCAGTTGAAGATCAAGACCGATAGCTCGGCCTTTGGTGTACATGCCGAATATGTGTCGGAAATGGCGCGCCAACTGGTCTACGCGCAGTTCAAGGACGACACTTATACGCGTGGCCTGAATGTCTTCACCACCATCACCAAGGCCGATCAAGATGCAGCTTATCTGGCGCTGCGTCGCGGCATCATCGATTATGAACGCCGCCACGGCTATCGCGGGCCGGAAGGCTATATGGAGATTCCGACCACCTCCAAGGAAGAGGCCGACGACGCGATTGAATCCGAACTGGCAGATCATCCCGATAGCGATGACTTGATCGCCGCCGTGGTGCTGGAAGCGACTACCAAGGAAATTACGGCGGTGCTGGCCACCGGCGATGAAATCAAGGTATCCGGCGCGGGTCTGGGTTTTGCCGGTAATTTGTTGAGCGACAAGGCGCCACCCCAAAAACGTGTCAAGCGTGGCGCCATCATTCGGGTGTTTCAGGATGGCAAAAACTGGATCGTGACACAGATGCCGGAAGTGGAATCGGCCTTTATCTCACTCAATCCCAATGACGGCAGCATTCGTTCGCTGGTAGGTGGTTTTGACTTCAACCGGAACAAGTTCAATCACGTGATCCAAGCTTGGCGTCAACCGGGGTCGTCGTTCAAGCCGTTCATTTATTCGTCATCGCTAGAAAAAGGTTTGTCGCCGGCGACCATCATCAATGATGCACCAATGACCTTCACCCAGACCGGCGGTCAGGTGTGGCAGCCGAAGAATTACGGCGGCAAGTTCGAGGGCCCGATTTCGATGCGGCGTGCCTTGCAGAAGTCGATCAATCTGGTGTCGATTCGCATTCTGGAGCGTGTCGGTGTCAAATATGCGCAGGAATACATTACCCGTTTCGGCTTTGATGCCGACAAGAACCCACCTTACCTGACGTTGGCGTTGGGTGCCGGCGCAGTCACGCCACTGCAGATGGTTGGTGCGTATTCGGTGTTTGCCAATGGTGGCTACAAGATCAATCCGTATCTGATTTCGAAGATCACGGACAACAACGGCAAAGTTTTGTCTGAAGCACAACCGGCCAAGGCTGGAGATGAAAGTAACCGGGTGATCGACCCACGCAACGCTTTCATCATGGATAGCATGTTGCGTGACGTTGTGCGGCATGGCACGGCGGTCAAGGCTTTGTCGCTCAAGCGTACTGACCTGGCCGGCAAGACCGGTACTACCAACGATTCGCTGGATGCCTGGTTTGCCGGTTATCAACCGAATCTGGTCGGCATCGCCTGGATGGGCTACGATCAGCCCAAGAGTTTGGGGGACCGCGAAACCGGTGGTGGTCTGGCCTTGCCTATCTGGATCAACTACATGCAAAAGGCATTGAAGGATGCGCCGATGGTTGATCGTGTAGTGCCGGGTGGTTTGATTGAGTCCAATGGCGAGTATTACTACACTGAGTATCCGCCGAATGGTAGCGTGCACGATCTTGGCATGGGCGATCAAGGTGCGCTGGCGTCGCCGGAAGAAGAAAAGGCTAAGAACCAAATGAAGAATGAATTGTTCTGACGCTGGCTAAGCTACGTTTCTCAATGGATTGGGCGAAAAAATGGCAGAGAATTCTGCCATTTTTTTCAACTAATCACCGCACCATCTGCATCAAGCAGCGTCGATGAATTGCCGGTAACCGCGCGCGCGCAGATCACATGCCGGGCAGGTGCCACAGCCATAACCCCAATCATGCAGGGCGCCGCGTTGGCCTAGATAGCAGGTATGTGTATCGGCGCGGATCACATCAACCAATTGCTGGCCGCCCAGTTGCTGCGCCAGTCGCCAGGTTGCAGCCTTGTCGATCCACATCAATGGTGTTTCGACTTTGAGATTGGTTGCCATGCCGAGATTGAGCGCTACCTGCAAGGCCTTCATCGTATCGTCCCGGCAATCGGGATAGCCGGAGAAATCGGTTTCGCACATGCCTCCGATCAGTACATCGAGGCCACGCCGATAGGCAACCGTTGCAGCCACCGTCATGAACAGTAAATTGCGGCCGGGAACGAAGGTATTGGGCAGGCCATTTTCCTGCATGGAAATGGCGACATCGCGTGTGAGCGCGGTATCCGAGATCTTGCTGATCAATGACAAATCGACCATGTGGTCTTCGCCGAGCTTGTTGTGCCAGTCGGCTGAAAAACCGCGTATTTTTTGCAGTAGCGTCGGACGCACTTCCAACTCGATGGCATGACGCTGGCCGTAGTCGAAGCCAATGGTTTCAACTTTCTCGTAGCGCGACAATGCCCAGGCCAGGCAAGTGGTCGAGTCCTGTCCACCACTGAACAGGACCAGTGCGCGTTGAGGCAGTGAAGGGTGGGGAGATGCCATGTCAATGTTCCGTATTTTTTTCGAGCGATGTTATTTGGCTTACTTGTTCACGCTGGTGAGGGTTTGCTCGATAAAATCCCCATCTGGTTCGGTGAAGCGCAAGCGCACCGGATACCAGTCTGACGATGGCGCCAGCCAGATGTCAAGTTTTTGGCCTTTATTGTCCGGTGGTGGCGCACGGAACAGATGCACGGCGTTGACTTCACCTTTCTTGGTTTTGATCTTCTCGCGGCCAATGACCTTGAAACTCCACTGTTCTGCGTCGCGTGGGCCAGCCACGAAGAACAGCCATTCCGAATTGGGTGTGAACTTGTCGGCATTGCCGCGTGCGACCGCAATCAGTTGCCAGATGATGCTGGTGCGATCCTGTTCGCCGCCCTTGAGTGGGAAGCTCGCATCCGATTGTGTGAACGTGATGGTATTGGTGTCACGGTTGAAGGTGGTAGTGGTCGGTTCACGGCGGAAGCGTTTGTCGACGAAGGTGGTCGGCGCTAGGCCAAAGCTGTCGATGCTGCCTGCGCTGCTGGCTTCCAGAATTTTTCCAACCAGCATGGCGCGTGTTTCGGCGCTGACACTGTATTGGTTGTTGCTGCTGTTCCACTTGACCACGGATTCGCCGTTGACTTGCAAGCCGCTTTGTTGCGCTTCGATGCTGTAGCGCAATTCGGCTGATGGTGGCAGGTTGACTTTGCGTTTGATTACGGGATGTTGCTCCGGATCGGCTGCCTGCGCGCCGCTGGCGAGCATGAACATGGCGCCGGTCAGTAGCGCTGCACGCAATGAACTCCTTAGCCAATAACGCTTGGGCGAACGGGGAAAAGAATGGCGGAGAGAGGAAGTGAGCATGTGAATTCGCTTGAAAAATCGGCAACGGCTGACGCGGCACGGCCATCATGGCATGCCGGGGATATTACCTCAGGTTATTTAGGGCAAGGCATCAATGATGTCGTCATTGCAACGCCATTGCCTTGCCAGTACCCTATAGTTTATAGAGTTTTGAGATTGGACAACGACATCTCCAAATAATCACCATTGGTTTCAGTAAATCGCAGACGCACCGGATACCATTGCTGGCTTGCTGCCAGCCAGATGTCGAGCCGCTGTTCATACGAGCCGGGGCGCGGCTGGCGCACCACATGCCAGGCTTGCACGTGACCAGATAATAGGCGGATATCTTCCCGGTCAACTACTTGCATGCGCCAGACCTCGCCATCGCGTACGCCGGCAACGAACAGATCAATGACCTTGCCGGCGGCAAACTTTTCACTATCACCGCGACCGATTGCCGCCAGTTGCCAGATCAGGCTAGCGCGGTCCTGCTCACCACCGACGCGCGGGTAAGTCGCGGTCGAGGCGGAAAAACTGACCAGATTGCGTTCCCGATCGAAATGGGTATTGCTGGATGCTCGGTTGCGTTTCTTTTCGGTATAGAGCTCCGGAGCGATGCCGAACTCATTGATGTCGCCGCTGCTGGTAAATGTCAGGAAGGTCACTTTGGCGAAGAAGCGGGCATAAACCTCGCCATCGATGGTGTAGTGCATGCCATCGGTTTTCCAGGTAAGCGTGCTGCTGCCAAACCAGTCCAGATTATCGGAAAACGCATGTACGTCGAAACTCAGTGCAGCCGATGGCGGCAGATCGATTTGATAGTGCGTGCCGCCATTGTCATCAGCAACGGGTTTGTCAGCGGCGAGCGGTTTGGTCTGGGGCGCAGTTTGCGGTTCTGGAACCATTACTGGCGCGGGTGCCGAGTCCATTGACGGAGTCTCGCTGGCGATAACGCTCGTCGTCGTTGGTGCTGCGGTGACGGTAGTCTCTGGTTGCGGCGGCACTGGGTGCGGCTTTCTCACCTTTGGTTTGGGTTTGGGCTTGGCCGCCGTTGGTAGTGACACTGGTTGTTGCGGCAGCGGCAGCGGACGGAGGGTGACGCTGATCGTAGATTGTGCTGCTTGATCTGAAGTGCTGTGGTCGAAATAGGTGCGTCCCCAGTGAATCACTAGCAGATGCAGCAAGGCCGTGAGCAGCAGTATCAATAGCACTGGCGCCAGCAGGCGACGTCGTGGTGGCAGGGAATCCTTGGCATCTGTCATGGCGTAAGTGTAGCGCGAGGAATGCCTGCAAGATGCAAAGGCGATGAGGAATCGTCCTCCGGCGTGCTGCAATTCATGACCGATGCCATTTTTCTGGGGGCGCTACAGTTGCGCACGCTAGCGAAGCAGCGCATCATCAAGCCTGGAAGCAACATGACAAGCACCAGGCACAGCCTGATACCAATACTCATACTAAAAGGGAGACCTAATGCTGAACCACGAGAACATGCCAGGCGCAGGATCGCTGACCGAGACCCTGGAATTTATGCGCAAAATGTGGGGCGGCATGGGAGCGCCGGCGATGGGTATTCCATCCCTGTCGGTTGACGAGATCAACAAGAAAATCGCCGACTTGAAAACCGTGGCGTCCTGGCTGGAACTGAATATGAACATGTTGCGCGCCACCATACAGACGATGGAAGTGCAAAGTGCCACCTTGTCGACCTTGCAAGCCATGGGCGCCATCCTGGCGCCGCAACCGGGGCAGGAAAAAAAGGCTGCGGCACCTGCCGCGGCGCCGTTCGATTTTTTCAAATGGCCTGAACAGGTCGGTAAACCGGCCTCCGCTCTGGAATCAGAGCCGCAAGCAGATGATGCTGCCGCAGCGCTACCTGAGGATGTGATCGCAAACGCTGCGCCCGCTGATGATGCATCGTCCGCGGCTGCGCCGGAAACCGGCAAAGCGACGACAACGCCTGATTATCAGGCCGCAATGGCGAACCCGAACGCCTGGTGGAACTTGTTGCAGGAGCAATTCCAGCAAGCAGTTGGCAGTGTACTGGCAGAGCAAGAGTCTGCACCGAAAAAAGCGCCCCCCGCAACTGCCAAAACGGCGAAGGCATCGGCCTCGGTAGTCAAAACACCTGCGCCGAAAAAAACAACAAAAGCCAAGGTCACGGCCAAAGCGGGCACACGCGCCAAATCGACTGCTGTACAATCACGCCCATCTAAGTCAGTCTCCCGTAAGCCTAAATCTCCTTGATCGACATAAAAAAATCACATCGCAACAACAACGCTTCGAATTGCACGCGTTGCCGTGTCTTGTCATCAAGCTGAAACGTAGCCGTTTTACTATGGGGCGGGGGAAATTCTTGGTAAAATCAATAAGTTAATTCATAGGCAAGGTCACAATGCTGTACCCAGAACTGTTTAAATCGCTAGAGCAAGTCCGCTGGAATATGGATAAAGATATTCCTTGGGATAAGTTCGATGCTTCGATGCTTTCCGACGAGCAAGCGCAAACCATTCGCATGAATGCCATTACCGAATGGTCGGCACTGCCAGCGACGGAGATGTTCCTGCGCGACAATCGTGGCGACAGCGATTTTTCGGCATTCATGTCGGTGTGGTTCTTCGAAGAGCAAAAACACTCTCTGGTGTTGATGGAATACCTGCGCCGCTTCAAACCGGAATTCGCGCCGACGGAAGAAGAGCTGCACAATGTGCGCTTTGAATTCGATCCAGCGCCACCGCTGGAAACCTTGATGATGCACTTCTGCGGCGAAATCCGCCTGAATCACTGGTATCGCTGTGCCTCCGACTGGCATACCGAACCTGTTATCAAGCAAATCTACAAGATCATCAGCCAGGATGAAGCCCGCCATGGCGGCGCTTATCTGCGCTACATGAAAAAAGCGTTGGTCGAAGTGGGCGATACCGCTCGTGCCGCCTTCGCCAAGATCGGTGTGTTGATGGCATCGGCGCGTCGTACCGAAAAGCCGCTGCATCCGACCAATCTGCACGTCAATCAGGCACTGTTCCCGAACGACACTGTGCAAAGCCGTTTGCCCGACCCGGAATGGCTGGAGCATTGGCTCGATACGCAAATCAAGTTCGATAGTGAGTGGGAAAAGAAGGTCGTTGACCGTATCCTGCATAACATGTCGTTGTTGTTTGAGCGCACATTCGAAACTGTCCAAGAGTTGAATCGTTATCGCAAAGAAGTCGTGTCGCGGATGGCGCCCTCGGGCTCACCTGCTGCCGCCTGATTCAGCGCGGTCGGTGCCTGCACTGCCGTGAGCTTGTTGAGGTAGTCGAACTGCTGAAGAAAAAAGCCGCACACAGATGTGCGGCTTTTTACATGGAAAAACGTTTTTGTTGAAGTGGACCTATGACTGATTTTGAAAACAAAGTATGCAGCCGCGCTGAACTCAAGGCGCGCATTGCCGCCCTGCCGCAGCCGGTAGTGTTGACTAATGGCGTCTTCGACATCCTGCATCGCGGCCATGTGACGTATCTTGCACAGGCACGCGCGCAAGGCGCTTCGCTGGTGGTGGCGGCCAATACGGATGCTTCGGTCAAGCGTCTGGGCAAGGGTGATGACCGGCCGATCAATACCTGTGAAGACAGAATGGCGGTACTGGCAGCTTTGGAGTCAGTCTCGTTGGTGGTGCCGTTTGATGAAGACACGGCACTCGAAGTGGTGCAGGAAGCGCGCCCGCAGATTTACGTCAAGGGTGGCGATTACGACATGACCGCCATTCCAGAGGGCCAGGCCGTGGCTGCCTATGGTGGCAAGGCCGTGGCAATTGCGTTTGAACATGATCGCTCGACCAGCAAGTTGCTGGCAAAAGTCCGGCGCTAAGACCGGTTTTCAATTACCACTTTCATGCAATTTGTCGAGACGGCGCAGGCATTTTCAGTTGCAGCTATCTGACCGTCCTTTTCTGCAGAACGGGTCAGTGATGCATATGCGTCATCGTCCCATCAGTGTCTGGTTTGCGATCTTCCACATACACCGACACTTCAAGTTTGCCGCCCTTTTCAAAGGTTAAGGTTAGCGGAATTTTGTCGCCGATTTTCAAGGGTTTGCTTAAACCGATTAACATGATGTGATAGCCATTGCCGGGTTGCATGGCGATTTTTTCCTTGGGCTTGATATCGATGCTGCCGACTTCGCGCATCTTCATGACGTCGCCCTGCATCGACATGGTGTGTACTTCGGCCGACTTGGCCACGGGTGAAGCAATGCTGACCAGTTTGTTGCTGGCGTTGCCTTTGTTTTCAATGCTCAGATAAGCACCGGCAGACGGCTGTCCTGGCACCGTAGGGCGCGCCCATGGATGACCGATCTCGAGGTCGCCGATGGTGTATTCATGTGCTTGCGCCGCTAGGCTCAAGGCTAGGCCCGCCAGTAGGGCAAGGCACTTGCTGAGGCGGCGCGTATGAAAAATTAGCATGGTAGTCCTTTGCTTAAAACGTAATGTGAAGTGGCTGGAGTTGCATAAAGTGCGGCTCAATCTTAAGCCGGTGGCGCTCTGGCCCGGTTGCTGGCCAGTGGCTGGCGCAGTCTGAAACCGTGCTGGATTGTCAGTTTGATAGGGTAGCGCAGAGCGGTATGGCGTGCGGCCACTGCCATGTTTGGCGGGGCCAACGCCAGCTGCTGTGCGCTACTGCAATACGGGCAATGCCGATGATTCGGCGCCGCTGGCGACAGTGGTGCATTCGCACTGGTGCCGCAGATCGCCATCGCCTTGATCTGCGCATTGCCGCTGCCCGCCCAGGCAGCCAGCGGCAGCAGGCTGCTGCCGGCCAGGCAGAGCATGGCAAACCAGGTAAACGCAGGACGAAGAATGGGCGGCATAAGCGTCCAATTATAGCAACTCGATCGGACTGGCCTGGGCGGAACCGCTACAGGCCTTGCTCGCAGCTGCTAGTGTGGGAAATTGTCGAAAATGTACGCCGATATACGAAAGATCGCGTGCAATATCGTATTTTCCCCCGAAATCAGACTTTTAACGGGGGTGTGCTTTTTTCCGAAAAGCGCGACGTAAATTGATTGTTGGCATGCTGTAAGCTAGACTTGGCGTCTTTTGCAGGTTTTGCCTACTAAATTGTTGAGGAGACGCTCATGTCCACCATGAAAAAAATGTCGTTGCGCGCACTGTTTTCCGCCCTGGCTTTGGCTTCGGTTTGTACGGCGCCCGCATTGGCGGCGGACAACAAGACCGTCATGGTGACCGCAATCGTTGAACATCCTGCCCTCGATGGTATTCGCGATGGCGTCAAGGATGAGCTCAAGAGCGAAGGTTTCGAGGTTGGCAAAAATCTGAAGTGGGAATACCAAAGCGCGCAAGGCAACACTGGCACTGCGGCACAAATCGCACGCAAGTTCGTCGGCGACAATCCTGATGCGATCGTCGCAATTGCTACGCCGTCGGCGCAGGCGCTGGTAGCGGCAACCAAGTTGATTCCGGTGGTCTATTCGGGTGTCACCGATCCGGTTGCGGCGCAACTGGTCAAGGATTGGAAGGCATCCGACACCAATGTGACGGGCGTGTCGGATATGCTGGAACTGGACAAGCAAATCGAACTGATCAAGCAAGTCGTGCCCAAGGCCAAGCGCGTCGGGATGGTCTACAACCCGGGCGAGGCCAATTCAGTGGTGGTAGTGCGGGCCATGAAGGAATTGCTGGGCAAGTCAGGTATGACACTGGTGGAAGCTGCTGCACCGCGCTCGGTGGATGTCGGGTCGGCAGCCAAGAGCCTGATCGGCAAGGTTGATGTGATTTATACCAATACCGACAACAATGTCGTATCGGCCTATGAAGCGTTGGTCAAGGTCGGCAACGATGCCAAGATTCCACTGGTGGCATCCGATACCGATAGCGTCAAACGCGGTGCGATTGCAGCACTGGGCATTAACTACTATGACCTTGGTCGTCAAACAGGCAAGGTCGTGGCACGCATTCTGAAGGGCGAAAAGCCTGGCGATATCGCTTCGGCGACCAGTAGCAAGCTGGAATTGTTCGTCAATAGCACGGCGGCGCAAAAGCAAGGTGTGGTGTTATCGGCTGATTTGCTCAAGTCGGCCAAGACAGTCATTAAATAATTTCACTCACGTAACCAGGAAAACGCCCGTCTAGAGGCGTTTTTTCATTACATCGACAAGTACCCGAGGAGAAGACATGTTTGTATTAGCAAAAAACCTGCGTATGGTGTGCAGCGCACTGGCGCTGGCAGCTGTTTGTGCGGCGCCGGCGCTGGCCGCCGACAAGACCGTGTTGGTGACATCGATCGTTGAGCATCCGGCGCTTGATGCCGTGCGCGACGGCACCAAGGATGAACTCAAGGCCGAAGGTTTTGACGCCGGCAAGGGTTTCAAATGGGAGTTCCAGAGCGCACAAGGCAATGCCGGTACTGCCGGCCAGATCGCCAAGAAGTTCGTCGGCGACAATCCTGATGTGATCGTGGTCATTGGCACGCCATCGGCGCAACCGATGGTGGCCGCCAGCAAGACCATTCCTATCGTCTATTCAGCCATTGCTGACCCGATTGCGGCGCAATTGGTCAAGGATTGGCATGCCTCCGGTACCAATGTGACCGGCATGTCGCACATGCTCGATCCGGTCAAACAGGTGGAAATCATCAAAAAAGTGGTGCCCAATGCCAAGCGTGTCGGCGTCGTCTACAATCCGGGCGAAGCCAATTCGGTGTCGGCGCTCAACAGCGTCAAGGCCGTGCTGGAAAAGCAGGGCATGACGCTGGTCGAAGCGGCCGCGCCGCGCACGGTTGATGTCGCGTCGGCGGCCAAGAGCCTGGTCGGCAAGATTGACGTGATGTACACCACTACCGACAACAATGTGGTGTCGACATTTGAATCGTTGGCCAAGGTTTGCAACGATGCCAAAATCCCGCTGATCGCGTCCGATACCGGCAGCGTCAAGCGTGGCGCGGTGGCGGCATTGGGCGTGAATTTCTACGATCTGGGCCGCCAGACCGGTAAAATTGTGGCGCGTATTCTCAAGGGCGAAAAACCTGGCGACATTCCATCGTCGACCAGCAAGAACCTGGAGCTCTACGTCAATACCGCCGCTGCCCAGAAGCAGGGTGTGACATTGTCGCCGGAGTTCATCAAGTCAGCGACCAAGGTCATCAACCAATAAAATGCGTTGACTGCAGCTGGAAGCATGTCCCTGCGCGTACCAATGCACGGGGGCATGGATTCAGAAGACATTCGGCATCGGTCCGCATGCAATTGATATGCGTCGATGCCGAATGTGTTTTTTAAGAAAGTAAGTTTATGTCGTTGTATACGTTGTTGGGTGCACTTGAGATCGGCTTGATTTTCAGCCTGGTCGCACTCGGAGTGTTGATCTCGTTTCGCATCCTCACTTTTCCTGATTTGACCGTGGATGGCAGCTTCCCGCTCGGCGGCGCGGTGGCGGCGACCCTGATCGCTTCCGGTCATGATCCTTTCCTGGCAACGGCCGTAGCGATTTTTGCCGGTGCAGTAGCTGGTTTCATCACGGCCTGGCTCAATGTGCGCCTGAAGATCATGGATCTGCTGGCCAGTATTCTGATGATGATCGCGCTGTATTCGATCAATCTGCGCATCATGGGCAAGCCGAATATACCGTTGATCAATGAAGCGACCATTTTCAGCATCTTGTTGCCCGACTGGATGCCCGACTACGTCGAACGCCCGCTGGTGTTGCTGGTGGTGGTGATTGCCGTTAAGTTGCTGCTGGATTGGTTCTTTTCTTCCGAAATCGGCCTGGCCATGCGCGCCACCGGCGCCAATGCGCGCATGGCGCGTGCGCAGGGTATCGCCACTGGTCGCGCAACGTTGTTCGGTATGGCCTTGGCTAATGCACTGGTCGCTTTGGGTGGCGCCTTGTTTGCGCAGACCCAAGGCGGTGCCGATATTTCGATGGGCATCGGTACCATCGTGATCGGTCTGGCGGCCGTGATCATTGGCGAAAACATTCTGCCGGCGCGACGTCTGGTGTGGACCACGCTGGCCGTGATTCTGGGTGCAATTCTGTATCGCTTCTTCATTGCGCTGGCGCTCAATAGCGACTTCATTGGCTTGCAGGCCCAGGATCTGAATCTGGTGACAGCATTGCTGGTGATGTTCGCCCTGGTGCTGCCTATGGGCAAGCGCAAGTTGAAACTGTGGAAGAAGGGCCGCTGATATGTTGAAAGCCAAAGACCTGCGCATTACCTTCAATGCCGACACGCCAATTGAAAACCCCGCCTTGCGCGGCCTCGACCTGGAAATTCCGACTGGCCAGTTTGTTGCCGTGATCGGTTCCAATGGCGCTGGAAAATCGACTTTCCTCAATGCCATTTCGGGTGACTTGCTGGTCGACCAGGGCAGCATCGAGATCGATGGCATTGACGTCACGCGCAAGCAAGCCTGGGATCGCGCCGGCTTGGTGGCGCGTGTATTCCAAGACCCGATGGCCGGTACCTGCGAAGCGTTGACTATCGAAGAGAACATGGCGTTGGCCATGGCGCGCGGCAAGCGCCGAGGTTTCGGCTTTGCCATCAAAGGCAATATGCGTGAGCTGTTCCGCGAAAAATTGGCGATCCTCAATCTCGGTCTGGAAACGCGTCTGACTGACCGTATTGGCTTGCTTTCGGGGGGGCAGCGTCAGGCAGTCAGTCTGTTGATGGCATCGTTGCAGCCGTCACGGATCCTGTTGCTCGACGAGCATACTGCGGCGCTTGACCCGAAGACTGCCGCGTTCGTGTTGGAGCTGACGGCCAAGATTGTGGCGGGAAGCAAGCTGACCACCATGATGGTCACGCATAGCATGCGTCAGGCGCTTGACTATGGCGATCGTACTGTGATGCTGCATCAAGGCAAGGTGGTGCTCGATGTGTCTGGTCCGGAACGTGCTGGTCTCGATGTGCCGGACTTGCTGAAGATGTTCGAACGCACGCGTGGCGAAGTGTTGTCCGACGATGCACTGCTGCTCGGTTGATCGCTTGCGCTAAACAATAAAAAAGGTCGCACGTTGCGACCTTTTTTATTGTGTCGACCGTCACTTTTCAAGCGCCGCCAGCAAAACCGTTTTGGCGCCAGGCTTCATAGACCACCACCGCGACAGTATTGGAGAGGTTGAGGCTGCGATTGTCTGGACGCATTGGCAAGCGGATGCGCTGCCCAGTCGGGAACGATTCGCGCAATGCGGGTGCCAGGCCACGCGTTTCAGAGCCAAACACGAACACATCACCAGGCTCAAATGTCACGTTCGCAAATGGCGTCGAGCCGTGGGTGGTCAGTGCGAACATGCGTGCTGGATTCCATTCTGGATCCGCTTGGCGCCGTTCTAGAAACGCTTGCCAGTGTGGGTGTACCTGCATGCTGGCGTAATCGTGATAATCGAGTCCGGCGCGCCGCATTTTGGCGTCGTCAAGCGGAAAACCAAGCGGCTCGATCAAATGCAATTGCGCTCCGGTATTGGCACACAGGCGGATGATGTTGCCGGTGTTGGGGGGGATTTCCGGTTCGACCAGAACGACGTGAAACAAGTGATTCTCCTTGAGGCTGATTATTTCGAAATGGTGCGCGCGAACACGATATTGGTGACGCGCTGAGCGCCGTAGCGCTTGAGCGTGGTGGCGATGTCGTTGAGCGTGGCGCCGGTTGTGATAACGTCGTCAATCACGCCGATATGATTGCCACGGATATGGTTGATGGCACCATGCGGCACCGCAAACGCGCGCTGCATATTGCGCTTGCGCTCATCGACCGGCAGCGACGCTTGCGCCAGCGTGTTGCGCAGTCGCATCAGCAAATGCGGTTCGAGCTGGGCCTGGAAGCGTTGCGCTAGCGGTCGGGCAATTTCCAGTGCCTGGTTGAAGCCGCGCTCACGCAGGCGCTGTTTGCTCAGTGGGACTATCGTCATCAGTGGCGGCAGCGGCAGGCCGCGTGTGACTTCATAGTCGATTGCATTGCCCAGCATTTCGGCTAGCAACGGCGCCAGCGTCAGGCGCTGGCCGAATTTCAGCGCCAGCACAAGTTGATCGGCCGGCGCCAGATAGTCGGCGGCAACAATGGTGGCATCGAAGGCCGGACGATGCGTGAGGCAAGCGGCGCAACGGATGGCTTTTTCCGCCAGTGCAATAGGCATGGCGCACTGCACACAACGACGCGGCCGCAGCGCAAAATACTGGCGCCGGCACGGCTGGCACAAGGCAACGTCCCCGACCCGCCCACATAGAGCGCACGAAGTCGGCAGGCATTGTTGCAGCCAGCGCGGCAATTGCAGCAGACGTTGTGTGGTGCGGCGCAAAAACATCATGAAAAGTTGAGTGATTGTTTGGCAAGTACGACGATAACGTCATTTGCAGGCCGGATTGTAATATTCGCCAATCGGGGCCGGATGGATACCGAAAACAGCGAATTCGACTACACTAGCGGCGATTATCTCACTTTGTGAGCCGGTCTCTTTTCGATCTTGTCTGTTCTGCTTCCAATTCTTCATGTCCTTGCCCACACCTAATGCCAGCGCCAAATTGAGCGCACCGATTGATTTGCCGTTGGTGCGCCGGTTGTTTGCCGATCCGGCCCGCGTTGCAGAATCGGATTTTTTGCGGCGCGAAGTATCGGCGCGCATGTTGGAACGCATGACATTGGTCAAGATCGAGCCGCAACGTGTGCTGGACGCTGGTTGTGGTGAGGGCGCCGATCTCGTCGCCTTGCAAAAGCGCTTTCCCGATACTGACCTGATTGGTTTGGATGGCGCCTTCAACATGCTGACATTGGCGCGCCAACATCAGTTGGGCGCGCAGTCGGCGCTCAATCGCCTGTTCGGATCGCTGCAAAAATGGCTGCCCAAGAGTCAGCCCGGCGGTAGTCTGGCCTGCGCCGATTTCGCTCGATTGCCGTTTGCACCGAATGCAATTGACATGGTCTGGTCGAACTTGGCCTTGCACTGGCATCCGCAGCCTGACCGGGTGTTTGCCGAATGGCGGCGGGTCTTGCGGGTGGATGGCTTGTTGATGTTTTCCTGTTTCGGTCCGGATACCTTCAAACAATTGCGTAGCGCCTTTGAAGCCGTCGATCTGGCACCGCATACCTTGCCGTTTGTAGACATGCATGATTTTGGCGACATGCTGGTCAATGCAGGTTTCTCGACGCCGGTCATGGATATGGAAAATATTACCGTCACTTATGCAACGCCGCAGCGCCTGTTGCAGGATGTGCGTGCCTGGGGTGGCAATCCACTTGAAAGTCGGCGCCAAGGCTTGCTTGGGCGCGCCGCCTACGCACAACTATTGCGAGCACTCGAACAACTGCGTGATGTGGATGGAAAGATTCCACTGAGCTTCGAGGTGATCTATGGTCATGCCTTCCGCCCGGTGCCGAAAACCACTGCCAGCGGTGAATCGATCATCCGCTTTGATTTGCCGAGGAAATAACGCGTTGATTGTCAATGACTGCTGGTGACTTGGTAGGTTGTTGGCTTCGTTGTTTTTCGGTTTATTGTTCTTAGTTTTATGTGCTTTTTCTGCTAGCGGATAGCTTTTTTTCGGCCCTAAAATAGCGGATTCGCCGTGCTTGATCGTCTGGTAGTTGCGGTCGAAACGGGGTTTTATTCCGCTTGATCACATTTGTACTTACCCCTTATACTCCGAGGGTTTTTAGCTTGTCCGGACGTACTCGACCTATCGGTTTTGGAGGCGTATCGTGGTAAAGCGTGAGTGGGTGTTGAAGCGCAACTGTTCGATTGCGCCGCACCAATTGGGGCAGGTTTTCGTGATCTTATGCGCCTTCTCTCTGACAGTCGCGCTGGCCTTCACCTTGCACGGGGCCTGGTACATATTGTGTTTTTCTGTACTTGAGTTGTCCGCAGTCGGTTTTGCTTTTCTGATTTATGCACGTCATGCGACTGATCGCGAGCATATCGCGTTGGTCGAGGATTGCCTGCTGGTGGAGTTAGTCCAGGCAGGGAAAACGAGTTGCTTCAAGCTTGATCTGCATCAAATGCGTATTAATCCGAACATCTCAGGTAACCGCCTGGTTACGCTGGAATCGCAGGGTATACGTGTGGATGTGGGACGGCACTTGACGGAATGGAAGAGACACGAATTAGCGCAGCAACTTAAGCATGCGCTGATCGCAAGCAATGTCGTCAAGTAGCTGGCAAAATTCTTATAAATATTTTGGGCTTTTGAGGAAATCATGATAATTGCAAAGCGCCTTCATTCTTTGCTGCTTGGTGCGTCGCTTCTGGCTGCCAGCGTGCCATCCTGGGCCGTGGTCGATAGTCAGGGCGGTCCAGCTGTACTGGAGACTAATTTTCAACCGCCGGTGACACAGATTGCTGCGCAGATTTATGACCTGCATCACATGATGCTGATCATCTGTCTGGTGATCTTCGTGGCAGTTTTCGGAGTCATGTTCTACTCCATGTTGCGGCATCGCAAATCGCTCGGTCACAAGGCCGCCAGTTTTCATGAAAGCACGTCGGTAGAAATCGCCTGGACAGTTGTGCCGTTTCTGATCGTGATTGGCATGGCGCTGCCAGCCACCAAGACCGTGGTGGCAATGAAAGATACCTCCAATGCCGATCTGACCATCAAGGCTACCGGCATGCAATGGAAATGGGGCTACGATTATCTCAATGGCGAAGGTGCGGGGATTTCTTTCTTGTCCAACCTGGCTACGCCGCGCGAACAGATTACCGATGCATCGCTCAAGAAGAACGACAACTACCTGCTGGAAGTCGACAATCCCGTGGTGGTGCCGGTCAATAAAAAAGTGCGCATCATCACGACCGCCAATGACGTGATCCATTCGTGGACGATTCCTGCGTTTGGCGTCAAGCAGGATGCGATTCCCGGATTTGTGCGCGATACCTGGTTCAAGGCGGAAAAAATTGGTACTTACCGCGGTCAGTGCGTCGAGTTATGCGGCAAGGATCATGCTTTCATGCCTATCGTCGTCAATGTCGTCAGTGAAGCCGATTACAAGATCTGGGTCGATGGCAAGAAGAAGGAAATGGCGGCCAAAGCCGATGATCCCAACAAGGTCTGGACCATCGACGAACTCAAGACACGTGGCGAAAAAGTCTATAGCGCCAATTGCGTGGCTTGCCACCAGGCTACCGGAAAGGGTGTTCCCGGCGCGTTCCCGGCACTCGATGGAGACCCGATCGTCAACGGTCCACGGGCGCTGCAAATCACCACGGTACTCAATGGCAAGAACGCCATGCCGCCGTGGAAAGGGGTGCTCAACGATACCGAAGTCGCCGCCGTGATTACCTATACCCGCAATAGCTGGTCGAATAAAGCACAAGAAAATATAGTCCAACCAGCAGAAGTGCTGGCCGCGCGCAAGTAAGCCATCGCGTCAAAAAATTGGAATTGGAGATTGAAATGAGCACAACTGTCGCCGAGCACGGTCACGATCATTCTCACGCAGAGGAACACGCGCACGATCATCCACATGGCTGGCGGCGCTGGCTGTTTGCCACCAACCACAAGGATATCGGCAGCCTGTATCTGTGGTTCTCGTTCACCATGTTGCTCTCGGGTGGTGTGCTGGCCTTGCTGATTCGTTCAGAGCTGTTTCATCCTGGCCTGCAATTCTTCCGCCCCGAATTTTTCAATCAACTGACCACCATGCATGGTCTGGTGATGGTGTTCGGCGCCATCATGCCGGCCTTCGTCGGCTTCGCAAACTGGATGATTCCGCTGCAAATCGGTGCCTCCGACATGGCTTTTGCGCGCATGAACAATTTCTCGTTCTGGCTGCTGCCGCCAGCGGCGCTATTGTTGGCAACTTCGTTCCTGGTGCCGGGCGGTGCCACTGCAGCCGGCTGGACGCTGTATGCGCCGTTGTCGACCCAAATGGGCCCCGGTATGGACATGGCCATCTTTGCCATGCACATCATGGGCGCATCGTCGATCATGGGCTCGATCAACATCATCGTCACCATCCTCAACATGCGCGCCCCCGGCATGACCCTGATGAAGATGCCGATGTTTTGCTGGACCTGGTTGATTACCGCTTATCTGCTGATTGCAGTGATGCCGGTGCTGGCGGGCGCCATTACGATGACGCTGACGGACCGTCATTTCGGTACCTCGTTCTTCAACGCTGCCGGTGGTGGTGATCCGGTGATGTACCAGCATATTTTCTGGTTCTTCGGTCACCCCGAGGTCTACATCATGATTTTGCCGGGCTTTGGTATCGTCTCGCAGATCATCCCGGCGTTCGCGCGCAAGCGCTTGTTCGGTTACGCCTCGATGGTGTACGCCACAGCATCGATTGCTATTCTGTCGTTCATCGTCTGGGCCCATCACATGTTCACGACCGGCATGCCAGTGACGGCGCAGTTGTTTTTCATGTATGCGACGATGCTCATCGCCGTGCCGACCGGCGTCAAGATTTTCAACTGGATTGCCACCATGTGGCGCGGTTCCATGACGTTTGAAACACCAATGCTGTTCTCGGTGGGCTTTATCTTCGTGTTCACCATGGGGGGCTTCACCGGTTTGATTTTGGCAGTGACACCGATCGATATCCAGATGCAGGACACTTATTACGTGGTGGCGCACTTCCACTACGTGCTGGTGGCCGGTTCGCTGTTTGCGCTGTTCGCCGGGTTCTATTACTGGAGTCCGAAATGGACCGGCTTCATGTACAACGAATGGCGCGGCAAGTTCCACTTCTGGGCGTCGTTGATTACCTTCAACATCACCTTCTTCCCGATGCACTTCCTCGGCCTGGCCGGCATGCCGCGCCGGATTGCGGATTACCCGGCGCAATTCACCGATTTCAATATGGTGGCTTCGATCGGCGCGTTTGGCTTCGGTCTGAGTCAGGTGTATTTCCTGTTCTTCGTGGCGATTCCTGCGCTCAAGGGCGGCGTCAAAGCCGAAGACAAGCCCTGGGATGGCGCCGAAGGCCTGGAGTGGACGGTACCAAGTCCGGCACCATTCCATACCTTCGAAGTGCCGCCGCTGGTTAAGTGACCGGTTGACCCTCCTCGCTTGACCTTCATACAAAGGAAGCGGCAGGCAGGTTCTGCCCAAATACTATGACAGATCGTAAAAAGCCGAATAACCTGCGCACAGCCTTGCTGCTGGCCTTGGTTGCCTTGGGATTCTTTATCGGCATCATTGTCAATCGGGTATGGGGGCAAGGATGACTAAGTCCTGCGAGGACGGCTCTGGCCGGTACCTGAACCGGCAAATGCTGGGCAAGTTGCTGGTCATCGCAGTGATGATGTTCGGCTTCGGTTATGCCTTGATTCCGTTGTACAAAAAGATTTGCGAAGTCACTGGTGTCAATTTCCTGACACCCAAGGATGCCACCGTGGATACGCCGGCCAATACGCAGATCGACAAGACACGCACGGTGACCATCGAGTTCGACGGCAATTCGCAAGGGCCTTGGCGTTTTCGCCCGACCGTGGCCAGCATGAAGGTCCATCCGGGTGAGATGACGCAAGTCTTGTACGAAGTGGTCAACACGCAAGCTCGCACAGTCGATGCACAGGCAATACCAAGTTATGCGCCACAGCAGTCGGCGGCGTTTTTCAAGAAGGTTGAGTGTTTTTGCTTCACGCAACAAACCTTGGCGCCGCATCAGGCCAAGCAAATGCCGGTGGTGTTTTATATTGATCCGGCGCTACCTAAGGACGTGACAACGATTACGTTGTCATATACCTTCTTTGAAGTCGCAGGCCTGGAAAAGAAGCGCAGTTGACGCGCGTCATGGCACAGGCAGTCACAGGATGCGGCAGTATCTGAGGAGCGTGGCAGATGGATGATTTGAAGCAGGCAAGTCGGCGCAAGGCGTCGTTTCTGGCGACGATGAAGGCGGTATTGTGGTCTTTTTTCGGTGTACGCAAACATAGTGATTACGAAAACGATGCGGCTCAGCTTAACCCGCTGCATGTCATTATTGCCGGCATTATCGGTGCCGCGATTTTTGTGGCGGTCTTGATTGTGATCGTGAAGATTGTCGTGGCGAAGTAACTGCCGGCAGCGGGTGGCCGGCTTGTTGCCGCAGTCGTTTATAAAAATCGATGTTGTATTGGGAGATGAAGATGAGTTCTCAACACGCGAAAGCGCCATACTATTTCGTGCCGGGGCCGTCGCAATGGCCGGTGCTAGCGGGCGCGTCCCTGTTGCTGACCATGGCCGGGGCGTCGGCTTGGGTCAACGGTCATACCTGGGGCGCGGCGCTCAATATTATGGGCATTCTGGCGGTGCTGGTGGTGCTGTACAAATGGTTCGGCCAAGCCATCGGCGAGTCCGAGTCAGGCCAATACAACGAACGTATCGATGCGTCGTTTCGTTGGAGCATGGGTTGGTTCATTTTTTCGGAAGTGATGTTTTTTGCCGCCTTCTTCGGTGCCCTGTTTTATGCGCGTAGCATCACCATGCCCTGGTTGGCTGATCTTGATCACAAGGTGCTGTGGCCCGACTTTGCCGCCCATTGGGGTAACGTCGGTCCGGCCGGTACGGTTGAGCCGTTCAGTGTCATGGGACCGTTCCCGATTCCGACGATTAATACTGCACTATTGCTAAGTTCTGGTGTGACCCTGACGATCTCGCATCATGCCTTGCGCGCCGGCCATCGTGGCAAGACTGCTGCATGGTTGTTTGCTACGGTTTTGCTGGGGGCCATGTTCATGGGCTTTCAGGCGTATGAATATATACACGCCTACCATGAGTTGAATCTGAAGCTGACATCGGGCATCTATGGCTCGACTTTTTTCCTGCTGACCGGCTTCCACGGTTTCCATGTCACGATCGGTGCGATCATGTTGTCGGTGGTGCTGTATCGGGTATTGCGCGGTCATTTCACGCCCGAGCATCATTTCGCCTTTGAAGGCGCGGCCTGGTATTGGCACTTTGTCGACGTGGTGTGGCTGGGACTGTATGTTGTGGTCTACTGGTTGTAAGTCGATTGCAAGAAGATAAGTAGAGCCGCACTTCGGTGCGGCTTTTTTACGGGTTACATCAGTTGTAAAAGCGGCAGGGATGGCGAACTTCCGCGTATTTTCTGGGCGAAGTCGGGGGCGTTCTTAGTGGATGCCGGTAGGCTGGATCAGGCCGAACTTGTAGGCCAGCAGCAGCAGGATGAACAGTAATACCGAAAAGCCGACCCGCAAGGTCAGTGCATAGACCGTACGATTGCTCTTGCCCTTGTCGCGCATCATGAACAGCAAGGCAGAGGCAAGACTGCCAATGATCAGCAGGAAGGCGATGGCGACGATGATTTTCATGGCATGCGCAGGTGATTGTTTCGGCAAAAAGCATTCGATCAATAAGGTGACATTGTAATGCCAATCAGATTCAAAATACGGGTGGTGCCGTTGCTGGCGACCTTGCTTGTGGCCAGCCTCGGCGTGCTGCTGGGGCAATGGCAAACCCGGCGTGGCGACGAAAAGCAGGCAATTCAGGAGCGCATGGTCGAACGTCAGGCTGCACCCGCGATCACGCTGGACCGAGGTCTGCTGCAACAGGATCCGCGCCAGGGTGAATTTCGCCATGTTCGTTTGCAGGGAGAGTTCATCGCCGGGTGGACCATCTATCTCGATAATCGGCCCTATCGCAGCATGGCCGGGATGTATGTGCTGACACCGTTTAAAATAGCGGGCTCTGATAAAGCAGTGCTGGTTGAGCGCGGCTGGGTTGCGCGCGATCTGAATGACCGCACCAAGCTGCCGCAGTTACAGACACCGGCAGGCACGGTCGAGATTGAGGGGATACTGCGGCTGGGCGCTGGTCATTTGTTGCAACTGGGTACGGCCGATGCGATGCAGCCAGGTGTCATCCTGCAAAACCTGGATATTGCCAGCTTTGCCAAGACCAGCGGACTGGCACTGGTGCCGTTCGTGATCGAGCAGGGGCTGGATGCCGCAAATGCTCAGGATGGCCTGGTGCGAGACTGGCCGGCGCCGTCTTTAGGCATAGAACGGCATCGTGGTTATGCGCTGCAATGGTATGCCCTGGCCTTGATGGCCGTCATTTTCTTCGTCGTCACAGGATTTCGCAGTGGAAAAAAGTAAACCGCAGTTGCCCTCGCCATCCGATTTACAACGCCGGCGTGGACGTTGGAAGTTGATGTTGATCGTGGCCGTATGCGCAGCACCGATGATCGCCTCGTATTTCACGTATTACGTGATCAAGCCGGAAAGCCGCACCAACTATGGCGAGCTGCTCGACCCGCGGCAGTACCCAATACCGCCATTGGGCATGACCACGCTCGATGGCAAGCCGGTCAAGCTGCAGGATTACCAGGGCAAGTGGGTATTGTTGCAAGTTGGCGGCGGTGACTGCAACCAATCCTGCAAGGAGCATCTGTTTGCTATGCGCCAGTTGCGCTTGATGCAAGGCAAGGACATGGAGCGCATGGAGCGCGTTTGGCTGATTACTGATGCACAACCGCTCGATACCATGCTCATGCGCGAATATGACGGCACCGACATGCTGCGTGTCGATTCCAAGTTGTTGCAAGCCTGGTTGCCGGTCGAGGCTGGCGGTAGCGCAGCCGACCATCTGTACATGATCGATCCGCGCGGCAATCTGATGATGCGTTTCCCCAAGGGTGCCGATCCCAACCGGGTGAAAAAAGATATCGGCAAACTGTTGCGTGCATCGAGCATAGGATAAGCGGCCATGTGGATACAACTCGCCGTAACGGCCTTGCTGGTGGCAATGATTCCGCTGGCGCTGACCTGGTGGTCGCGCGACTCCGACAAATTTCGCAAGCTGGTGTGGGTCGCCTTGTTTCTCACATTTGATCTGATCATGTTCGGTGCATTTACGCGGCTGACCGATTCCGGTCTGGGCTGTCCCGATTGGCCCGGCTGTTATGGTCACGCCAATCCATTGCTGGCACATGCGCCGATCAGCGCAGCTCAGGAAGCCATGCCGAGCGGGCCGGTCACACATGCCAAAGCCTGGATCGAGATGACGCATCGCTATCTGGCCATGGCAGTGGGAATTTTGACCATAGCCATCATGGTGATTGCCTGGTGGCGCTGGATCAAGTCGCAGCGTACCGAACAGCGCTACCGGCCGTGGTTTCCGACCGCCTTGTTTTTGTTTATCTGTCTGCAAGGTGCCTTTGGTGCCTGGACCGTGACGATGAAGTTGCAACCTGTGATCGTCACCATGCATTTATTGCTGGGCTTGACCTTGCTGGCCATGCTGGTCTGGCTCGGCGCCCGCCAGAATCAGCACGCACCCGTGCTGGCGGCAGCGCGTGCCTTGCGGATACCGGCCTTGATCGGCCTGTTGCTGCTGGTGCTGCAGATCGCGCTCGGTGGCTGGGTCAGCACCAATTATGCCGCCCTGGCGTGCAGCGATTTCCCGCTCTGCCATGGCACGCTGGTGCCGCAAATGGACTTCGCCAACGGCTTTACGCTGTGGCGTCACCTGGGCAAGACTGCCGACGGCGAATACCTGCCGTTTCCAGCGTTGACTGCGATCCACTGGGTGCATCGCAGTTTTGCTGTCGTGGTGATTACCTATATTGCGTGGCTGAGTCACAAGGCCATGCGTGACAGCGGCCTGCGTAAAACCGGGCGCTGGCTGTTGATTGTGATTGGCTTGCAACTGCTGACCGGCTTGTCGACCATTTACTTCAGTTGGCCATTGGCAATTGCAGTGGTGCACAACGGCGGTGCAGCTTTACTTCTGTTATTGCTGGTCATGTTAAACTACAAGGCCCGGCATGCACCGTTGGCAACAGGTTCTAACGCATCTGTGCCCGGTCTCGCGCCTGCCCCGACATCCTGATATGACCTCTCTGACAGCACCAAGCAACCGTATCGCCCAGTATTGGGCACTGACCAAACCACGGGTTACCCAGCTCGCGGTCTTTTGTGCCGTGATTGGCATGTTTCTGGCGACGCCGGACCTGCCTGACTGGCGTCGCGTGGTGTTTGGCACCATTGGTATCTGGCTGCTGGCCGGTGCCGCCTTCGCCATCAATTGCCTGGTCGAGCGTGAAATCGATTCGCGCATGGCGCGCACGGCAAGGCGGCCGATGGCGCGCGGCGAGCTGACAGTGGCGCAAACGTTGACCTTTTCAGGTGTGATTGGCGGCATGGGCATGTGGGTGCTGTATGTGCTGGTCAATCCACTGACCATGTGGCTGACGTTTGCCACCTTTGTCGGCTATGCCGTCATTTACACCATCATCCTCAAGCCGGCCACACCGCAAAACATCGTCATCGGTGGCCTGGCCGGTGCCATGCCACCAGCACTGGGTTGGGCGGCGGTAGCCAATGATGTGCCGATGCAAGCCTGGATTCTGGTGTTGATTATCTTCATCTGGACGCCGCCGCACTTCTGGGCACTGGCGTTGTACCGCCGTGACGACTATGCCAAATCGGGCTTGCCGATGTTGCCGATCACGCATGGCGTCAAGTTCACCCAATTGCAGATTCTGTTATACACAATTGCGTTGCTGGCCACCACCATGTTGCCGTTTGCGGTCGGCATGAGCGGCCTGATCTATCTGGGTACTGCAATTGTGTTGGGAGCAATTTTCTTCTATTTTTCATGGCAGATTTATCGCCATTACACCGACCTGATTGCGCGCAAGGCCTTTGCGTTTTCCATCGTGTATCTGTCGATTCTGTTTGCTGTGCTGTTGATTGACCATTACCTGTTGTTCAGGACCCTCTGATGAAACGCCTGCTGTCTTCCCTATCGTTGGCACTGTTGGTGGTGCTCAGTGTGTCTGCCTGTCAGCCAGGCAGTAGCGAGAAATTCATCAATACCGACGTTACCGGCCTCGATTACGCCAAGGATTTTGCGCTGACCGACCATAACGGCAAGCCGCGTACTCTGGCTGATTTCAAGGGCAAGGCAGTGGTGATGTTCTTCGGGTACACGCAATGCCCCGATGTTTGTCCGACCACCATGGCGGAAATGGCGAACGTGATGCAGCAATTGGGATCGCAGGCTGACAAGGTGCAAGTATTGTTCGTTACCATCGATCCGGCACGCGATACACCAACGATTCTGGCGCAATACGTACCGGCCTTCGACAAGCGCTTCCTAGGCTTGTATGGCGATGATGCGGCCACGGCCAAGGTGGCCAAGGAGTTCAAGGTATTCTTCCAGAAAGTGCCGGGCAAGACGCCGGGCAGCTATACCATGGACCATACGGCCGGCAGCTATGTGTTTGATCCGCAAGGACGTATTCGTCTGTTCGTGCGCCATGATCAGGGAGCCGAACCAATTGTCCACGATCTTAAAATATTGTTGTCGTAGACGAAGCCTCATCGCAATTTGATAGCAGCGAAAGAAAAAGGCGCTCCGAGGAGCGCCTTTTGCGTGAAAGTTGCTGGCCTTTTATGTAAACGCCTGCAATGCACCTTTCATCTTCTTGAGCGCAACTGCTTCGATCTGGCGAATGCGTTCGGCGGAAACACCGAACTCATCAGCCAATTCATGCAGTGTTGCGCCACTGCCATCGTCGTTGGCCAGCCAGCGTGCTTCAACGATGCGACGCGAACGGTCATCAAGCTTGCTCAGCGCTGTTTCTAGGCCTTCGGATTGCAAGCGGTCATACCGCTTGGCTTCCATGACACGAGTAGGTTCGGTGTTGTCCGAAGAGAGATAGGCAATCGGCGCGAACTTGTCGTCGTCGTCATCGGTTGGTGCTTCCAGTGCAATGTCGCGGCCCGACAAGCGGGTTTCCATTTCGATGACTTCTTCGCGCTTGACATCAAGCGTCTTGGCCAGCGCGTCAACTTGCGCCGGCGTCATCGCATCAAGGCCTTCCTTGTGGCTGCGCAGATTGAAGAACAACTTGCGTTGTGCCTTGGTCGTGGCGACTTTGACCAGGCGCCAGTTCTTCAAAATGTATTCGTGCATTTCAGCCTTGATCCAATGCATGGCATAGGACACCAGACGCACGTTTTGATCGGGGTCGAAGCGCTTTACTGCCTTCATCAGGCCGATATTGCCTTCCTGGATCAGGTCGGCATGCGGCAGGCCATAACCGAGGTAGCCGCGCGCGATCGATACCACCAGACGCAAATGCGACAACACCATTTTTTGCGCCGCACCGAGATCGTTATTTTCGCGTAGCTTGCGTGCCAGCGAGATTTCTTCGTCATGAGTCAGCATAGGCAGACGATTGACCGCCGAAATATAAGCGTCAATATTGCCCAGGGTGCCGGAGAAGCCGAGCGCAAGCGCATTGGTCTCGACGGGCATGGGTGCAGATTGAATAGACGCTGATTTCATTGTTTCTCCTTGTCCCTAATGAGGAAGCGATGCATAAACTAAGCAGATTGCCTTAAAGCTGGAGTATTTCTATCAGGTATTTTAGCACTCCTTATGGGGGAGTGCTAATAACGAATCTGGAATGGCTGAATAGGTATTCTCTATGACAATTCTAAAAGCAATTGTTGCTCTGCGAGCCGATTAGAGAATATCTGGGGGGGAAAGTTGCTTAGTTCAAGCACAAAGCTGTAACAATTTCCCAGTGGGAATATTTATTCAAAAGGCGATAATTTAACGCCAAGTCGCAAGGGGAAACATGAGATTAGTTCTAAGCTAATCGCGCCAGATGGCGTTTTACCGATAGCATTGCGCCGAACAAGCCCAGCAATGCGGACACGCCAAGCAAGAAGGCTGTAGCCAGCAAGCTTGGTGGTGCCAGTCTGAATTCCGAAGCATACAACCGGGCGAAATCGGCGATGGCCGTATTGAGCGGCTGTTGCGCCAGCACCACCAGACTCAAGGCTAGTGCACCGGCGCACAGGCCGAGCAGGGCCCCGGTGTAATAGAACGGACGATGGATAAAGGCATTGGTGGCGCCGAGCAGACGCGAAACTTCGATTTCCTGATGTTGTGTCATGACTTGCAGGCGAATCGTATTGAACACGACGGCCACCACCACAGCGCCCAGCGTGAAGCCGAGGAACAGCAGCACCAGCCGCAAGATTCTCAGCAAGGCGGCCAGCCGCTTGACCCACGCCGAGTCGATCTGCACTGTATCGACGCCAGGCATGGATTTGAGTTTCTGGGCAATGTCGTCGACCTGGTCGGCATCCATTGCATGCTCGAAGCCGGACATTTTCAAGACATAACTATCGGGCAAGGGATTGGCGCCCAAGGTCGCCAGTACGTCGGTGAGGCCAGTTTTGCTTTTGAGTGAATCAAAGGCCTTCTCGCGTGGCGTGAATTCGATTCTGGTGGTGCTGGCACTATCTTGCAAAATGGTGCGGATATTGGTTGTCAGGGCCAGCGCTTTGTCGCGGCTCAACTCCATTTTCAGGAAAATGCTGATTTCCGGTTCCACTGCCAATTGTTCCGAGATTGGTCGCACGTTTTGCAGAATGGTCAATCCGGCAAACGGCAGCGCCAGCGCAATCGATACCACCAGCACATTGAGGATGAAGTTGCTGGGCGAGCGCAGCAAATGGCTGAATGCATCGGCCAGCGCAAAGAAGTGTTGGCGTAGCCAGTTCATCGGGATATCTCCACCGGATTGCTGATGCCATTGTGCCAACCGTCGACGATACGGCCACGGTCCAGGTAAACAATGCGGTCGGCGCCGGTCAAGTATTGTTCGTCATGGGTGGAAATCAGGCAGGTCACACCGACGCCATGAAATGACTTCAATGCCGCCAATACCTTGTTGGCATTGTCGCGGTCGAGATTGGCAGTCGGTTCGTCGGCCAGAATGATCTGCGGACGGTTGACGATGGCACGCGCAATCGCCACCCGTTGCTGTTCGCCGCCCGAGAGCTCCTGCGGTTCGGCACTCGATTTGTCGAGCAGATCGACCTTGTCGAGTGCGGCGCGGGCGCGTTTTTCCGCGTCCGAACGCGCCGCACCGGTGACCACCAGCGGCAGCATGACATTGGCCAGGATGCTGCGATCCTGCAGCAGTCGTTGTTGCTGGAAAATCAAGCCCAGGTTGCGGCGTAGATAAGGCAGTCCGGACGGTTTGATGGTATTGATATTTTGACCATTGACGCTGAGCGAGCCACCGCTGGGCCGCTCAATGGCGGCAATCATCTTCAGCAGTGTCGACTTGCCGGCGCCCGAGGGGCCGGCAAGAAACAGCAGCTCGCCCTTGGGAACGGACAACGTGATGTCGCGCAGGGCGAACACATCGCGCGAGTATTGTTTGGAGACCTGGGCAAATTCAATCATTGTCTATGTTGTTGGTCTTGTGCTCATGGTTCGCGATCGGTTCTAAGATCAGCTCAGCAATGCATCGACAAACTCGGCGGCATCGAAGGCTTGCAAGTCATCAATTTGTTCGCCCACGCCAATGAAATACAACGGTATTGGCCGGGTTTTGGCAATTGCCGCCAGAATGCCGCCCTTGGCAGTGCCATCGAGCTTGGTGACGACCAGGCCGGTCAAGCCGAGTGCATCGTCGAAGGCTTTGACTTGTGCCAGGGCATTTTGGCCGGTATTGCCGTCGATGACCAGCAGTACTTCGTGTGGCGCACCGTCCATGCCTTTGCCAATCACGCGCTTTATCTTCTTCAATTCATCCATCAGGTGCAATTGCGTCGGCAAGCGGCCGGCGGTATCGACCATGACCACATTGGTGCCGCGCGCCTGAGCCGAATGGACTGCATCAAAGGCCACCGCAGCAGGGTCGCCCGACTCCTGGGCGATCACTGAAATGTTATTACGCTCGCCCCAGACCGTCAATTGCTCACGTGCAGCGGCACGGAAAGTATCGCCAGCTGCCAGCAGCACCGATTGCTGATGGGCTTGCAAATGCTTGGCCAGTTTGCCGATGGTAGTGGTCTTGCCAGCGCCATTGACGCCGGCGATCATCATCACTAGCGGTTGCTGGCGGCCCAACACCAGATTTTTCTGCAATGGCAGCAGCAAGTCGATTAGCAAGTCGCGCAGGGCATTGCGTACCTGGTCGGCTTCGGTGAGCTTGTCGTCGCGGACTTTTTTCTTGAGCGCATCGAGCAGGAATTGGGTAGCGTCGACACCGGCGTCGGACACCAGCAAGGCTGATTCCAGCTCTTCATACAGTTCGTCGCCAATCTTGGCGCCGACGAACAGCGTGGTGAGGTTGCTGGAGGTCTTGGCCAGGCCGTTCTTGAGTCGGGTCAGCCAGGAGCGCTTGGCTTCGGCAGAGGGTGGCGCCGGCGCTACGATGTCGTCGCTGGTGTCGATGGTAATTGCCACTGGTGCTGCTGGCTCTGGCACTGCAACCGCAGAGGTAGATGGCGCAGGCCGGGCATCGCTGGCAGTGATGGGTTCTGGCTGAGGCTTTTTCTTGAAGAAGCTGAACATCGGTTGCTTGGCTGGCTTTGTCTAAAGTTGATACGGTGATTGTGGATTGCGAGGCAGGCGTTTCCAGGCGGGAAAACGCGATGAACAAGGTACAATTGGTCGGCCGCACTTCCCTGTAAGTCGGCCCGGTACACCTCGGAAACTCCCGGTATCGGTGATTGCCGCCATATCGGTTCCCGGCGCGTGCCCGGCCAGCCCCTGCATTCTATCAGAGCATAGCGAATGAAATTGAAGATCAGCGTACTCCTGTCGAGCACCATGCTATTTGTCTGTTTGAGCACGCCTATGCTCACCGCGACGGCGCAATCGACGCCTGCGGCAGCCGAATTCGTGCTTGCCAACGGGATGAAAATCATCGTCAAGGAAGATCACCGGGCGCCGACGGTCGTGCAGATGATCTGGTACAAGGTTGGCTCCGCCGACGAAAGTAATGGCACCACCGGCATCGCACATGCCCTTGAACATATGATGTTCAAGGGCACCAAACAGCACAAAACCGGCGAGTTCAGCCGCCTGGTCGCAGAATTAGGTGGTCGCGACAACGCCTTCACCAGCCGCGATTACACTGCTTATTTCCAGCAGGTTGAACAATCCAGGCTGGAGGCGGTGATGGCGCTGGAAGCTGACCGCATGCGCAATTTGCAGTTTGATAAGAATGAATTTGCCAAGGAAATCCGGGTCGTCATGGAAGAGCGTCGCTGGCGCACTGACGACCAGCCGCAAGGGTTGATGAATGAAGCTTTGTACGCCAGCGCGTTTGTGGCTCACCCCTACCATCATCCAGTGGTGGGCTGGATGGATGATTTACAACAGATGCAAATCGGCGACCTGCAGCACTGGTATCAACGCTGGTATGCCCCCAATAATGCCACCATGGTGGTCAGTGGCGACGTCGATGCCAAGCGCGTCGCGGCGCTGGCGCAGAAATACTTTGGCGCAATCCCGGCCAGAGCCATTGTGCTCGGCAAGCCGCAGAACGAACCTGAGCAACGCGGTCTGCGCCGAGTCACAGTCAAGGCGTCGGCGGAAAATCCCTACGTTATCCTGGCGTTCAAGGTGCCAACGCTGCGCAACGTCGAACAGGATCAGGATGTTTATGCGCTCGACGTGCTGGCCGCGGTACTCGATGGCTATGACAATGCGCGCCTGAACGACAAGCTGGTACGCACCGACAGGGAGGCCAATAGCGTCGGTGCCGGTTATGACGACATCGCGCGTGGCCCTACCTTGTTCACGTTGGAGGGCAGTCCGGCCCAAGGCACTAGCGTGGCTGAGTTGGAGCGCCTGCTGCGCGCCGAAGTCGAGCGTATCGCCAAAGACGGTGTGTCGGAACAGGAATTGCAGCGCGTGAAAACGCAATTGATTGCCTCGCAGGTCTATAAACGAGATTCGATTTTTGGTCAGGCGATGGAAATCGGTGTGATAGAAATGGCCGGCATTTCGCACAAGAACATTGATCGCATCGTTGAGAAATTGAAAGCCGTCACACCGCAGCAGGTGCAGGCCGTGGCGCAACGATATTTTGGCGATGATGGTTTGACGGTAGCTACATTGCTGCCCTTGCCGCTGGCAGGGAAAAAGCTGGGTCCACCGCCAAGCTTGTTGCATTGACTTGTGGGTATCGCATTATGCTGCATTCTTACGGAGCAAAAACATGCCGGTGATCGTCGTTGCAAACCCTAAAGGTGGCGTAGGTAAAAGTACTCTGTCGACCAATCTGGCTGGCTATTTCGCCAGTCGTGGCCATGCCGTGCTACTGGGAGATATCGATCGTCAGCAATCGGCACGTGCCTGGCTCGGTATTCGGCCGCAAGCGGCAACGCCCATCAGTACCTGGGATATCAGCGAAGATCACATCGCCAAGCCGCCCAAGGGCACCACGCATCTGATACTCGATACGCCAGCGGGTTTGCATGGCTGGCGCTTGAATGATGTGCTGAAGATGGCCGACAAGGTCATCGTGCCGCTGCAACCATCGATCTTCGATATTTTAGCGACGCAGGATTTTCTGCACCGTTTGGCCAGCGAAAAGGCGGTGCGCCAAGGCGCGATTGATGTCGGCATTGTCGGCATGCGTGTCGATGCACGCACGCGCTCGGCCGAGCAACTGCATCGTTTTATTGAGGGCTTGAATCTGCCAGTGCTGAGCTATTTGCGCGACACTCAAAATTATGTACAACTGGCGGCGCACGGCCTGACCTTGTGGGACATCGCGGTGTCGCGCGTGCAACGCGATATCGAACAATGGCAGCCGATCCTGTCTTGGGTCGATGCAGCCGGGCAGCCGGCAGGCGCTGCGGATCAAACACCGGCCTAGCCGGTGCGACTAATCACGGTTTATTGCTAAGCATGGAAATGAAGAAACATTTGTGGTCCTACCTCGTTTTGTTGAGCGTCATCGCACTGGGCAATGCGCCGTTGCAGGCGCAGGCGGCCCTGCGAATTCAATCCTGGTTGCTGGCCAATGGTGCGCGCGTGCTGTTTGTCGAGAACCATGCGATTCCGATGCTCGATCTGAGTATCGAATTCGATGCTGGTACGCGTCGCGATCCAGACGGCAAAGCCGGGCTGGCAGCGCTGACCAACGTCATGCTCACGCGTGGGGTCGCTGCCAGTGACGGTGCGCCAGCTTTGAGCGAGGCGCAAATTCTCGACGGTCTTGCCGACGTCGCGGCGCAACGTGGCGGTGGTGCCAGCATGGACCGTGCCGGTGTGACGTTGCGCGTGCTGTCGAGTGTGTCCGAGCGCGACGCGGCAGTGGCGCTGCTGGCGCGCATGCTGGCGCAGCCGAGTTTTCCGGCAGATGTATTTGTACGCGATCAGGCGCGTACGATTGCCGAAATCAAAGAAGCGCAAACCAAGCCAGAAGAGCTGGCCAATAAAGCCTTCTGGGCCGCCTTGTATGGACAGCATCCTTATGGGCGGCAGGAAAGCACAGCAACAATCAGCACTCTCACGCGCGAGGATTTGCTGGTTTTTCATCGCGACCACTATGTCGCCAATCGCGCCGTGATTGCCTTGATTGGTGATGTCAGCCGAATTCAGGCCGATCAAATCGCCCAGCGTCTGACCGCGCAGTTACCGCAAGGCGCGGTATTACCGGCGATGCCACCGGTGGTCTATAGTGGCGCCAACGAGCAACGGATTGCCCATCCGGCATCGCAATCGCATATCTTGCTGGGCATGCCGGCGTTGGTGCGCGGCGATCCGGATTTCTTTGCGTTGACGGTTGGCAACTACATCCTCGGCAGCGGTGGTTTCGTCTCGCGCCTAACCGCTGAGGTGCGCGAAAAGCGCGGCTTGACCTATGGTGTTTACAGTTACTTTACCCCGCTGGCACAGCAAGGACCATTTGAAATCGGCCTGCAAACCAAGCGTGAACAAACCGACGAAGCACTGGCCGTGGTGCGTCAGACGGTCGCCGGATTTTTGCGCGACGGCACAACGGCGGCTGAACTCAAGGCAGCCAAAGACAATTTGACCGGCGGCTTTGCCTTACGCATCGACAATAATCGTAAGATTCTCGATAACCTGGCGGTGATTGGTTACTATCAATTGCCGTTGAATTACCTCGACACCTGGACTGCCAATATCGGCAAGGTCACGATCAAACAAATCCGCGCGGCATTTCAACGCAAGCTTGCGCTGGAGCAAATGACGACGATAGTCGTGGGTGCCGACAACGATGAGGCGAAACAAGAAAAATGAGCAGAACCGCACGTAAGCATGGCACGGTAGGCCATGGCGTCGCCTCCCCTAAACGCGCGCCGCACCAGGTTCGCATCATCGGTGGCCAGTGGAAGCGTACGCCGCTGCCGGTGCTGGAGGCAGAGGGCTTGCGGCCGACGCCTGATCGGGTGCGCGAAACGGTGTTCAACTGGATCAGTCATTTGCGTGATGGCAGTTGGGGCGGTAGCAGTTGCTTGGATTTGTTTGCTGGTACCGGCGCGCTCGGTTTTGAGACAGCCAGCCGCGGTGCAACGCATGTGGTCATGGTCGAACACCATAGCCCAGCGGTGCGTCAGCTCGAAGCCAGCAAAATCAAACTAAAGGCCGACCATGTCGAGATCCTGCGCGGCGATGCCTTGGCGTTGTTGCAAGGATTCGTCACTCGCCGTATAAATGGTGCAGGATTTGACCTGATCTTTGCCGACCCGCCGTATCATCAGAACTGGTTGGCCAAAATCATGCCGTTGTGTGAGCAAGTTCTAGCCTTAAACGGCTTGATCTACGTCGAATCGGAGCATGCATTGGACGGCGAAGCTGCCCCTGCATGGATGGCATCATGGGAAATTGTCCGTGCCGACCAGGCTGGCATGGTGTTTTATCATTTATTGCGGCGCAAAAACATCGCTTAATTCAGGCATAATGCGCGTTCTGATAGGCGAGGAGAGACCCTGATGGTAACAGCAGTTTATCCGGGAACATTCGATCCATTGACGCGTGGCCATGAAGATCTGGTCAGACGCGCGTCTGGATTGTTTGATAAGTTGGTCGTTGGCGTAGCGGACAGTAAAAACAAGAAGCCGTTTTTCTCCCTTGAGGAGCGCTTGTCGATAGCAAATGAAGTATTGGGACATTATCCGAATGTTCAGGTGGAAAGTTTTTCCGGCTTGCTCAAGGATTTCGTGCGGCAAAACAATGCCCGCGTGATCGTGCGCGGCTTGCGTGCGGTATCGGACTTCGAATATGAATTCCAGATGGCCGGCATGAATCGTTATCTGTTGCCTGACGTGGAGACCTTGTTCCTGACGCCGTCGGACCAATATCAATTCATATCCGGCACCATCGTGCGTGAAATCGCCCTGTTGGGTGGCGATGTATCAAAATTTGTTTTCCCGTCGGTCGAAAAATGGCTGAAGGAAAAAATGGCAAAGTTGGATTTGCAATAACGATGTTGCCCGGCGTCAGGCAATGAGGTCCGGGCAACATGGCAGCATGAGATGAAAGCGGAGTTTTTATGGCATTGATGATCACTGATGATTGCATTAACTGCGACGTCTGCGAACCCGAGTGCCCGAACGAAGCGATCTACATGGGGCCGCAGATCTATGAAATCGATCCTAATAAATGCACCGAATGCGTGGGGCACTTCGACGAACCGCAATGCCAGCAGGTGTGCCCGGTCAGCTGCATTCCGTTCAACCCCGCCTGGCGCGAAACCAATGAACAATTGATGCTCAAGTACGAGCAAATCCAGGCAACGGCCAAAAGCTGATGCTTTGTGCCGTGGTGCGCCCAGCAGGGCAACATGACAAAAGCCTGCTTGCATAGAAAAATTTGGTATTTCAACCCGCCTCATCCAACGCGGTATCATCGACGTCATTGTCAATGAAGCCGCCGCCATGTCAGACCTCTCTTTAGCACCACCCAATTTCCAGCGCTTGCGCCACTTCGTGACGTCATTCGCAGCAATGCTGGAATGCACGACAGACGAAGCCAGTATCATCGCCCAGGGCAGCGAACTATTGCGTTCACTGGTGGCCGTTGACGACTGGTTGCCGGTGGCCTATGCGCAACCAGACCCGCAGTACTACCGGCAATATCTGTTGCACGCCGATTCGGCGCAACGGTTTTCGGTGGTCAGTTTTGTCTGGGGACCGGGGCAGCAGACACCTATTCATGATCATACTGTCTGGGGTCTGATCGGCATGTTGCGTGGTGCCGAGGATGCACAAACTTATCGCTGGCAGGATGGCAGATTGGCGACCCATGGTGAGCCGCTGCAATTGCAGGCCGGCGCAGTGGAGGCAGTGTCGCCGCAGGTTGCTGGTCTAGACGATATCCATCGCGTGCGCAATGTCTACGATGATCGCGTGTCGATCAGCATCCATGTCTATGGCGCCAATATTGGCGCAGTGCGTCGGTCGGTCTATCTGGACGACGGTACGCGCAAGGAATTCATCTCCGGCTATTCCAATACCACCTTGCCCAATATCTGGGACGCATCCCAAGAGACCACGACACTATGAGTGACACCATCGCCACCCGCAGCTATGAAGACGTGCGCGCCGCGCTGCTGGCGCGCCAGGAAATCGCCTTGCTCGATGTGCGGGAAGAAGCGCCGCACGCGGTTGCGCATCCTTTGTTTGCTGCCAATCTGCCATTTTCCCATTTGGAGTTGCTGGCCTACGCACGCATTCCGCGTCGCGATACGGCAATTGTCACCCTCGATGACGGCGAAGGGCTGGCGCAAGCGGCGGCCTTGCGTCTGCACCAGCTTGGGTACAGTAATGTCGCAGTGCTCGCCGGTGGTATTCAGGGCTGGCAAGCCGCTGGCGGCGAGTTGTTTCAGGATGTCAATGTGCCCAGCAAATCGTTTGGCGAGCTGGTGGAAAACCAGCGTCATACACCGTCGCTGTCGGCCCCGGAAGTCCAGGCACTGTTGGACGCCAAGGCCGACGTGGTGGTGCTCGACGCACGTCGCTTCGACGAATATCAGAACATGAACATTCCCGGCTCGATCAGTGTGCCGGGTGCCGAACTGGCGTTGCGCGTGCATGCCTTGGCACCTAATCCGTCCACCCGAGTCATCGTCAATTGTGCGGGCCGTACGCGCAGCATCATCGGCACGCAGTCTCTGGTCAATGCCGGCATTCCCAATCAGGTGCATGCCTTGCGCAATGGCACCATTGGCTGGACGCTGGCGGGACAGCAACTGGAGCATGGCAGCCAGCGCAGTTTTCCAGTGTCGAGTGCAACTGAAGTGCGGCAACAGGCGGCCAGCGCAGCGCGGACGGTGGCTGAGCGTGCTGGTGTCAAACGATTGACGTGGCAGGCGCTGACCAGCTTGCGCGATGAGTCAGCACGGACTACTTATTTATTCGATGTCCGCACGCCGCAGGAATACGAAGCAGGGCATCTACCAGGATTTTCAAGTGCGCCCGGCGGCCAACTGGTGCAGGAAACCGAGTCAAACGCCAGCGTTCGAGGTGCCCGTATCGTCTTGGTCGATGACGACGGTGTACGCGCCAATATGACGGCATCCTGGCTGGCGCAAATGGCTTGGGATGTGTATGTCCTGGACGGACTGACGGCGGCGCATTTCAGTATCGCAGGCGTAGCTCTGCGACAGTTGCCGCCAGCACCACCATCGGAAAAAATCAGCGCAGCGACCTTGCATGCCTGGCGCGCACAAGCGACGCCAACTGTGATTCTCGATTTTTCCACCAGCGCTAACTACGTCAAGCAGCATATTCCTGGCGCCTGGTTTGTCTTGCGCTCTGCGCTGGCGCAGGCATGGCAGCAACTGCCCGTTGCCGAGCGCTATGTCGTCACTTGCGGTAGCAGTTTGCTGGCAGCCTATGCAATCGCTGACGTGGCAGCGTTGACTGGGAAACCAGTGTATTTGCTTGACGGAGGTAACGCGGCATGGAGGGCAGCCGGGCTGGAGATGGAGCAGGGCGAGACGGCGCTGGCATCAGCGCGTATCGACCGCTATCGTCGTCCCTATGAAGGTACCGATAATGCCGCCTCGGCCATGCAGGCCTATCTCGATTGGGAATTCGGTCTGGTCGAGCAGCTAGGCCGTGATGGCACGCATGGATTTTTTGTGATTTAAAGTTCAGGCGTTGCCAGCATGACGCGGTTGCGACCACTTTCCTTGGCGCGGTATAGCGCCTGATCGGCCATCGCCAGCATCTTGGTGCGCACGACGTCGGCTGGTATATCTCGCTCTGGCGGCGTTTGCGCGGCGACGCCGATTGATACAGTAATCTGCAGCGCTTCCGTGGTGCCGACAATGGTAATTGGCTGGCGCGCGACACTGGTGCGGATGCGTTCTGCAATGCGAGCAGCGTCTTCCAGTGTGGCCTGCGTGAGCAGCACAACAAACTCCTCGCCGCCAAAACGCCCGAGCGAATCACTGAGGCGCAATTCCTTCTTGATGCGGTTGGCGACTTCGCGCAATACATCATCACCGCTCTGATGGCCGTATTGATCGTTGACGCGCTTGAAATGATCGATGTCGATGAACAGGCAGGACAGCGCCGATCGTTCACGCTGGGCGCGGCTGATCTCTTCCTGCATGCGCTGTTCAATATAGCGACGGTTGTTCACGCCGGTGAGCGGATCGGTCAGGCCGATATGCTTGAGGCGCTCATTGTTGATGACGTTTTCCAGGCAGATCGCGACCACCGATGCCAGCCGTTCGATGAAGTCGGTCGCCAGGCTGTCGGTAAAACGGTCGGCATGGGCGCTGCCCAGTGCCAGGCAACCGATCAGTTTTTGATGGCGGATCAGCGGCAGGATCGCCACACTGGCGGGCTGATAATGGGGAAACAGGTCGTGGTGCCGGGTAGCGCGATAAGGCCCCAGGCTGGGTTTGTCCATCGGTGTGGATGGATTTGGTTCGACCTGAAACAACAGATTGGGATACTCGTCGAGGCGAATCTGCAGATCGTGCAGGATGTGGCGGATATAGAAGTCGTGATCGATCAACGTCAGCGTGACCGCTTCCAATTGAAAGGTCGTCGGCATCATGCGCGATATCGTTTCGATCAGGTCACGAAATTCGCTGGAACCGATCAGGCGCAGATCAAAAGCCTGATGGCGTTGCATGATTTGCTGGTTGACGCGCGCATGCTCCAGGAAGTCATGTAATTCTGCACGTAGTTGCTGATTGTCGTTAATCAATACGTTGGTGTCGACAGCGCTAATCATGTTGCTCCGGTCTTTCAGCCGCTTACCCCTCACGTCCGGCAATACCGCCGACGCGCCCTTTAGAGTGCCAGGCAAAATACCGTTAGCGGCGTCGCCCTTTATTGCCGTACCGCATTGTCTGCACCGGCGCGCCTTACTATCTATATTTTGTGAGGCACTCTTGTTTCGCTGCAACATACCGTCGGTTATGTTGTATTGTTTGCAAGCTTACCATTTGCCAGCGATTCGTGGGGTGAGGGTGTCTAGATGTTGTTGGTTCGTTACAGCGTGTTAAAAAAGCGGGTTTGCATTTCTTCCAGGCCGAGTGATTGCAGCACTTCTTGCAGTCGTTCTGCAGGACGTTTGCGTGGCAGATTTTTGTAGCGAGCGATGATCAGTTCATTCTTCATCGAGTGCTCCCAGCCGACCAGTTCGGTGACGCTGACCTGATAGCCGTGCGCTTCCAGTTGCAAACAGCGCAGCACATTGGTGACCTGGCTACCGAATTCACGCGTATGCAACGGATGTCGCCACAATTCTGTGAGCGAGGTGCGCGCCAATGAATTGCCTTTGTTGCGATTGAGCACTGACGCTACCTCGGCCTGGCAGCAAGGTACCAGCACGATGAACTGGGCTTGTTTCTTGAGAGCAAAGTGGATGGCGTCGTCGGTTGCGGTATCGCAGGCATGCAAGGCAGTGACGACATCAATGGCGGCCGGTAGTGCTTCTGAATCAATCGATTCCGCCACCGACAGATTGAGGAAGGACATTCCAGGAAAGCCAAGACGCTGGGCCAGCGCGCTCGATTTTTGCACCAGCTCTTCACGGGTTTCGATGCCGTAGATGCGCGAGGCGCCATCGAGTGATTTGAAGAACAGATCGTACAGGATGAAACCGAGATACGATTTGCCAGCGCCATGGTCAACCAGATTCACATCGGGCCGCTCGCTACGGATTTCCTGCAGCAGCGGTTCGATGAACTGATAAAGGTGATAGACCTGTTTGAGCTTGCGGCGGCTGTCCTGATTGAGCTTGCCGTCGCGCGTGAGGATATGCAATTCCTTGAGCAACTCGATCGACTGGCCGGGACGAATCTCGGCCAGTGCCGGGTTGTGCTTGGCAGTGTCGCTGGCAGCGGCGTGAGCCGCTGCAGTCTTACTCTTCTTGTTGGTGCTCATGCAGATGGTTTGCTCATCAGACGTTGAACAGGAAGTTCATGACATCGCCATCCTTGACAACGTATTCCTTGCCTTCAGCACGCATCTTGCCCGCTTCCTTGGCGCCGGTTTCGCCTTTGTAGGTAATGAAATCGTCGTAGGCAATCGTTTGGGCACGGATGTAGCCGCGTTCAAAGTCGGTATGGATCACGCCAGCCGCTTGCGGGCCGGTGGCGCCGACCGGTACGGTCCAGGCGCGTACTTCCTTGACGCCGGCAGTGAAGTAGGTTTGCAGGCCGAGCAGCTTGAAGGCGGCGCGGATCAGGCGGTCCAGGCCAGGCTCTTCCATGCCCATATCTTCCAGGAACACACCTTTGTCGGCGTCGTCCAGATCGGCAATTTCAGCTTCGATAGCAGCGCAGATCGCCACGATCGGGGCATTCTGCTCTTTTGCGTAGGTGGTCAGCAAATCCAGCAGGGGATTGTTGGAAAAGCCCGAGTCGGAGACGTTGGCCACATACATGGCTGGCTTGGCCGTAATCAGGCACAGCGGCTTGATCAGCGCCATTTCTTCGGCGTCCAGGCCAAGCGCGCGCACCGGCTGGGCATCGTCGAGCGCCGGCATGATGCGTTCCAGCAACGCGACCAATTTGGCAGCGTCCTTGTCGCCGGAGCGGGCTTTCTTGTTTTCGCGGTGGATTGCCTTTTCGACGGTGCTCATGTCGGCCAGCGCCAGTTCGGTCTGAATCACTGCGATGTCGTCGAGTGGGCTGACCTTGCCCGCCACGTGGATCACGTTAGGATCTTCAAAGCAGCGCACCACGTTGACGATGGCGTCAGTTTCGCGAATGTGCGACAAAAACTGATTGCCCAGGCCTTCTCCCTTGGACGCGCCCGCAACCAGGCCGGCGATGTCGACAAACTCGACTGTGGCTGGCAGGATGCGTTCCGGCTTAACGATTTCGGCCAGCGCCTGCAAACGCGGATCGGGGACTTCAACCATTCCGACATTGGGTTCAATCGTGCAGAACGGATAATTTTCCGCAGCGATGCCTGCCTTGGTCAAGGCGTTGAACAAGGTTGATTTACCGACGTTGGGCAAGCCCACGATGCCGCATTTGAGGCTCATGACAAAATTCTTTCTTAATCAAAAGCGGTATTGTAACAAGTCGCGGCCCCCGACTATAGTGCCGGCTTGGTCTGTACCGTGCTGGCAGGCGAATTAACTGGCTATGCCAGTGGAGCTCAAGCCGCACTATGTGCGCTGAAACAACGGCAACAAACGGCAATCGCAGCGAAATTGCGGGCGAAAGTGTTGCTATTTTGTTTCTGTATGTGAAAACTCAGGCATTGACGCCGTTTCTATTTACACTCGCTATGGCCTTGTTCAAAGCAATTGATCTTTTTGCTCTACAATGTCGCCTTTGGAGAATTCTTGGTATCTGTCTTGCCTAATATCGTTGAAATTCGAGACCTGCACTTTGGTTATGGGGACCGCCCGATCTTGTCGGGGCTCCGTATGGACTTCCCACGTGGAAAGGTGATCGCCGTCATGGGCGGCTCTGGTTCAGGGAAAACCACGATCCTGCGTTTGATCGGCGGACAGCTGCGTCCGCAATCTGGCTCGCTTGAGGTAGAGGGGCAAAATGTGCCCGCGCTCAACACGGCGCAACTTTATCTGCTGCGGCGCAAGATGGGTATGCTGTTTCAGAACGGTGCCTTGTTCACCGATATGAGCGTTTTCGACAACGTGGCGTTTCCGCTGCGCGAACATACCAATTTGTCGGAAGAGCTGGTACACGATCTGGTGTTGCTCAAATTGAATGCCGTCGGTCTACGCAATGCGGCGCAACTGAAACCGGCCGAAATTTCAGGCGGTATGGCGCGTCGCGTCGCGCTGGCGCGCACGATTGCGCTCGATCCGGCTTTGTTGATGTATGACGAGCCGTTTGCCGGGCTGGATCCTATCTCGATGGGTGTGACCGCCAATCTGATCCGCAAACTCAATGATGCGCTCGGATCGACCTCAATTCTGGTGTCGCACGATGTCAATGAGTCGTTCGCGATTGCCGACTATGTCTATTTCCTGTCGGAAGGCAAGGTCGTCGCGCAAGGGACGCCCGCCGATCTGCGGGCTTCGCATGACCCCTACGTCAAGCAATTCGTTCATGCCGAGGCCGATGGTCCGGTGCCGTTTCACTATCCGGGACGTTCGTTGGCCGATGATGTCGGTCTGGGGGCGCAATCATGATTCTTGATTTCTTCGGCGCAATTGGCCGTGCTGCGCGTGAATTCCTGCTGGGTCTGGGTTTTGCAGCGCGCATGTTGTGGATGATTATCCGTTCGTCGGGCAGTCTGTTGCGACGGCCGCGACTGGTCAGCGATCAAATTCACTTCATCGGTAATTATTCGCTGGTGATCATTGCGGTTTCTGGTCTGTTTGTCGGTTTTGTACTTGGCTTGCAAGGCTACTACACGCTCAATAAATATGGTTCCGAACAGGCGCTAGGCTTGCTGGTGGCCTTGTCGCTGACGCGTGAACTGGGCCCAGTGGTGACGGCGCTGCTGTTTGCCGGCCGTGCCGGGACTTCGCTGACGGCGGAAATTGGCCTGATGAAGGCGGGCGAGCAATTGTCGGCCATGGAAATGATGGCGGTCGATCCGCTGCAGCGCGTGATTGCGCCACGCTTCTGGGCGGGCATTATTGCCATGCCGGTGCTGGCAGCGATTTTCAGTGCGATTGGCATACTTGGTGCTTATGTGGTTGGGGTGATGCTGATCGGTGTTGATGAAGGCGGTTTCTGGTCGCAGATGCAGGCCGGTGTCGATGTCTGGAAAGACATTGCCAATGGCGTGCTCAAGAGTGTGGTGTTTGGTATTGCGGTCACTTTCGTGGCCTTGTTCCAGGGCTATGAAGCCAAGCCGACGCCGGAAGGCGTGGCGCGTGCCACCACGCGCACGGTAGTGATTGCCTCGCTGCTGGTGTTGGGATTGGACTTCCTGCTGACGGCATTGATGTTCAGCTGAGGCGGTGCTGAACGACAGGCGATAGAGCGTCCGCGCACAGTTACAGCGGACTTCACTTGATTTTTAGGATGGCAGTAATATGCAACGTAAAATATTAGACGTATGGGTGGGCTTGTTTGTCTTGCTGGGGGCGGCGGCTTTGGTGTTCCTGGCGCTCAAGGCAGGCAACATGAGCACGTTGTCGTTGACGCAAAAGACTTATACTGTGACCGCCAAGTTTGATAACATCGGTGGCTTGAAGTCACGCGCGGCAGTCAAAAGCGCCGGCGTCGTGGTAGGTCGGGTTGAATCAATTACCTTCGATGACAAGACGTTCCAAGCGTTGGTGACGCTCAATCTCGATGAGAAATTCCAGTTTCCGAAAGATAGTTCGGCCAAGATTCTGACCTCTGGTTTGTTGGGTGATCAATACATCGGGCTGGAGGCAGGCGGGGATGCCAATAATCTGGCAGCAGGCGACAAAATAAAAATGACACAATCGGCCATCGTGCTCGAGAACCTGATCAGTCAGTTCTTGTATAGCAAGGCGGCAGAGGGAAAGGATGATTCAAAATGAAATTCGCCGCTCGTATTAGCGCGTTGCTGCTGATCGGTGCACTCGGTGGTTGTGCCACCTCGACCACCCCCAACGATCCGCTTGAGGGGTTTAATCGCGCCATGTTCAGCTTCAACGACACGGTCGATACCGTGGCATTGAAGCCGGCTGCGGAGGCGTACCGTTTTGCCTTGCCGCAATTCGTGCAAACCGGCATCAGCAATTTCTTCGGTAACATCGGCGATTTGTGGTCGGCCGTCAATCAATTGTTGCAAGGCCGTGGCGAAGCCGGTGTTACCAGTTTAATGCGGGTGGCGGTCAACACCACCTTCGGTTTGGGTGGTGTGCTCGACGTCAGTACCGAAGCACGTTTGGTCAAACAAAAGTCCGACTTCGGCCAGACTTTGGGTAAATGGGGTGTCGGTTCTGGTCCTTACGTGGTGCTGCCTTTGTTTGGCCCATCGACGTTGCGCGATACAGTGGCGCTGCCGGCTGATTTCTACGGAGATCCATGGAGCTACAAGCAGCCGGTGCGTTGGCGTAATGTCGGTTCGGTGGTGCGCATCATCGATAAGCGCGCGCAGTTGCTGGATGCAAGCAATCTGCTTGAAGATGTAGCGCTCGACAAATATGACTTCATTCGTGATGCTTATCTGCAAAGCCGTCAGGCGCAGATTGACAGCAGCAAGGATGAGCATGATCACGGCACCAAAGAAGAAGTGATCAAGCCATAAGCGCGCTGGTCGTTGCGTTGCAAGCGGGCAGCAAGACTGCCCGCAGTCGCTTGAAAATCTGCGTAATGTCATCATTTAAGACGCCAGATAGAGGCATGTTGTCACATTCTTGATTTGTACAGATGGCGGCTGTCGATAGAGGAAAATGGTTGTCGACAGCGTCTTGTTCTAACATTGGATTAATCGAATATGAATCTTTTCACTAAATTATTAGCAGTCGCGGTATCGGCTGTCACTTTGACATTTTCTGCTGCTGCTTTGGCGCAGGAAGCTCCTGACGTTCTGGTCAAGCGCATCAGCGAAGATGTCTTGTCTACCGCCAAGACCGATAAAGAAATTCAATCCGGCAACATCGGTCGTGTCGTTGCGCTGGTTGAAGAAAAAATTCTGCCTTACGTTGACTCGCAACGGATGACCTCGCTGGCAGCTGGTCGTTACTGGCGGCAGGCGACGCCAGAACAGCAACAACAACTGGTGACCGAATTCCGCTCCCTGTTGATCTACACCTATTCCGGCGCGCTGTCGCAGGTGCGTGACCAGAAGATCGAATACAAGCCTTTGCGCGCTGATCCGAGTGACACTGAAGTCGAAGTGCGTTCGCAAGTGTCCCAGCCCCGTGGTGAGCCGATCCAGTTGAGCTATCGCATGGAGAAAACATCAACTGGCTGGAAGATGTATGACGTCAATGTCATGGGGGCCTGGTTGGTGGAAGCCTATAAAGGCACTTTCAACAGCGAAATCACCAAGGGTGGTATCGATGGTCTGATCAAGAGTCTGACGGACAAGAACAAACAGTTGGCAGCACGTTCGGCCAAGAAGTAATCCAGCCCATCTGGCGTCAACCCGCCAGATCGTCATCACAGGAATTTGTCATGTTCAAGCCCGGCGTCACATTAACGGTCGACAATGCCAGTGCCACGCTGGCGGCTGGTTTGCAAGCGATTGCGGCAGGTCAGATAGCGTTTGACCTGAGCGCCGTGGCCACAGTCGATTCCTCGGCAGTGGCGACGCTGCTGGCGTGGCAGCGCGCCGCGCGTAAGCGTGGCATGGTGCTGCAATTCGGCATTCTGCCGGTCAATCTGCAAAGCCTGGCCGATCTGTACGGTGCTGCTGCCTTGCTGGCAGCGCCAAACTCCGCTTCCGACCGACATCACTGACCTTCCTCTCTGCGCAGGCCTGGCTTGCGCACTGCTGCCGGCAATCCGGCTGCAAGCACGGAAATCCCCTATAATCGAATGTTTCGCTGCTCGCGCTGTTGCCATAAGGTAAAGACGTGTAGCTTGACCTTTTTAGCGTGTCCTAAAAGCGCACCAGGCAAAATGGCTGCTCTCCAGATTAACAACGTCGAAAAACACTATCAGTCGCTCAAGGCACTGGGTGGGGTTTCGCTCTCGATTGAAGAGGGTGAATTTTTCGGCCTGCTCGGCCCCAATGGCGCCGGCAAAACTACGCTCATTTCTATCGTGGCAGGTCTGAACCGGGCCGATTCTGGATCGGTCACGATCCATGGCCACGATGTCGTCAGCGATTACCGCGCCGCACGCAGCAAGTTGGGGGTGGTGCCTCAGGAGTTGGTGTTCGATCCCTTCTTCACTGTGCGCGAAACCTTGCGCATGCAATCCGGCTATTTTGGGCTGAAGAACAATGATCGCTGGATCGATGAGATCATGGACAATCTGGACTTGACCAACAAGGCCGATACCAATATGCGTGCGCTGTCGGGCGGTATGAAGCGACGTGTGCTGGTGGCGCAGGCGCTGGTGCACAAACCTCCTGTGATCGTACTGGATGAGCCGACCGCCGGTGTTGACGTGGAGTTGCGTCAGACCTTGTGGAAGTTCATCGGTCGTCTCAACCGGGAAGGCCATACCATTGTCCTGACCACGCATTATCTGGAAGAGGCGCAGGCATTGTGCAACCGTATTGCCATGCTCAAGGCTGGCCAAGTGGTGGCGCTCGATTCGACCGAGGCGCTGATTCGCCGCATTTCCGGTTCCCAATTGCTGGTGCGTCTGAAGCAGGGCGCCTTGCCCGAGAGTCTGCATAGTTTACTGACGCATCCGGAAGAATTGCTGGCGGGTCAAAAGTACACCCTGCGCGTGACAGACTACAACGATGTCGAGCCGATACTTGCCGCCTTGCGTGCTGCAGGTGCTGTGATCGACGACATGCAATTGCAACAAGCCGATCTGGAAGATGTATTCATCCAGATCATGGAAGGCGCCAAATGACCGGTTTTCAAACCCTGTTTTATAAAGAAGTGCTGCGCTTCTGGAAGGTCGCCACCCAGACGGTGACAGCACCGGTCGTGACGGCAATGCTGTATCTGCTGATCTTCGGTCATGTACTGCAGGATCATGTTCAGGTCTATCCTGGCGTGCAATACACAGGCTTTCTGGTGCCTGGACTGGTGATGATGAGCGTGCTTCAAAATTCCTTCGCCAACAGTTCATCCTCGCTGATCCAATCCAAAATTACCGGTAATCTGGTGTTTGTGCTGCTCACACCCTTGTCGCATTGGGAACTGTTTGGTGGTTATGTGTTGGCAGCAGTGGTGCGCGGCTTGATCGTGGGTGCTGGCGTGTTTGTTGTGACGGCCTGGTTCGGTCAACTGAGTTTTGTTGCTCCCTGGTGGATCGTTATCTTCGCCCTGTTGGGGGCCGCGATTCTTGGCACGATGGGATTGGTCGCTGGTATCTGGGCGGAAAAGTTCGATCAACTGGCTGCCTTCCAGAATTTCCTGATTGTGCCGCTGACCTTTTTGGCTGGGGTGTTTTATTCGATCCACTCGTTGCCGCCATTTTGGCAAGCCGTCTCGCATTTCAACCCGTTTTTTTATATGATCGATGGCTTCCGCTACGGTTTCTTTGGCCAATCGGACATCAATCCTTTTGTCAGTCTGGCGATTGTCGCTACCTTCCTGATCGTATTGTCTGCCTTGGCCGTACGCATGCTCAAGAGTGGCTACAAACTGCGCTCCGGCGCCCATTAATACCCTAGTGAAGAGCCGCAATATGCTACCCACACCTGAACTTGTTAAAAATTACATCGCCGCCGGCCTCGCATGTTCGCATCTGCAGGTCGAGGGTGATGGTCAGCATTTCACCGCCGTGATTGTGTCCGACGCATTTGCCGGCAAACGGCTGATCCAGCGCCATCAGTTGGTCTATGCAGCGCTCGGCGATCGCATGCGTGAAGAAATTCACGCGTTGTCGATGAAGACGCTCACTCCCGAAGAATTCCAGAAATAAGGTCAGCATTGCCATGGACAAGCTCTTAATTCGCGGCGGTCATCGCCTCTCCGGCGAGATCACCATCTCTGGTGCCAAGAACGCCGCATTGCCGATCCTTTGCGCCGGCTTGCTGACCGCCGAAAACCTGCATCTGTCGAATATTCCGAACTTGCAGGATGTCACCACAATTCTCAAACTGATGCGCCAGATGGGTTTGCGGGTCGAGCAGGATGGCAGCACCATGACGCTCACTGGCAACGATATCAACAAGCTCGAAGCGCCGTACGAACTGGTCAAGACCATGCGTGCCTCGATCCTGGTGCTGGGACCTTTGCTGGCGCGCTTTGGCGAGGCCAAGGTGTCGTTGCCGGGCGGTTGCGCAATTGGTTCGCGTCCGGTCGATCAGCACATCAAGGGCTTGCAAGCCATGGGTGCGGAAATTACCATCGATGCCGGTTACATCTATGCCAAGGCCAAACGCCTCAAGGGTGCGCGCATTGTCACTGACATGATCACCGTGACCGGTACAGAAAATCTGTTGATGGCTGCGGTGCTGGCCGATGGTGAAACCGTGCTGGAAAATGCCGCACGTGAACCGGAAGTCAGCGATCTGGCGCATTTGTTGGTCGCCATGGGAGCCAAGATCGAAGGCATCGGCAGTGACCGACTGGTAATCCAGGGGGTCGACAAGTTGCATGGTGCCACGCATAGCGTGATTGCCGACCGTATCGAAACCGGCACTTTCCTGTGTGCAGTGGCTGCCACTGGTGGTGACGTGACGCTGAAGAATACACGCAGCAATTTCCTCGACGCGGCACTCGACAAATTGCGCGAAGCTGGTGCGATCCTGACCTCGGGTGATGACTGGATTCGCGTGCAGATGGCACGCCGGCCCAAGGCTGTAAGTTTTCGCACCACCGAATATCCCGGCTTCCCGACCGATATGCAGGCGCAATTCATGGCGCTGAATTGTCTGGCCGAAGGCACTAGTCATGTCACCGAGACCATTTTCGAAAACCGTTTCATGCATGTGCAGGAACTCAATCGCCTCGGTGCCGCCATCGATATCGAAGGCAATACCGCCATCGTCAAGGGGGTCGAGAAGTTCGTCGGCGCACCGGTGATGGCAACCGACCTGCGTGCTTCGGCCTCGCTGGTGATCGCCGGTCTGGCCGCACACGGTGAAACCCTGATCGAACGCATCTACCACCTCGATCGTGGTTACGACCGAATGGAAAATAAGTTGTCGTCCGTCGGTGCTCAGATCGAACGCGTCAAATAACTAAGAAACCGAATCATGACTCAACAGCTCACGCTGGCCTTGTCCAAAGGCCGTATTTTCGAAGAAACGTTGCCGCTGCTCGAAGCCGCAGGCATCGTCGTGACCGAAGATCCGGAAACCTCGCGCAAACTGATTCTGCCGACCAATGACCCTGCCGTGCGCGTGATCATTGTGCGCGCCTCAGATGTGCCGACCTATGTGCAATACGGTGCTGCCGATTTCGGCGTGGCCGGTAAAGATGTACTGATGGAGCATGGCGGTGAGGGCTTGTATCAGCCGATCGATCTGCATATTGCCAAATGCCGTTTGTCGGTGGCGGTGCAGGATGGTTTCGACTACGCCAATGCAGTGCGTCAGGGCGCGCGTTTGCGCGTGGTGACCAAATACGTCAAGACCGCGCGCGAGCATTTCGCCGCCAAGGGCGTACACGTCGATCTGATCAAGCTGTACGGCTCGATGGAATTGGGGCCGCTGGTCGGCCTGGCCGATGCAATTGTCGATCTGGTCAGTACTGGGGGTACCTTGCGCGCCAACAAGCTGGTCGAAGTCGAACACATTGTAGATATCTCATCGCGTCTGGTGGTCAACCAGGCAGCGTTGAAACTCAAGCGCGAACGTTTGCAGCCGATCCTGGAGGCGTTTGAAAGAGTCTCACAGGCCAAGGCGTAAGCACGCATTAACACTGACGAATATATGCAGGTAGCAAAGGCGACATCATGGGCATAGCGATCCGAAAACTCGATTCCACCGAACCCGGCTTCAAGAAAAAGTTGTCCGCCGTGCTGGCATTTGAAGCCAGCGAGGACGAGGCTATCGATCGCGCTGCTGCCGAGATTCTGGCAGCCGTCAAAACACGCGGCGATGCTGCGGTGCTGGAATACACCCAGCGCTTTGACCGCTTGCCTGCGCAATCGGTGGCTGCGCTGGAAATTGGTCAGGACGAATTGCAACAAGCGCTGGCTGGCTTGCCGGTGACGCGTCGTGCGGCCTTGCAGACTGCCGCTGATCGCGTGCGCGCCTATCACGAGCGCCAGAAGCAGGAATGTGGTTCAGATGGTTTTCTGTATACCGAAGCTGACGGCACTGTGCTGGGCCAAAAGGTCACACCGCTGGATCGCGTCGGCATTTATGTGCCGGGCGGCAAGGCTGCTTATCCGTCTTCGGTGTTGATGAATGCGATTCCGGCCAAGGTCGCCGGTGTGAAGGAAGTCATCATGGTCGTGCCGACGCCTGATGGCGTCAAAAATGAACTAGTGCTGGCGGCTGCCGCAATTGCCGGTGTTGATCGTGTGTTCACCATCGGTGGTGCGCAAGCGGTCGGAGCATTGGCTTATGGCACCGACACGATTGCCCAGGTAGATAAGATTGTCGGCCCAGGTAATGCCTATGTCGCCGCCGCCAAGCGCCGTGTGTTTGGCACCGTCGGCATCGATATGATTGCCGGACCGTCGGAAATTCTGGTGATCTGCGATGGCAGCACCGATCCGGACTGGATTGCCATGGATTTGTTCTCGCAAGCCGAACATGACGAGTTGGCGCAGTCAATTCTGCTGTGCCCGGATGCCGAATATATCGCCAAGGTGGAGGCTAGCATCAACCGGCAACTCGAAGACATGCCACGCAAGGATGTCATTCGCACCTCATTGACCGAGCGCGGTGCACTGGTCAAAGTGCGTGACATGGATGAAGCATGCGAGATCGCCAACCTGATCGCGGCAGAACATCTGGAAATTTCTGTGCAATCGCCGCAACAGTGGGCCGACAAGATCCGCCATGCCGGCGCTATGTTCTTGGGGCGTTTTTCGTCCGAGTCGCTCGGTGATTACTGTGCCGGACCCAACCATGTGTTGCCGACTTCGCGGACGGCGCGTTTTTCCTCGCCGCTGGGCGTTTATGATTTTCAGAAGCGCTCCAGCGTGATTCAGGTCAGCGAAGGCGGTGCGCAAACGCTGGGCAAGGTCGCCGCAGAACTGGCCTATGGCGAAGGCTTGCAAGCGCATGCGCGTTCGGCTGAGTATCGGTTCAAATGAGATCGCTGCGTGGATCGGGTCTGCGATGAGCTGGCACGATCGCGTTTTCTGTGAAGATGCGCTGCAAGGACTGGCGCGTATTCCCGATGGTCAAATCGATTTGCTGATTGCTGATCCGCCGTATGGGCTCGGCAAGGATTACGGCAACGATTCCGACAAGCTCGATACCGACGCCTATCTGCGCTGGACCGAGCAGTGGATCGATGCTGCGATTCCCAAGCTCAAGCCGAATGGCAGCCTGTATATTTTTCTGACCTGGCGTTACTCCCCGGAAATTTTTGTCATGCTCAAGCAGCGCATGACGATGCTTAATGAAATTATCTGGGACCGTCGCGTTCCCTCGATGGGCGGCGGCACGCGTAAATACTCTTCGGTACATGACACGGTTGGTTTTTTCGCGCGTGCCAAGGACTATTATTTTGACCTCGACGCGATCCGCATCCCCTATGACGCGCAAACCAAGAAGGCGCGTTCGCGCTCCATCTTCGTCGGCGCTAAATGGTTGGAACTGGGCTACAACCCCAAGGATGTCTGGAGCGTGTCACGTCTGCATCGCGAGCACAAAGAGCGGGCCGATCACCCGACCCAGAAGCCGCTGGAAATCATTGAGCGCATGATCAAGGCTTCCTGCCCGGTCGATGGCGTGGTGCTGGATCCCTTTATGGGCAGTGGCACCACTGCGGTTGCCGCCCGCCGCTGTGGCCGCAAGTTTGTCGGTTTTGAACTCAATGCCGATTATTGCGCATTGATTGACCAGCGTCTGGCTTATCTTGATTCCCTCACTACCTCGCCATCCAATGCGCAAGTCTCTGGTTGAACGTATCATTCGCGCCGACGTGCGGGCGCAGACCTCGTACCTGGTGCCGGACGCGCACGGCTTGCTCAAGCTCGACGCCATGGAAAACCCGTATATCTTGCCCGCAGCCTTGCGCGAGCAATTGGGCCAGCGCCTGGCCGCAGTGGCCTTGAACCGTTATCCGGTGCCGTCCTACACGCATCTGAAACAACAAATTTGTCAGCATCTGGGCGTCCCAGCCGGTTTTGACGTGTTGCTCGGCAATGGTTCGGATGAACTGATTTCCATCCTGTCGGTGGCCTGCGCGCAGCCGGGCGCCAAGGTGTTGGCGCCGGAGCCAGGCTTCGTCATGTATCAGGTATCTGCGCGTCTGGCCGGATTGGACTATGTCGGCGTACCGCTGCGCGCCGATTTCACGCTTGATCTGTCCGCCATGCTGGCAGCGATTGCCCAGCACCGTCCCGCCATTGTCTATTTGGCCTATCCCAACAATCCCACTGGCACGCTTTACCAGGCTGCCGATATCGAAGCGGTATTGCGGGCGGTGGGCGAGGACGGCATCGTGGTCGTCGATGAGGCATATCAGCCATTTGCCCAGGCCAGCTTCATGTCGCGGTTGGCGGAGTTCGCCAATTTGGTGGTCATGCGCACTGTTTCCAAGCTGGGGCTGGCGGGTATTCGCCTCGGTTATATGGCGGCTAGTGCCGTTTTGTTGCAGGAATTCGACAAGGTGCGACCGCCCTACAACATCAATGTGTTGACTCAGGCGGCTGCTGAATTCGTGCTCGAACACCATCACGAGCTGGAGCGCCAGGCGGCGGCATTGCGCGCTAGCAGGAGCGATCTGGTGGCCGCCCTGGAGCGCATTGACGGCATCGAAGTATTTCCTTCGGCGGCCAATTTTCTGCTGATTCGTTTGGCAAATGCGGATAAAGTGTTCGCTGGTCTGTTGCAACGTAAGGTATTAGTCAAAAATGCCGGTAAAATGCATCCAGCGCTGCAGAATTGCCTGCGCGTCAATGTCAGTACCCCGGAAGAAAATACCTTGTTCCTGGCAGCACTGCGCGAGACTCTTGCAAATGTCTAGCCCGGAACCATTTTAGTAAAAAATTAGTTTTACCCTGATCATGTCAACTCCACGAACTGCAGAAGTCGTCCGCAATACCAACGAGACGCAAATTCGCGTCGCGATCAATCTGGATGGCACCGGCCAGCAAAAGCTGGATACCGGTGTGCCTTTTCTTGATCACATGCTGGACCAGATCGCACGTCACGGCTTGATCGACCTCGACATCCAAGCCAAAGGCGACCTGCATATCGACGCCCATCACACGGTGGAAGATGTTGGCATCACACTGGGTCAGGCTTTTGCCAAGGCGATTGGCGACAAGAAGGGCATCCGCCGTTACGGCCATGCCTACGTCCCGCTGGATGAAGCGCTGTCGCGCGTGGTAATTGACTTTTCCGGCCGCCCTGGCCTGGAGTATCACATTCCGTTTACGCGTTCGATGATCGGCGGTTTTGATGTCGATCTGACTAGTGAATTTTTTCACGGCTTTGTCAATCATGCGCAAGTGACCTTGCATGTCGACAATCTGCGCGGCATCAACGCGCATCATCAATGCGAAACCGTTTTTAAGGCTTTTGGCCGTGCCCTGCGCATGGCGATCGAACTTGACCCGCGTGCAGCGGGAATGATTCCATCTACCAAAGGTAGCTTGTAATGTGATCGGCAAGTGCTGTCGCGTGACGGCACCGTTTGCACTTTCGTGCTCTTGCATTTTTCTATATGAACAAAATCGTTGTAGTGGACTATGGAATGGGCAATCTGCGCTCGGTCGCGCAAGCCCTGCGGCATGTCGCGCCAGAAGCTGATGTGCGCATTTCGGGCGAGGTTGCCGATATCCGTGCTGCCGATCGCATTGTCTTACCTGGCCAGGGCGCCATGCCTGATTGCATGCGCAGTCTGCGTGAATCCGGGGTGCAGGAAGCCGTGCTGGAGGCGGCGCGCAGCAAACCGTTGTTTGGTGTGTGTGTGGGCGAGCAGATGTTGTTCGACTGGAGTGACGAAGGTGATACGCCTGGCCTCGGCTTGCTGCCGGGCAAGGTAGTGCGTTTCCAGCTCGACGGTCAGATCCAAGATGATGGTTCGCGCTTCAAGGTGCCACAAATGGGCTGGAATCGTGTGCATCAAAAGATTGCGCATCCGCTTTGGCAAGGCGTCGAGGAGCAAGATTACTTTTATTTTGTGCACAGTTACTATGCCCAACCGGCGCAAATGGAACACACCGTCGGCGAAACTGTCTATGGTGGAGCATTTGCCTGCGCAGTAGCTCGCGATAATATCTTTGCAACCCAGTTCCACCCGGAAAAAAGTGCTTCCGCGGGTTTGCAGTTGTATCGGAATTTCGTACACTGGAAACCCTAAGTTCGACCAACCGGTAAGTGGCGCGATTGCTGCGCTAACTTGCTCTTTTTGCTTTCTTTTTACTTACAGTCACTACCGTAGCCATGCTGCTGATACCTGCCATCGACCTCAAAGACGGTCATTGCGTTCGCCTGAAGCAAGGCGATATGGACCAAGCCACCGTATTTTCCCAAGACCCTGCCGAGATGGCGCGGCATTGGCTGGCGCAGGGCGCGCGTCGCCTGCATCTGGTCGATTTGAACGGCGCCTTCGCTGGCAAGCCGAAGAATGAAGCGGCGGTCAAGGCCATCCTCAAGGCCGTGCGCGAGTTCGCTGTAGCCAATGGCGTTGACGAAATCCCGGTGCAACTGGGTGGCGGCATTCGCGACCTTGACACCATCGAACGTTATCTCGACGACGGCCTGTCCTACATCATCATCGGCACCGCTGCTGTAAAAAATCCAGGCTTTCTGCATGATGCCTGCAGTGCGTTTCCGGGGCAAATCATCGTCGGTCTTGACGCCAAGGACGGCAAGGTCGCCACCGATGGCTGGAGCAAGCTGTCCGGTCATGAAGTGGTTGATCTGGCCCAGAAATTCGAAGGCTATGGCTGCGAAGCCATCGTCTACACCGACATCGGCCGCGATGGCATGATGGGCGGCGTCAACATCGAAGCCACTGTGCGTCTTGCCCAGGCGGTTTCGATTCCGGTCATCGCCTCCGGCGGCGTGCACAGTGTCAAGGATGTGGAAGCCTTGTGCGATGTCCAGGACGAAGGTATTGAAGCAGTTATCTGTGGTCGTTCGATCTACGAAGGCACGCTTGATCTCGGCTCGGCACAGCTGCGCGCCGACGAATTGACCGAAGCAAACTTGCCTGAACCAACCGACGGTACCGACGCAGCCTGATCATGACCCTCGCAAAACGCATCATTCCCTGTCTGGATGTGACGGCCGGTCGGGTCGTCAAGGGTGTCAATTTTCTTGAGCTGCGCGATGCAGGTGATCCGGTCGAAATCGCCCGCCGTTACGACGAACAGGGCGCCGACGAAATTACCTTTCTCGACATCACGGCATCATCAGATGGCCGCGGTCTGTTGCTCGACATCATCGAAGCCGTGGCCTCGCAAGTGTTCATTCCACTGACCGTTGGTGGTGGCGTGCGTGCGGTTGACGATGTGCGCCGCTTGCTCAATGCCGGCGCCGACAAGGTAGGCATCAATACCTCCGCTGTGACCAATCCGCAATTAGTGGCCGATGCCGCCAGTAAATACGGTTCCCAGTGCATCGTGGTGGCGATTGACGCCAAGCGCACCGGCGAAGGTAAGTGGGAAGTGTTCACCCACGGCGGCCGTAATGCCACCGGTCTGGATGCAGTTGAATGGGCGCGCAAGATGGCGCAACTTGGCGCCGGTGAAATCTTGCTGACTAGCATGGACCGCGACGGCACCCGCAGTGGTTTCGACCTGGCGCTGACGCGCGCCGTCTCGGACGCGGTGGCGATTCCGGTGATTGCCTCGGGTGGTGTTGGCGGCTTGCAGGATCTGGCCGATGGCATCAAGCTGGGCAAGGCCGACGCCGTGTTGGCTGCCAGCATTTTTCACTACGGGCAACACACCGTACAAGAGGCCAAGCGTTTCATGGCCGATCAACATATTCCGATGAGGCTGGCATGAGCATCAGTGCAAAATGGCTGAACAAGGTAAAGTGGGACGAAGTCGGCCTGGTACCGGTGATTGCACAGGAAGTCGGCTCCAACGACGTCTTGATGTTTGCCTGGATGAACCGTGACGCCTTGGCCAAGACCGTGCAGACCGGGGAAGCGGTGTACTGGAGCCGTTCGCGCAAGAAGTTGTGGCACAAGGGCGAAGAGTCCGGGCACTTCCAGAAAGTGCATGAAATTCGCCTCGACTGTGACGAAGATGTGGTCTTGCTCAAGGTCGAGCAAATCGCTGGCATTGCCTGCCATACCGGGCGTCATTCCTGCTTCTTCCAGAAATTTGAAGGCAGCGCCGACACTGGCGAATGGCAGACGGTCGAGCCAGTCCTGAAGGATCAGGAGGCCGCGCCTGAAAAAGAAAAAATCAAGCGCACACGCAAGTCCAGCGCCAAGGTGACGTCATGAGTGAAACCTTGCGTCGGCTGGCGGAAGTCATTGAGTCCCGTAAACTGGTCAACGGTGGCGATCCAGAGAAATCGTATGTGGCACGTCTGTTTTCCAAGGGCGACGATGCGATCCTGAAGAAGATCGGTGAAGAAGCCGCCGAAACCATCATGGCTGCCAAAGATGCGCGCGTCAGTGGCGACGCCTCCAAGCTGCTCTATGAATGTGCCGATTTGTGGTTCCATTCGCTGGTAATGCTGGCTCAGTATGATCTGCATCCCCAGGATGTACTCAATGAACTGGCCCGGCGCGAAGGTCTGTCCGGCCTGGAAGAAAAAGCCAGCCGTTCGGCGGATGCCTGAGTTCTGCGCAACATAAAAATACGGATAGCAATACCGCACGATCCTTCAGGAGAAGCCACTTTGGATAATTGTATTTTTTGCAAAATTACCGCCAAGCAGATTCCATCCAAGACCATCTACGAAGACGATGATGTGATTGCTTTTCATGACATCAACCCGGCCGCGCCTGTACATTTTCTGATCGTGCCAAAACTGCACCTGGCCACGTTGGCTGATTGCGGCGAGAAAGATGTTGCGCTATTGGGTAAAATGTCGCTGCTGGCGCCACGTCTGGCGCAGGAATTGGGCTGTGGCTACCAACTCGATGCCGACGGTGTCAAACACGGTGGCTTCAAGACAATTTTCAATACTGGCCCTGACGGCGGTCAGGAGGTGTACCATCTGCACATGCATGTCATCGGCGGTGCGCATCCATGGCGCGTCAAGTTCGTGCAGCCGTAAGGTGGCATGAACATTGCAACAAAGAATTTTTTGAATACAGGACACACAGCGTGTCTGCTTAGGAGAGAAAAATGGGTTCGTTCAGTATTTGGCACTGGTTGATCGTTCTGGTCATTGTGATGGTGGTATTCGGCACCAAGAAGATTGGTAATATGGGTTCCGACCTCGGCAAGGCTGTCAAAGGTTTTAAGGATGGCGTCAAGGGTGAAGAAGAAAAGCCTGTTGCCAAGGACCAAACAATCATTGACGTGCCTGTCAAAGACAAAGAAAAATCAGGCAACTGATGCTGCAGTCATGATGCGCGCAATCATTTGATTGCGCGTTTTCTTGTGCTGTTCGATGTCGTCGCCGCCTGTCGGGCGCTTGATTCCCTTGTCATTTCGTTGATGTCCGTCTGCACTCCGGCCGTTCATTCCCTTAGCGCCTGCAGCTGCGCGGCATCCACCTTCGGTTCTTATCCTCGTCATGATTGATATCGCTCTTTCCAAGCTGGCTTTAATTGGCGTCGTCGCGCTGGTCGTGATCGGCCCGGAACGTCTGCCCAAGGTAGCACGCATGGCCGGTACCTTGTTTGGCCGTGCCCAGCGTTACATCAATGATGTCAAGAGCGAGGTCACGCGCGAAATCGAACTCGAAGAGTTGCGCAACATGAAAAAGGAAGTCGAGACCGCAGCCAGCGATGTTGGAAACAGCATTTCGCAAAGCCTGGCCGAGACCAAAAATACCATCAACGATGCATGGCACGACAGCAGTACCACTGCAAGCACCAGTTGGAGTACAACGCCGAGTCCGGAAGCCTTGAGCATCAAGGCCAAGAACTTCCGCAAGAAAAAGCTGGCGCGCACTTCGGCAGTGCCATCCTGGTATAAAAACCAGAACGGCCAGCGTGCACGTGTGGTTTCTGCTGCCGCACGCGTGGCAAAATACCGTCCAGTCGGTGCCGGCAAATCTGCCGGCTTCTTCTAATTTCGATGGGCTTGCTTGCCATCTCCCTACCTCTAGCGCAGTAAATCCATGGCCGAAGAACAGAACACGTCAGGCAGCGAAGATACTTTCATCTCGCATCTGATCGAATTACGCAGTCGTGTGGTCAAGGCATGTGTCGTCGTGCTCGTGGTGTTTTTGTGCTTGATGCCGTTTGCCGCACATATCTTCGATCTGCTAGCCAGCCCGATGCTGCACGCACTGCCAGCCGGCAGCAAGATGATCGCCACCGGCGTCATCACGCCGTTCCTGATCCCGATCAAGGTCACCATGCTGGCAGCGCTGATCATTTCGCTGCCGTGGGTGCTGTATCAGATGTGGGCGTTTGTTGCGCCCGGTTTGTATACTCACGAAAAGCGCTTGGTTGCGCCATTGGTGATTTCCTCGTCGGTGCTGTTCATTACCGGTGTGGCATTTTGCTATTTCTTCGTGTTCGGTGTGGTGTTTCCTTTCATTAACAACTTTGCCCCCAAATCGGTCTCGGTAGCGCCGGATATCGACAGCTATGTCGACTTCGTGCTGACCATGTTCATGGCCTTCGGCATTACGTTTGAAGTGCCGATCATTGTGATTGTGCTGGTACGCATGGGACTGGTGCCGCTGGCCAAGCTCAAGCAGATTCGCCCCTATGTGGTGGTTGGCGCTTTCGTGGTGGCTGCCGTGGTGACGCCACCGGATATCATGAGTCAATTGATGTTGGCCGTGCCGTTGTGCTTGTTGTATGAAATCGGCCTGCTGGTAGCACCAATCTTCGAGCGCGCCACCCGCGCGCCGCAAGAGCCAGACCAGGCAGCTAGTAGCGGTAATTAGACGCCACACCCGCTGGTGTTGCAAACACAAAGGCCACTGCATGCAGTGGCCTTTGGCTATCGACGGAAGTAAAACCTATTCGCTCAGATTCAGCGGTACCTGCCGCAGCCAGGTAATCAACGGATAGGTCTCCTTGAACGCGGCGAGCAAATCCTTACCAAGATCGGTCGGGATTTTTTTCTTGATGCTGCTTTCTTTCCAGACAATGAAGCTCTTCAGCTTCAGGTATTCAATATGCGGGCTGTCGGCATCGAAGCCCTTGGGCGGGCGTACCAGCTTGCCTTCCTCTTGCAATCCGCCGTAGACGTCCTTGATGCTTTTGTGTTTGATCATCTTGCTGAAACCGCTGGCATCGGCAATAACCTGCTCACGGATCGCCCGCAGTCGATCCGATGGCGGCATGTATTCACCGCCGGCGATGATCAACAGGCCGTCGGCATCGATGTGGAAGTAATAGACCGGACCACCACCCGAACTGGGTTTCTTCATGTTGGTGGGGCTGATGGCTGCCGAAAAATGCGTCTTGTACGGACTTTTGTCATGCGAAAAACGCATGTCGCGATTGATGCGAAACAGCGCTTTCTTCGGATTGCAACTGGCAATTGCCGGATCAAACTTGCTCAAATCAGCAATCAGCTTGATCACCAGTTCCAGAAATTCGGCACGCAGGATGTCGTAGCGTGGTTTGTTCATGACAAACCAGGCGCGGTTATTGTTTTCGGACAGTTCCGCCAGGAACTGGGTCAAATCTCGGATATGCATGGTCGGTTCTAGCTTCTGAGGCAAGGGCAACAAGGATAACGCAAAGTTAAAGAACGGCTGTCGCCAGCTTAGTTTTCAGGCTCTTCGCGCTTCGGCGGCGGGCGTTTGCCAACCACGATTTCCAACGGCGTTTCCTGGGCCTTGCGCAACACGCTCATTTTGGCTTTTTGACCAGGTGTCAATTGCGCAATCAGATTCAACATCTCAGTCGTGTCGTTGACCGTCTTGCCTTCCACGCTGATCAGAATATCGCCCGGCCTCATGCCTGCCTTGTCGGCTGGACCACCCTTGAGCACGCCGGCGATGATGGCGCCAGTCTTCTTCACCAGACCGAAGCTTTCAGCCAGTTCCGGCGTGATGTCTTGCGGTTCCACGCCGATCCAGCCACGTACTACCTGGCCATGGTTGATGATGGCTTCCATGACGTTTTTGGCGGTCGACATTGGAATCGCAAAGCCGATGCCGAGATTGCCACCGGTACGCGAATAGATCGCGGTATTGACGCCCAGCAGATTGCCGTTGGTATCGACCAGCGCGCCGCCCGAATTGCCGGGATTGATCGCGGCATCGGTCTGGATGAAGTTTTCGAAGGTATTGATGCCGAGATGATTGCGACCTAGTGCCGAAATAATACCCATCGTCACCGTCTGACCGACGCCAAATGGATTGCCGATGGCCAGCACCACATCGCCGACCGAGGCCTGCTCGACATGCGCCAGCGTGATTGCAGGTAGATTCGGCAAGTCGATCTTGATCACCGCCAGATCCGTTTCGGGATCGGTCCCGACCACTTTTGCCGAGGCCTTGCGGCCATCGGTCAGCGCAACTTCGATTTCGTCTGCCGCTTCAACCACGTGATTATTCGTCAAAATATAACCCTGCGGACTGACGATGACGCCCGAGCCGAGGCTCGATTGCTTGTCGTCTTGCTGATCATCGAGCTGATCACCGAAGAATTTCTTGAAAAATGGATCGTCCTGAAACGGGCTTTTTTGCGGCCGCGCTTCGGTCGTGGTGAAAATATTGACCACGGAAGGCATCGCCAGGCGTGCTGCATCACGATATGAATTTGGTGTCAGGGTGCCCGGTGCAGCTTCTTGCATCTGCACCGAGGAAGCTGCTGGACGTACACGTGAACTGAAGGCGCCAGTGGCCCAATCAGGCTTCAAGGTCGCTACAATGAACCAAACTGCCAAACCGACTGTTACGGTTTGTGCAAACAACAGCCAAAAACGTCGCATAGTGAAATAAAAATGAGGATGGAAAAATGAGCCCGCGCACAGTAAATCGGGAAGAACTGGCCAGCTATCTGGCGCAAACGCTGAATATCACACAATACCGCGATTATTGCCCAAATGGGCTACAGGTGGAAGGGCGCGCCGAGATTGGCCTGCTGGTCAGCGGCGTGACCGCCAGCCAGGCATTGCTGGAAGCTGCCATCGACCTCAAGGCTGATGCCGTGCTGGTCCACCATGGTTATTTCTGGCGCAGCGAAGATGCCCGCGTGATCGGCACCAAGCAAAAACGGCTCAAGGCCTTGCTGACCCATGATATTAATCTGTTTGCCTACCACTTGCCGCTGGACGGCCATGCCGAACTTGGCAACAACGCTCAATTGGCGCGTCAGCTCAGTCTGGTCGGCAACGGCCGTTTCGGCGAGGACAAGCTGGGTTGGCTGGGGCATCCGGCCGCCGATGCCGGCATCGCCACGGTAGGCGATCTGGCACGTTTGATTGAGCGTCGCCTGGGGCGCATGCCTCTGCTCATCGGCGATCCCGCACAAGCCTTGCAAACGATCGCCTGGTGTACCGGCGGTGCCCAGGGTTATCTCGGGGACGCCATCGCTGCCGGTGCTGGGGTCTATATCAGCGGCGAGATTTCTGAGCCGACCGTGCATCTGGCACGTGAGACCGGCGTTGCCTACATTGCCGCCGGCCATCATGCGACCGAGCGTTACGGCGTGCAAGCCTTGGGCGCGCATATTGCAGAGCGATTTGGCGTCGTACATCAATTCATTGATATCGACAATCCAGTGTAAGTCTGCGCTACGGCCGGTCTGCATGCCCAGTCCGGTCTTATTTCTTCAGCGCATCGCGAATTTCGCGCAGCAGCAGTACATCTTCCGGGATCGGTGCCGGTGCTGCTGGCGTTTCGTCAACCTTGGGATGTGCTGCCAGTTCACGTGCCTTGTTGATCATGCGTACCATTTGAAAAATGATGAAGGCCAGAATCATGAAATTGATAAAAATAGTCAGGAAATTGCCATAAGCGAACACGGCACCTGCTTTTTTTGCCTCCACCAGCGTCAGGTTTGCGGCCTGACCGTTGAGGGGCCAGTAATAATTGGCGAAATCCAGACCACCAAAGATCTTGCCGACCACCGGCATGATGATGTCCTGCACCAGAGATTCGACAATTTTGCCAAATGCGCCGCCAATAATGACCCCGACAGCGAGATCGACAACGTTGCCTTTCAGTGCAAACGAACGGAATTCTTGCATCATGCTCATATTTTTCTCCCGGAAAATGTTGCAAAACAATGCGGTCGGTTATATCGTGCTTCGATTAAAAAGTAAATTGCAAACAAGTTTTGCTGCTTACCTAGAATGAAACGAGACAAAAAACAAGACAAAACACGGTCACCTGGGAAGACCGCCGCAATCACGAAGTTCCCAACAAAGCATAGTTCGCAGGGTTATTGGCTTTAAATCGCTTCCGCGCTTCGATATAATCGGCGGTTGCTGGAAGTTATGCGTAGTTTTCGTATTTTCACTAAATTATTTTTTGGGGTTGATATGAGTAACGAAAAACAGGTCGATTCCAGTCGGCGTGGATTGCTCGTCGCGACTTGTGCGGCGGGGGGCGTTGCCGGATTGGCGACTGCCGGGGCATTTGTCTCCACCTTTCAACCGTCGGAACGGGCCAAGGCAGCCGGTGCACCGGTCGAAGTCGATATTGCGACGCTGGTGCCCGGTGAAATGCGTACCGTCGAATGGCGTGGCAAACCTGTCTGGATACTCAAGCGCACCCCGGAAATGCTGGCTTCGCTGAAAAAAGTCGATGATCAGGTCGCCGATCCCACTTCCAAGCGCACCGAGTTTTCAACCACCCCTGATTACGCGCTCAATGAATGGCGTTCGATCAACAAGGACATCCTGGTGCTGGTCGGCATCTGCCCGCATTTGGGTTGCTCGCCAAGTTCTCGCTTTCAAGCCGGGGCACAGGCCTCGCTGCCCGATGACTGGCATGGCGGTTTTTTGTGCCCCTGCCATGGCTCCACCTTTGACCTGGCCGGCCGGGTCTACAAAAACAAACCGTCCCCAGACAACCTCCAGGTTCCACGGTATATGTTTGAAGGTGACAACAAGCTGGTCATCGGCAAAGATGAGAAAGGCGAGGCATAAACATGGCTGCATTCCACGAAAAAGAATCGCCCAAAGATGCGCCGGTTGCCATCAAAGCCTTGAACTGGGTTGATTCCCGCTTTCCACTGACATCGACCTGGAAAGCACACCTGTCGGAGTATTACGCGCCCAAGAATTTCAACTTCTGGTACGCCTTTGGTTCACTGGCGCTGCTGGTGCTGGTGATTCAGATCGTTACCGGCATTTTCCTCGTGATGCACTACAAGCCGGACGCCACTCTGGCCTTCGCCTCGGTCGAGTACATCATGCGCGACGTGCCCTGGGGCTGGCTGGTGCGCTACATGCATTCGACCGGCGCTTCGGCATTTTTCATCGTGGTCTATCTGCACATGGTGCGTGGCCTGCTGTATGGCTCCTATCGCAAACCACGCGAACTGGTCTGGTTGTTTGGCGTGGCTATCTTCCTGTGCCTGATGGGTGAAGCCTTCATGGGCTATCTGCTGCCGTGGGGCCAGATGTCATACTGGGGAGCGCAGGTGATCGTCAATCTGTTCGGTGCGATCCCATTCATTGGCCCTGATTTGTCGCTGTGGATACGTGGCGACTATGTGGTGTCGGACGCTACCTTGAACCGGTTCTTTTCGTTCCATGTGATCGCCATCCCGCTGGTGCTGATCGGCCTGGTGGTGGCGCATATCGTCGCCTTGCACGAAGTCGGCTCCAACAATCCGGACGGTATTGAAATCAAGGAAAACGTTGATGCCAACGGCATACCGCTCGATGGCGTGCCGTTTCACCCTTACTATTCGGTGCACGACATCATGGCAGTAGCCGTGTTTCTGCTGGTGTTCAGCGCGGTGGTGTTCTTTGCGCCGGAAATGGGTGGTTATTTCCTCGAATACAATAACTTCATCCCGGCTGACTCACTAAAGACCCCGCTGCATATTGCGCCAGTCTGGTATTTCACACCGTTTTATTCGATTCTGCGAGCTACCACATCGGATTTCATGTCTTGGCTGATCGCTGGCGTGCTGGCCTATGCTGCGTTGATCTGGCTCAAGACCGCCTTCCATCGCGCGATCCGGCTTGGTGTGATGGTGCTCGCCGTGCTGATCGCCATTGCCATGGGTCTGTTTCCTATCGTGGCCGGTCATATGGGCTTGGGCGATGCAGTACCGGGCGTGTTGTCCGGGTTTGATGCCAAATTCTTTGGCGTCGTGCTCATGGGCGTCTCGGTCGTGATTCTGGGAGGGCTGCCCTGGCTCGATCACTCGCAGGTCAAATCAATCCGTTATCGTCCGAGCTGGCATAAGTACATCTACATCGCCTTCGGCATCGCCTTTCTGGTGCTTGGTTATCTGGGCGTGAAGCCACCCGGTGTCTGGGGTAACTTACGGTTGATGAATCATGTGTTGCTCAACGACATCGCGCAGACTGTCAGTCAATTGTGCACCTTCATCTACTTCGGCTTTTTCCTGCTGATGCCGTGGTGGAGCGCACAAGGCAAGTTCAAGCCAGTGCCTGACCGCGTAACCTTTCAGCCCCACTAAGCCAGCCGCGAAGAGGATAAAAATGAGATTGCTGAAGAGACTCCTTGCCACGCTGGTATTCCTGCCTGCCATGGCATTTGCCAGCGATGGCGCTTACCCGCTAGACCAGGCTCCGGATCGCACGACTGACTTGTCGGCGTTGCAAAATGGCGCCAAGTTGTTCGTCAACTATTGTTTGAATTGCCATGCGGCATCAGCCATGCGTTACAACCGTTTGCGCGATATTGGCCTGAGCGACCAGCAGATCAAGGATAATCTCCTATTCACCGGCGACAAAGTTGGTGACCTGATGAAAAACACCATGTTGCCGCAAGACGCCAAGGCCTGGTTTGGTGCGGTACCTCCCGATCTGTCTGTGATTGCCCGGGCCAAGGCTTCGGAAGCCGGTTCCGGCCCTGATTGGCTCTATACCTACCTGCGCACTTATTACAAGGACGACAGCCGGCCTACCGGTTGGAACAACCTGGTCTTTCCCAACGTCGGCATGCCGCATGTGTTATGGGAATTGCAAGGAATTCGCAAACTCAAGCTGGCCGAGGTGAAAGATCCCCACGAAGAAGGTAAGATGACGCCAACCGTGATCGGTTTTGAACAGTTGACGGCCGGCAAGTTGAGCGCGTTAGAATACGACAATGCGGTCGCTGACTTGGTCGGCTACTTGCAATGGATGGGTGAACCTGCGCAAAATACGCGTAAACGTCTTGGCGTCTGGGTTTTGCTGTTTCTGGGAGGCTTCCTGGTACTGGCATGGCGCCTGAACGCGTCGTTCTGGAAAGAAGTTAAGTAAGTTTCGTGCCCGTGTTGTTTGCGGGTGTACGTATCGGGGTGAGACGTACAGCGTCTCACCCCTTTGTTTCTAAGGCAATACAACAATGATGGTTCTCTACTCGGGCACAACCTGCCCATTCTCGCAACGTTGCCGTCTGGTCCTATTTGAAAAGGGCATGGACTTTGAAATCCGCGACGTTGACTTGTTCAACAAACCTGAAGATATCTCGGTCATGAACCCATATGGGCAAGTGCCGATTCTGGTCGAACGTGATCTGATTCTCTACGAATCTAACATCATCAACGAATACATCGACGAACGTTTTCCGCATCCGCAACTGATGCCGGCAGATCCATTAATGCGCGCGCGCGCACGGTTGATGCTGTTCAATTTCGAAAAGGAATTGTTCATTCACGTGCATACGCTCGAAAACGAAAAGAGCAAGACCGCAGAAAAGAATCACGAAAAAGCGCGCAATGAAATTCGTGACCGTCTGACCACACTGGCACCGCTGTTCCTCAAGAACAAGTACATGCTGGGCGACGAATTCTCGATGCTCGACGTAGCGCTGGCGCCGTTGCTGTGGCGTCTCGACCACTACGGTATCGAACTGTCGAAGACGGCAGCGCCACTGATGAAGTACGCCGAACGCATCTTCTCGCGTCCAGCTTACATCGAAGCGCTGACGCCATCAGAAAAGGTCATGCGCCGTTAATTCGGGCAGTGCCTTATGCTTGATCGTGCTCGCCGGTTGATCCTGCTCGCCAGGACAATCGGCGAACTCGTTTAAGATTGTCGGGCCGCAGCTTTGCTGTGCCCACCCGTTTTTCAGATTGGTCTTTGTCATGCCAGAAGTCTCTACCAAACCCTATCTCCTGCGCGCCATCTATGAATGGTGTACAGACAATGGCTATACACCGCATATTGCGGTCGTGGTGGACGCCAGCACGCGGGTGCCCATGCAGTTCGTCAAGAATGGCGAAATCGTTCTTAACATCAGTTTTGAAGCCACCAGCAGCCTCAAGATGGACAACGACTTCATCAATTTCAGTGCACGTTTTGGCGGGGTGTCGCGTGATATCTCGGTGCCGGTGGAAAATGTCATTGCCATTTACGCACGCGAAAATGGCCAGGGCATGGCGTTTGAAGCACCCTCTGCTGCTGATGTCAGCGAAGATCCGGATGAACTTGCCGATACCCCAGTCGCGGCAGCCGTTACAAGCATTGCACCTACACTTTCCTCGGTCCCTGTGGCTGAAAAAAACGAAACTGATAGCGGAAGTTCGCCAGATCATGAGCCGGAACCACCAAAAAAAGGTGGGCGGCCTGTACTAACCAGAATTAAATAGGTTATAATCGTTGTCTTCAATATTTGCTGGCTTAGCTCATCTGGTAGAGCACCTGACTTGTAATCAGGGGGTGGCGGGTTCAAGTCCTGCAGCCAGCACCAGTATTTAAAAGGCCCACCATTCGGTGGGCCTTTTCTTTTTGCTTCGCAAATACGCATTTGCTTCGCAATTTTCGCACTTACGCGAGCTACCCCGAAAATTACTCGCATTAAAATAGCGCCACATTGGCAAGGAAAAGCCGCCACGCGGACGGTGGATTCGCTACTTTGTAGGCATAACCTTGTGTCCACGGCGCTTGCGCACGTAGGTTTCGGTCATCGTCACGCTTGCGTGTCCGAGCTGCTGTTGCGCGTCGCGGATGTCGTCGCTGTCGGTCTTATCGGTCGCCGCCTTGGCGCGCAGGTCTCGGAACTGGAAATCGTCGCCTTCGATGCCGGCAGCTGCGCGGGCATCCTCAAAGCGGAACCGCAGGGCATATTTCCCGAGCGGCTGGCCTTCCTCATTGACCAATAACCTAGTCGAGACCACCTTGCCCGCGATTGCCCGCTTCCTGGCGACGATTCTTTCGATGAGCTTGGCAAGTTCGCCGGCGACGGCGATCCGCAATTTTATTCCGGTCTTGTTTTGCGTCACTTCGATTGACCCCTGGCGCAAATGTGTTTCGTCGATCTTCAACAGGTCGCCGGGCCGGCCGCCGGTTAGATATGCCAGGTCCATTGCCTCGCGCGTTGGCACGTCAGCTTTTCCCCATACGGCCTTAAACGATTCGTCATAGACGTAGGTATCGCGGCCGAACTCTCGGAATGATTTGATGCCGGCGCACGGGTTCGGCAAGTCCGTCAGCCCTTCGGCGCGCGACGCGTTCCACACATGCGAAATGAGAGACTTCTCACGGTTCGCCGCCACGCGGCCCTCGTGTCCCTCGACTTCCTTTTTATCTGCACGCAACGCGTCCTGCGTCAGCTTTACGCGCCACGCTAGGAACTGCTTTATGTGGATGGGTTTAATTTCGGTCAGCGGTGCCGGAGGATTGTCGAAAAACTTGTACAGCGTTTCGAACTGGCGCAGCTTTTCGGTGCGCGTCTTTAAGCTGTTCTCGATCAAATATTTTCGCTGGTACATCTCGCAGGCGTAGCGAAACGTCACGATGCCAGACACGTCTACCGGCGCAGCCATTTCCAGTTCCGCCCACTTTCTCACCGCCTCGACGTAGTTGGATCCGAGCGAGATTTCTTTGCGCTTGGAGCCGCCCTGCTCATAGTAGTAGTAGACCGCGCCGCTGCGCTGAACGCGCGCCCGCATGCCTTTGGGAAGGTTCGAATGTTTGGACGATTTGCGACCCATGCTATGCCCCTACGGCGGCCGGCCGCCATCCTGTTTTTGGTGCGGCACTAGTCGAATTAGATTCGAGCGCCGAGCGCAACACGACCGGCTTGCCGCGCGCGTTTGAAATAAAGGCGATGCCGCGGTCCCGAAGAAATGCGGCCTGCAATTGAAACTTCGTTTTCTTGACGCCGAGCCGCGTTGCTCCGCGAGCGATACCGGTAAGCTCGTCGAGTTCGGAATCATTTAAAAACATTGAGCTCATGGATTTCCTCTCACATTAACGATAAATGCGATCCCAATTTGTCGCAGAAACAAGGCCTGCAATTGGTATTTGGAATGCTTCACTCCAGCTTGTGTTGAACCTGTACGAATTCCGGTCAGTTCATTAAGCTGTTGGTCCTCGAGAAATAAATTAGTCATTTCTCGCTCCTTGAGCTGTTGGTTCGCGTTCGCCGAAATGACAGACCTTCAACCGCTGCGTCATCAATGTATAAGTCAGCATAACCCTCAGTTCGTCCTTCGCAACTTTTCGAGGCGATGATATCCAGAGCATCAGACCAAAGAGTCGATGCTGCCTAAAACGATGCCATTTACCAGTTCAAAGCTGGAGGGCGGCGACCCTTTGATTTGCGAGGGAACGACTAGCGGATTAACTGAGTGGCGGTTAGGCCTGAAATAGGGGAAGGGGTAATTCGAGGTAGATGTCGGTAGGCGACAATTGCTGCATATCCGAATGATTGAACTTCTTTGGCGAAGTCATCGGCCAATCATTGGATTGTGATTAGTATGTGGAAACGTGAACCGTAAATTTTAAGTCATGCCGTAAAACGACGAGATGATTTTGCATGAAATGAATTTGGCATGTCAAGACTATTTAATCTAAGGTCTGGAGAAAATATTCAATACTTTTTCTTAAATCGAAGGAACACCAATAGATATCTCGATTGACGTTCTACGATATAGATCAGGCATACACAGCAATATGCGTTGCCATTTTTCCACGCGGCGATGGAACGATCTTGTACTGGACAGGAGATCCTTTGGCAATATGATTACCCTTAATAATTTGGCTTTTTGAAAAGTAAATATTCTCTCCGGTTTGCGCAGTAATGAAGCCAAATCCCTTTTCGTCATTCACGAATTTCACAATGCCTATTCCTGTTGAATTAGGCTGTTCGGTACTAGTGAAAAGTTTTTCTGGTGAAATTGCATTTACAGGAGCGTTTGGATTTTCAGACAGAGCCCGATCCAGATTGCTTAGATTCTTTGCGTGAAGGACATCACGTTCTGAAGTCGGGGCCACAATCGTGCTTTGCATTCCTGCAAAATTAACTAGTCTCTGTGCAATACCTCTCGCGATACCATCTGCGGGTGCCATGGCCATGATGTAGCGTTGTCCCTGTTTGCCGAATGCGACTGATACGATATCTGTGAGCCATACCCGCAGGGTGGCATCCTCAATGCGAGTCAATTTAGAGCGGGATCGCAATCGGCCGGTGAACTGATTTCCAACATCTAATTCAGAGGTTTGAAATGTGCCTGTGGTTTCGATCCAGACGACGCGTGAGGTGAAATACATCCTGGACCAGAGCAAATGACCTATGCGAAAGCTGCTTACCGCTGAGGAACCAAGTGCGAATATGCCCAGAAAAGAACGCGAAATCTCGAAACGAGACATATCGGCAAATTGAGGGGCCAATGTTCCTGCGAAGCAGACACTCGCGAGTGACAATAACATTCCCCAGATAGATAGCAATACCAAGTACTTGGCGTAAGGAACGCGTAAGGCATCCTTGATTCCCTGAAACGTCATCGTGGAAGTAGCCTGAGGTTGTGTCTCTTCCATAATGTGCCCCTGAAACGCCCCTCGTTCCGTGCCGGATACATCTGGCGGCAGATTGATATAGGCGCGGTTGGGAACATCACGTACCCAATTACTTTGAAAATCACGACCGATCTCCGCCCATAGTTGGCTTGGCGGACAGTTCATCGCAATCGTTGTTTGTTCACATGAAACGGCAGTCTGAGAAACATTGTCGAGTTGAGACAGCAGAGATTTTAAAAACAACAATGAGGACACGAGCGATGTTATCAACAAGATTGTTGGCGCTATCCATAGGGGAGTGATGTCCCAATGTGGCAAATAGCGAGGAACGATAACTGGGGCCAACATGGCAAAGACAATCATGCCAACCAAACTCCCAAACATGGCATTAGAATTGGGCGGGCTGTCGTGCTCCTTCTGTTTCAGAAAAGGCGTCGCTAAAGATAGACCGGTGAGTGGCAAATAGAGCCACGACACCAGTCCCTCGGACGATGAGCCTTGAAACATAAAATAGGAAATCGTCAAAGAAAAAAGAATCGCGACCATGCCAATTGCAGCGTGAAAATGACGAATTGCTGCGAACTGGATTGGTGGTGGGGCCACAATCAAGGGTTTGATCAGCGAATACAGCACCCCATTCAGCGGCCCTTGTGGTTCTGGAAATGGTATGGAGCGTTGTCTTAATATTTCCTGGATCGAGCTCGCTCTTGCACTTTTTCCTATCGCTGTGGGTAATAGTTCCTCTGCGAGGCCGACGGGAAGGTTTCTGCCGAAGAAAAATCTCATGTGAGATAAGGCCCACACAACAAAGTGGAGAGCAATGCCAAAGATAGCCATCGCTAACCCTGTTGTTGCAAATCCCAGCTTGTCTTCTTGCGCCGTGAAATAGCTGCGAGCCACATACAGCAACCAGCAGGCTCCCAGTAATAAAAATAGACTACTGATTAGCAGAAAAGTATTTTCAATCGTGTAAGGATTGTCGATTTCATGAGGGGTATCGCCGACGTTATATTCGTAGGACATATTTTGTTTGTGTTGTTAGAGGCGAACCTAGTAAAACATGAGACTTTAGTGACGCAACTAAATGCCGTAGTCACCAATCAATTTTTTTTGCATCATTCACATCCCATACAAAGCGCGGCGGATCGGGAATACCATCTCGAATATTCTGAAGTAAACCCGACTGGCGAGTGGATGGTTCTTGAATTTGAGGGGCGATTGCCGAGGTTATGGTTGGTTTTTTCGGTATGAGAGCTTTCTCTTTTCTTTGTTTCGCTCTGCTCAACATGACCGAATATGATTTTTGAGTAAGGGCAAAGCCCTGAGCATTGAGCACCTCAAGGATGGCTTGATGTTTAATGCCGTTCTTACGCGCTTTTTCAATAGAGGGGAGAAGTTGGATAAAACGGTGCATCTTCGAGGTCTTGTCCTGGTTATCCCCCAGTTGATCGAGTGCGGTTCTTGCTTTGTTAAGGTCAATCATTCTGGATGAGAAAAATGGAATTTAAATCTGAGCGCAGCGGGATCGTGTATCTAAAGTGTTAGCAAAATGTTTGGATCTCGATGTTCTCTGTGTGTCAGATGTTATTTTGATGTTCGAAGTTTGTCGAGAAAATCCACGAGCTTGGAGATGGGTAATCTCCATTTGTTTCTCTGGTGAGTAGATTTTTTATGTGGTTGCATTTGTCCGCATAAATCAGTTATATTAGATACGTCACTCTGTGGCATTTCAATTAAATCTCTCTACTGACCTATCTTGATATAGGCCAGTTTTCCCCAAAGCCGCATTGCGGCATTCATTTTAAACGACATGTAAGTCCGTACATTTTGATGTATTGGGTATTCGTCGTTTCAGAAAAACAAATCAAGAATACTGAGTGTCGAGGTGGGCCAGTTAGGGCGCGGCTCTTGCTACATTTTCGTAAGCAAAAACGATACTGAAAATATTTTTTCTGAGTCGCATCGACAGTCGACAGTCGACAGTCGACAGTCGAAAGTCGGACCCTCCTATCTCGATTTGAATGTCGGTTGTGCTGACATTCAATTTCCTTGAGAGCCATTGCGCTGCATCCGTTCTCGCGGCTTTGCTGATTCGACACTTTCAATGTGTCGTTCAGCGGAGAGCGGCGGCATATCTATGCATCTATCCAATGTTGGTGAAGGCATCACCGCGACCTGTCGCTGACAGGGAATGCCTCGTCTGGTCGGCGTAACTGACCAGCGCTCGGTGGATGGAAATCGAGTAACCGGCGGCAGCGATGCGTCGGCGCGTACTGAAGCCAAGGACTGTACGTGAAGCCAGCATTCTTAAGATTGGCTTCTTGAGCCCATCGCTGGACACCTGCGGGTTGATTTCTTTTGCAAGTGGGAAAGAGATCTATCTTTCATTGTTGTACCCCTGTTATGGAGTGTTAATGTCTCATTCAGATTGTGTCGCCAAACTTAAAGCGCTACTTGCGTTATGCGCAGGCAAGCGGGCCAATGGAGAAATTGCTGCGAATTTGACGACGAGCAGCTACGGTTCAGTATTGAAAAAGAGTTTTAAACAATTGCATCTCCTCGGCTATAAGTTGGATGATCCGCAAAATTTGAAACTCAAGCACATAGAAGTGCTTTGTCGGCATTGGCTGAAAACAGGAAAAAAGGTCTCGACGATTCAAACAGAATTGTCGATTCTGAGAAACTTTTGTACGTGGATAGGGAAATCAGGAATGATCAAGTCTCTTGTCGAGATCGTTCCTGACGTTGATCCCGCAACGTTGAAAAATGTGAAACTTGCTAAAGAAAGCAAGAGTTGGACCGAAAATGGCATTGATGTTGCCGCGAAAATTCAGGAGGCAGATGAACTGGATTGGCGATTTGGCCTGATGCTACGAATGTCCCTCGCATTTGGATTGCGCCGTATTGAGGTGCTCCAGTTGCAGCCAATATCGGCAGACCTGGGCGATATGCTGGCGCTGCACAAGACCAAGAATGGTCGTCCCCGGATGATCCCGATCGATACCCCTGAGCAGCGATCAGTATTGGACTTCGTTAAATCAAAAATGAAAAGTAAAAATGCTCTCTTAGGATGGGAGGTGACCACAAGCGGGGAGCGTGCCACCTTGAAATATTCGGTGGGTCGATACAACCGCTTGATGGCGAGAATGGGTGTGACTAGGGATGTCGTTGGTACGACTGGGCATGGACTGAGGGCACAGTTTGCCGAAAATGCTGCATTGATTGCGAGTTTGATTCCACCTACCTTGGGAGGAACGGGCGGTCAATTGGAGCGCGAAGAATTGAATATGAAACGTGCCCGAGTCAGCGAACAGCTAGGCCATAGTCGCATTTCGATTACCGGAGCCTATTATGGTAGCTTCGGCCGGGAAGGCAGCGCGGATGACGCTGAGCGTGCGAAACGTAACATCGAATCCTCGCTTCAGAAACTCTCTTCATTGCTATTCGTTCCTGTGTCATCTCATCGGCAAGCTGATTGTATCCGGCTCATTGACGAGTTGGCGTACGTGGGAATTGAAATCACGGTTCGTCAAGTTCATTTGTTGTGGTGCACGCATAGCCAGCGGCATGCGCAGGAATGGATTGAGTTGATGGGACGAAATGTCGCCGCATTGGAGGCGGCGGCATTGGCCTTATCAAAACAAGGCAATGCGTAAAATCCTTGGAATATGCTTCTAGCCGTTAATGTGGCTAGAAGCATTGCGGACATAGAAATTCTCGTCCCCAGAATGCACACGATTGAAGTGGCCTTGTTATAGAAGTTGCTCTCGCCAGGTACTGATGAGGAAAATTTTTTAGATCAATTGCCAGACGAGGCTACGATGGTTTGATGTTTCAATTTTTGAGCACAATCATTATTTGTATTTATCTGCGGCTTCGCGCATCTGTCTTTGACGTTCCGCATAGTTATGGCTGGAACGAGCCTGTGAGGCATTCCGACAATTAATCCCGTCCGCCGTATCCATCCATGCTAAACGCTGAGTTGGAGACATCACACTTAATTCTTTCTGCTCTTGATCATGGCACTTTGCAATGACCGAATCTGCTTCGCTAAGATGCTCTCCGTAATATTCTAATGATTTAGCGCTCCCCATGACATTTTTCTCGCATGCGGCAAGGTTGAATAGGACTGTAATTACCAATATCTGAATTTTTCTTCTAGAGTGCATTTCTATTTTCCATGTTTGTTTGATCAATAAAAGGAGAGCTGCAAACGATTTGGTCTTGTTCAGTCCTCATGCCATTTTTCAATTCCGATATGACCAGTATTTTTAATGACTTCTATAGTGCGAATACATATTTGATTATAAACGCGAAATTCTGTCTTTTGACAGAATTAAAGGCGTACAGTGGATCTGAAATACCGGAAGGCGCTAGGGAAGGCTATACGACGTTTAAGAGTCGAAGCTGAGATAACGCAGGAGGGCCTTGGCTTTGAAGCCGGCCTAGAGCGTAGTTATGTCAGTTCGGTTGAGCTGGCAACGAAAGACCCGTCTTTCACCACTCTTCAAAAAATCGCCTTGGGATTAAATTGCTCTTTGTCTGAACTTTTTCGCGTCTATGAAGAAGAGCTGCAATCGGGGAAAAAAGAGGCGCCTCGCCGACGTGGTCGTCCAACGACGAAATCCTAAAGGCCACGTTTGCAACGTTATCTGTCGTTTTCCTGACTTGGTTGATCGTATGGAGTAGTGTCGAAAGTTGCGCGAGCATTTTCAGTTGATAGGATGTCTTTAACCTCGAAAGAGCAGGAGCATTTACATTAACCGAAAGGCTATCTTATGTTTACAAAGAAACGCAGCGGCAGGGACGTCTATTTATCTTCCATGGACGTGCGATTCGAAAGGTCCTTCCTAGCCAAGCCGGGAAATCTAAAGACAATGTGGTGGCGGTTGAACAATCTTGTGCAGCGGTTGAGCCACCCCTATTCAACGCTGGAGGAGCGTATGTATCGCTTTCACTCTCGTCACCATCGTTGGACGCTATCTAAACTCGACGGGTTTACAGATACGCGAAAAGCGAAATACACCGTTCTACTAGATGATGCAAAATCCGCTTTTGGATCTACGTATTTAAGCTCAGGAAAACAGCGTACTTTGGGAGACATCTGATGATGAGGAAAGATCATATTGTCCCCATTCTTGGAGCTATTTTCAGCGCCTTTATGTGCCTGCTTATCATTCATTTCTGGGGGGCCGCATGGTATGCAAGTTATATGGATATGTCATTTGTAATGGCATATGCGGCGCTGGCTGTAGTGGCTGTTCTTTTTCATCTGTGGAGGATAGTTATGATTCTCCGTGATAAAGATATTGTCACGACGGTTATTGATAAATTTCAAAATGGTCGAGAATAATCCGGTGTGCCGGATCGAGAGCGGATGTCGTGCTCCTAGTTCGCACCGCTCATAAGGTACTCGTTCAGCACATCTCCATTTTAGAGACAAAACAGTCCATCGCCAAAAAATCGCGCTCCTGGCGCTGGGAGCCGTGGTCACGCCTCATGGCCATCCAGCCGCTGGCATTGACGCTGGCCCAGCGGTTCCTCTTCTGGTGACCAATCATGGCGGTCAATACCCTCAACGCAATCTGGGAGAGGGGGGGCCTTGGACATGGATGACCAGGTCAAAGATCGTATCACCATTTCTTTGCGCGCTCGATTGACTATTTCGGGCTCAGATTACGCATTATTTCTCGATGGAAATTTCCATTGTTCCTATGGGCCATCCAAAGAATAAATATCGACAGGCCAACGAACGGCGTCATATCCGCCGTCGGGGATGGGCATGCACCAGGCTCGATAGCGACTATTCCTGCGACGCTTTGGGAGTTCATGGCAGCAACTTGAAACGAGTAAATTCCCGACTGCGAATGGCTGATAAAGACAGCGCCCATTAATTTTCTCGTCAGCACAGACAGTGCTGACACCGTAGGATTCGGCGTGGGCAACGTGTTAAACCAGTCTGGCACAAGTTGTTTCCAGAATTCCTCCTATGCCCCCAGGGGGAAATTCATATTGGAAAATGTATTGGGGTATACCGGCCCAAATCTGAATAACTCCTATGCGCTTCCCCGGGCAGTGATGAAAACCTGCGGTAGGGTATGCCGACCGCGAAACCACGACGCTTGGCTTGGCCGAATACATTGATGATTTCTACAGTAAGGTACGAAGACACAGTTATCTTGGCGGTGTCAGTCCGAACGAATTTGAAACCGTACATCGCAAGCGAAAATGAGGCGTCTACTAAATCCTGCTAACTCCACGCTGCCTTCGCCATGTGCTGGAAGGTGGATCAATTGAATATGGTCAATTCCGCGAGCAAATCAACAGAGCATGATGTAATGTCTGGTGACATCCGGTTTGGGTGCCCAGCTCAGACCGGATTGCATGTCCAAAATTGACTGTCATCTGCATGCCGGCGCTACGAACCTAGTCAAGACTAATTAAACGGTGCTGCAGTGAGAACCGGACGATGCCGCCGACATCCTTAAGGCCTAACTTTTTCATTAGTCGGCTGCGATATGTATCGACGGTCTTAGAGGACAAGTTGAGCTTCTTAGCTATCTGCGCGCTGCTATGGCCTTCGGCCACCAGTTGTAGGATTTCACGCTCGCGCTTGCTAAGACTATCGAGAGGTTTGATGTCCGAGCGCGTATGTAAATTTTCTGCGACAACCTCGACCACACCGGCACTGAGAAAGCGTCGGCCTGCATGGATCGTCCTCACCGCATGAATAATTTCTTGCGCCGCCGACTCCTTTAGCACATATCCATGAACTCCTGCTTCCAGCGCCTGAAAGACATGCGTCGCTGTGGAGTGCATCGATAGAATCAGGATATGAACCTGCGGCGAGCGCTCGATAATTTGCCTGGCCGCTTCAATGCCATTCATGTCGGGCATACTGATGTCAAGGATAGCTACGGCTGGATTGAGTTGACGGATCTGCGTCACAGCTTCGCGGCCGTTGGCGGCGCTGCCCAGTACGTTGATCTCGGGGTCAGTTTTGAGCAGGCTGGTCAAACCTTCGCGGATGATAGCATGATCATCGACTAAAAACACACTGATACTCATTGGGCGCTGACTCTCATGTTGGGGGGCGCTTTGGCTGTCTTACTATTTTCCACTATGACGGTAATCTCGGTCCCGACACCGATGACCGAGCGCAGTCGTAGTTCAGCGCCAATGGCTTGTGCTCGCTCCTTCATGGTGATCATGCCCAAGCTGCTCAGTGGAGGCCGGCTGTTGTCGTAATCGAAGCCCCGACCGTCGTCTTGGATGTGAAGCCTCACGTACGATCCGTTGCTATTGAGCGCTATTGTCACGCAGCGGGCGGCGGCGTGTTTTAGCACGTTAGCCAGCGCCTCTTGGGCAATGCGAAATAGCGCTATCTCAATTTCAGGCGGAAGACGGGGAGATGGTTCATGACCGTTGACCTCCAATTGCAGATCGCTACGCGCCACGATTCGCTCCACGAAGTGGGTCAGCGCTGCCAGCACACCAAATTCGTCCAGTGCGGGAGGCCGCAGATTCGACAGAACATCCCGGATATGCAAGATGGTCTCGCGCACCAGCGATTCTAAGTCGTCGAAATGTTGCTTCATCTCCGTTGCAACCGTAGGCGGCAATTTGGCATGCAACGTTTTCAGGTTCAAAGTGAACGCAGTGAGGTTCGAACCGGTTTGATCATGCAAATCTCGTCCGAGGCGGCGCCGTTCGTCCTCTTCGGAGCTCATCAACCGGCGCGAAAGCTCTTGCAGGCGTTTAGCATCGTGCTGTAACTTGAGGGCGATCTGACGCCGCTCAGAAATATCACGCAGGATTTTCGATGCGCCGAGGATATGACCGAGCTCGTTTCTGATAGGTGAGATACTGAGCGAAACATCAATCAGCTTACCGTATCGGGTCAGGCGTGTGCTTTCATAGTGACCTATCTTCTTTCCATCCCTGATCTGACACAGAATGAGTTCTTCTTCGGTATGCTGCTCGACGGGAATCAAGCGCAATATCGACTGGCCCAGCATCTCTGTTTCCGTGTAGCCAAAAATGCGTTCAGCGCTCAGGTTCCAAGAGGTAATGTGGCCGCGCATATCCTTGGTGATTATGGCATCTTCGGAGGAGTCGATGATAGCCGCCATCCGCGCACTGAGCATTTCACTGTGCTTGCGTTGCGAAATGTCCTGTACTGTGCCGTGTAGCTTGTAGACCTTGCCACTACTGTCACTGGAAGGTACTGCGACTGGTCTCAGCCAGATCTGTTCGGCATCTGCGCGGTGTGCCAGGAACTCATATTGCTGCGTAGTGCCTGTAGCAATCGCCAACGCAATTTTATCGATCATGAACGGCTGGCTGCGGTCATCGTAGAAGTTGGCGTTCTCTGCGTAATTATTTGGTGGTCCTAGCTGTGGGGTGCGCCACATGATTCTGAAGAGTTGCGGTGACCAAAGCATGGTCTGAGTAGCGATGTCATAACTCCAATCGCCGATCTGGCTGATGCGCTGTGTCTCCTTCAAGCGTTCAGTCGCCTCGCCAAGGTCCAGCTCCGTGCGTTTGTGATCGGTCCAGCCCTGTATATTGACGATCTGACTTTCCGGCTGCCCGCTACAATCGCGCACCAGCGCCACGCTGAGCATCGCTGTGACGATGCTGCCGTCGGCGCCCACGTAACGGGTTTCGATTCGGAAGTTATCCAAGTGACCATCGACAAGGCTTTCCAGCATAGACCAGTTTTTGGTCAGGTCTTCAGAATGCGTCACATCTTTGAAAGTCATTTGAAGCAGGTCTGCCTCACTGTACCCGAGCAAATGGCACAAGGCGTAGTTCACCTTGAGAAAGCGGCCGTCCAGTGCCGCTACTGCGACGCCGATGGGCGCCTGGTTGAACGCAGTCGTGAAACGCTGCTCACTCGCACGCAAGGTTTCCTCTGCGTGTTTTTGCGCCGTGACGTCCCGTCCTGTGCCATTGCTGCGTAGTATCCTGCCGTCGGCATCGCGCAGCCGATAGACTACTGCGCTGATCAGGCGTTCTGGTCCTCGTGCTGGATTGGTGCGGTATTTGAGGACGACATGTGGTGCCGCGTCAGGGGCGGGGATTACCGCCAGACTCCACTCGTGGCGATCCTCCGGATGCACCAGGTTGATAAAGTCGGCGAATCCAATCTCCGATGCCGCCGGCCAATAGCACAGGCGCGACATTTCATCCGAAAGTGTGCCGCGCATCGTCCGCAGATCAAACTCCCAACTGCCCACTTGCGCAGTTCGCTGTATTTCTGCCAGGCGTACCGCACCTGCTAGCATGCCGCGTTCTGCTAGCTTGCGGCGCGTGATATTGACGTGACTGATCATGGCGCCAGCCAGCTGCGTGTCCTCCAGTGGAAGAGCGATCAGCTCAAACCAGCGCTCCTCGTTCGCTGAATGGCAGGGATATTCGATGCTGAACGCCGGCGTCGTGCGCGACAGTACCTGACGAATACCGGCCACGGTTTCGAATGCCTCGTCGTCCCGCAGGGACACCTGCAGATAGTTTAAACCGACACAAAAATTCGGACTGTGCAATCCGTTATCAATCGCAAAGCGCTCCCAGGCGTTGTTGACCAGTGTGATCACGCCATCGCCATCGAGCAGCGCGATACTGGCTGGCATCGCATCAATGACCGCACGTCGGGTGTGCGCGTGCTGCATCGACGTCGTGATGGTTTGCTCAAGAGTGGCATCGGCCCCTGCCATTCGGCTGTCGCAGCGACGCAGCCACCCATTGTATCGTTGAACAATCCTGTTTAGCAAACGCATAGCCATGGGGTATCCCTTGACAGGGTCTGGCGGACTTCGGTGTGCACGTGTAGGAATTGATGCATGCTGTATAGCAACTTTTGCTTTGATTCTGATTTTTATTCTAATGGCACTACTTCTCTGATAGCAACATTACTTGTGAAATTGCAAATATTTGCAGCAACTGTTGTTTTAATGACTTGTCCGTCGAATTGAGATTTCCTTACATAAGGTGCTTTGAATTCCTGGCAGACGGGGGCGGCTGCGGTGTTTAACTTGCATGTGTCAACTCAATCAGTGATGCAACAGCAAAGGACCGCAGATGAGGCTCCAAGAATATGCAACCGGTGTCCGGCCTGTCGCTCGCAGTATTGCTAGGTCCAGAATATGAAGCGCGCGCCAGCACTGGCGAGTGTCGGTCTGATGGTGGCCAACCCAAGCGGTCGTGAGCGACTGGTGGAGCTTCTCCATCAGGCCGGTTGCGAGACCGTCATGCTGGACCAGCCGGAATCGATGCCGGAGTCGACCTTTGTCACGATGTCGATGATCATCGTCGATGAATGGGCAGCGCACCATCATGGCGATTTCCTGTTTCAGGTGAAGCGGCACATGCATCCGTTGACGTTACCGCTGCTGCTTTTGCTGCCGGACAAGGCGCTGGCGCGAGCCTATTTACGGGCGGGTTTTGATGACGTGTTGCGCTTGCCGCTGCCGCAGGACGAATTGAACGCCAGGATAGAAGTGCATCTACGCTTGCGAAAGCAGTCCGAGCTCGCCCTGATCGAGAGCGAACGGCGCTTTAACACTACCTTCGACATGGCGCCGCTGGGCATCGCGTACTCGACGCTTGATGGTCACTTTATCCGAACCAATCGCAAGTTCAACGATATCCTGGGCTATCCGCCTTCTGTGCTGGAAACGAGTCATTTCAGCAGAGTCACCCCAGTCGAGGACCTCCCCCGCACCGTACTGGAATTGAGCGCGCTGCTCCTGAAATCTGTCGGCACCGTATGTCGGTTCGAAAGCCGCTACCTGTGCGCCGACGGGACGGCGATCTGGGCCAACCTGAGCACTACGCTGATGCAAGACCATGTCAGCGCGCCGAAATATTTCATCACAGTGATGGAAGACATCACGGAGCGCAAGCAGGCCGAGATTACCTTGCGCGAATCGGAACGTTTCGTGCAAGCCACGATGGATGCGCTGGCGATCCACATTTGTGTCGTAGACCCGCGTGGTGTCATTCTTGCAGTCAACCAGGCATGGCGCGATTTTGGCCGTAAAAACGGAGCCTACGCCGACGGTATCGACGAAGGAATCAACTATCTCGATATATGTGACCAGGCAACTGGCGAAGAGGTGCAAACCGCGGCTCTGGTGGCGGGAGGGATACGCGAGGTGCTGGCTGGCAGCCGATCGGAATATGAACTCGAGTATCCATGCTCCACGCAAAGTGAAAATCGATGGTTTCTGCTAAAGGTGACACGCTTTCCAGACACCGGACCGACGCGCGCGGTCATCACCCATCTCGATATCACCGAGCGCGAACACGCCGCCGCCCGACTTCTACACCTCGCGTATTACGACGTGTTGACGTCATTACCCAATCGCATACTGTTTGAAGACCGCTTGAATCAGGCGATTAGCCACGCTGAGCGTAACAACTGGTTGGTTGGGGTGCTGTTTCTCGATATCGATCGCTTTAAATTGGTCAATGACACGCTGGGCCATGCGGCGGGCGATAAATTATTGCAAGAGGTATCGCGTCGGCTGTCGCTGTGTCTGCGCGATGGCGACACTATCGGCCGGGTTGGCGGCGACGAGTTCGTCATCATTCTTTCCAATCTGGTGCGCGAGGAAGATAGCGCGTTGGTGGTGCAAAAGCTGATGGCGGTTCTGGAGTGGCCGATACAACTCGATGGTGTCGAGACGTTTGTCACGGTCAGTGTCGGCATCGCGCTGTATCCACGCGATGGCGCCACCACCGAACTGTTGATCAAGAACGCGGATACCGCAATGTACATGGCCAAAGAATCCGGTCGGAACAACTATCAGTTTTATTTATGCGAGATGCACACCCGCACCGTGGTCAAAATGAAACTGGGTAACAGTCTGCAACGCGCGCTGGAACGCAACGAGCTGTTTCTCCTTTATCAGCCACAAGTGGATCTTGATTCCAGGCGCATGATCGGGGCGGAAGCGCTGGTACGATGGAACCATCCAACACTAGGCCTGGTGTCGCCGGTCGATTTTATCCCTGTGGCTGAAGAAAATGGTTTGATTGTGCCGATCGGTGAATGGGTCATGCGTACCGCGTGCGAACAGAACAAACGCTGGCAGGATGCCGGCCTTCCGCCGATTCGGGTGGCAGTCAACATGTCGGCGCGCCAGTTGATGAAGAACGATATCGTCGATTTTGTGCGACGCACGTTGCACGAGACTGGGCTCAAGGCGTGCTACCTGGAGCTTGAACTTACTGAAGGCATGATGATGGCCAAAGCCGAGCACACCATCACCACGCTCGATAGCCTCAAGGCGCTTGGCGTACAGATATCGATTGATGATTTTGGTACGGGCTATTCTAACCTTGGATATTTGGAGCGTTTTCCACTGGACACGCTGAAGATTGACAAGTCATTCGTGCAACGCATCGACTGCCAGCAGCAGTATAGCGTCGGCGGTAGCGGAACCATCGCCAAGGCTGTCATCCATCTAGCCCATAGCCTGGGGCTCCAGGTCATCGCCGAAGGTGTCGAGAGCGAGGAGCAACTACGGTATCTGCACAAGCACGGCTGCAACAGCATTCAGGGATTTTACGTGAGTCGTCCGTTGCGCCCTGAAGCGCTGTCGCTGGCTCTGTCACGTACCGACTGGACCGAGCAACTCGGGCGGTTGCCTGCCATGCGAAATCACACGGGTGACACGATTATCACTGAGGATAGCTCTTGAGCCGCTCGCGACCAACCTCCCGCACGTCCGTTTTTTTCATTTCACTACTCTCAAGGAACACGCACCATGTCGCTAGTCAAAAAAGCTCCCATGCTGGTCAATATTGGTCTTACTGACGTGAAATCTTCCACGACCACTGCGCGCGAGGCAGAAAATCAGCGCAAAAAAGCCCGCACCTTGGGCAAGCAACAGCAGGCCGCCGAACGTATCGCTGCCGCTACCGGACAACTCTCGTCCGGTATCAATCAAGCTGCCTCTGCAGCCGAAGAATTGAAGCGCTCCTCGGATCAAATTGCAACCGGCGCCGAAGAAGCCTCTGGCGCTGCGCAGGAATCAATGGCCGCCTTTAAACAGGTGGAAGTGGCGATTCTACGCCAGCTACAAAACTCCGAGTTCAGCCGGACCAAAGTCGAAGCAACCCAGATATTGGTCGCCAAAACCGGTACCGACGTCGCAAACATAATTACTAACGTATCCGTAGCGGCGCAGCGCCAGAACGCGTCAGTCGTGATGGTCGCCGAACTGGAAAAGCAGGCCGCAAGCATCGGCGACATCGTCAAGGCGGTGGCGCGGATTGCCGATCAGACTAATTTGCTTGCGCTCAATGCTGCCATTGAAGCGGCTCGCGCTGGCAAGCATGGCAAGGGCTTTGCCGTAGTGGCCGACGAGGTGCGGACCTTGGCAGAAACGTCCGAGAAAAGCGCCAAACAGATTCAAGACCTGGTGCAGCAGATTCAACTAGAAGTCAAGGGCATCGCAGAAGGTATCAGTTCCTCAGCAAAGGCTGTGGAAGACGAGGCCTCCAATGGGCGGGCCATCACGGAGCAACTAGAACAGATTCGCATCGATGCCGCCGAAATCGTTAAAGGTGTACGCGAAATCGCGACTGGTGCGCAGCAGTCCAAGACCGCTGTAGAACAGGCCCTGAAGGGCTCGGAAGACATTGCCGCTGCGGCTGAAGAACAGTCGGCCGCAGCAGAAGAATCCGCTAAGACAGTTGAGGAGCAATCGCAGGCATTGACACAATGTGAACAGGCCGCCCAGAGTCTGTCTGAACTGGCGGAAGACCTGAAGAGCTCGACCGACGTCGCCAAAAGTGCAGAGGAAGTTGCATCCGCCGCCGAGGAGCTATCTTCCGCCATCGCCGAGATTAATCGCTCAGGTGCGCAGATCATGAGCGCCATCGAACAGATACGCAAGGGGGCTGAAGTGCAGTCCGCCGGCACCGCGGAAGCCGCCGCTGCCATTATGCAGATCGAGCAAGGCCTTGAACTGGCGCAGAGTCGCGCCACTACCGGAGCGGATAAAGTCAACGCAATCAAGCGTCTCTTAAACACCAATAAGACCTCGGTTGACGCGATGATAAAAAGTATCCAGACGTCTGCCGACGCCTCGCGCGGCAGCATCAAACAGATCAAGGAACTGGAACTGATCTCGCGCCGTATCGATAAGATTGTTGACGCGATTACGACTGTTTCGATCCAAACCAATATGCTCGCGGTCAATGGTTCCATCGAGGCAGCCCGCGCAGGCGAATTTGGCAAGGGATTTGTGGTTGTGGCCACGGACATCCGTAACTTGGCTCACGACTCCGCTGAGAATGCCGACCGTATCAAGGATCTCGTGAAGGCTGTGCAGGACCAGATCGGCGTGGTCGGGCACGATTTGGAAGAGATTGTCGCAACAGCATTGCGCGAAGTCGATACCGCTCGCACCAGTACCAACAATCTGATGTCGATCGAAGTTGATATTGCCGACGTCGAGAAGAGCACGCAGGAAATTCTCATCGCTTCCGGCGAAATATCTGCCGCCACCGCTCAGGTAAAAAAAGGCATCGAGCAGATTGCGTCTGCCGCGCAGGAGGCCGACAAGGCCTCTGGCGAAGCCGCATCTGCAGCGAAGCAGCAGTCGCAGGGCGCCGAAGATCTGGCCTCTGCCATTGAAGAAATTGCGTCGCTCGCTGATGAACTGCAAAGCGCCTGATAAAACGGAGAACCAAAATGACTGCGATTGAACAGGAACATGAGAGAGCGCCGGATTCGGAAGCTGCTAGCGCACACGAAAAGGTGCAAGAGCATCTGCAAGTAAGTGCGTCCAATGGGGGGGGATTCAGCGAAGAAATCGGTGATACATGCCAGTTCGTCACTTTCATCGTTGGCAATCAAGTGTTTGCCGTCGACATGACTCCGGTACAGGAAATTATTCGTGTGCCGGAGGTGGTGCGCGTGCCGCTGGCACCGCCCGCCTTGGATGGCTTGTCCAATCTGCGTGGCAAGGTACTTCCCATTGTTAGCCTGCGTCGACTATTCGGGTTTAGCGAACAGGTCTATGACGACGCCACCCGCGCGCTTGTGGTCGACATTGGCCAGCCACTCGGCTTTGTGGTGGATCGTGTGGCGAGTGTCGTCGGTATTGAACCGTCCAAGATCGAAGGTGTTGAATCGATTCGTAGCACCATCAACACCGATCTACTTTTGGGAATAATCAAGAACGTTGGCGGGCACGCCATGATCATGGTGCTCGACTTCGCGAAGCTGATTGCCAGAGAGTTTGTGCAAATTGAGGCGGTCTCGCGCCAGGGGATTTCCAACAGTAGTCTGCGTGCAAGTGACGATCCGGCAGGAGAAGAAGCTAGCGACGAACTGCAACTGGTCAGCTTCGATGTTGACAGTCAGGAATACGCCATCGCGATCGATGACGTGCAGGAGATTGTGCAGGTTCCAGAGACAATTGTGCGGGTTCCCAATTCAGAGCCGTATGTGCTCGGTGTGATGATCTTGCGTAGTCGGTTGCTGCCCTTGGTCAGCCTGCGCAGCATGTTTTCGCTGCCGCCGCAGGACGCCAGTGAACACAGTCGCATTGTGGTCGTGTCGGTCGGCGCCAACTCGGTCGGCGTGGTGATGGACAACGTCAACGAAGTACTGCGAGTAGCCAAGAGCAATGTGGATGCCATGCCGGGCTTGTTGGTGCGGGAAGGCGACCTAGCCGACATTTCTGAAATATGTCGTCTGGATAGTGGAAAACGACTGGTGTCGATTATCTCCGCAGGCAACTTGTTTAACCATTCGTCGGTCAAGGAGGCCTTGAGAAGCATGGATCATTTACATGACACGACACAGAACGATAGCGCGTCCGACCTCGATAACGAGATCAGCGACGACGAGCAGGTTGTGATATTTCGCCTCGATAAAGAAGAGTTCGGCTTGCCGATCGACAGCGTACAGGAAATTGTCCGTGTCCCGGATGAGCTGACTCATGTTCCCAAGGCACCGCCCTTTGTTGAAGGAGTCATCAATCTACGCGGGGTTGTTCTGCCGGTAATTGACCTGCGACGTCGACTAGGTTTGCCGCCTTTCCCACGCTCGGATCGACAGCGGGTGATGGTCTTCCTGATCGCCGGCATTCGCACCGGATTTATCGTCGACTCGGTGGCGGAAGTACTAAAGATTCCAAAAAGCAGCATTGAGCCCGCGCCGCATTTATCACCTCAACAGGGAAAATTACTGGCGCGTATGGCCAATCTGGAAAAACAAAAGCGCATGGTGCAACTGATCGAGCCTGACGGTTTGGTAGAGCGCAGCGATATCGATGAACTGGCCGGCATGGCAGTCTGATTTCGCAAGGACTAGCCTTATGATCAAACTACTTATCGTTGACGACTCGGCATTGATGCGTCGCCAGTTGACCACGCTGTTTCAAGGCGAGAGCGACTTCCAGATCCGGCAGGCCCGCAATGGCAGGGAAGCGGTGGAGGAAAATCGTGACTTCCAGCCTGATGTGGTCACGTTGGATATCAATATGCCGGAAATGGATGGAATTACGGCGCTTTCATTGATCATGGTCGAGCGTCCGGTACCGGTGGTGATGGTTTCTTCGCTGACGGAGAAGGGGGCTTTGGCTACCTTTGAAGCACTCAATCTCGGCGCCGTGGACTACATTGCCAAACCGGGCGGTACGATTTCGCTCTCCATCGTGGATATCAAGGATGAGCTGATCGCCAAGGTACGTGCCGCCGCACGCGCCAGATTGAAAAGCAAAGGCGCGACCGCCGGCCTGGCATTGCGGCTGCGCACCGAGCGTCAAAAATCTGCCGCGCAAACGACGGATGCCACACCAAAACTACTGCGTCGGGGTAGCCCAGGTGACGGGCTGGTGGTCATCGGAGTCTCGACTGGCGGACCGCGCACGCTCGAAGAAATACTGCCGTTTCTCCACGCCGACTATCCATGGCCAGTGTTGGTGGCGCAGCACATGCCGGCTGCCTTCACCAAATCTTTTGCTGAGCGGCTGGACAATTTATGTGCGCTTAAGGTTGTTGAGGTCAGCGCGCCCATGCCCATTGAGACCGGCTATATCTATATCGCCAAGGGCGGGGCAGATATGCAAGTGGTTCAACGCAGCGGCAAGGCGACACTGATCCCCAAGCCGGAGACCAAAGAATTTCTCTGGCATCCCTCAGTAGAATTGCTGGGCCGCTCAGTATTAGAAAACTACGATCCGTCGCGTGTGATCGGCGTCCTTTTGACGGGCATGGGGCATGACGGTGCCGATGCGTTTACCGATATCAAAAAGCGTGGAGGCCGCACGATCGCAGAATCGGAGGAGACATCGGTGGTATTCGGTATGCCATCGGAGTTGATCGATCGCGGAGGAGCCAGTATTGTCCTGCGCGCAGAAAGAATTGCGGCCCAGCTTAATTCCTGGGTTGGACGATAGGAGAGCGAGGTCATGCCGATCATTAGAGAATTACAACAAACTGCTGCCGTCAATGACAACGAGCGTTCGGTGCCGCGCGATTGTGTTTGTCTTCTCGCGGAGCTGGTAAATCCCAATCCGATCACCAGGCGCTGGGCCGCGCGAGATCTGGCTGACTGTCCTGATTCTGCTGGAGCACTGGTGGCGCGGTTGATGTGCGAAGACGATGCTTCGGTGCGAGAGGTCATTTTGTCGGCGTTGACATTACTTGGCGATAAAGAGGCGATCGCTGGTCTGGTGCAGTGCTTACGCAGCGACTCCGCTTCGCTGCGTAATGAAGCCATCGAAGGTATGAAGCAAATGCCCGACCAGGTCGCTCCCATTATGCGGGGGCTGCTCAATGATCACGATGCTGACGTACGCATTTTCGCTGTCAATATTCTTGAATCCCTTCGGCATCCTGAAGTCGAGCCTTGGCTGATCGCAGTCATCGAGAACGATCCACAGGTTAACGTCTGTGCTACCGCAGTAGATTTGTTGGGCGAGGTGGGATCCGATGCATCGCGCCACGCACTTCACTCCTTGAAGGCACGTTTTTCCGATGAACCCTATATCCAGTTTGCGACCGATCTGGCCCTAAAACGACTTTCCCAAGCTTGATTCTTCCATGACAAACATACAGATCAGTGCTGACGATTTCGAAAAATTTCGCGAATTTTTCTATCGCAAGACTGGTATCCAGTTTGATGCAGCGAAACGCTATTTCGTTGACAAGCGCTTAATCGAGCGCATAGAAGCCACCTGCAATGCGACTTTTCGTAACTATTTTACTTTTTTACGGTTTCAGGCTTCTGGTGAAGAGTTACAAAATCTGACCAATTTGATGACGGTAAATGAAACCTACTTCTTTCGCGAAGAGTACCAGTTCAAATGTCTGGTCGATTCGATTCTGCCGGAGTTAGTGGCTCGCAAAACAGATACCGGACCGCTGCGGATATGGGTGATTCCATCATCGTCGGGCGAGGAAGCGTATTCGATCGCAATCTATCTGCTTGAACTCTGGTCCGGCATACACCAATGGGATGTCGAGATCATTTCTTCCGACATCGATACCAAGATTCTCAATCAGGCGCGCAAGGGACTTTACGCAGCACGTGCCGTGCAGCATCTGCCAAGCAGTTATCTGCAGAAATATTTCAACCGCATTGGCGATGGCTTCCAGATCAGTGACGAATTGCGCGAGGCTGTTGAGTTCACTCGCGTCAATCTTGCGGAACGCGAAGATACGCGCTCCTACCGTAACTTCGATATGATTTTTTGCCGCAATCTCCTGATCTATTTTGATGATATCTCGCGTAAAAGTGCGGCTGAAACCTTTTACGACGTACTCAAACCAGGTGGATTTATTTGCCTTGGGCATTCGGAATCCATGAGCCGGATTTCATCGTTGTACAAGATCCGAAAATTTCCCGAAGCCATCGTTTATCAAAAGCCCTTGGAGGCCCAATGAAACGTATATTAGTAGTCGATGATGCCGCCACAGTACGCATGTATCACCGCAGTGTCCTTGAGTCCGCAGGCTATGAGGTGGACGAAGCTATCAATGGAATTGAAGCATTGGAGCGTGCCCTGCAGAGTTCTTTCGACCTGTTCGTCGTGGATGTGAATATGCCCAAGCTGGATGGCTATGGCTTTCTACGCGAACTGCGTGGACGGGATATTCCTCAGGTTCCTGCGATCATGATTTCGACCGAGGCGGAGGCCAGTGACCGGGAACTTGCGTACGCCGCCGGCGCCAATCTCTACATGATCAAACCCACGCGACCGGCGCAGTTGCTCATGAACGTGGGATTGCTGATCGGTGAGGCCGGAACATGATGACGTTGCTAGAACAGTTTATCTCTGAAACACGCGATGCGTTGCAGAGTATCGACGAGATGCTGATGGCACTCGAATCGGCACCCGATAACGAAGAGCTGATGACCGAGTTGTTTCGTCTGGTGCATACCCTCAAGGGCAATAGCGGTCTGTTTGAATTTCCCGAGATGACACGGGTATTGCACGCCTGCGAAGACTTGATGGATGCTGTTCGTCATGGCTATGTGGCCTATTCCAATGAATTGGCTGATCGCCTGCTCGATACGATGGATTTCGTCGGGGTGTTGTGCTCTGCGATCGAATCAGAGGACATCCTTGATGCCCACTATGCAGCCGATTCGGCCAAGCTGGCCGCCGCCTTGCGGCATCTGATTAACCATAAGGCTGCTACGCTTGCGATGAGTGGATCAGATGCTGAAGGGGTATTGATCGCAAGCGATGGCGACGACGCCTGCAGTCCGCCCACGTCAGTCCCCGCGCTGATTGACATTCCGGAGGCGGTGCGCATGGCCGCCTATCGCCAGGCAGCACAAGGCGTCAGCCTTCACTGGTTGGCATACGGGCCGGCGGAAGAGTGCTTTTTCCAGGGCGACGATCCATTTTTTCAGGCACGCGGGACCCCTGCGCTGCTATGGGGGGGGATTCGCGCGCGCCAGCAGTGGCCGGCGCTGGTCAAGCTAGACGCCTATCGCTGCATGCTCGATTTTCATATGCTGACCAGCGCATCGCGCGCAAGCCTGCTTGAGTACTACCGCTACATGCCAGATCAGGTTGTCATCATCGCGCTGCCGGCAATATGGCTGGCGCTGCCCCAAGGCCAGACCGGTAGCAGCGCGGTGTACGGGGATCTTGTGCTCGATATGCTGGATTTGCTACAGGATGACGACATAGCGGGATTGTGTGCGCGCGTCCGAATTTCGCTGGAGAATTCGAATCCGGCCTCATGGCTGGCTTCAGCATTGCGCTGGCTGCTATTGGTACTGGAAATCGAACCGACCAACAACAGCGCGATCGCTGCATTGATTGAGTCTTTGCACGATTTTGTGCCACCCGCCTGGAGTCTGTTGACCAGCGATAGTGATGCAGAAAAAAACACGAATCAATCGTCCAGCGGCGATAACCTGGTTAACTCTCTCAGCTCTGAACAGATGAGCGCTGTGATGGATCTGATTGCGGTACAACGACGGGTTCTGCAACTTCCTATTGAGACTGACTGGCAATTGGGCCGTACGCGGGCAGTGGCAGTCGCGTTGGCCGGCTGCCTGAAGGCCAGAGGTAACGTGAGTGCATTGGCCAGTTTGGATGACGCCACCGCCGCCACCTTACAAGCAGCCGATACGACCCCGTTGCTGTGCTGGATCGATACGCACTTTGCCGACGACGTTGTGCCGGGAACAGTCCAGCTTGCTGATAATCTGAACAATGACATATCGGCCGCCAGCATCAGTGCCGCGTCAATCGTCACCGATAGTGCGACGACAGAAGCCGACGTGGCAGTGAAGGTCGCGCGACGCACCGAAGAAGGCAATGCTGTTTCAAAAAGCCTGAAAGTCGACCAGGTCAAGATTGATCATCTGATGAATCTGATCGGTGAGATCGTGGTCGCCAAAAATGCGCTGCCATACCTTGCCGGGCGCGCCGAATTGGTTTTTGGCGTCCGCGAACTGGCACGCGAAATAAAAACGCAATACGCCGTCATCAATCGCATCGCAGAAGAAATGCAGAGCGCGATCATCCAGGTGCGAATGATGCCGGTGTCTTTCGTGTTCCAGCGCTTTCCTCGTCTCGTGCGCGATATCTCGCGTAAACTGGGCAAAGACATTGATTTGGTACTTGAAGGTGAGGACACCGAAGCCGACAAAAATATCATTGAATCGCTCGGCGACCCACTCATGCATATTGTGCGCAATAGCCTCGATCATGGCTTTGAGCTGCCGGAAGTGAGATGCACCGCCGGTAAATCCGCCACCGGCACGCTGACAATCCGGGCAAATCAGGAGTCTGACCGGGTCATTATCGAAATCGCGGATGACGGCAAGGGTATAGACCCTGAAGTCATCAAGCGCAAGGCCTACGAGAAAGGCATTATTGACGAAATGACGCTGGATCGTCTAAGTGATCAGGACGCTATCAATCTGGTGTTTTCAGCCGGATTTTCGACTGCCGAAGTGATCTCCGACCTATCGGGACGCGGGGTCGGTATGGATGTCGTGCGCACCGCTGTTGAACGCGTCAATGGCACGATCACTTTGCAAAGCGAAGCCGGTAAAGGTACCTGCATCCGGCTCTCGTTGCCACTCTCGATGGCAGTGTCAAATGTCATGATCGTTGAATCCAATGGGCAGGCCTTTGGCATACCGATGGATCAGGTACTAGAGACCGTACGAGTGCCGCGTGCCGATATTCGCACTATTAAAAAATCTCTGACGACGGTGCTGCGTGGATGCATCGTGCCGCTCAAATCGATTAATGGCCTGTTGGGATTGAGTGTGCCGCCGTTGGCCAATGAAGAGGATGAATTGGCGGTTCTGGTGGTGCGTCTGGGGGATGAATCTGTAGGCTTGCTGGTGGACGATTTTCGTGAAACCGTCGACATCATTTTGAAACCCATGATCGGTGTGCTCGGCGGGTTGTCGGGCTATTCCGGTTCCGCTCTGATGGGCGACGGTTCGGTGTTGATGGTTCTTAACGTCAAGGAGCTGATTTGATGGGAATTGAATTTCAAAATAATCAGGCGATATTTACAGCGGTGGCGAGCGTGGAAGAAGCGGAAATTCTACTAGAGTGGCTGCAAAAAAATCCCACGGCGACGGCTAATTTGTCAGGGTGTACACATGTACATACGGCCAATCTGCAGGTATTGCTGGCAGCAGGTCTAACGGTAAAAGAATGGCCGGAGGACGTTGCATTGCGCAATTGGATCGAACCACTTTTTCCTGGCGATCTTGCCGGTATAGAGATAAATAAAATTGAACCAGGAGAAAGATCATGAGCAAGAAAATACTAATCGTCGATGACTCTGCCACCATGTTGATGAGTGTGAAAAACAATCTGGAAATCGGCGGTTTTACAGTAGAAACCGCCGAAGATGGCCTGAAGGCCTTGGCTAAAATCAAGGAGGGCTTCAAGCCCGACCTGATTATCACGGATGTTAACATGCCCAATATGGGAGGCATGGAGTTAATCAAGAATGTGCGGTTGTTGCCAGGCTTGCGCTTCACGCCAATACTCACCTTAACCACCGAGAGCCAGGCTGAAAAGCGCGATGAGGGGAAAAGGTTAGGAGCCACCGGTTGGCTCGTCAAGCCTGTCGGAGGCGCAGACCTATTGAAGATTATCAAGCAAGTTCTCCCTGGTGCCTGAGGAGACACTGATGAAAATCTTCGACTATCGATTCCTTGGAAAAAATAGCCCACCTCGTTTTCTTGGGGCGATTCTAGATACATTAAAAGGCACAGGTTCCGACGCACGACAAGTTATCGAACAGACTTCGCTGCTGATCGACAATCATGTCCGCCTTGATGCTGCCATCGACGGCCAATTGAAGGCGGTTTCGATGGAGACGGAAGCTGCAGCGATCAATCTGATCGGACAAGTCCGCAAGCTCAATGATGCCGCCGTTGCATTGGTGTCTTATCTGGATAATTCCGACCAGTCGGCGCAAAGTATGAGCCTTGGTTTGATGGATAGCCTGGCGTCTATCCATCAGATCAGTAAGTTCGTCGAAGAGCTACCGGACATGATCAGGGAGGACGTTGCGCAGGTGCAGACAACTGCTCTCAAGGAAATCGATGGTCTTAGCAGCTTTATCGGTGTCATCAAGGAAATCAGCATGCAGTCCAAGCTGCTAGCGATAAACGCAGCGATTGAGGCGGCCCATGTCGGCGAAGCTGGCAAGAGTTTTTCCGTGCTAGCACGCGAGCTGCGGGTACTGGCAGAACGGTCAGCGCAGGCGGCCAGCATGATCGAGAAAGGCTTGAAGACGGCACAGCAGGCCATGCGGGAAGGACTGGAGTTGAGTCCAATGGAAAGTCATATCGCTGAAGCTGGCACAATAGTGGAATCGATACACCATCTACAGGTAAGCAACAACACGCTGCAACAGCACTACAAGGAATTATTCTCGGTGGTCACCCAGCACAATATCAGCCTAGCAAGCGAGATCGCGGAACTGCTGGGCCATATCCAGTTTCAAGATGTAGTGAGGCAGCGCATTGAGCGGATTGCAGATTCTGTGGCGCAACGCAATGACTTACTAAAGGAACTGCCGCGCCGGATCGGCGCGCCCATGCTTGGCATTATTGATCTTGAGGAACGAATGCGTGGTGTGCTTGACGGCTACGTCAGCAACGAAGCGCGTCACGCTCCGGCTTCAGATGCCAATGCCGATGCGGCACACGATGGACTCCCCAAATTTGAGCTATTTTGACGTCGACGAGGAGGTGTATCTCTAGGCAGTGTTTGGAGCGCAGACCATTCAGCGTTGAATTGATCCGCAACTGGCTATTCGTCATGGGATGCACGAAACCGCCAGTACACGTCTCTTCCATTCGTCGCTGCAGCTTGGCGCTGGTGAAGTTGAGGTTGCGATTATTGACGCCTTGGATTTGCTTCCGTCTATGGCCGCCAGCGCTTTCGAGAATAAACCGAGCCGTTGACATAGCACGACGAACTGCTTGCAGACCTTGGAGATGGCACGGCCGTTGTCTTTGCGGAAGTTGGCGATGGTCTTGAAGTTTTGCATCAAATGGCCGGTCAGCCACATCATTTGAACGTTACGCTATGCTTCTCGTTCCAGGCTACGGCTGGATTGAAGTCGATTGAGATGTCGATGCTGATAGCGCCGCGATATTGCGCCGAAGCGATGATTTCAAACCGAAGTGCATCTTCATTTACCCCATTTTGCAATGCGTGCTCCCCATGATTTCAATGGAGACTAGTGTTCCGTTTGTATTGTCAGCCACCTTACAGGGACATCGCCCACCATAAATATGGGGTAATCTGGCTCGCATATCTACATCCGTTTGCACAAAATTATGTACAGGCCCCAGGGTAGGATTGTCGCGCGCGGTGGGCAAATGCAAGCGCAGCCCGGAGGCCGAATGGGTGAGGCCGTAGTTCAAGAGCACCGTGGAGACCCCATTTGCGCAACGCGAGCGACAATCCTACCCTGCGGATGCTGGAAATTGCCTATCCCCAGCTGTCAAACGTTCAGTTCCATCAACCGCTTGCGGACGGGACCTATCGCTCGCTGTCCACTGGCAGCGCCATGCCGTTTGCAACACGCCCCTATCCCAACCGCGGCTTCGTCTTTCCAGTTACGCTTCCGGCTAACGCCGATCAGGTACTCTACCTTCGCATTTGGTCTGCCGCCACCGTCATTATCCCTGCCCAGCTGTGGGAACCACAACAGTTTGATCTTGCCGAGCGCGACGATTATGTGATTCAGGCCTGGTATTTCGGCATGGCGACGGCCATGATCTTGTTCAATTTTTTGCTGTTCATCTCACTGCGGGATGTCATTTATTTCTACTACGTCAGCTTCGCCGCTTGTATGGCGCTTGGCGTGGCCATGCAAAAGGGCCTTGCCAAGGAATTCCTCTGGCCAAACGCCGCGCAATGGTCGGACCTGACAGGTAATTTTGGTTTTTTGCCTGCGCTCCTGGCGATGCTGTTGTTCATGCGATGCATGCTGGAGACAGCAAAGGCCTTTCCTAAACTTGATCGACTGTTGAAAGCGATGGTGGCCGGCTGCGTGCTTGCTCCTGTCGCTTTGGCCATCTCGGTTCAGACTTTTACTGTGCCGGTAATTCTGTTTTTCATCACCGCCTTGCTGTTAGGATACTGCAGCGCCCTGTATTGCGCTTTCAAGCGACAGCGTAGCGCCTACTTATTCTTGGCCGCGTATTCCGTATTATTTTTGGGTTCGGTCATGAGCGCTTTGCAATACGGAGCCCTTTTACCCGCCACAAAACTTAGTCCATTCGGGATGCAGTTTGGTTCTGCCTTGGAAATGTTGCTGTTGGCCTTTGCACTGGCCGACCGTTTCGTCGTGATACGCCGCAAAGCCATACACGATGTGGAGCAGGCCAATGCCGGTCTGGAACGGCGCTTGCAGGAACGCGAAGAGGAATTGACGGAAGCGCACCATCGTCTACGCAAGATCGAGCAGCGCTCAAACGCTGAGCCAGGAGCGGCAACGTTTGATGCAAGATATGCACGACGGCCTCGGTTCTTCGCTTGTGAGTGCATTGCGGGTGGTGGAACACGGCAAGATGAATGAAGCCGAAGTCGCGCAGGTGCTCAAGGGCTGCATCGACGATCTCAAGCTGGCGATCGACTCGATGGAGCCGGTGGAAGCTGATCTACGCCGCCTGTTTTAGCTCGGATAAGTGGCGATAGTAAAACTCATCGGGCGTACTGGCGTCAAGCGCACTGTGTGGTCTGCGCTTGTTGTAAAACTCCAAATAGCGCCCAATTCCGCTGCGTGCCGCACTGACGGTTTCGTAAGCGTGCAAATAAACCTCTTCATATTTGATCGATTTCCAAAGCCGCTCGACAAACACGTTGTCGCGCCAACAGCCGCGACCGTCCATGCTGATGGCGATACCATTGTCCTTGAGCAGTTGCGTAAATTCCAGACTGGTGAATTGGCTGCCCTGATCGGTGTTAAAAATTTCTGGTGCACCGTAACGATGAATTGCTTCCTGCACAGCCTCGATGCAAAAATCCGTTGTCAGCGTGTTTGACAAGCGCCACGACAGAACGCGACGGCTGGCCCACTCCAATACTGCAAACAGGTAGACGAAGCCGCGTTTCATCGGAATGTAGGTAATGTCTGCCGCGAACACCTGATTAGGGCGCTTGATCTCCAGATTGCGCAACAGATAGGGATAAACTGGATGCGCCGGGTGACGGCGGCTGGTATTCGGTTTTTTGTACAGCGCTGCTATGCCCATTTTCTTCATCAGCGTGGCAACATGCTTGCGACCGATCTGATGACCCTCCCGCTTGAGCATGTCGCGCAGCATCCGGCTACCGGCGAACGGAAGCTCCATATGCAGCTCGTCGATACGTCGCATCAGCACCAGATCCCCTTGACTGACTTCTTGAGGCTGATAGTAGGCCGTTGATCTTGCCAGTGACAACACTTGGCATTGCCGTGCCACCGGCAGATCGTGAGTTCGGTCGATCATTTTTTTGCGCTCAGCAATCCCGCCTTGGTGAGCGCGCCGTTTAAAAAATCATTCTCCAGTGCCAACTGGCCAATCTTCGCATGCAAGGTCTTGATGTCTGGCTCATTGTCAGGTTTGACAGCACTTGTGCTGCCATCAAACACGTCGGCAGCGCGTTCCAGCAATTGCCGTTTCCATTCCGTCACCTGATTTGGATGGACTTCGTATTGTTGGGCGATTTCCGTCAACGTCTTATCCCCACGTAGCGCCGCTTGCGCCACTTTGGCTTTGAAGTTCCCGGGGTGGTTTCTTCTCGTTTTTTTGGTCATGCCATTGCTCCTGTCGTCGGCCTTTCAGCCAAACTTGTGAAGCAAAGCGATCACTTAACCAACTGTCCGAATTTCCGGGGCCACCTCTGGCATCGCAGTTCAAGGCAATAAGGGAGCTTGTTAGTGCGCACATTTTATTATAATAAAATTACTCTAATATTTATTTTTAATGATAATATAATGGGCGTGATGAAATACAAAAAATGTCCATCTGAATCATCAATTAGCTCATCAAAACGTGCAGACATCACAGCAAATAATTTCTTGTTAGGTAAATCCACGCGCTTATTGCTGTTGTTGCCTAACCGTGTTCGCTTTTATCTACAAGCGTTGCTCGAAGACTCAGACCCATCTGTTTCGGAAGAATTTATGCCGATGGTTATAGATCGGTTCGATGGCTTGATGTCCACATCTGCAGATGGAAAGCCGTTCATTTACTCCAATGGCCAATCGGCCTATTTGCATTTCAATATGTTATCGATACATAGTGAAATGGACATGCAAGCACCATTTCGCCTGGCACTCGGCTATACACAAACGATGATGGGTTTTCTATTTTTTCATCAAAATCCGGTGTCAATTGCGATGATCGGGCTGGGTGGTGGTTCTTTACCAAAGTACTGTCATCTACATCTTCCCAACTCGTCGATTGTGGTGCTCGAAAATAATAGCGACGTAATCGCTTTGCGCGACCATTTTCTGATTTCGCAGGATGATGACCGTCTATCGATTCAATGCGTGGACGGTGCTGATTTCGTCAAAATACACAAGGAAAAATACGACGTTTTGATCGTCGACGGTTTTGACCGTGTGGGTCAACCGCCTCAATTGTGTAGCCAGGAGTTTTACGACAACGCATATCAGATGCTTGATGACGGAGGCATTATGGTCGTCAATTTGATTGATATTGATTATGTCGGTCAGGTGTATGTGGATCGTATCCGGCATAGTTTCGACAATGCCATCATTGTCATTCCTGCTTTTGATTCTGTGAATAGAGTTGTTTTCGCCTGTAAGGGAACCGCTCTTCAAACATCTAATAAGACGCTTATTAGACGTTTAAAAGAAATCGCTGGTGAGCATACGGTTGATCTATGCCAGGTACTACAAAGCATCTTGCAGCAACGTCAGCTCGAGTCGGTGATGCGTTAAAGCCCAATGAAGAATTATAAGTCGCCTAGTTGCGATGAAGAACTCTTCTAGATTCGGCTGCACCAACGGCACGCAGATATTTTCATGGGTCTGAGATTAGGTCTTTGTAATCACTCCAACCACAGCGAAAGAATTCATGACAACGAACATCCAAAAAATAAAATTCTTTCGCCGCAATAGTCCTACTTTTGTTTGTAAGCCTGGATGCCATGATTGCTGCGGCCCCGTGACGACCTCGCCAGAAGAAATATCGTGGCTGCCGGTTAAAACAACGAAGGAACACGATGTGGCATTGGAAAAGCTGAGTTGCCCTTATCTGGAAAAAGATGGTTGTCAAGTCTATGATGACCGCCCACTTATTTGCCGCCTGTTTGGTACGACACCCTCATTGGCGTGTCCTAATGGTTATAAACCAGAAGTAATGATTGCACCTAGCGTCGAAAAAAAGCTCCACGAGTTTCTTTCAGCGACACGTCAAGTGCTCGTCTGATTTATACATTGCATAACATATCCCCAGTTACCGTTGAAGAAGATGAAACATACATTACTGAAGAGCTTCCAGAGCAAAGCTAGTGCATTTGAGGAGGTCTATTTGGCTAGTAAAGGAAAGCCATTTTTTTTTGACAGTGACGATATGCGTACACTGCATTTTGATGCTCGATTTATTCAAAGTGCCATGCGCCTAAGTGCCCCCTATGAGCTTTTGCTGAGTTACACACGCGGCATGATGGCTTTCTTGCTGTTCAATCCCCAGCCAGAGTCGATATTGATGATCGGTTTGGGGGGCGGCTCTTTGGCTAAATATTGCTATCGCATACTTCCAGATACGAACATCACGGTGTTGGAAGTTGACGAAGATGTGATCGCATTGCGCGAGAGCTTTGCAATCCCTCCCGACAGTGAACGTTTTGTGGTGTTGCACACAGATGCGAAAGACTACATTGCAACAATGGAAGCGAAGGTGGACGTCATTTTGCACGATGGTTTCGACGCAGATGGTCTGGTGCCAGCATTAAACACTACTTCTTTTTACAATTCCTGTCGTGCAGCATTGTGTGAAAATGGCATCCTCGTCTCCAATTTGTGGGGCGACGCCGAAGATTTTGTCCCATCGATGGAACGACTCTGGTCAGCTTTTGACTCGCGGCTCTGGTGGAGTGGTGCAACTGCCAGCTTAAATCGCGTCGTGTGCGCATTAAACGGCGACCAAGATGTAGTCGCCTCGCATCTGCAGAAGCAAGCCGTAATATTGGACCTTCTCTACGAGTTGGGGTTCGAGAGGGGGGGGGCGAACGTTTCCAAACAGGACAAGATAAGACAAATGCGGAATTCAATGCCATGTGGGAGATGTCCCCCTTCAGTGCACTCATGCCGATCGAAAATGGTAACAAAAAAAGATATTGAGGTAATGTGGGCATCAATTCCGTAGCGGAATGATGCTGTAAGTCATTAGAGGCACAACTGATCAAATTTTTCTGATTTTTATTAGAATCTGATTATAATAATTCTTACTCACATCAAGGAATTCTCATGGAAAATAAAACCGCCCGGCTGACAGTGCTTGTCGACCCGATTAAGAAAAAAGCATTTGAAGAGCTATGCTTCAGTCAAGATTTAACCCCATCCCAAGTCATTCGACAATTGATGCGCGATTACATGGAGCGTTTTGGAATTGAGTATAGTACCAAGAGCAATGTAGGCGGGAAAAGCGAGGCGCATAGCCAAGTATAAGGTGTTCAGAACTCCGAATTCTTGGCTTGAATTAGAAGCGCTTCCACAATAACTTCGCTTGGACTACTGAGTCGTCCATTACCGGCACCGAGGCTAGGATAACCAGAACAATTGCCAGTGGAATCGTCGAGGTGAAGCCAATATACTTGAATCCGATTGCGCCGGAAAGTCCGCCAAGAATAAACATACAGAGCGAGAACAATAAAATCTTCAGTCGCGCTCGATGCGCAAATACCATGGGTCGAGAAATATCATCACGGTCCACGGTCCACGTTCCAGTAGAACAATTTTCCCAACTCAATGCCAATATCCCTGACGAGGCCGGTGACATGCGTCGTATGGATTTCGGCGTTCGAGATGTTGGTGTTAACTGTTGATAACAGTTCGTTTAAAAAATGATATTCAATTCAATACATGTCTCGTCGTCCGATTGAAAGTAAGCTAGAACAAGCACTGATCGCCAGTGACGGAAAGCCGTTTTGCTTGGATGACGGTGGTTATCGTTATTTGTTCTTGGATGAACGACTCATGCAAAGCATGATGTCGATCGAAGACCCCGTACAGCTGTTATTTGGCTATACGCGAGCAATGATGTCTATCCTGCTTTTTAAGCAGGCACCGAACCATATCTTGATGGTCGGGCTGGGCGGTGGTTCGATGGCGAAATACTGCTATGAATATCTACCTGCGACACGCATCACGGTTCTTGAAGTTGCTCAAGATGTGATTGCACTACGGGATAAGTTTTTCATACCAGAGGACAGTGATCGTTTCAAGATCATTCATACTGAAGCCGCATCCTATCTGGCACAAGCTGAGTGCGATGTCGATGTTCTCATGGTCGACGGATTTAACGCCGACGGAGCCTCACCAGAACTTCATACTTCTGATTTCTATGTGTCGTGCTATGACGCCTTGAAGCCGGATGGTATTTTAGTGACCAACTTTTGGAGTGAGGCACCTGACCTCAATATCTTGGTTAGCAGACTGCATCTGCAATTCGACTATCAAGTCTGGCACCTTCGATCACCTGACAGTCATAATTTCGTCTATTTTTCAGCGAAAATTATCGGAAAGACGGCACTACATTCTGGTTTCCTAAAAAAAGCAAAACAGCTCGAAGATCGATTTAAATTGGGGTTGCCCGACATGGCAGCACAATTGCATCGCACCACAGAAGATGGTTCTGGGATCTATCGTCAACGATCTCATCAATCACAGGACGAATGAGTTTCATCGTAAAAGCTACTGGCGGCAGGAGTGATCAACACGCTGCGATTGTCCAAGGCACGCATAGTGACTACGGAGCGTATTGGCTCGATGTCAGTACCGGCAATCAGTCAAAGAACGACAGTACTGGGTAGAAAAAGCGAATTTGGGATTGAACTGAATCGCCCAATTCCTTGGACGCTGTCGAACGTCGGCATAGGACAGAATAGATATCTTGAATTGTTAAGGTGATTTCTGCCAGGGCGGAGCGAATTTCAGGTAGGACTTGCGAGATTGCGGAGCGGCTTTGCATTAAACCGTTTGAAGTCGCCGCACGACAACAACGCTCTAGAGCGAAGCGGCAAGGCTCCACCAATTGGTCGCGTCGTTCAAGCTGGATGAGTAGTTGCGAGTCGGTGGCGCGCTCGATGCAATGCGACAATGGCGTTCCCGTCCCAGTTTTTATTTTGCTAATCGCGATATCGTCAATGGTTTTCGCTTCCATCGATCTGTCGACTTCTCGACCCGCGGCTATGCTGGGGGGGGCGATAGTCTAGGAATTCGAAGGGTATGTTTTGCTTGAGGTAACGCTGACATGCGCTCGCGACGCGATCGCAGAGTCCTGTATTTTCTTAATTCGCTCCAGCTGCTTAAAAAAGAGGTGAGTTGCTGTTAGAAATTCATAAAGCATCCCCTTTTCCTGCGAGTGTTCATTTTTCAACATCTGAATATCTCTTCGCTAACATCGACATGTGATGGCGCTTCGCCAAGAGTCAGAACGCAAGCAAATCACGACAACGCGACTGCATGAGAATATCGCAGCGCTCAAGGCGCAGATGCGAGAGCTTGAAGACATCCAATTAAAACTCCAGCAGACTCCGGATCAACAAATCTCCCAAACCGATAGTTGCAACAGACTGCTGGTTGCGTTGGTGAAGGTCAGCGCCGACACACCGATGATGACGAGCGTGACGCCGAACATCCATGCGACAGGCGTGAACATTGCCAAGACAAAGCCGCCGCCGAACAGGCCCGCGCCGAGCCACAACAGTCCGAAATGCGGGCGCTCGCGACCAGCGGCCAGCAGCGCGCCAAGCACTGTGCCAACGGCCATGGTACCGGTCAGTGCGCCGTACTGGCTGGCATCGCCGTGAAATACCTTGATCGACATGGTTGAGATGAAAATCGGGAAATTCAAGCCGAAGGTGCCGATCAGGCACAGCATCCACATGATCGCTTTCAAGTCGGGATGCGACCACACATAGCGAAACCCTTTCGCCAGATTACCACGGCCACGTTCGAAACGCATGCTCTGGTGCAACTCCTGTCGACGCAGAAACCGCAACGAGGCGAGCACTGCCGCAAATGAAGCCGCGTTGGACAAGAATGCCCAGCCGCAGCCGACTGCCGCGATCACCAGATCCACTATTGCCGGACCCAGCATGCAAGCGATATTGAAAGACATCGAATTGAGCGCCACCGCATTGGCGAGATCCTTTTCTCCAACCAGGTCAGAGACGAAGGTCTGGCGCGCAGGGGCATCCATCGCTGAAACACAGCCGGATAGGAAGGTCAGCAGATAGACCTGCCATGAGCGGATTACTCCTGCAACGCTCAATAACCCCAATGCAAGAGACAGTATGCACATGGCGAGCTGCGTTGCGATCAGCAGTTTGCACCGGTCAAAACGATCGGCTGCATAACCGCTCCATGGCAGCAACAACTGTGGCCCGAACTGCAGGCCCATGACGACGCCGAGAGCAGTAGCGCTGTGCTGCGTGAGTTGTGTCAGCACCAACCAATCCTGTGCAGTGCGTTGCATCCAGGTGCCAACGTTGGACACCAACGCACCCATCGACCAGACGCGAAAGTTGAATAGCCGCAGCGAACGGAAAGTGGCGAACGCCATCACTCAGGAACCGGACAGATTGCCACCATGAAAACGTCCGAACAAATGCGCCGCCAACCATCCCATGAGCAGAAATCCCAATCCTGCGGACAACGCCTGATCGACCACACGCAGATCAAAGTTACCGACCTTGACCAGCAATAGGTAAGCAATAACCAGATTGGAAAAACCCCAAAGCACATTCACTTTGGCAGAGGAAAGCCCTACACCGGACGGCTTGGCAAAGGGGCTCTGAAAGACTCGCCCCATCGTGCCGCTGACAAAATGGGGGATCGCGTTGGAGAGAAACGCAGCCCCGAAGAAATACGTCAAATCATTTGACCACGCCATGCTCACTCCTTGTTATCGAACAATGTAATAAACGCCATCGACGAGTCCGTTTCTCCCAGTTTTGGAAAGATGCGGGAAACACTATTGGCATGTGTTTCCGCATCCCCATCGGTGATTGCATCGATGGCGAAACTGACATTGAATCCCAGCTCGTAGGCGTGGCGCGCAGTCGCTTCCACACCGCTGCAGGTGGCGATGCCAGCCAGCACGATCTGAGTAATACCCTGGCGCTTGAGATAAGCCTCCAGATCGGTATTGGTGAACGCACCCGGAGTGCGCTTGGTGACGATATGGTCTTGTGGTTGCCGATTCAATGCCGGCAGTAGTTCGGCGAAATCCGCCGCGAGCACCGGCATACGGGAACCTCGTTCCGAGCGTCCCGGCGGCTTGCCCTCCACATTGACCAGCACCACCGGCAAGGCATGCCGGCGAAAAGCTTCGACCAGCGCACACGCTCGCTCGAGGATCTCGTTCAATGGATGCAGCAGCGTCAGCGAGGTCATGCCTTGTTGCAGGTCAATGACGACCAGTGCAGTTCGCGGGTCTAGTGTAGTAATCGGCATTAAACTAGTCTTTCAAGAGTTCAGGCGTGAGGGGGCCGCAGCCATAAGGCTGCAGACGGTACAGACTGCGAAAGCAAATGAAAACGGCTAGATGTCGCTCAGACGTTTGAGCAGCGCGGTCGCCGCAATTAAGGTCTGTTGTTCATCAGGAGTGAGCCTGCTTATTCCCGCCAGCAACCATTGCTGCTTGGCGATGTTACGTTGACGTCGTACTTCCCTGCCTTTGTCAGTCAACAAAAGCAGCAGCTGACGGCCATCGGACGGGTGCGGTTGACGTTCGATCAGACCGTCTTGTTCGAGATCAGCAAGTGTGGCGCCCATGGACTGCGGTTTCACCGACTCCAGACGCGCAAGTTCAGCGGTGGTCATTGCCCCTTCACGATCTAGTCTTGCAAGCGCAGAAGACTGCGACCAGGTCAGGCCGGCGTGGTCCACCTCCTGACGTAGCCGTCGTAACAATTGACCAATAGCCAAGGTCAGATCGCTGACGGTACCTTCCAGATTAATGGGGGCTTCGATATGTTTAGTCATGGATTTATATTACAACTTGGAAGATTAACTTGCAAGTTAATCTTCCAAGTTTAAAAACAAGATCTTTTGTCGCTGCGTCAGATAGCGAATAGGCGTCTTTCTCAGTCAAGCCGATGCATCAAACGGTAATCTCCCCATTTTTAAGCAAGTTTAAAAGTGGCTGCGGCTTAGCCACCAATTTTTACTATGCTTAAAAATTTGGGGATTACCATGGATCTGCCGTTCCGGACAATAAAGAATGCCCCACCAAAATTAGCCGGTGGGAATGGGATCTACGGTTCTGCCTGCTGTATTACTCTTCCAGCGGTAATTTCGCGGTTTCGCGGGCGGCGAGCAATGCGATCCCGGTCACGCATAGTGCAACCACCACGTATAGCGAAATCGCCGTCGTTGAATGATAAGCACGGAACAGGCTGGCAATGATCAGCGGTGCAAAACCGCCGCCGACAATGCCGGCCAGCGTATACGCCAAAGATGAACCGGCATAACGTACACGAGTAGGGAACTGCTCGGTCACGAATGCTGCTTGCGGACCATACATGATGGCATGGATGATTAGACCGCCGACAGTGGCAACTACGATCAGTATCGGTTGGCTGCTATCGAGCAGGACAAAGAACACGAATGCCCAGATCATCGCCAGCACTACGCCGATGCCATATACCGGCCGCCGTCCGAGACGATCCGACAAGGCGCCGAACATTGGCACGCTGAGAGCGTTACAGGCGGTGCCGATCATGATGGCGGTCAGCGCCAGCGGGCGTGGCAGATTCAACACGGTGGTCACATAGGTGAGGGTGAATACCACCACTAACGCATACAGCACGTCCGAACCAATACGTACTCCGCCGGCGATCAGCAGACGCTTCCAATGGTCACAAAAAACATCCACTACCGGTGTCTTGGCCGTGCTGTGGCTGGCTTCCAGTTCCTTGAACTTGGGTGTTTCGTCTACGCCATTGCGAATCCAGAAACCAAAGCCGACTAACAGCAGGCTGGCCAAGAAAGGTATTCTCCAACCCCAGTCGAGGAACTGATCCGGCGCCAGCAGGTATGTGATCAGGGCGATCAACCCAGTTGCCAGTAATGTGCCGAAAGATGGCCCGACTTGCGTCCACGAGGCATTTCTGCCGCGCTTGTCCTGCGCACCGTGCTCAACCGAAATCAGTACTGCTCCAGCCCATTCGCCACCCAGTGCGATGCCCTGAACAAAGCGTAATGTTACCAGCAGAATCGGGCTCCAGATGCCGATTGCAGCGTAGGTCGGCAGCAATCCCATGAGCCCGGTAGTCAGTCCCATGAGCAGCAAGGTTGCCATCAGCACGAAGCGTCGCCCCATTTTGTCGCCCAGATGGCCGAAGAAGGCACCTCCGATCGGCCGCGAAACATAGCCGACCGCATACGTAGAAAAGGCCAGAATGGTGCCCGACAAGGGATCGAAGGATGGAAAGAATAGGTGATTGAAAATCAGCGCCGCCAAGGTGTTGTATACCGTGAAGTCGTACCACTCCAGGGTGGTACCGATCATGCTGGCAGTAGACAGCCGTTTGGTGTTCTGGCTTTTGGCTAGTGTTGATCGTTCTGATGCGGCCATTGAAACGGCAGTATGGCTCATGATGATTTTCCCTCTTAGCAAGTTCTAGATAAACGAAATGAAATGTCGCGCGCCTGCATGCGCACGGATCAGGCGATGCTCTTAGCTGCTAAGTCTTGTTCCAGCAACTGCCACGAAAAACGCAGAACGGAAATCGTGTTAGAAGCCAAGTGCAAGGCCTGTGCCACTTCGTTTGCAGCGGCTTCAACTGCCTGCTGTGACGCGGCATCGATCAGAAACAGCGGATCAAGGATGCGCCCTTGGGTGGTTTCAGCCGGCAACGGTGACGACAGTTCTTGGTCCGGGGTCAGTAGACGGCAGGACAGTACTCCGTCGATATTCAGCAAGACGTTACTGAGCTGGGTAATTTTCTCTTCACGCGAGCTATCGGTCTGGGTGCCCAGACGCAGCACGGCCAGCCACGATCCGGTACCGGCACCGCTTTCTGGACCGATGCTGCAGACCCGGCGCATCGGATTGTGCATGCGACCCAGATTGCTCACCGACCAAGGTGTTTGATGGCGAAAAGCCTGGAAATACGCTGGCGTTTTAAAGGCGTCCAGAGAGGTTGTACGATACAAGCCGAGATAGCGGCGCGGACCATATACGCTCTGATAGCGTATGCCGGAGATGAAGCCAGGCAATGCCACGCGTTCCTTGACATGTTCGCGGTCATACCATTGGTTGAAGTCTTGTTCATGGTTAGGATCGACGTCGGTCCAGACGAACAATATGCCGGGAAGGTCCTGGTTGGTTTGGTTTTGCATGATATCCATTCGTGATTGGTGCATTGAAGCCTCAGAATAGAGTTCATGATTTGTACTGACAAACGGATAATTCTTATCGCCACTGATAAGTTTTACGGGGAGGGGGGCTGAGTAACGTCGGCATCATAATCATTGTCACTATGGCATCAGGTCGCATCGAAGCCGAATGGCGGTTCCAGGCTGACCGTGAAACGCGCTGCTTCTTCACACGCCAGCGCTGCTACCAATTGTATTGCCTCGGTGGTGGCATCGGCATGGTAGCTGACCACCAGCCGTTGTGGCATCAAATGACCAGAGCAGTCGATGATCGACAGTTCACCAGAGTCGATTTCTTCGCGCGCTGGCGCCAGCGGCAATACGGCAATACCAAAGCCGCCGCGCACCAGCCGTACGATGGCAGAGATTGAGCTCACGCAATGAATGCGCGGAGCACTCACGCCTTCAGCCTTGCACAACTCTTTGAGCGCGATATGCGGTTGTGAACCCTTGTTCATCGTGATGATGGGATGCTGTGCCAGCTCGGAGGCACTCACCTGTGCACGTCGGCCTGACCAGTCTGCGCTGCGTCCGACCCAGCCCATGGCAATCGCGCCGCTGGCGGTGTTACGAATGCCTTCGCCGATGACCAGATCGGTCTGCAGGGCAATATCGAGCTCGCCACTGCGCATCTGCATGTGCAGGCGCATGGTCGATTCCGAGGTCAGCTGGATTTCGATGGCGGGGTAAAGCTCCTGCATGCGCTGCAGGAAATTGCTGAGCCATGTATGCACGATGGTTTCGATTACACCGATGCGCACCACGCCGAACACGTTATAGGCGGCGCGACTGGCCGACATCATTTCGAGATTGAGTTCCAGCATGCGCTCGGCATAACTTAGCATTCTGCGGCCAGCGAAGGTAAGCCGGATCTCGCGCATGTCGCGATCAAACAGGCGGGTGTCAAAATCCTGTTCGAGCGATGCAATGCGATTGGAGATGGCGGCTTGCGTGATATTGAGTCGTTCGGCGGCCGTGCGGAAGCTGCCAAGTCGCGCGGCCCAGACAAAGGCTTCCAGGAACCTAATGTTCATTATTGCGCCTGACGAATCGGGAAGTAGCGATAGAAGTAAATTTAGCGTGGAATTGTACCAAGCTTCGCTTTCGTGTCCAGGTAAAGCTAGGGCGCTACTATGCGGCGCAACGTAAAGTAAGAGGTAATATTGTGCGATGACGTATGATGTGTTTAAGGAAATTGTCAACGTGACCTAGTATGCGGAATCAACCAAATCTCGAAAGCAAAGGCGCAGCCTCAAGCAGATGTATACGGTTCTGTGCGCATTGGGATTTGAAAGCGCCTATGATTGCGTTGCCGCGTTCGCTCGGCAATGGAAAGTGGATTCGCTAAAGAGGGGAAATTTCGCGATTAAAGGGACATGCTACAGAGATATACCCATTTAAGGGCTGAAGACTTGGCGCTCAAGCTAATATAAGCGTGCGTGTTGATGTTGCGCTATCTGTGCTAGCGAACTCGGGGGGAGGGCTAGGACTATAAATCATGTACTTAGCTTCCCTAGATTTACCTTTTTTCAATCTGATTTCGCAGTGAATTCCGCAGTAGAGCACCTATATCTAGCAATAAAGTTTGTCAATAAGTCCAACTCCCCGATCTACCTGACCAAGTGCAGTTGCATCCCGGTCAACAGATCAACGCAGGCTCCAAAGGCGCCACCTGGACGATAGGCCGCACGCAGCGGATGCTCTGTGCTGATCGAACGGATCATGATCTGGAATTTTGTTGCAGGCGAAGTTCTTCACGCAGATCTGCCGCAAACGTCTCAGCCAGTGCCAGTCGCTTGCCGGGATAGGGGAAAATAATGGCGCATCGTCCTTCCACTTCTTCCAACACTGGCCGAACCACCACATCGGCGCTGGCAAATGCTTCCGCCGTGATGCGGGTAACAAAGGTTATGCCTACACCCGCCACCACCAATGCACATGCAATCAACGAGCTTGGCGTTTCCGTGACGATCTGAGGCGACACGTGCAGCTTGGAGAGGGCATCATCAATCTGATAGCGCATATAACTTTGCCGCGACAGCAGGATCATGCGTTCTCCATCCAGTTCCTTGAGCGATATGCGCTTGCGTCTGGCCAGTTTGTGAGAGCTTGGTAGGACAAGCGCCAGTTTCAAGGGGCTCAGCGGCTCGATGGAAATCGATGGTTGTGACAGCGGCAATTCAACCACGCCAATATCGAACTGCTTGGTGGCGACCATTTCGGCGATCTGACGCGAAGGTAAGGTCTGCACCAAGACGGACACTTGCGGACGGGAGGCGATGAAACGTGCAACGGTGCGCGGAATCAGGCTTTGCGAAAGCGCCGGCAATGTTGCGATACGCAAGGCACCGGCCTGCTGAAGTCCGATGTCATGGGCGACTTGTGCAATTCGGTCGAGATTGCCGTAGATCGGCTCCAGCTCGGTATAAAGTGCCTGCGCCTCTGGCGTGGCGGCGAGTTTGCGTCCGTTGCGCTCGAACAGTTTGTAGCCGATACGAATTTCGAGGTGAGCAATCGCACGGCTGACTGCCGGCTGCGTCACGCTCATCATCTGTGCGGCGCCAATTACCGTGCCAGTCCGCATGACCGAGTAGAAGGCCTCAATCTGGCGCAAACTCACTTGATGTCGCATATAACATTCTCGCTATTGATGTGCCGGATAGATTGAGTAATTACGGTGCGCTACGCATCTTTAAGGTGCTTTTCAGCCAGATATTTAGCGATTTTGCGGCGCACAACAATACATAACATTAAGACATAAGCAGCATATCAAATGTTAATGTTTTTAAATTGAGTTAATGCATAAACTGTATAAACCTTAGAGGCGACGCAGTTATTACCTAAGGCAATTCTTCTTAATGCTGACTTGTAAAGGGAACCTGGTGATGCACAAGACTTTTGGTGTGATGGCGATGCTGGCATGTGCAGCGACGTCCTGTGTCAATGCGGCCGAAACGCTTTATGTCGGTGGCTATGGCGGCTCGGTGGAGCAGGCGTTCAAGGAAAAGATCATTCCTCCCTTCGAGGCGAAGACCGGCGCCAAGGTCGTATACGTGCCGGGTAACTCGACCGATATTTTGGCGAAGATCCAAGCACAGAAAGGCCATCAGGAAATGTCCATGGTCATGATGGACGATGGCCCGATGTATCAGGCGGTCGGCCAGGGCCTGTGCACCAAGCTGGATGAAGCCACCACGAATGACTTGTATTCTAACGCCCGGATGGTCGGCGACAAGTCGGTCGGAACCGGTTTCGTGGCGACAGGCCTGGCCTATAACAAGGAAGTATTTTCCAAGAATGGATGGAAGGCTCCGACCTCCTGGCAAGATCTGACCGATCCCAAATACAAGCAGAAGGTGGTGATTCCGCCGATCATCAATGGCTACGGCCTGCTGACCCTAGTCATGATGGCGCGTCTCAATGGCGGTGGTGAAGAAAAGATCGACCCTGGATTCGACGTGATGATCAAGAAGGTGGCGCCGAACGTGCTGGCATGGGAACCGTCGCCCGGCAAGATGGCGCAGATGCTGCAGACCGGCGAAGCAGCGTTGGTGGTATGGGGTAATGGTCGCGTGCAATCCGTGATCGACCAGGGTGCTCCGGTTGAATTCGTGTATCCCAAGGAAGGTGCGGTAGCGTTAATGACGGCCGCCTGTGTCGTTGACGGCGCACCACAGGCCAAGCTGGGTCTGCAGTTCTTGCAGTACGTGCTGTCTACCGACGTACAGCCCATCCTCGCCTCCTCGCAAGGCTACGGTCCGGTCAACAAGAACGTCAAGCTGCCGCCGGAGGTGATGAAGCGCGTGGTGGCGGGCCCGGAAAAGGTCAATGCCCTGATCGCCCCGAACTACGACGTGATCAACGTCAAGCGTGCCGAATGGACCAACCGCTGGAATCGAGCGGTTGAACGTTGAAAGTTGAGCTAACGCAGCCAAGGCATATTCTATGAGTTTTCTTACGTTGAAGGATCTGTCCCGGCGTTACGGTGACGTTACGGCGGTAGGGCAGTTCGATCTGTCCGTCGAAAAGGGTGAGTTCATCAGCCTGCTCGGCCCTTCGGGTTGCGGCAAGACCACGACCCTGCAGATGATTGCCGGCTTTGTTCAGCCGACTACTGGCCGCGTTTTGCTCAACGGGAAGGACATCACCGACATTAAGCCGGCCCGCCGTGGCCTCGGTATTGTCTTTCAGAACTATGCGTTGTTCCCGCATATGACGGTCGCCGAGAATGTCTCGTTCGGGTTGGAGATGCAGGGTCTTCCTTCTGCAGAACGGGCCAAGCGTGTGAGTTCAACGCTGGAGCTTGTGCATCTGGGCGCCATGGCGCATCGCTATCCGAAGGAGCTCTCCGGCGGACAGCGCCAGCGCGTGGCCCTGGCACGCGCGCTGGCCATCCAGCCGCCCGTGCTGTTGCTTGATGAACCGATGGGGGCCCTGGATGCAAAACTGCGTGAAGAAATGCAGATCGAGTTGCGGGCATTGCAGCATCGGGTCGGCGTCACCACCATCATGGTGACGCACGACCAAGCCGAAGCCATGACCTTGTCCGACCGGGTGGTGTTGATGAACAAGGGATGCATTGAGCAAATTGACCGTCCTTACGAGATGTACGAGCAGCCGAATGGACGTTTTTCCTCCACCTTCCTGGGCAAGGCTAATGTATTTGAGGCAGTGCGCGTGCATGTGGGGGGGGGCGTTGAGGTCAATGGATGCCGCTTGCCCACCAACGATAGCACCACGTTGGGTGCCGTCGAATACATTGTCCGTCCCGAAAAGATCGAGTTTGCTAGCCCTGATGCGGCCATCCTGCATGGCCGGGTCGGTGCTCGCGTGTTCATCGGTAACCATTGGCTGTATCAGGTGGAAACACCACTGGGCATGGTGCAGCTGACCCATGCGAATACTGGTGCGCCGCAATCTGTCGAAGGTGAACAGGTCGGCTTGCGCTGGGCGCCGGAGCATGCCCGCCTCGTGTTGCGCAAGGAGGCCTGAACATGCAAGCCAAGTCAAATACACTTCCTTACTGGCTTTGCACTCCCGGTGCGCTGATTACCCTTGCCTTCGTTGTGCTGCCTCTGGTCGTGACGCTTTCGCTGAGCTTCTTTCCTTTCGTGGCAGGCGGTGCAACGGGGGACCACCTGACCTTCGCCAACTACATAGACGTTGGCAGCGATAGCTATTTCTATACCATCTTCATCCGCACCTTCGGTATGGCCTTGGTCGTCACCGCAATCTGCATTGCCATCGGTGTGCCGGAAGCCTATGTACTGAGCCGGCTGTCACCACAGTGGCGCGCAGTATCCATCGTGATCGTACTGGGGCCGCTGTTGGTCTCGGTGGTGGTCAGGACGCTGGGGTGGGCGGTGCTGCTCGGCAATGAAGGAGTGGTCAATAAGCTGTTGCTGGCCGTCGGACTGATCAATGAACCGATTAAGATGATGTTTACCTTTACCGGTGTCGTGATCGCCTTAGTACATGTACTGGTGCCGCTGATGGTGTTGGCGGTATGGGCCTCGTTGCAAAAGCTCGATGCCTCCACTGAACAGGCGGCCGAATCGCTGGGGGCGGGGCTGTTCACGGTGTTGCGCCGTATCGTTTTTCCGCAGGTGATTCCAGGTGTCTTGTCCGGCGGGTTGATCGTCTTCTCGCTGGCCTCCAGTGCCTTTGCCACGCCAGCCATCATTGGCGGGCGACGATTGAAAGTGGTGCCCACCACGATCTATGACGAATTCCTCGGCAATCTGAACTGGCCGCTGGGCGCCGCCTTGTCGGTGATCTTGCTGATCATCGTGCTGGCAGTCTCGGTCGGCGTGAATCGCCTGGTCGAGCACCGCTACAAACAGGTGTTCCAATGAGCTGGCGCGCGCCTCTTCCGCTGCTAATTTTTCATTGGCTGTTCGCGGCTTTCATGCTGGCGCCGCTGGTGATCGTCATCTTCGTCTCCTTTACCGACAAGGGCTATATATCGATGCCGTTCGACGGCGCTTCATTTCGCTGGTATGTCGCCATCCTGCGCGACGATAGTTTCATGAGCGCCTTCTATCGCAGCGTGTTGCTGGGTGTCGCAGCGGCCACGATTGCCACGCTGCTGGCGGTACCCGCCGGCATGGCCATCGCATGGCATCGGTTCCCTGGCCGCGAGGCGATGCTGGGGCTGCTGTTGTCGCCGCTGATGGTGCCGCATGTGGTGCTGGGTATTGCCATCCTGCGCTTGCTGAGCTTGCTGGATTCGCCAGGCTCGGCCTGGGGGCTAACGGCCGCGCATACCGTGGTCGTCCTGCCTTACGTGTTGCGCCTAGTAGTGGCTGCCGCTACCGGTTTCGACCGAACCATCGCACAGGCCGCGGAGGCCTTGGGAGCATCGCCGTGGACCGTATTTCGCCGGGTGGAATTACCGCTCATCATCCCAGGTGTGGTCGGTGGCTGGATGCTCGCCTTCATCAACAGTTTCGATGAACTAACGATGTCGATCTTCGTCGCCTCCGCCGGCACCGAAACCTTACCCGTCAAGATGTACAACCACATCGCCAACACGATCGATCCACTGCTGGCTTCGGTATCGACCATATTGATCGTGCTGACACTGATTTTGATGCTGGTCCTGGATCGTTTCTACGGACTGGACCGTGTTCTCGCTGGAAAAACATCATGAGCTTGCGTGATATCGATACTTTAGTGATAGGCGGCGGCGTCGTAGGCATGTCGATTGCCTATGGCCTGGCCAAGGCAGGTGAACAGGTGCGCGTGCTGGATGGCGCAGACGATGCCTTCCGGGCCGCACGCGGCAATTTTGGACTGGTATGGGTACAAGGAAAGGGCATCGAAAAACCCGACTACGCCCGCTGGAGCATGGCCTCGGTCAAGCGGTGGACATCGTTTGCGCAGGGGCTCACGGCGTCCACCGGCACCGATCTGGAACTATCCCAGATCGGTGGCCTGCAATACTTTCTTGACGAGACTGAACTTCGTGCTTACGTGCAGAACCTGGAACGCTTGAAGAATTCGCTCGGAGGCGACTATCCGTTTGAAGCGCTGGACCCGCAGAGCGTGAAAGAGCTTTCCCCGCATATCGGCCCCGAGGTGGTGGGCGCCGTCTATGGTGCACTGGACGGCCACGTCAGCCCGCTGCGGCTGCTGAGCGCACTGGTACAGAGTTTCAAGCTGCTCGGCGGCGAACTGCACAACGGCATACATTGCGATGGGATCAAGCATCGCGGCAACGCCTTCCATGTCAGTGCCAATGGACAGCAACATGTGGCAGGCAAGCTGGTGCTAGCGGCCGGACTTGGCAATCGCGCACTCGCGCCACTGGTTGGCCTGAAAGCGCCTATTGAACCCAATCGAGGACAAGTGCTGGTAACCGAGCGCATGCAGCCGTTCATGAACCATCCATCCGGGCGTGTGCGCCAGACCGGAGAGGGCGTGGTGCAGATCGGCGATTCGAAGGAAGACGTCGGATTCGACGAAGGCACCAGCATCGACCAGCTGGCCTACATCGCCCAGCGTGCATGCAAATATTTCCCGCTGCTGGAAAACGTCAACCTGGTACGCAGCTGGGGCGCGTTGCGAGTCATGACGCGAGACGGTTTCCCGATCTATGAGCAATCCCGTGAATGCCCTGGCGCGTTCCTGGCGACCTGCCACAGCGGCATTACCCTGGCCGCCAACCACGCCGGTCCGATCGCAGACTGGATACGCGGCGCAACAGCGCCTGCAGAGATATCCACCTTCATAGCAGGACGATTCAATGTTTAAGACCATGTTGTCCGCCGCAGAAGATCTGCGGCCGATAGTCGAGATTTCCGTCAACGGCAAGGCTGCCCAGGCGCGTGCAGGCGAACCGCTGGCCACCGCACTGCTTAATGCGGGCGTTGTGTCGTTCCGGCGTACTGCCGTATCGGGTAGTGCCCGCGCGCCACTGTGCCTGATGGGCGTGTGTTTCGATTGTCAGGTGGAAGTCGACGGTCAGCAAAACGTGCAGTCATGCATGGTGCAGGTGCAGGCCGGCATGTGCGTGCAGCTGCCTGAGGGCGCACGTCGCCCGGGAGAACCGGCATGATGGAATTTACCCACGACCTGATCGTCATCGGTGCCGGTCCGGCAGGGATGTCGGCGGCAATGAAGGGCGCTGACCTCGGCTTGAAGACCTTGTTGCTGGACGAACAACCGCACCAGGGCGGGCAGATTTACCGCAACGTCACCCAGGTGCCGGCCAGCGTAGCCCGCTTGCTTGGGCCAGACTACGTCTACGGTCTGACACTGGCGCAATGCCTTGATCGATCCAGCGTGGAGTGCCGGTTTGGCGCGATGGTGTGGGAAGTAGCCGACGACTTGACGGTGACGGTGCAGCAGGATGAGAAATCCTTTCGCGTCCGCGCGCCGCAGTTGATTGCTGCGACGGGGGCAATGGAGCGGCCTTCACCTGTCCCGGGGTGGACGCTGCCCGGTGTGCTCAATGCAGGTGCGGCACAGATCGCGCTGAAAACGTCCGCCGCGATACCGCAAGGGCGCGTGGTGCTGATCGGCGCTGGGCCACTGTTGCTGCTGGTGGCCTGTCAGTTGCTGGATGCCGGCGTCACCGTCGCAGCGATCGTGCAGACCGCCCCCGCCGACAACAAACAAAAGGCCATGCAGCATCTTGCCGCTGCTCTGGCCGCACCGGGCTATCTGCTCAAGGGACTGCGGATGCTGTGGCGTTTGCGCCGCGCCGGAGTGACCATGGTGTCGGCCGCGACCGATGTGCGCATCAAGGGCGATGAGCATGTCGAAACGGTGAGTTTTTCCGTTGACGGCCGGGCGCAGCAGGTGGATGCGGATGTAGTTTTGCTGCATCACGGCGTGACGCCGAACACGCAGTTGAGTCGCCAGTTGCGCGTCGACCATGCATGGGATGAGGTCAATCTGTCATGGTATCCGGTGGTGGATGCGTGGGGCCAAACCTCTCTCTCCGGATTCAGGATCGCGGGCGACGGCGCAGAGATCGGTGGTGCGAGGGCGGCTGAACCCAGCGGCGCCCTGGCTGCGATCGGCGCGGCCAGGGCAATCGGTCGATTGGATGAGGCCTCGTTTCAGACGCAGTCGTCCCCCGAGCGGAAAAAGCTGGCGCAGCAGATGAAGATCCGTCCCTTCCTGGACGCCTTGTATCGTCCGCCACAGTGGCTGGCCAATCCAGTCGATGAAACCATCGTCTGTCGATGCGAGGAAGTGACGGCGGGTAGGATCCGGGAAATGGCGCGATTGGGATGCCAGGGGCCCAACCAGACCAAATTCTTCAGTCGGTGCGGCATGGGGCCATGCCAAGGGCGTATGTGTGGTCTGACCGTGACGCAGATCCTGAGCAGCGAGCTTGGAAGGCCGCCGGCACAAATCGGTGCCTATCATGTACGCACGCCGCTCAAGCCGGTGACGCTGGGCTCCCTGGCGGCGCTCGCGGATCCCGATTTTGTTCAGCAAAAAGGTCATTGAGCGTGGCCATCAAGCAAATTTCACTTTGATGTAAGCGTCGATGCGAGCTCCTAGCGCGATGCATCGACGACACATCTCTCTATCGTTATCAACCAGGAGAACATATTGAGCAATATCTCAAGAAAGCATACCAATAGCCGCATGAGCAAAATCGTCACCCACGGCGGTTTGGTTTATCTGTGCGGGCAGACCGCCAATAACAGTCCTGCCGCAGAAGGCGATATCACCACGCAGACCAAGGAAGTGCTGGCGCGCATCGATGGCTTGCTGGCCGAGGCCGGTTCTACGCGCGACAAGATTCTGACCACCACTATCTATCTGTGCAACATCCAAGATTTCGGCGCCATGAATGCGGTCTGGGATGCCTGGATTCCAGCCGGCACCGCGCCGGCACGCACGACGGTCGAGGCCAAGCTGGGCGCATCCAACTTACTGGTCGAGATGACGGTGGTGGCGGTCGGATCTTAAGTCTTAGACAGCAATGCCGGTGTGATCGTGGTGGGTTTGGTTTTTGAGTCGCTACGGCCGGCATGCTCGAAAGACCGCTTGGATAAGTGAGCGTTTTCAACCCATTTTTTCCTTCAGCTATGTCCATTGATTCCTTGTTTGAGCCCTTGGCCGGAGCCGGAGCTGAAGCGTCGGCCCCGGTGAGCGTGACGATCATTTTCAACGGCGAGCAAGTTCGGGTGCCTATGGCCGCCAGCGTGGCCGCTGCTTTGCTGGCCGGCGGCATCAAGCACTTCCGGAGGTCTCCGGTATCTGGTCAGGGCAGGGTGCCGTATTGCATGATGGGGGTGTGCTTCGAGTGCCTGCTCGAGATTGACGGCGTGCCGGACCGGCGCGCCTGCCTGGTCCCTCTCACGCCGCAAATGACGATTCGTACGCAAGACATCCTGCCTGAAGCGGGTATCGGCAGTGATGAGCTGGCGTTGACGTTGGCGCACGCAATGGAGCCGCCCCATGGTCAATAATCCGGCGGAAAAAACGATCGCCTTCCACGGCGAACAAGCTGACGTGGTGGTCATCGGCGCAGGACCTGCGGGTCTGGCCGCCGCTGTGGCGGCCGCCAGGCATGGCGCCAGCGTGGTGCTGCTCGACGAACAAAGCGCCGTCGGCGGTCAGATCTATCGCAGTATCGAAAGTGCATCGCCCCAACGCCTGGAGTTGCTGGGTCCTGATTACGGTCAGGGGACGGCATTGAGCAGGGCATTTTCCGAATGCGGTGCCCGTCATGTCAGCGGTGCGTCCGTGTGGCAGATCACCACCGAGCGTCATGTCAACTACTTGCTGGAAGGACGTGTCCTCTCAATCAAGGCCGGTCGCATCATCCTCTGCACTGGTGCCATGGAGCGCCCGTTTCCAATTCCAGGCTGGACTCTGCCCGGCGTGCTCACAGCCGGCGCGGCCCAGATTCTGCTCAAGAGCTCGGGTTTGGCGCCGTCGCATCCTGTGGTTCTGGCTGGCTGCGGCCCTTTGCTCTATTTGCTCGGCTGGCAATATGTTCGCGCCGGGCTGAAGATCGCGGCCATCGTCGATACCACCATGGGCGCCGACTATCGCCGTGCGATCCGCTTTGCCGGCGGCGCACTGGCGGGCTGGACGTATCTCAAGAAAGGCTTGTCGCTGATGACGGCCTTGAAGAAGGCCTGTGTGCCTTTCTACAGGGGAGCCTCGGAACTGCACGTGATTGGCGACAAGCAAGTCAGCGGGCTAGGCTTTGTGTGCAATGGCCGACTACGCACAGTCGAAACGCCCGTGGTGCTGCTGCACCAGGGCGTGGTTCCCAATACGCAATTCTCGTGGTCGCTACGCGCAACGCACGAATGGAATGACGCCCAGTTATGCTGGATTCCCGTCACTGATCCATGGGGCGAGCTGGATGTGGCTGGCGTCTTCGTCGCCGGTGACGGCCGTGGTATCGGCGGCGCCGAGGTCGCGGTCATTCAGGGCGAGTTGGCCGGCTTGGGCGCGACAGCGCAACTTGGCAAGCTGGCGGTATCGCAGCGCGACCAGCTCGCCCAGCCACTGCGCGCGGCCATGCGCAAGCACCTGTTTATCCGTCCCTTCCTTGATGCGCTCTATCGTCCCAAGAAGGCAAACCGTATTCCGGCCGACGACACCATTGTCTGCCGCTGCGAGGAAGTCACTGCCGGCGAGATTCGTGGCTATGTGAAGATCGGTTGCAGCGGTCCCAACCAGGTGAAGAGTTATGGCCGTTGCGGCATGGGACCATGCCAAGGACGTCAATGCGGCCTGACGGTTACCGAACTGATCGCCGACACCCTGAACATTGCGCCCGGAGAGATTGGTTACTACCGAATCCGGCCGCCGATCACGCCGATCACCTTGGGGGAACTGGCCCATGAAGCCAAATAATGCAGGGCTAAGTGCCGGCAGTGACGTCATTGTCATCGGCGGCGGCTTTCACGGTACCTCTAGCGCCTTCCATCTTTCCCGCGCAGGCATCAAGGTCACCTTGCTGGAAGCGGAATACTGTGCGCGGCACGCCTCCGGCGTCAACGCGGGCGGCGTACGAACGTTAGGTCGCCACTATGCAGAAGTACCGTTGGCCGTCGAATCGCTAAAACTGTGGCATAAGCTACCGGAACTCGTCGGCGAAGACGGCACGTTCGTACACAGCGGCCAGATAAAAATTGCCGAGACGCAGGAAGAGCTGGAGACTCAGCGCAAGCGCGTTGCGCAGCTCAATGCCATGGGATTCACGCATGAGGAAATGATCGACCCGAAGCACGTGCACGAGCTCATTCCTTCGATTTCCGAGCATGTGGTGGGTGCCATCTGGGCGAAGGATGACGGTCACGCCGTTCCCTACCGCACCGTCACGGCGTTTCGGCGAGCTGCCCAGCGTCAGGGGGCCATCTTCCATGAACAGACGCCAGCACAGAAAATCGAGCGAGTCGGAGCGCTCTGGCACGTTACTACACCGCGTGGCACGTTCACGGCGCCATGGCTGGTCAACGCCGCTGGCGCCTGGTCCGGCGACTTCGCCGGCCAGGTTGGTGAAGATGTTCCCGTCTATGCGCAAGGGCTCATGCTCATGATTACCCAGCGCGTGCCGCATTTCGTCAACCCGGTTGTGGGTGCCGAAGGAAGGCCGCTATCGTTCAAGCAGTTCGCTAACGGGACGGTCCTTATTGGCGGCGCCTTAAAATGCTCTGCCGACGTAGTGCGCCGCTTTGGCGAAGTCGACTTCATGAAGTTGCCTTCAAGCGCAAAGACGGTTACGGATTTTTTTCCCCATCTTTCTGGCGTCAATATCATACGTGCCTGGGCCGGTGTCGAAGCGTTCATGCCGGACGACATTCCCGTGATCAGTCTGAGCCGCAAGGTGCCGAACCTGGTACACGCGTTCGGCTTTTCCGCCCACGGGTTCGAACTGGGCCCCATCGGCGGAAAGATTGTCTGTGACTTGGTTCTTAACGGAAGGAGCAGCTTGCCTATCGAGCCTTTTGCGGTGGATCGTTTTGCTAAAGAAGGCGCTTAAGGACGTAAGCAGATTTGAAATTGTTGGTGTTCAGATCACTGCAATGATTTAAATACGCAGACAATTGGGAGTTGCCTGGATCTGGCCGAGGCCGTGTAAAAACGCCGAATCGGTCCAATGGATCGAGTTCAGCGTCATTTTAATGCAGCATCGCCGCCTATAGCGCCTCTCCCTGCAACGGAGTCAGTCTTGCCAAACCTATGATCGCTTCGTTCTCATTGATTTCAGCCATGCTACTTGCTCGTCTAAGGTCTTATTTATCATTGGCGTCGGCTACATCCGTAGTGCACTGTACATACGTTGTTGTGACAACAGGTTACCTAAGCAATCAGGTAGGAGATTGGAGTGATCGGCGTGGCATTACTAGGAATTATTCGGCGCTGGCACTTACGTGACCAGATATCGCTAAGGGAGATCGCCAAGCGACTTGGCATCTCCAGGAACACCGTTAGACGCTACTTGCGCTCTGAAACTGTGGAGGCCAGCCTACACTGACCGGCGTTCAGCCAGTGCTCTGGATGTGTACACATTCAAACTATCCGCATGGCTTAAAACCGAATCCACCAAATCTCGAAAGCAAAAGCGCAGTCTCAAGCAGATGCACGCAGACTTGCGTGTGTTGGGATTTGAAGGCTCTTATGATCGCGTTGCCGCGTTCGCCCGGCAATGGAAAGTGGATCAGTTAGATAGGGTCAATGCTGCGAGCAAAGGAACATCCGATTGTTGTAATCTTCATTTTGGTCGCCTCTCTCGGTTAAGGGAACATCGCAACTTCCACTGTGGCATGTCAATGCCGTTTCGGGAAGAGGCGACCATTCCATTAGCCTCGGCCAGAAGTGGACATGATTAGATGTTCTCGGCAAGATAGCGACCGGGCGTGACACCAAATGACTTTTTGAACAACGCTATAAAGGCACTGACATTGTCGTAGCCAAGTTCCAGTGCGATCGTTGTCACCGCTTTTCCTGCGTCCAACAGTTCAAGCGCACGTAGCAAGCGTGCCCGCTGTCTCCACGCGGTGAAGGTAAGTCCGGTCTGGCCTATGAACTTACGACTAAGCGTGCGCGTCGTGATATGCCCCCAAACTGCCCATTCCTCTAAAGATCGTTCATCAGAAGGCTGCTCTGCGAGAGCTATTGCGATTCGTTGTAGGCGGCTATCTACGGGCATCGGAAGCCAGAACGTGTCAGCCGTTGATTCGTCAATTTCATCCAATATGATTTTTGTCAAACGCAGTTGATTCGGTCTTAAAACTCGAATTTCCCATTCGCACGCGCGGAGGATAGCTTCTCGAAGAAGGGGCGTAACCTCAATTACACGTGGCTCATTCGGAAGTCCGGCACTGGCTTGGGGGGATACATAAACACTCCACCCATTAAATGCTCCATGTGAACGACCTTCATGCGTAACCGACGGCGGGATCCATACAGCGCGAGAACATGGCACAACCCAAGTTCCCATATGTGTACGCACGCTAAGTAGACCGGATAGCAAACCGAACAGCTGCCCGCTTGGGTGGTGATGTGGGCCTGATTCTCGGGATGAACTTTCACTGCCTGCAACTGCAATCAATGGAGGATTATTTCCATCTACGAAGCGAGCTTGGTCGAGCTTATCGAGAAAAGTGCTTGAAGACATGGATTGGCATCTTTGAGCTATTTAATGGCACAAATAGTCTATCACTGCCACCATTACTGGATCTATGCTCTATTTCAGATTCTTAAATTTGAGCATATATATGTCTAAACAACTGACCGATATCACCCAACTGGCACAGATGTATGACCCACCTTCAGAAAGAATTACTAGTGGGGTGCTATCGCATTTGATGCCGTTCCATCGTCACTACCTTAGTGTTGCAACTTTTTTTTGTGTTGCTACCGGCAATGCCGACGGATTAGATGCATCGCCGCGCGGCGGACCTCCAGGCTTTGTGCGCGTGCTAGATGACAAGCACATTTCGTTTGCCGATTGGCCTGGAAATAATCGCATAGCCTCGCTCAAAAATCTTGTTGAAGATGACCGCATCGGTATGCTCTTTCTTTTTCCCGGACTGGAGGTGTTCATGCGCATTAACGGCCATGCAACAATCAATACCGATGAAGAATTGCTTGGATTGCTAAAGGAAAAGGATAAGCAACCAAAATGTGCAGTCGTCGTCAGGATCGACGAAGTACTATTCCATTGCGGAAAAGCGATTAACCGGGCGCAACTATGGGCGGAGTCTTCACATATCGAGCGTGACCAAGTACCCAGCCCAGGACAGATAGTCGTCGCGATGACAGGTGCAGCAACGGACATGAGCCGGCAGGTTGATGAAGGCTATTACAAATCAATACGCAATGACCTGTATTAGCCGTAAGCGTCATCTCACACTTCCGATTACCCACAAATTTCTTGTTAACTTTCAGGAGTTCTGTTAACTTTTCGATATGAAGAATTTGATTGCGATCAGATGACAAACAGCAGGATGGCAAGCGCTTCCTGCCCTGGACATCTGTCGTCGTCAGGAGATGAGCAGTCGTGGATAGAAAAAGAGAATGCCGCCTGCGTTTTTCGCGATGAGCGGCTCAAAAAACGATTTCGGTTGTTGCTTGAACAGTTTTGGGGAAGTATGGGGCAGACGATCCCATTTGCCTGCCAAGACTGGGCAAGTACGAAAGCGGCATATCGGTTCTTCGCCAACGATCACGTCTGCGAGCAGGACATATTGAGTGGGCATTTTCAGGCGACCAACGAGCGCTTTGCCGGTTCGCGAGGGCCGATTCTCATCCTTCAAGATACGACGACCTTTTCTTATCAGCGGGATCAGCCAGAACGCATCGGATTCATCGGGAAGAGTGGCAATCTTTCCAAGCCGCTGACCCAATGCGGTATCCTGATGCATTCAAGCTTGGCGGTGACGACAGAGGGAGTGCCGCTGGGATTGGCGGCAATCAAATTCTGGACGCGCAGCAAATTCAAAGGCTGTAACGCACTCAAGAAGACGATTAACCCGACACGGGTACCGATCGAAGAAAAAGAAAGCTATCGCTGGCTGGAGAACTTGAGGCAGTCCACAGCACTGTTCGGCGATCCGCAACGATGCATCCATATTGGTGATCGCGAGAGTGACATCTATGAATTGTTTTGCACGGCGGCGGACGTCGGCACACATTTCCTGGTGCGCACGTGCGTTGATCGGCTTGCCGGCGACGGTGGACACACCATAGCGCAGGAAATGGACGAGGTACGATTAAAAGGATTGCACCGGGTCCAGACGTCTGACGAAAAAGGGAATGCAATCGATGCCATTTTTGAGATACGTTATCGCCGCAGCAAGGTACTTCCACCGATTGGAAAGCAAAGTCGTTATCCAGCGCTTTCATTGACGGTGATACATGCGAGTGAGCGTGACAATCCATCGAATCGGAAGCGCATCGAGTGGAAACTGATCACTGATTTATCGGTCAGCTCCCGCCGCGAGGCAATTGAAAAACTTGATTGGTACGCCATGCGCTGGAAGATCGAAACCTTCCACAAAATTCTGAAATCCGGATGCAAAGCTGAGGAGTCACGGCTACGCACCGCAGATCGGCTCGCGAACTTGGTCTCCGTGTTTTGCATCATTGGCTGGCGTATCTTTTGGCTGACCATGCTGAATCGATCCTGCCCGGATGCCAAGCCAGAGTTGGCACTGACAGATGCCGAAATAGCTATGCTTGACCGTATAATCAAAAACACCAAGAGGTCGCGATCAGCGCCGCCACTCTCGCGCTATTTTGAGAAAATCGCCCAGCTCGGGGGCTATCTCGCGCGCTCCAGCGACCCAGCCCCAGGCAATACTGTTATGTGGCGTGGCATGCGCCGACTGGCCGACATGCAACTTGGCTTCAGTCTAGCATCGGAAAGATATGGGTAATCGGAAGCATCTCACAACCGTCTAGACACTAACGCTATCGTCGGCGACGATGATGTCCGCGATCTAAATGGCGGACACCATGGCTTACGATTCGTCGAGCTCGGCAATTTCGTTTGCTCCTGCATCATGGGATTGCGTCCTCAATAGCGTATCGCTGTTTCTCTTTACTTGCCAGCACCTCAACAAACGCCCGAACCTTGACCGGACGAAAGCGCGCAGAGGGAAATACTGCGTGGATGCCGCCCGTAGGAAGGCCCCACTGCGGCAGGACTGCAATCAGACGTCCGGTTGCCAGATCGTCTCCTATTGCATAGTCTGGTAGCACCGATAGGCCGGCCCCCTCGCGTACAGCTTCGCGCACCGCCAGCGTGGTGTCCAGAAAGATAGATGCCTGCGCACTGACAGTGCAACGCTCAATTTCATTGCGCGAAAAATTCCATCGCAACGGTTCCCGCAAGGCTGTGTTGGCGATAAATGGAAGATGGGACAAGTCGTCCGGGCTACGTAATTGTTCAATCTGGGATCGCATTCCGGGAGGCGCCACCAGCAGCTGGCGAAATGTGCCAATTTGCCTAGCCTGCAAATTGCTGTCTGCCAGCCATCCCACACGGATCGCGAGTTCGATGTTGCCGGACATCAGGTCTAGTGTCTGGTCACTCAGGACAGCATCTACTTTGCATTGGGGGTAACGGAGCGAGAATGCGGCGATCGCCGGCACAACGACGCTAATGCCGTAATCAAAAGGCGCGGTGAGCCGTAGTGTCCCGGTAGGGCCTGCGACCGCCTCGGCTAATTCACCGAATGCATCTTCCGCTTCGCGAAGAATCAGTGTGCAGCGCTGATAGAAAGCCTGTCCTGCCTCGGTGGCTTGTGCTTTGCGTGTCGTTCGCACCAGCAACGAGGTTTGAAACTCTTGTTCAAGCCGCGCGACCTGCTGACTTACCACCGCCTTGGTGATGCCCAGACGCTCTGCGGCTGCAGTGAAGGAGCCTGTCTCGACGACGGCAACAAAATAGACGAGGCGTCGTAAGTTGCCAAGTTCGCCTAAGCCAGCTTCGTTTTGTTTGTATGTTTTTAGCATACAGATTGTTTATCATGTATGTATTTAAGTATCAATGTTTTTTGCCTATTATGGACCACATAAACAAAGGAGTTCTCCATGAACAAAACCCTTCGCTACTTGTTTGATCCCTTGTGTGGCTGGTGCTACGGTGCAACACCGACGTTGTCCGCTCTGCTTGAAGAGCCGGGCATCACGGTCAAATTACTGCCGACCGGCCTTTTCTCCGGAGAAGGAGCAAAATCGATGGATGCTGATTTTGCGACATTTGCTTGGGGAAATGACCAACGCATCGCACGTCTGACAGGACAAAGTTTCAGCGAGCGTTATCGCGAGTCTGTACTGGGAGATCACCGCAACCTCTTCGACAGTGGCCCCGCGACAGTCGCTCTGACAGCCGTCTCATTGACGGCCCCGACGCGCGAACTGGATGCCCTCAAGGCAATTCAGCAGGCCCGCTTCGTTAATGGCCAGGACATCACTGATTTGCCAACGCTGGCGTCCGTCCTGACATCAATTGATCTCAAGGAACCTGCTGCTATGATCGAATGTCCCGACGCGGCTCTCCTCAACGCCAACCGTACACGCACGGATTACGCGCAAGCACTCATGACGGAGTTCGGAGCACGCGGTGTACCGACTTTCATCGCCGACTCAGGCGCAAAGCGCTGGCTGCTGCATTCCAGTGCCATCTATTCCAACCCCAAGGCGTTGATCGACCAACTGCAAGCCGCCTGACCAAGCTGTAGTCGTTCCTAAATCCAGCAGTTCCCCTTTTATTTTTTATCGAGAGCGCGAAAAACCATGACCACACGACGCGATGTTCTGAAGACCATAGCCGCCACCGGCGTGACGACAACCATGATGGGCAGCGAAGCCGCATGGGCTGCCAAATCAACGCTGAGCTGGAAGCATTTTCCTGCCGGTGAGAATGGATTCTTCCGTGCGCCGGTATTGGTCAGTGGCGCCAAGGAAGCGATTCTGATCGACGCCGGCTTTACCTTTCCTGATGGCAAAGCAGTGGCAGAAGCGATCAAGGCGACAGGCAAGACGTTGACCACGATCTACGTCAGCCAAAGCGACCCGGATTACTATTTCGGCTTGACGCCGATCAAAGCCGCTTTCCCTGCAGCACGCGTCATCGCCGCACCAGCGACCATCGAAGCGATCAAAGGCAGTGTCGCCAAGAAGCTCGCGACCTGGGGTCCTCAGTTAAAGGAAAACGGCCCTCAGACCCTGGCGGACATTGTCATGCCGGAAGTCTTTGATGGCCATAAGCTGCATCTGGAGGGCCATGACATTGAGATCGTTGACGCCAATGGACTCGCGAATCGTCGCTATCTCTGGGTACCTTCGCTCAGCGCCATCTTCGGCGGTGTTCTGGTTTTTTCCGGCACGCATGTGTGGACCGCCGATACAGCAACCGCCGAAGCCCGTGGCGTATGGGTGAAGAATCTCGACGCTATGGTAGCGCGCAAGCCGGCCATCGTCATCCCAGGCCATCTGGCGCCTGGTGCGGCCGCGGACGTCTCTGCGATCATCTTTACCCGTGACTATTTGCGAGCTTTTGAAGAAGAACTTGGCAACGTAGGCAACAGCTCGGACCTCATCGCCGCCATGACCAAGCGTTATCCGAATCTGGGCATGGGCATTGCGTTGCAAATCGGTGCCAAGGTCGCCAAGGGTGAAATGAAGTGGGGTTGAAGCGATAACGACTAATCTAGAAATCATTCGCGCTACCTATGAAGGGCCTTCTGCAGAGAATGGAAAAAATCTGCTCGCTGCTCTGGCTCCCGATGCGACCTGGACCGAGGCCGCAGGTTTCCCGTATGCCGGCACCTATGTCGGCCCGGAGGCGATCATTGCCAACGGCTTCCACAAACTGGCGACGGAATGGATCAATTATCAGGCAAAGGTACACACTTATCTGGCTGATGGTAATCGGGTCGCGGCCTTCGGCGTGTACTCGGGGACTTGCCGACAAAGCGGCATCGCCATGAATGCAACGTTTGCACATCTCTATCAACTGAAGGATGGAAAAATCGTCAGCATGGATATAAAAATCGGAATTATTTGAGAACATCGGAATTAAATGAGGACAAACGGAATTGTTTGAGAACATTTTTTGATTGTTCACTATTTCGACAATGCGACATCATTCGCCCATCAGAACCGAAGATAAGATACCGGAATCGGGTACGACAGTTAGTGCCAGTAACGACACCCCACGGTTCATCGTGCCGCTGTGCTGCAACACGAAGCTGCCCTTGCGACCATGCAACGACCCTGTCACGCGCTCCATTGCCACATAACCGGCCGAGCCTTGCACCTCAGTGCGTATGGCTAGCATTTCGCCGAGGCTGGCCGCAGCCAGGTCGCCATGAAATTGCTTGTCAATCGTCATGCGATCAAGCTTTGCAGTCTCGATCCCGGGTGCTGCGGTTTGCGGCGTCAGTTTGACGTCGAATGATCCTGTTGTATGCATTTTTACAACCTCCTTCGGTAACGCGAGATGAACGCCGAGCCTGTCAAGCCGCGCGGCGTACTTCGTCCGCAGTTCGCACACGGCCAGTTTCAACACGAGCGTCGCCTGCCGTCGGCACCGCTGGCAGACCTGGTCGAGCACTACTGGTACGTCCGCTGGGACCTGCGGGAGCTACCGCCTTAGCAGCAAGCGGCGCCGCCCCATCCCAACGTGCACCTGGTGATCGAACGGAATGAATCGCATCTTTACGGCGTACACACCGAGCGCTTCGAGCGGTGCCTTGAAGGCCTGGACTTCGTCTTCGGCATCAAGTTCAAGCCAGGCGGATTCTACCCCTTCCTACAGTCGCCCGTATCGAAGCTAGTGAACCGCTCGCTGCCTGCGCAGACTGTGTTTGGCACTGATTGTCAGTCGCTGGCGCCGCGTATCGCCACGTGCGCCACTATGGACGCGATGATGGTCGTAGCAGAGGTTTTCCTGCTTGCGATTCTTCCCCCGCACGATCCCAACGTCGCGTGCGCTAGCATGCTCGTGTCCACTATCGCTGGCGACCTTGGGATAACCTCGGTGGACCAATTGATGACAACGGTGGCGATTGACAAGCGTACCCTGCAGCGGCTATTCCAAAAATATGTGGGCATCGGCACCAAATGGGTGATCAAGCGCTATCGCCTGCATGAAGCGATAGCGCAGATGCAGGGCAGCGCGCCCGTCAACTGGGCCGCACTAGCGCTGGGACTGGGATACTTTGACCAAGCCCATTTCGGACGCGATTTCCGGGCCCTGGTGGGTCAGTCACCGACCGAGCTAGGTCCCTGATCGCAGACGATATAAGCATGGTGGCCCCGCCGATGTAGACGGTGCCTAATTGCCGTGCAATGTGCACGAACTCGGGACAGCAGCTTCGCTCCCACTGGGCCGAGTATGAAGAGGATGGCAAAACAGCCAGATTGCTAATTTGCGATTGGTGCACTCAGCGGGGTAAGGTCATCCCCCCAAGTGGTTGAGATGCCTAATTCGGCAACTTACCAACTATGCTGACAGCGGGGGAGGCTGCACTGCCTAGAACAAAAGTAACTGCGAAGATTATTCCGCCCAAAAGGGCGGACCACTGAGCTATTCGTTTGATTTTTGGTTCCATCTTCTTATTCCCCTTTTATGGGCAACACATTACCGCCCCTTCTTAATACAGGCCGTGGGTGGATCTGTTGCTTTTCCTAGGTATTGTACGGAACGCGAACGCCTGGTTCGTCCGCAGGAAAGTCCTTCGTATTGCGAGAAACGAGAAGAAGCGAGTGAACTTGTGCTGTCGCCCAAACAATCGCATCAGGTAGGCGAATTCTCCGGTTCTTGCGAATTTTAACTGCACGGTCCGCAACAGCGCTATCAAGCTCAATTACATTAAATGAGCCAAGCCATGCACGCATCGAATCCTCGTCGTCTTCGGATGCCCCAACAAGAACTTACATCCATGTAATCGTGCTAATCGCACGATATTCATAACGCGCCAGTTCCTTTTTTGCCGCGCTTATTCCGTTGAGATAGTCAATCAGGATATTCGTGTCGAAGAGTGCCTTTACCATTCGGAGCGAAGCTCCTGTTGGTAGGCGAGGCCATCAATTTTTTTGCCTTTCCACAGACCGAAAACATCGGCTCCATGCGCCCGTTTTCTCTGGGAGATATATGCTTCAATTGCATCACGGATGACGGCGGCACGGGGACGATGCTCGGCCTCCACGATTGCGGCCAAATCATCTACCTGTGAATCAGGCAAATCAACTAAAATACGACTCATAACAACCTCCTGTCATTGATATACATATCATATATCAATGATCGCTGCACTACAAGCAATATCACTTGCGTAGCGCACACCAGTACCAACAGCCTCCAGCCACGATCCGTCGAGCCTAGCTGGAATCGAATATGATCGACAACCGACTCACTGCTTGAGTGGCTACAATTTACCGCCGCAGGTCACCCTTACTCATTTTGACTAACGGCGGCAGCTTTAGCGCCACTGCACTTTACGATATTGCTTCCAGCTGCGGCAATGTCGTGAAGCGATGGCGAGATCATCCCAAGCATCCGGCAGGCGGACCACTGAACGAGCTGCACGGGGAGCGATTTCTCCTTCGTCAGAAAAATAATGTGCGGCTCGCTTCGCATTGATATAGCGAATGTTTCTGAAGTAATGACCGCTGCCACGCCTATCAGTACCTGGCACAGGACCATCGCCATTCCAATATTTGAATTGGCGTGCCCAATACGGTCTAGCAGACTTGAGACGCAAGACAGCAAAGAACTCGGCTGTGACGGACTCGCCAAAATCATTGCGCATGATGTAAAAGTAGTCCGTGTAGCATGCATCAATGAAGACGCGAAAGTGTGGGCCGACGTTGGCCTCAGTATGTTGCGCTCGCCAGGAGCAGGCACTGAAAATATGTGGCCCTGAAAAAGAGATTTTATTGAGATTCGTGACATCGATGCCGATGACTTGGATCTGATCATCGGGCGTATGCATAGCCGAGAAGTGGCAGAACAGCCTCTTTCACAAATGCACTGCAAGCTTTGATGTCGTACGGCAGATCGGCGTAGAACTCTTCACCGGTTTCGGCTACCAAGCCAATACTAATCAATCGGGGAGCCAGAAAGTCTGTGAATTCGGTTCTACCAACCTAACAAGTGCGGCCCGACAACTGCGCCGAGAACCGCAGGACTTAAGATTCCAAGCAAATACCAAACTGCCCAAAAGGGGACTTCCATTTCCGGGCAGTGTAGGCAATACGCGATTGTTGCCACCGAACTAGCTAGCAAACCTGCCATGGCGCCTGCCAAGCGCAGGCGGGTCGGTGCCAGTTGACGTACCGCCCAGGTGACCGTCATGCAGGTTGGTATCGACAGGATGGCGATATTGAACGGGCAGCGGCGCCAGGTGAAGCCCATGATCAGATTCAGGCGTTCGCTTTCCGGCGCCATCGCCAGCACGGCCAGAGCGGCGATCCAGACTACCAGCACCGGGGTGGCCGGCGCGATCCAGAGTTTGCCGAGACCGGCGCCGGGGCGGCTCAGGCGTGTCAGCATCCATAGCGACGCGGCGGCCAGCGACAAAGGGAAGGCCATCTTGAACCAGAACAGCGGTGTGATCAGCATGAGGCCGATATCCGGGCGAATGCCGAACATCAACACCATGAGAATAAAGGTGCCGGTGCCGCCGACCAGTATGGCATGCGAGAAGTGCTTTAACTGCACGTGACGATCCACCGGTTTGACGCCGGTAGCGAGCATGGAAATGAAATCGTCAGTTTTCATGAAAACAATCGTATTTTGGCCGCGAGCGATTTGAGGCCGCGGTGTATGCCTGTTTTAACGGCGGATTCGGACAAGCCCGTCAGTTGCGCGGTTTCCGCCACCGACATGCCTTGCAGTTTAACGTGAATGATCGGCAGGCGTTGCTTGTCCGACAATTGTTCCAGCAAGACGTTGATATCGCGCTTGGCGTCGTTGGCCGGTTCTTCATCCGAGCTGGAGAAGATGTCGACATAGTCGTCCAGCGGTTCGTTGAAGGCGTCGTGACGCGAGCGCATGCGCAGGAAGTCCATCAGCTTGTAGCGTGCAATGGCATACACCCAGGCGGTCAGCGGCTCTTCCGCGCGGTAGGTGTGGCGCGCGTTGTGCACGGCCAGCAAGGTTTCCTGCACGATATCCTCGACTTCGTCGTGCAGATGGAACAGGCGCTTCCTGACGTAGGCACGCAGGCGGCCGCTGAGTTCGTTGAGAAAAGCGTGATAGGCAGTTTCATTGCCGTCCAGTCCGGCCAGAAGCAACGCTTTCAGGCGTTCTTCGACGGACATCCCCGGATCGGTTTCAGCTGTTGTTGTCAGTCGCTTCATCGGGCGGCCATGCGGTGGCTCAGGCTAGGGCAATGGTCGGTTGCAGGCATTTTTCGTGCCGCGGCTTGTTTTAGATCACTTGTTTTAAAATGATATACTAGCCGGCATGAGTGAGCAATCAACTCAGCAACGAACTCTGCAATCACACCAACTTCAGACGCTTCATGGCACGTCCACGCGAATTCGACGAAACAGCAGCTCTTGATGCCGCAGTCCAATGTTTTTGGGCCCGCGGCTATGAAGCCACTTCGGTGCGCAACCTGGCCGACAGTATGGGCATCACAGGCGCTAGTCTCTATAACGCCTTCGGCGACAAGCGCGCCTTGTACCGGCGCGCGCTGGACCGTTATGTGGAGCAGAGCTTCCTCGACCGCGTCGGCCGTTTCGAAAACCAGATGCTGCCGCGTGCGGCCATCGCCGCCTTCTTCAACGAAATCATCAAACGTTCGCTGGCCGACAAGGACCGCAAGGGTTGCATGCTGGTCAACTCGGCGCTCGAAGTCGCGCCGCACGATCCCGAATTTCAGCGTGTGGTTGCCGACGTGCTGATGCAGGTGGAGTCCTTCTTTCGCCGCTGCGTCGTCGCCGGTCAGAGCGATGGCAGCATTTCTGCTCGACAATCGGCGGAAGACATGGGACGCGTCTTGCTGAGCACTTTGCTCGGCATTCGCGTGCTGGCGCGCACCCGCCCCGAGCGTGCCTTGCTCGAAGGACTGGTGCGTCCGGTTGCCGCTTTGCTCGATCCCTGAGTTCGTCACCAGCAACGCCGCACCCTCTACCAGCGCAGCAAACGCGGGCCGAACAGGGCGCCCACCGCCGTCGGCGCAAGCATGCCGATCACATACCAGACACCCCAGAAGGGCATCGCCATTTCCGTGCAATACAAGGTGTAGACCACCACGCCCTGTGCACCGGCTACCAGCCCGATGCTGGCACCCGTCAGCATAAGCCGCGTTGGCGCCAGCCCGCGCATGGCCCAGAACATCGAAAAGAAAGTCGGCAGCGACAATAGCGCGATATTCAATGAGCAGACCTGCCAGGTCGATCCCAGCACCAAGGCCAGCCGCAACGACGGCGGTGCCAGCAGCAAGAAACCAATACTCGCCAACCAGATCGCCAGCACCGGAAAAGCCAACAGGATCAGTCGCTGTAACCCGAGCAATGCCCCCGGGCGGGCGAGCCGTGCAGTGACGCCCTGCGCCGACATCAGGATCGCCAGCGGAAACGACACTTTGATCCAGAACAGCGGTGTGACCAACAATTCCGGCATGTCACTGCGTATGCCGTAGGCAGCCACCAGTAGCGCGGACGCGCCGATAAGGCCGATCAGCAAAGCCAGTCCAAGTCGCTTGCCTAATATGTCGGGATCGCTGCGTGTTGTTCCTGTTGCAAGCATGGACACCAGGTCAGGTGTTTTCATCAGATTCTCCATCCTTGCGTCTTCTGCCATGGACCGACAGCGGTCCAGCAAGACGCCTTGCCTATATGTTCGTCGGCGCGACCGATCCGGTTACAGCGTTTGTAAAATAAATATTTCTAAATTTATTTTCAGTTTGCTGTAACCGAACGCTATGGTGCGACGAACTAACGTTCAGATCATCTGCAAAAGAACGCTTCAGGCGGATATCTGCTTCTCTTAAAAATCCATTCATCTTCAAGGAGTACGTTATGAACACAATCAAACTCGCAACTGCCGCTTTCACTCTGGCTGCGCTGACATCCGGTATCGCCATGGCGCAAAACACACCAGCCGCAGCCAAGACTGCAGTTGAAAAATGCTACGGCGTTTCGCTCGCCGGCCAAAACGATTGCAAGGCAGGCGAAGGCACAACCTGCGCTGGCACCGCCAAGATGGACTATCAAGGCAACTCCTGGAAGAACGTTCCTGCCGGCACTTGCACCAGCATCAAGACTCCTAAGGGCGCTGGTTCCCTGACTGCAATCTAATTGCACACAGGAGCAGGAGCCTGAAATGACAGCGACACTTGGTGCAGGCCTGGGATTGAAGCCGCAACATTTCGACGACGCGTTGCAATGCGCCGAAGCCGATATGTGGTTCGAAGTGCATCCCGAGAATTACCTGATGGCAGGTGGTCCGCGGCTGGCATGGCTGGATGCCGTCCGCAGCCGTCATCCGGTGTCGTTGCATGGGGTATCGCTGTCGCTGGCGGGAGAAGCCGCTCCCGACCAGCAACATCTGCATCGCCTGAAAGAACTAATACGCCGGGTCGAACCGGCACTCATATCCGAACATCTCGCCTGGTCGACATTGGATGGCCGCTACTACCCCGACTTGCTGCCGGTGCCGCGCACCAGCGAGATCCTGTCGTGCGTCGCCGCCAATATCCAGCGTACGCAAGAACAATTGCAACGTTGCATCGCGATTGAAAATCCTTCGCATTACCTGCGCATGGACAACCACGACTGGAGCGAAACCGATTTTCTCGATGAGCTGGTGCGCCGCACTGGTTGCGGATTGCTGGTCGATGTTAACAACGTCTACGTCAGCGCCCACAACATCGGTTACGACGCGCACACCTATCTCGACAATCTGCCGGCTGAAGCGATCATGGAAATCCATTTGGCCGGCCATAGCGAAGACAGTGACGATAGCGCTGAGACACAACTGCTGATCGACTCGCACGACGCTCCGGTGATCGAGCCGGTCTGGCGTTTGTATCGCCATCTGATCGAGCGCATTGGTGAACGTCCGACGCTGATCGAGCACGACGACAAGATTCCCGCTTTCACCGAACTGCTGACCGAACGCAACAAGGCGCAAGAGATTCTGTCCGCGCAGGGAGTTCTGAAATGAATCACGCCCCCGGTCGCTTTCAACACGAATTCATTCGCGCCATTTATGGCGTCGGCGACAGTGACGCTTCACTGGAGAAACTGACTAGCCAGCCCAGCTTCAAGGTCTATCGCAATACCGTACTCAAGGCCAGCGTCGATGCGCTGGCGGCCAACTATCCGACTATCGTACGTCTGGTCGGCGAAGAATGGTTTCGCTCAGCAGCCTTGATCCATGCCCGCGCCGAACCGCCGGAAAGCGTCTGTCTGATCGAATACGGGCTAGGCTTTGCCGATTTTCTGTCAGCGTTCGGCCCCGCAGCCGAGTTGCCTTATCTGGGCGACGTTGCCCGCCTGGATCGCTTCTGGACCGAATGCCATATCGCTGCGGATGAGGAACCGCTGGAAGCGGCGATGCTGGCGGCACTGGGCGAAGTGGATTTGTTGCAGAGTGCCTTGCGGCCACGCGCAAGCGTGCGCTGGCACTGGTGCGCAAACCATTCTGCTTATGCCATCTGGCAAGCCAATCGCGAACAAGGCGAGCTCGCAGATGAACTCAATTGGGACGGCGAGGGAGCCTTGCTGAGCCGTGTCGACGGTCAGGTTGTCTGGCAGGCGGCAAGTCTCGGCATGTGTGGATTTCTCGACGCCTGCGCCGCTGGCGATGATTTGCAGGCGTCAACGACCAAGGCCGTCGATGCAGAGCCCGGCCTGGATGTCGCACGCTTTCTCGGCACGCAGATCCGCGCCGAAGCATTCGCCTCACCATTCATGCCTACGCGCTGATTCTCATTCATCTTTATTCACGGAGACCATCATGTCAGCCTGTCCGACACCAACAACAAAAAGCCCCACAACGAAGCCGAAATCCATCGCCGGCTGGTACAACTTCACCGCCGGGCGCGCCACACAACTGGTCGGCGATTCGTTGCTGGCGCTGGTGGCGCGGGTCGCCATCGCGGCGGTGTTCTTTCTCTCCGGCCGTACCAAGGTCACCGGCTTTTTGACCATCAAGGACAGCACCTACACGCTGTTCGAGCAGGAATACAAACTGCCGCTGGTGCCGCCGGAAATCGCCGCGCATCTGGCTGCTTATGCAGAACATTTCTTCCCGCTGCTGCTGGTGATGGGACTGTTCACACGTTCGGCGGCGCTGGGCTTGCTGGGCATGACGACTGTCATCGAAATATTTGTTTATCCGGACGCCTGGCCGACGCATCTGACCTGGGCCGGTCTGCTGCTGTTCCTGGTCGGTCGCGGCGCCGGCGCCTGGTCGCTGGATCGTCTTTTCGGCATCAAATAATCGTCATTCATCCGCCATCTATAGTGAGCCAGCTATGTTCGCCAATCTGAAAATCCGCACCAGCCTCCTGTTCGTCCTTGGCATCTTCTCGCTTGCACTGTGGACGGCGGTGTTCATCGCCTGGACCGACGCGCGCCAGTCGGCCAAGGCCATGAATGAATTGATCGATCTGTCGGACAAGCAGATCCAGCCGCTGCATGAAGTCGAGCGCTTGTTTCAGTCCACGTTGATCAACATGGATAATGCCTACATCAATCTGGTGCGCGGCGATCAGGTTAAGGCCAACGACTACACGCGCAAGGCATCGATGGCACTGCAGGAAGCGAAGAAGACGTTTGACAATTACCGCAAGGGCGACCAGTCTGCATCCGGTCTGGCGGAACGGTCCAAGCAAGTCAGCCAGGCCTACGATGCCTACACCAAGGTGCTGGAGGGACGTGAAGTGGCGCTTTACGACGTCTCGCTGGACGCCTATGCGGCAGCGACCACCAGCGCGGAGGAGGCCGATCGGGTGTTCGCATCGACCTTGCGTACGGTCATCCACCACGCTGAATCGGTGCGCGATACATTGAGCACTGCATCCGAGCAGCGTTATACGATCGCAGTCTATCTGGCCGGCGGTCTGTTCATCTTTTCTCTGTTGCTGGTTGGCTTGTACTGGATGTTGTTTGACCGCGTGCTGCTACGTCCGCTGGCCACCACAGGCATGCATTTCGATCGCATTGCCGGCGGTGATCTGAGTGCGCCGGTGGGAGGCGCATCCGGTAACGAAATCGGTGTCTTGCTTGGCGCCTTGCAGCGCATGCAGCAAGGTCTGGTGGAAACCGTTTCTTCCATCCGCAGCGGCACCGAAGACGTCAACCGCAGCGCGCTCGATATCGCTGAGGGCAATATCGATCTGGCGGCGCGTACCGAACAGCAAGCCTCGTCGCTGGAAGAAACCGCGGCAACACTGGAAGAACTGTCTGCCGCCGTCAAGCAGAACGCGGAGAACACCCGCCATACCAACCAACTGGCGGCAACCGCAGCAGGCGACGCCGTCAAAGGCGGCGAGCTGATGACCAGGATTGTCGGTACCATGGGCGAAGTCTCGGTCAGCGCCAACAAAATATCTGAAATCGTCAGCGTGATCGACGGTATTGCATTCCAGACTAATATTCTAGCCTTGAACGCTGCAGTGGAGGCGGCGCGTGCCGGCACGCAGGGCAGAGGCTTTGCTGTGGTGGCGACGGAAGTGCGTTCGCTGGCATTGCGCAGTGCGGAAGCAGCCAAGGAGGTCAAGGTATTGATTGGCGAATCAGCCGCCTGCATTGATCTGGCATCCGCTCAGGTAATCGAAACCGGTCGTGCCATGGAACAGATCGTGACGTCGGTCAACACCGTCATGAACACCGTGAACGAAATCTCGATTGCCACGCAGGAGCAGGCTGAAGGCCTAGAACAGGTCAGCCGCGTGGTTGTGGAAATGGACAAATCCACGCAGGAAAACGCCGCGCTGGTTGATCAGACCGCGGAGGCCGCCAATTCTCTGAAACGTCAGGCTGAGAATCTGGTGCAATCTGTTTCTGTTTTTAATATTGTCCGACCTCCATTCGTGCTGGAGGCGGAAAACATTCCTCAAGACATGATCTTGAGGAATGTTCTTCCAAACCTTTCGTGAAGACATATGGCCAGACGGTGCGCAAGGTCGGCACTAGTTACTCAATCAAATAGGCATTGTTCGCGAAAAATCGGCAGTGAGCCAAGGCCGCAGCATTTTTTTCATCGAATTGGCCTTAATTTCTATCTTTTGAGTTTCTTCTCTCTGAAGAAATGATGCATTCGGCCAGGCTCAACGGTCATGACGTCTACGCGTATATGAAGGATGTACTGGAACGTTTTCCGGATGCCATTGAGGCAGTGTACCAGCTTGGGTTCAAAGCGCGATAGCGCGGTCACGGAATCTCCAGCTGCAGTCCCCCCTGACGTAAGTACCTTTTTAGAACGCTGCCGTTGCGGTGATTTTTAACCGCTTCGCCTTCGTTGTCCAAATGATGACTCAGCTCTGCCGAGAGCATTCGCTCAGCCAGCATCTTCTTGAGTTGCCCTGCCAAGCCTATCTCGCCAAGGATAGATTCGGCGTCTTTGTTCTCGACCTGGGCCAGCAACTAGGGCGTGTTCACACTAGTTTAAAAATATGGCATGCTTTCGAAATGGAAATCACCGAAGACCAATACCGTCTGATAGAGGACTGCATGCCACTGCAACGTGGCAACGTCAGTCTGTCGAACCTTCAAGTACTCAATGCGATCCTGTACGTGACGGAGCAGGGATGCAAGTGGCGAGGCTTGCCCGAACGCTTTGGCCGATGGCATACGGTGTACACCCGTATGAATCGGTGGTCCAAAGCCGGCGTGCTGGATCGGGTCTTCGAGCGCTTGCAGCATGCTCAGATCGTGCATTTCAAAATTGACGCTGTGTCTTTGGATAGCACCTCAATCAAGGTGCATCCGGATGGAACCGGCGCGTTAAAAAAAACGGTCCGCAGGCCATAGGAAAATCGCGTGGCGGCTGGACAACCAAAATTCATCTGGTGGCAGCCGATTCCCGAACTGCTATTGCTTTTTCGCTGTCGCCGGGCAACGCCCATGATGCGCCTGAAAGACGTAACTTGCTGAGCCGCCTTGGACCTGCGGCGTGGCCGATTCATTTGCTCATGGATCGCGCCTATGAAGGCGACAATACCCGACAGCTAGCGCTTGATCTCGGTTTTATTCCAGTCGTGCCGCCTAAACAAAACCGCGTCACCGCATGGGAATATGACCGCGCCATGTACCGTCGGCGTAACGAGATCGAACGTTTGTTCCGTCGTCTCAAAGGATTGCGCAGAATTTTTCCCGCTTTGAAAAACTCGATTTGATGTTTATCGCTTTTATTCATTTCGCTCTCATCGCTGAGTATCTGCGTTACTCTTTTGTGTGAACACGCCCTAGTTGATCAATTCAAAAGGAAATGGGTAAGGAGCTTTCTTCTTTTTGGGTTTCTTCGTGGTCACTACGTCGGTCATGGAATTTCCCTTTCGGTATTATTTCATGACCCCGATTCACACAGAAAATCTGACAGACATCCGGATGTCTGAAAAATGCCAACTGCCCCAAAAACTCTGCACACTCCGAATCACGCCAGATGTCAAGGATTTTTCCACGCACGACGTGATCCCGAAAGTCTTTCATAAAAAAATCGATGACTGCACAACGACTTTTTCATAACCAACGAAGAGATAGGTTGCTAAGTCCGACTTTCAACTCAAGTCAGCGCCGCAGATATGTGCTCCACAAACGCTCTGACCTTGGTGGAATGCTTTCGTTCGGGCGGGCTAACAACATGAATTGGCGATTGGGGTAAGTCCCAGTCTGGCATGAGTCGCACAACTTCTCCGCTTGCCAACTCCACTTCGAATAGCCAAGTGGGCGCATAGCCTATACCCATTCCGGTTACCACGGCTGAGCGTTGTACCTCGCTGCTGTTGGTCTGAATATGCCCATCAACACGAATACTCCTGGTGACACCCTTCGTCTCCGACGCTCCTGCTCCTGCCGTGAATGTCCATAAATTGCTGCTGGATAGTCCTGTGTAGATAATGCAGTTGTGTACTTGTAAATCTTCCGGATTGACGGGAGCGCGAACGCCTTTGGGGAGGGATCGCAAGTAGTCTCGGTGGGCAAATAGCATGCGATGCGAGGTACCAATGCGCCGTGCGATCAGTCCGCTGTCGCGCAGGTTGCCGATCCTAACCGAAACGTCAATCCCCTGCTCAACCAAGTCGATAAATCCATCGTGCAGGCGTAGGTCGATTTTGACATCGGGGTGCACAGACATAAATGACCTCACTAGCGGCATCAACTTCAAACGGCCAAAGCCCACCGAGGCAGCCACCCGAATCCATCCGCGTAGTTGTCCTTCACCTTTGATCAGGCAAGATTCGGCCTCTGCAATTTCGGCGACCAGCCTTCGCGCCTGCTCGAAATAGCGCTCGCCCTCTTCGGTCAGGGCAAGAGACCGCGTCGTTCTGACAAGTAGCTTCGCCTCCAACTCCTTCTCCAAGGCGGCCACCTGCTTGCTGACAGCGCTTTGGGTGGCCCGTAACTCGTCCGCCACTGCTGAAAAGCTGCCTGACTCGACGACTCTCACAAAAGTTCGCATTGCAGAAAGTTTGTCCACATCCCTCCATATATTCCAATTACTACTAATTCATATCACCAAAACCAGTCTATACCAACCAAAGGGAATCAGTCAAAGTAGGCCCATCGATCAACCAACAAGGAGTAGACATGAACCAGACCACAGTCCTTATCACCGGGGCTCTGACTGGAATCGGCCGGGCAACTGCCTTCGCCTTCGCCAAACTCGGCGCCAACGTGGTCGTCTGCGGACGGCGCGAAGGAGTTGGCGCAGCGCTGGCCACGGAACTTCGCTCGCTCGGAGGCAAGGCTGAATTTATCAAAGCAGATGTTGCCAATGAAGCGGAGGTCCGAAACCTAGTCGAAAAGACGGTTAGTTTGTTTGGCAAGATCGATATTGCAGTCAACAACGCAGGCACGGAAGGGACACTGGGCCCTATCACCGAACAAAGCGTAGACAACTTTCACGCTACGTTCTCGACGAATGTACTGGGCACTTTATTGTCGATCAAGCACGAAATGCGGGCAATGCTGACCCAAGGTTACGGTTCCATCGTCAATCTGTCATCCATTGCTGGGCCATTCGGCGTGGCCGGAGCATCCGTATACATTGCCAGCAAGTTTGCGATCGAGGGGCTGACCAGAATCGCGGCGTTGGAAGGTGCTGCTTTCGGCGTGCGCGTCAACGCTGTGGCACCTGGCCTCGTGGCAACTGACATGCTCGACCGCCTTGTTAGTCGCAATGAAACCGACAAGGCGAGCTTCCTCGGAAGGATCCCAGCCAAACGCGCGGCGACGGTGGACGAGATCGCCGAGACGATTGTTTTCATCGCTTCTGCCAAGGCTCCCTACATCACCGGCCAGTCCATCGCAGTCGATGGTGGCTACACCGCGCAATGAGCGCATTCAAATTTCACCCCCGGTTTTTAACCACCAAAAGGAAATCATCATGACCACCATCAACGTTCCCACCCGCGAAGAAGTCAGCCCAGCCAACCAAGCCAATTTTGATGGCATTAAAAAGCGCTTCGGCAAGGTCCCCAACCTCTTCGCTACGCTTGCCCATTCGGAGGCTGCCCTTGGCACCTACATGGCATTACAAGACGCCAAGAGCAGCGTCTCAGGCAAGACTCGCGAGGTTGTCAACCTCGTCGTAAGTCAAGTGAATGAATGCGAATATTGCCTGGCCGCGCACACCATGGTCGGAAAAATGAGCGGCTTTACCGATGCGCAAGTCATGGAAATCCGCCATGGCCGTGCCAGCTTTGATACCAAGCTCGACGCACTCGCTCGCCTGACAAAAGACATCGCGCAAAGCCGTGGCCACGCTGATCAAGCCTTGGTTGAGGCATTCTTTTCCGCAGGCTGGACTAAGGAAAATTTGATGGACACCATCGTCGCCATCGCGGACAAGATAGTGACCAACTACCTGCACTCGACCACGAAAATTCCGGTGGACTTTCCTGCGGCCCCGAAGCTGGATTGATTTGACAAGGTAAGGAAAGCGCCATACAAAGCACGATGCCAGTCCAGTCTCAGCAAGAGAGCAAAGCCGATGCAAAAAATCTCGCGCTGACTGTTTCCTTAGGGCTGCTTGCTGCCAGCATTGGAGCTCTCTATGCCTTCACGCCCTTTGTCGCGCAATAGCCACGGCAGTCGCCGCTGCAGGTGGCTGTGTTATCGATTTAGAGAGATGTGTCGAACGAATCTACGACCTTAGCCTTGTAGCCTAAGATGGCCAAGCGGATGCCATTTTGTTGTTGCGATCAACAACGCAGTCTAGTCGCCACCAACGGCATTGAATTAACCCGTGGAGCGGGAACCGCGGTAGCAATTTGTCCGGCGATCCATTGGTACTTGCCATACCTTTTTCGCCAATTCAACATTTTACTTTTCGAGGCACCATAAATGAAATCCCTCTACGACCCAATAACTTTGGGCAATCTTCAACTGAAAAATCGCGTCTTCATGGCGCCCTTGACCCGAAATCGCGCTATGCCAAGTGGGGTACCGGGCCCGTGGGCGTCTACGTACTACAGCCAGCGGGCATCGGCAGGTTTAATTGTTTCAGAAGCTACGCAAATCTCACCCATGGGAAAGGGTTACGTCAACACCCCGGGCATTCATTCGGAGGACCAAGTCGCTGGCTGGGAAAAGGTCGTCGCAGCAGTACACCAATCGGGAGGGCGGATTTTTCTCCAGCTCTGGCATGTGGGCCGAATCTCCCATAACAGCCTGCTTCCAGAAAATGCATCGCCACTAGCCCCGTCGCCGATAACTGCCAAAAGTCAGACCGTCATCGCGACGGGCTTTGTGGAGGTTTCCGAACCGAGAGCAATGACACCGGCAGATATTCGCCAGACTATCGAGGACTTCCGCAAGGCTGCAGCCAATGCTAAGGCGGCAGGCTTTGATGGGGTCGAGATTCATGCTGCCAACGGGTACTTGATAGACCAATTTCTTCAAACAAAGTCGAACATTCGCACGGATGAATACGGCGGCGTTGCTGCCAATAGGATTCGATTTCTTCGTGAAGTCGTCGAAGCAGTGCTGAGCGTCTGGGAACCAACTCGCGTGGGAGTACGTATTTCCCCTGGAGGTACCTTTAACGACATGGACGATGAGAACCCGGAAGAAACCTTTTCGTATGTCGTCGATATTCTCAATGATTGTCACCTGGGATATCTTCACGTTGTGGAAGCTTCACCGGGGGAAGCGCGCTCGAACGAGCGTCTAATTAACTTGTTCAAGCATCTGCGCGCTGCGTGGAACGGTGTTTACATTGCCAATGGCGGATACGACGCCGCACGGGGCGAACTCGCTATCTCCGACAATCATGCCGATGCCGTAGCGTATGGTCGATTGTTTCTCGCAAATCCGGATTTGCCAAAGCGCCTGCAGAGCGGTGGGCCGTTGAATACACCCGATCCAAAGAGCTTTTATGGTGGTACTGAACTCGGCTATATTGATTATCCAAATTGGGTCGAAGACGTTTAATGAATTGCCCGGAATGAATAGGTAAAAATGATATCCGAGCGATGTCGCTACCGGGACACACAGATGGACACTCTGGATATCTTCTCGAATCCCATGATCAGGGCCTGCTTGTTTGGGGAGATATTGTTCATTTTCCTCACATCCAGATTAAACGGCCAGACGTATCGATTGCATTCGATCAAGCCCCTTCCTTGGCTGCCACCACACGATCACGGCTTCTGGATATGGTCAGTTCGGAGGGACTTTTGATCGCCGGTATGCATTTAGGGAACTAGGCTTCGCGCGAATAAAGGGAACAAACGGGAGTTACGGTCTGCTTTATGAGACCGAGCCATGAGGCCGCACGTATAACGAACGTTGCAGTCATCTCATAGAGATTTTCGATAGCTTATTTGAACAGTTCAAAGCTCGATGTAAGTCAACAGCTCTCAAGCACCGAGTGGTAGAAGGAGCGGATGACTCCCTAGCGCTCAATGGCCAAGAAAAAATCTGGTGGCGTGTCGCCAGGCTTAAGGCCCAGAGCATCCATAACTGATCCGACGGCATCAATGTACGGCCCCGGATTAAATGGCCTAATCGAAGATTCCTCTACGCTAAGACTGTTCATTAAGCCCGTTATGAACGGCGGCATATTCGACGAATGGTGGCATGTTCGGAACGCACCGCATCCCGTGCCATTTCCCGCTTGCATACCACCAATAGCCCTTGCCCAAGACGCAAAGGACGCTACATGGCGGGAAGTTGTCTTCGGTATGCCTGAGATACCGTTCCAATTCGTCACCAACAATATCAGAAGAAAAAACAAGAAGTACAGAGGTGGGCGTGGTCCTGCTGACCATCGTTCTATCCGCGTGGGTTTTCGGATAAGACTTTAACTTGGCGAGCGCGCGAAATTTAACGTTTGTATTTTTGATCTCGGTCGCTGAAAGCGTCGATTTCACCTCAAACGCGTATCTCACGCACTCAACAGGGAAAAGGCCAAGTTGGCTGCTGAGCAAAACCGGCGCCACAGTCTTTTTATGAAAGACAACAATATCCGTCTGATCCGACTTGTTTCCGAGCGAGTCTATAACCTTCCCTGTACCGCAGACCACATCTGTCATGTCGGTGCTCCTTTTCGCTTAACAACCTTGTATCAGGCCTTGTTTTCCCTATGGAGCAACACTGCGACAATAGTCATGTAAAGCGCTGTCCCCCAATGCATGAAGATTGGTGGTGCAAAGCCTAAATGGCTCAGAATGACAAAACCATCGCCAATAGCGATGAATATGGCGATGGTGTAGATTGCGGCTACGGTACGGAGGTTGCCTTTCAAGATTAGCGTTGTAACTGCGAGACCTGCAAAAATGTCACGAATCCCTTTGATCCACATAAATGGAAAAGCGGATGGATCGTGAATCGGAATGCCGTAGCCGGTTGAGGCCCCCTCCGGATTCACTATGAAGTTGATGCCGAATCCAATAATGAGGACTGGCACCAATAGAGCGAACCAAAATAGTGGTGAATTTCTTTTCAGAATTTCACCATTTGTAAGTGTTTTCGTGTTCATGGTTTTCTCTTTCTTTTCCCGTCAAGCGAGGTGGGAGCTTGTTGTAGGTTCGAGGAGTGTTGATGCGACGCTAACGATGTTGGATGGATCCCAGTCTTTGATTTCGTCAGCAAATTCTGGACTTTGCATGTATCGCCGAACGACTGCGACGGGATCTTCACCCGAATCGTAGGAGACGAGCACGAAGGCCCGTGGCTCGGCACCGTCTTTGACTGTCCAGATGCCGTGAGGCTCGATCCCGAACAGCGGAAAACTACCAAGATGGCGGGGGTAAATCTGATTCGTGTAGAAATTGAGTGTCTCTTTGGAGCGCAGGGTGTAGACGCGAAGTTCATAGGGTCGCATTGGTGTTTCCTCAGGAATGAATGTTAGGTTAGAAATAAGTTGGTCAGTCATGGCGAGGGCCTCGGCGGCACTTCCTGCAGACTGACTCGCTCATGAATTCTCAATATCAAGACGGCTGTTTAGGTGGCGGTACAGCACCTATCTGGATGAACACGTCAAGCGTGTTGAGTTCATCCCAATGCTCGACGAAGCGTCCGCCCTCGACCCGCCAGATGTCGATCGAACGCATGACGAAGGGTTTGCCCGTGCCTGGGTAGCCAAGGAGGTTTCCCGTGTGTGTGCCCTCGTAACGGTAGCGGCCGACCACGCGGGAATCATCCGCCGAGACGAAGACGTCTTCTGCGGTCACCTTTAGGTCGGGCACACCCGTGATGATGGCTCCGAGGACCTTCTTTGAACCCTCCAAGCCTGGTTCGGCGAAGGCGTTGTGATTCACATAATTGGGTGCCTTGATCTCGTCGAGGCGCGACAGGTCGTGGCTGGACATGATCTCAGCGAAGAGGTAGCCAAGCTTGAGTGGGCTATTTGACATCTGAATCTCCTATTTCATCGAATGTTGAGACCGATTGGCCTCAGTGACTGATCGTCGATTTAATTCTGAACATTGTTCATATAAATGTCAATCGTTTGTTTTTCTACCAATCCGTTCGGCTCTGCAGTACACTTCATCGCGTGACTAGAACGATTCGATTCGGTGCGGTTTGGTTGCGAACGTTGCACACGACATACGCGAGGATGTAATGGGAATAAAAGAGCGCCGCGATCGGGAGCGGACTGCGGTTCGCGAACGAATCATCGAAGCGGCAGAACAAATCGCGGCAAACAAGGATTGGGACGCCGTGACAATCCGTGCGGTGGCCGCTGCTGTCGAGTACAGTCCGGCGCTCATCTACGAGTACTTTAAAAATAAGGATGAAATCCTACTTGCCTTGATGCGCCAGGGGTTCGGACGCCTTCATGAAGCGCTCATGAAGGTCGCTGACGCGGCGCAGACACCGGCAACCGCCGTCGAAGGCCTCGGACTCGCTTACTGGGCATTTGCCCTCGAGAGCCCCACGCTGTATCAATTGATGCACGGTTTGCGCGGCGTTCCTTTCGGCACAAATCAAACACCTCCGGAAGCTCATGCTTGCTTCGAGGATTTGCGCGTACCAATAGAACGCTTGATGGCTGCGGCGGGCACGCACGAATCCCGGGACAGTGAAGAGCAAGCGGACTTGTATTGGGCGTTTTTGCACGGACTCGTGTCGCTGTGCATGAATCAACGCATTAAAGGCGGTCCGAAGCGCGCATCAACTTTGGTTCATCGACTGGCACGCGACTTCATTCAAAGCTGCACTACCCCAACTGTTGCCTCGAAAACTTGAACGTGCCAGGTGCCGGTCGGGTGACGGAAGTAGTGCGCATGCCTTCCTGTTCGCCGAGGGAAAGTAAGGTGGCCGCTACAAGCCACTGATGTCAGCGCGATGGCAACGAATTCAGGGCCATTGTCCAAACGAATGTAAGCCGGCACACCCCGGGCAATCATCTGTACAGAGAGCGTTTCGAGCACATCCATGGCCCACATCGTGTTCCACGGGAAATGGGTCGAATTCCCAATCACAGTTGAATATGCTTTGTGGCCGCTTAGCCGAACTCTTGTTTGAGATCTGTGTCAATCTTGAGCAAGCCCAAGCGAATCTAACCGAAAAGCATCCTTAATAGCAGTGCTGAAGGAAATTCAATGATTGGTAATTCTTTGCTGAATAGCAGTAATGGGATTTCGTGCATCATCTGTGCCTGTAACGAGGCACCGCGTATAGCTGCTGTATTAGAAGTCGTCTCGATGCATCCATTGCTTTACGAAGTCATTGTTGTGAACGATGGTTCAACAGATAACACTTCAGAAGTGGTAAGACAATTTCCCTCTGTAAGAATCATATCGCTGCCGGTAAATCAGGGTAAAAGTGCCGCGATGGCAGTCGGAATCGCTGCTGCGAAATGTGAACTCTTGATGTTGTTGGATGCAGATCTCAAAGGGTTGGCGAGTAAGCACATTACGGCGCTTGCTGAGCCTGTTCTGCGCGGTAGAGCAGACGTCACCATCAGCCTTAGGAAAAATAGTCTGCTTATATTCAGGCTGATCGGCTTGGACTTCGTCTCCGGAGAAAGAGTGATTCATAAAGATATTTTGAATAAAGTAATTACGCAGATTCGATTGCTTCCCCGTTTTGGTATTGAAGTGTTCATGAATAGGCAAATTGTTGAGAGCAGACTGTCAATTTCTGTTGCACGCTGGACGGACGTTACACAATCGAGAAAGACGGAAAAGCTTGGATACTGCAAAGGCATCATCGCGGAATGGCGCATGACTCTCGATTTACTACGTGTCTACTATCCTATAGCGCTGATTTCGCAGACAATTGATTTACTGGCGTTGCGCATCCAGCCGAGCCCTAAAATTGCATATACCGATTTGAAGTCGACCTAGTTGTTTTGCCATTGGCATCGAAAAATAATCAATACAAATTGATCAGTTTCTATCCACATCTATGCCACAGAATATGGGCGGCGACCGTGGTGACTGTTAAAAACACAACAGATTTCATGCTTGTCGTGGCGGTAATTGTTGAACCAAATATTTTGACAAATGTGTAGGGAAATCGCAAATATTCTGAAACATTGGGCAGCGCATTTCTCAAAATAATTGCGTAGGTACTTGATTTTCTTAGCCTGAAAATTCAACTATTCTGAGACTCTACAAGTGCCGATCGAAGAAAAGGAAAGCTATCGCTGGCTGGAGAATTTGAGGCAGTCAACCGAGCTGTTCGACGACCCTCAGCGTTGTGTGCATATTGGCGACCGGGAGAGCGCATCTATGAGTTGTTCTGTACAGAACAAGACGTTGGCACGCACTTCCTGTCCGCACCTGCGTCGACCGCTTAGCCGGCGATGACGACCACACCATCGCGCAGGAGATGGAGGAAGTGAAATTGAAAGGACTGCATCGAGTCCTGACTTCCGATCCCAAAGGTAACGTCGTCGATGCGGTTCTGGAAATCCGCTATCGCCGCATCAAGGTGCTACCGCTAATTGGAAAGCAGAGCTGCTATCCAGTTCTCTCCCTGACCGCGATCCATGCGCGCGAACGTGATACGCCAGCGAATCGGAAGCCCATCGAGTGGAAATTAATCACCGACTTGCCGGTCGCATCCCGGCGCGAGGCAATTGAAAAACTCGATTGGTATGCCATGCACTGGAAAATCGAGACGTTCCACAAAATCCTGAAATCTGGATGTAATGCCGAGGAGTCTCGGCTACGTACGGCCGAACGACTCGCCAACCTAATCTCTGTTTTTTGCATCATCAGCTGGCGCATTTTTTGGCTGACCATGCTCAACCGGACCTGCCCCGATGCACAGCCCGAGATGGCACTGATGCCTTCGGAAATTGATCTCCTCAACTGCTTGGTAAAAGACAACAAAAGATCCAGCGAGCAGCCGCCGCTTTCGCGCTATCTCGAAAAAATTGCACAACTAGGCGGGTACCTCGCACGCTCCAACGATTCACCACCAGGAAACGCCGTCATGTGGCGCGGCATGCGCCGGCTCGCAGATATGCAGCTTGGCTTCAATCTCGCACCCGAAAGATATGGGTAATCGGAAGCAGCTCACAACCGTCTAGACACTGACGCGATCGTCAGCGACGATGATGTCCGCGATCTAAATAACGGACACCATGCCTTACATACCTCCCGAATCTAATCCGGCGAAACCGAAGTGCCGGTCCTTTTCTGCCGAGCAGAAGAATGTAATCGTTGAAGAAGCGCTTGCGCCAGGCGCTTCTGTATACCGGGTTGTCCGCGCCCACGATCTTAATACCAACCAGGTCTTCAAATGGATGGGGGAACACAAGGCTAAGCCCCTTGCAGCATGTGCAACGCCAACTCTTATTCCGATAGTGCTCCATCATGGCAATACAGACGGGAAGCGATGCGAGCAAGAACCGGCGATTGCCGCTGCCGGAACAATCGAACTTCATTTATCCAAGGGCCGTGTTTGCCTAGCCGGCCACCTGTTTGTTGTGCCAGGCAAGTTTCGATCGAAATGACTTGCATGGTGCGTTGCTGGACTAGCTGCATGCGTTTGCGCGCTAGGTCGCGCACTGCCCGCAAGGGCTTGGGAATGATATGCCCTTCCGGTAGCAATCCAAGGCGCAGAATATGCGCCAGATGCCGTGCATCGGATTCATCGCCCCGATGCTTGAGACCATCGTACTGTTTGATAGCAGTGGTATTGGCCAGGTGCACCGGATAACCGGCTTCCACCAAGCCATCGACCAGCCAATACTAGTTGTAGGTTGACTCCACAATGACACCAAATAGGTCAGCTCGATAGGGACCGAGTGCAGTACTTATTTTCGCCAGATTATTCCGTAGACGTTTGGAATATAAAACCTTATCGGCGTCGTCCGAAACGACCACAAAGCAATTGTTTGAATGGAGGTATGACCGCAAAATAACATTGCCGTTCTCCTTGATAAAGTTGGGTTCGCACCGTTACTTTATCGCCCGGCGCTTGCCGAGAGGAGGACGGCTAGATGATTATCAATTCTGCGCGCAATTCGACACGTTGAACGCATCTCCATATTTCATGCACATTTGGATGCCAAGATCCATTTATCCAATGTGGCGTGCTTGACATACACGCTGGTTGATCCTCCATTAGGAAGTCCCGCCAGCGCTTGTATCGCTGCAGGATCGAACGTGGCATGAATCGACGTAGAAATTGTCGCGACAATTCACAGATTGAAAGATTGTTCCGGAGCCTGAAATCAGAATAGGTGCCGTATATGAGCTACATGCAGGAACCGCCAAACGCATTGAGATTTCAGTCATTATCGACGCAACGCTATAACTGGGCACGGCTGTATCAGTGCAATGATGGACTCACCGACTGTGGTCGAACAGAAACTTAACGCAGTGCCCGAGATGACTTGACCACAACATGCTGCTGCTTTTAAAGCATTTGTTATATTGCAAGGACATTTATGCAAAAACTTGGTCTAGCTATACCGCTATTTTTTGTATTGGTATGTGTAGGGTGCTCGAGTCCTCCACCTATGATTGTTGGGCCAACTAGCGTACGCCCAGAATATTTCAATACCAATATTGAAAAAACGGGGGCTATTTTTCAAGTTGGTAGCATGCAACTGTTCGAGGACACTTCAGTGCGCTATGTCGGCGATATCATCAAAGTTTCCGTTTCAGAGACTTTCACCAGCAGTGAAAAGACAACAGCCAATACCAGTCGAGACACCAGTCTACAACAGAAAGGCCCTGGATCAAATGCTCCTCTAGGAGGGCTCTTTGGTTCGATCTTCAACATCGATGCCAATGCGTCAGGCAGTAACTCATTCAAAGGATCGGGGCAGACCGAAAACAACAACACGCTCAATGGAAGTTTGATGGTCTCCGTGATTGAGATTTTGTCGAATGGAAATCTTGTAATTGCAGGAGAAAAGAAAATCAGTATGAATGGCGACAAGAACACGTTAAGACTTACTGGTGTAGTTAAGAAACAAGATATTCACGCAGGCGTTGTTGACTCCAGCAATATTGCAGATGTGCGCATAGAGCAGGTCGGGGAGGGGGAAACTGCAGATGCGAATAAGCAAACGGGATCGCAAAGTTTTTTTAGAAGTTTATTCTCTTTCTGGTGAGTTAGCCGCTTTGCAGTCGGTGCAATTTCCAATCAATCTCGTTTATCCGGCAGGTTGTCAGGTACTGATGAATGTTGTTCTAGGATTCAAGCATTCCGAACATTGATAGATGGTGTGCCGCGACGATTCAAGTATTTCGGATAGGCGCAGATAATCAATCGCGGCTCCCCCAGACGACGCTCCACCAAGTCTGGGTAATCATCCAGCGTCCCAACACGAATAGCAAGGTCGATGCCTTCGCTGCCCCTATCCACGACGCGGTTTCGTAATGTGAACCTACGTGCGTCATAGAGACTCAAGCGGTAATACCGAAAGCATCTCAGTGATATCATCGCCTCAGTACGCTTGTGTGAAAGCGTAAGTAGACTGCGACAAAACGTAAAATTGCTTAGATAGCAAAACCTCAAACGCGATACTAGAAATGATGGATGTATATTTCAGATCTAGTTCGTTCAAGCGAATCGCCAAGATTTGCTGTGCAATGCCAGAGCAGGCGCAGCGGACTGCAGCCATTCACAATATCTGAGTCACAATTTTTCCATAAAAAATGACCAATCAAACGCCGACCACGTCGTCCCCTCGCTCGAGGCGATGGATTATTATTTTCCTTGTCGTGTTGTTGTTGATTGCCGCCTGGTTTGTATACACCCACCTGGGAAAGCGTCTCATGCCGAATATAGACATGTCGACACCGGTACAAGCTGCCAGTGCTACGACAGCCGATGTCCCGGTGACGCTGACCTCGCTGGGTACGGTCACGGCGAATGCGAGCGTGACCGTCACCAGTCGCATTGATGGCCATTTGCGCGCAGTGTACTTCACCGAAGGACAGTACGTGCAAAAAGGGCAGTTGCTGGCGCAGATCGATACGCGCGCTTATCAGGCAGAGGTGGAGCAATATCAGGGCACGCTGATCCAGAATCAGGCGCAATTGGTCAGCGCCAAGCAGACGTTGGAGCGTTACCAGCGCTTGTATGCCAAGGATTCGCTGGCGCGCCAGGATCTCGATACGCAAGTGTCGACGGCACGTCAATATGAAGGCGCTGTGCAGGCGGCCAAGGGGCAGATCGATGCGGCTCAGCTCAATATCGATTACGGCCGTATCACAGCGCCCGTCAGCGGCTACGTCGGCCTGCGTCAAGTCGACCCGGGCAACATGGTGCATGCCAGCGATACCAGCGGTATCCTCACCATCACCCAGACCCGCCCGATTGCAGTCATCTTCAGCATTCCGCAAGTCAATCTCAAGGCGGTACTGGGGCCGCTGCGCAAGGGCCAGACTCTGGCGGTGACGGCGCTGGAACAGCAGGGCACCCAGGCAATCGCCAGCGGCCGCGTCCAGTTCATCAGCAATACCGTCGACACCACCACCGGCAGCGTGCAGCTCAAGGCGATGTTTGACAACACCGACGACGCTCTTTTCCCCAATCAATTCGTCAATGTGCGCTTGCAAGTGGGCGCTCTGAAGGACGCTGTGCTGGTCCCGGCGGCGGCGTTGCAGTTGAGCGACTCAGGTAAATTCGTATTCATCGTCGGCGCCGACAACACCGTCAAGCGTCAGGCCGTGATCACTGGGCCGACGGCGCAAGATGGTCGCATCGTCATCAGTCAGGGCGTCAAGGCCGGTGATCGGGTGGTTACCCAGGGTATTGATTCGCTGTCCAACGGCAGCAAGGTCAAGCTGGTGCACGCTCAAAAAATTGACGCCAGTGAGCTGGAAAACGCGCCGCGGCGGCGCATGATGGGCCCGCCGCCAGGACGTTGATACGATGAATCCATCCAGTTTGTTTATCCGGCGTCCGGTGGCGACGCTGCTGTTCATGATCGCCGTGATTCTCAGTGGCCTGTTTGCCTACCGTACGCTGTCGATCTCGGCCCTGCCGCAGGTGGACTATCCCACCATCCAGGTCTCCACGCTATATCCGGGGGCTGGTACCGAAGTCATGACCAGTGCCGTGACCGCGCCGCTGGAGCGGCAACTGGGCCAGATGGCCGGGCTGACGCAGATGTATTCGACCAGTTCCGGCGGGGCTTCGGTGATCACGCTCAAGTTCAATCTTGCGCTGTCGCTGGATGTGGCCGAACAGGAAGTGCAGGCAGCCATCAATGCGGCCAACTCGCTGCTGCCGTCCGACCTGCCCAATCCGCCCACCTATAAAAAGGTCAATCCGGCTGACACGGCGGTGCTGACGCTGGCGGCGACCTCGGATTCCTTGCCGCTGACCACGGTGCAAGATATGGTCAACACACGCGTGGCTTTGAAGTTGTCACAGGTGTCAGGCGTGGGCCTGGTGAGCCTGGCCGGCGGCCAGCAACTGGCGATCCGGGTGCGTGCCAATCCGGTGGCGCTGGCGGCGCATGGATTGACCCTGGAAAATCTTTATACCGTCATCAACAATGGCAACGTCAATGGCTCCAAGGGTGGTTTCGACGGTCCCGATCATTCGGTGACCATTGACGCCAACGACCAGTTGCACAGTGCGGTGGAATATGGCGATCTGGTGGTGGCCTATCAGAATGGCCACGCGCTACTGCTACGCGAAGTAGCCAGTGTCGACCAGGCGCCGGAAAACATATACCAAGCGGCCTGGGCCGGCAAACGCCAGGCCATCGTCATCAATATCCAGCGCCAGCCGGGCGCCAACGTGGTGCAGGTAGTCGACAGCATCAAGACCTTGCTGCCAGCCTTGCAGCAAAGCCTGCCGGGCGCGGTCAAGCTGGAGATTTTGGCGGACCGCACCCAGACCATCCGTGCTTCCATCTCGGACGTACAGTTTGAGCTGATGCTGTCGGTGGCCTTGGTAGTGATGGTGTCCTTCCTGTTCCTGCGTACTGTCTCGGCGACCTTGATTCCCAGCGTAGCGGTACCGCTGTCGCTGGTGGGCACCTTTGGCGTGATGTATCTGGCCGGCTTTTCGCTCAACAACCTGACCTTGATGGCACTGACCATCGCCACCGGCTTCGTGATCGACGATGCCATCGTGGTGGTGGAAAACATTCAGCGCCATCTGGAACATGGCGACACGCCGATGGAGGCCGCCCTCAAGGGATCGCGCGAGATTGGCTTCACCATCATCTCACTGACTTTTTCGCTGATTGCGGTGCTGATCCCCTTGTTGTTCATGGGTGATGTGGTGGGGCGCCTGTTCCGCGAATTTTCTATCACGCTGGCCGTATCCATCCTGGTGTCGATGCTGGTTTCACTGACCTTGACACCGATGTTGTGCGCTTATCTGCTGCGCCATACCAAGCGCGAGGGAGAAGGGCGCTTTGCGCGCTGGAGCGCCGACAGTTTTGATCGTCTGCTGCGGGTCTATGAGTGCGGTCTGACCTGGTGCCTGGCACACCAACGCGTGACCTTGCTGGTGGCGGCCATCACCCTGGTCATCACTGGCCTGTTGTATATGGCGGTGCCCAAAGGCTTCTTTCCGACGCAAGACACTGGCCAGTTACTGGGCATCACTTCGGCACCGCAGAATCTGTCATTTGAAGAAATGTCGCGCCGTCAGCAGGCGCTGACCGCTGTGCTGCTGCAAGATCCTGCGATCCAGGGCATTTCCTCGATCGTTGGCGTGGATGGCGCTAACAATACCTCGCTGTCCAACGGCCGCTTGCAGATCGAACTCAAACCTTTCGGTCAACGTGACGACCGCGCACCCGCCGTGATCGCGCGCTTGCGCACGGGTGCCGCGCAAGTGCCGGGCATTCAGCTATACCTGACTGCCAGCCAGGACCTGAGTGTGGATGACCAGGTTACGCCCAGCCAGTATCAGCTGACGCTGGACACGCCAACGCAGACCGATCTGGAAAAGTGGGCACCGCGTCTGGTCGACACACTTGCCAAGCGGCCCGAGTTGCGGGAGGTCACCAGCAATCTGCAGAATGCCAGTCCGGTGGCCTACATCAATATCGACCGCAAGGCGGCAGCCCGTTATGGCCTAACCGCAACCGACGTGGATACCGCCTTGTACAACGCCTACAGCCAGCGTCTGGTGTCGACCATCTTCACCCAGGCTAATCAATACCGGGTGGTGCTGGAAGTCGATCCGCGCTTCCGCCAGGATCTCTCGGCCTTCGATCAGCTGTATCTTGCCAATGTCGGCAGCTCCAGTAGTTCCAGCAGCAGTTCGTCGAGTTCGTCCAGCAGCTCTGGGTCATCGAGCACGATATCGAGTACCACATCAGGCACCACAGCAAGCACGACCTCGACCACCTCCATGGTGCGCCTGGCCAATATTGCGCGTATCGAGGAACGCGTCGGTTACCAGAGCCGCTCGCGCCTGAACCAAACACCAGCGGTGACAGTATCGTTCAATCTAACCGCTGGATATTCGCTGGAGCAGGCGCGTGCAGCCGTTACCGAGGCGGTGCGGCAGATCGGCATGCCCAACACCATCCTGTTGCGCTACCAGGGCGCCGCGCAAGCCTTTGCCTCTGCCACTGGCAATACATTGTGGCTGATTTTGGCGGCGGTCATCACCATGTATATCGTGCTGGGCGTGCTGTATGAAAGCTGGATTCATCCGATCACCGTGCTCTCCACATTGCCATCAGCGGCCATTGGTGCATTGCTGGCGCTACTGCTGACCGATTCCGAGTTCAGCCTGATTGCCCTCATCGGGGTGATCCTGTTGATCGGTATCGTCAAGAAGAATGCGATCATGATGATCGACTTCGCGCTACAGGCGCAAAACGAGGGCAAGAGCGCTTTCGACGCGATTCAGCAGGCTTGTCTGCTGCGTTTCCGGCCGATCATGATGACCACCATGGCGGCTCTGCTGGGGGCGGTGCCGCTGATGCTGGCCACGGGTTCCGGTGCCGAACTGCGGCGGCCGCTGGGCCTGGTGATCGTTGGCGGTCTGTTGCTTAGCCAATTGCTCACACTGTTTACCACGCCGGTGATCTATCTGTTCTTTGACCGTCTCAGCACCTCCGTCAAGCAGCGTTGGGCCACCTATGTCGCCAGCCGGGGCGAGCCAGCATGAACCTGTCACGTCCATTTATTCTGCGCCCGGTAGCGACCCTGCTGCTGAGCTTGGCACTGACGCTGCTGGGGACGCTGGCCTACCGCCTGTTGCCGGTAGCGCCGCTGCCGCAGGTGGACTTTCCTACCATCATGGTACAGGCCAGCCTAGCCGGTGCTAGCCCGGAAACCATGGCCGCCACCGTGGCGTCGCCGCTGGAGCGCGCGATGGGCCAGATTGCCGGCATCACCGAGATGACCTCCAGCAGTTCGCAAGGCTCCACCAATGTCATCATCCAGTTCGACCTCAATCGTGACATCGATGGTGCCGCGCGCGACGTGCAATCCGCCATCAATGCGGCGCGCAGCCTGTTGCCCAGCAGTCTCAAGACCTTGCCCACCTATCGCAAGGCCAATCCCTCGGATGCGCCGATTCTGCTGGTGGCATTGACTTCCAAGACATTGAGCAAGGGTGAACTCTACGATCTGGCTTCCAGCAAGTTGCAACAGCGGATTGCGCAGGTGCAGGGAGTGGGGCAGGTATCGCTCATGGGCAGTGCCTTGCCGTCGGTGCGTATCGAGCTGCAGCCACAGCAACTGAGTCATTACGGCATCTCCCTCGATACCGTGCGCAAGGTCGTGGTCAACGCCACCACCAATTTGCCCAAGGGCGAACTGTCCGGGGCGGGCATGCATTGGTGGATCGATGCCAATGGTCAATTGACCAAAGCGGCAGACTACAAGGATTTGTTGATCGCCTACAGCAACGGCGCCGCCGTACGGCTGTCGGATGTCGCCCATATATATGATTCGGTGCAAGACCAATACGTGGCAGGTTATTTCAACGACGACGCTTCGGTGATGCTGAGCGTGACTCGTTCGGCAGGCGCTAATATGCTGGCCACCATCGATGCCATCAAGGCACAGATGCCGGTGTTGCAAGAAATGTTGCCCGCAGACGTCAAGCTGAACCTGGCCATGGACCGCTCGCCATCCATCCGTGATTCGCTTCATGAGACTGAAACCACGTTGGTGATTTCGATTCTGCTGGTGATCGCCGTGGTGTTCACCTTCTTGCGCAATGGCCGTGCCGTGTTGATTCCTGCCGTGGCCTTGCCGATTTCGTTGATCGGCACCTGTGCTGCAATGTATCTGCTCAACTACAGCCTGGATAATTTGTCGTTGATGGCGCTGATCATCGCTACCGGCTTTGTTGTGGATGATGCCATCGTTGTGTTGGAAAACATCAGTCGCCATCTGGAGCAGGGCGCCAGTCCGATGGAAGCGGCGCTGCAAGGCAGCAAAGAAGTGGGCTTTACGGTCTTGTCGATGACGGTGTCGTTGATCGCCGTGTTCTTACCTATCCTGCTCATGGGCAGCATTGTCGGCCGCCTGTTCCGTGAATTCGCTGTCACCTTGTCGGTGTCGCTGCTACTGTCGATGATCGTCTCGCTCACGCTCACACCCATGCTCTGTTCGCGCTTGCTGCGCTCGCACAAGGTCAGTGCTCAGGAGTCGCACAACTGGCTTTATCGCGTCATCGAAACTGGCTTGGCCAGTCTGGCCGATGGCTATGCCGCCAGCCTGGCCTGGGTCATGCGCCACAAGCGGCTCACGCTGCTGAGTCTGGTGCTGACGGTGGTGCTCAATGTGTTCCTGTATACGATTGTGCAAAAAGGTTTTTTTCCCGATCAGGATACCGGCATGCTGATGGGCCAATTGCGCGCGGACCAGGCAGCGTCATTCCAGTCGGTGCAGCCCAAGCTGTTGGCGTTCAGCAAGATGATCCAGAAAGATCCTGACGTGGCAGCCGTCATGGCATCGACCGGCGGCGGCGCGTTCGGCTCGCGCAATACCGGTAATTTCTTCGTCAGCCTCAAGGACAGCAGTCAGCGCAGTTCCACCGCGACCCAGATCGCCAACCGCCTGACCTTCAAGGCAATGGGTGTGCCAGGAGCCTCGCTGTTCCTGATGGCGGGGCAAGACTTGCGCATCGGCGGACGCAGCGCCAATTCCACCTACCAGTACAGCCTGCAATCGGATTCGCTGGATACCCTGCGCGAATGGACCCCAAAGGTCTATGCTGTGCTACGCAAGCTGCCTCAGCTCACCAGTGTGGACAGCGATGCGCAGAGCAGCGGCCAGGCCGTCAAGCTGGTCATTGACCGGATCGCCGCGCGCCGCCAGGGCCTGGAAATATCCGACATCGACGATTTCCTCAATAATGCCTTCAGCCAGCGCCAGGTCGCGACGCAATACCAGATGCTGAATCAGTACTACACCATCCTCGGACTGGCACCGCAGTACACGCAGGATCCAGCAGTACTGAATCAATTGTTCGTGCTCAACAGCTCGGGCAATGCGGTACCGCTGTCAGCTTTTGCACACTTGCAAAGCGCCAGCGCGCCATTGTCGGTGGCACACCAGAGTCAGAGCGCTACGGCAACTATTTCTTTCAATCTGGCCGACGGCGTGTCGCTGGAGCAGGCCAAGACCGCTATCGACACGGCCGTGATTCGCCTGGGCTTGCCCGCTGGCGTGCATGGCAGTCTGCAGGGCACGGCACAGGCTTATGAAGCGTTGGTGAAAACCATGCCCTGGTTGATCTTGGCGGGATTGCTGGCGGTGTATATTGTGCTAGGCATGCTCTACGAGAGCTGGATTCATCCCATCACCATTCTGTCGACACTGCCGTCAGCCGGTGTCGGCGCCTTGCTGCTGCTATTGGCAACCAACACCCAACTCACCGTGATTGCGCTGATCGGAATTCTGTTATTGATCGGTATCGTCAAGAAGAACGCCATCCTCATGGTCGACTTTGCCATCAATGCCGAGCGCGAACACAACTGGACGCCAGAACAGGCGATCCTGGAAGCCTGCTGCATGCGCTTGCGGCCGATCCTCATGACTACCATGGCGGCCTTCTTCGGCGCGCTGCCGATGGTGCTGCAGAGCGGCGGCGACGCCGCGCTACGCCGTCCTTTGGGGCTGGCCATTTGCGGCGGCCTGGCCTTGAGCCAGCTGCTCACTCTTTACACCACACCTGTGGTCTATGTCTACATGGACCGCATGGGCGCCGCCGCCGGGCGTTTCTGGCGCAATCGCCGGCGTCATTCGACCACACTTGCCAGCGAAAATTGAACAATATGTCTGCGTCTACTTCCATCTTCCGCCTGCATCCGATCGCATTGGCTTGCCTGTTCTCCTTGCTGGCGGGTTGCGCCGTCGGCCCTGATTATCAACGTCCCAGGGTTGACATGCCGGTCACCTACAAGGAGGCCGCTGGCTGGAAGCAAGCCAGCCCCAACGACGGCCAGCCGCGCAGCGCCTGGTGGAAGACCTATGGCGATGCACAGCTCGATGCCTTGCTGGCGCAGGTCGAAATCTCCAATCAGAATGTGGCCCAGTACGCAGCGCTATATAGCCAGGCCCAGGCCGTGGTGCGGCAAGCCAATGCCAACTTTTACCCCACGGTCACGGGTACCGCCAGCGGTACGCGCAGCGGCAATGCATCGAGCAGCAGCACTGGCAAAAGCGTGTCCAACGATGTCACGGTCTCGGGCAGTGCCAGCTGGGAGCTGGATCTGTGGGGTAAGTTGCGGCGCACCCGTGAAGAAGACCAGGCCAGCGCTCAGGCCAGCCAGGCCGATCTGTTCAATGCCGTGCTGAGCGCACAGTCGTCGCTGGCGCAGGATTACTTTGCCTTGCGTATCCTGGACGAGCGGATTCATCTCTATGAGCAGACCGTAGTCGCCTATAGCCGCTACCTGCGCATCATAGAAAATAAATATGCCGACGCCCAAGTGTCGCGCGCCGATGTTGCGCAAGCTCGCAACCAACTGGAGTCTGCCAACGCGTCGCTGCAAGACCTGGCCTGGCAACGCGCCCAATATGAACATGCGATTGCCATCCTGATCGGGAAGGCACCGGCTGCCTTCAACCTGCCGGTGGCAATTGGCACAACCTTGCGTATTCCAGAAGTTCCGGTTGGACTGGCTTCGACGCTGCTGGAGCGGCGTCCTGACATTGCCTCATCTGAGCGCGCGGTAGCCAAAGCTAATGCTGCCATCGGTGTCGCTGTGGCCGCTTACTACCCCGACTTGACGCTGTCGGCCAGTGCCGGCTTCGAAAACAGCAGTGCCAGCAAATTGTTTACTGTCCCTTATCGTTTCTGGTCGCTCGGTCCTTCGTTTACACAAACCTTGTTCGATGGCGGCTCGAATAAGTCCAAGGTTGATCAAGCTCGCGCCAGCTACGACTCAGCGGTGGCGAGTTACCGTCAGACCGTGTTGACGGCCTTGGGAGAGGTGGAGGATTACCTGGCCAAACAGCGCATCCTGGAGCTCGAGATGGGGGCGCAGCAGCGGGCCACCACCGCCGCCATCGAATCGGCGCGGGTGACCCGCGATCAATATGACGAGGGCAAGATCGACTACCTCGATGTCGCCACCACCGAAGCCACCAGCTTGTCAGCTCAGCAAAGCCTGTGGCAGCTTGAGGGAACGCAGCTTACTACCAGCGTGCAATTGATCGTGGCACTAGGTGGCGGTTGGCAGAGTGAGAGTTTGGCTGGGGCGGCCATGCCAACTGCGTCGGATGCAGCTGCCAAGGATACTGCTGCGGCACCCACACTCAATAAATAGCGCAGCCTTGCGCTGACATGACCTGCGCTTCAGGCAGCTCGTGGATAATGTCTTCAGACGTAAATCGCTTGGTGAACATGCTCTGACTTTCCTTTTCAATGGCATATGACAAGGAAAGTCTTTTGGACTAGGTCTTGTTAACAATCACGCGATACAGATGTAAGTACAAACCAGATTAATAAAAGACAGGTAGTTACGAGCCAGTTTTTCATAACGTGTTGCGATTCTACGAAATTGCTTGATTCGATTAAAAAAACGTTCGACCAAATTACGGTCTTTGTACAAATGACGATCATAACTACGCTGAACTAACCGATTGCGCTTTGGTGGAATGACTGCCCTCGCACCGCTGGCTTGAATGCTATCGATCAAATCGTTGGCATCGTAGCCCTTGTCGGCCAGTACCGCGTCCGTTTTAAAGCCTTCCAGCAGCGCTTTGGCTTGCGTAATATCGGCCACCTCGCCACCTCGCCACCTCGCCACCCGTCAACAGCCAGCGCACCGGATTACCGAGCGCATTGACAACCACGTGAATCTTACTTGTCCATCCACCACGCGAGCGACCTATCGCTTGATGACCTTCTTTTTTTGGGCACCAGCGGCATGTTGGTGGGCACGCACTGCCGTGCTGTTGATCATCAGCATTTCCAAATCGAGGTCGCCACTGACGGCTTCAATCAAGCGTTGCCATACACCAGACTCACCCCAACGCTTGAACCGGGTGTATGTCGTGTGCTAATTACCCAATTCACTAGGCAGGTCTCGCCACGGAGATCCAGTGCGTACAATCCAGAGCACTGCCTCTAAAAACAATCGATTATCTTGCGCTGTCGCACCAGGATCGCCCGGCTTACCTAGTAACAACGGCGATAATTTCTTCCATTGCTCATCGCTCAGTAATTTCTGGCTTTCTTTCATCTTCGCTACTCGGTTATTCAAATACCGAATGTAAACACATTTTATTGATTGTTAACAGCCCCTAGCGAGATCGGAAACACGCTCTAAGATCCACCTTGCTTATTATTCACCTATGGGGCGCCGCATGGTATGCAAGCTATATGAATATGTCATTTTTAATGGCATATGCGGCGCCGGCTGTAGTGTCTGTTCTTTTTCATCTGTGGAGGATAGTTATGATTCTCCGTGATAAAGATATTGTCACGACGGTTATTGATAAATTTCAAGATGGTCGAGAATAATCCGGTGTGCCGGACAGAATCAAAGATTTCTGGAACGCATAGAATCTATGCCAGTCTCATCAACGCAAAGAACAGACTGTGAGCCGAGACTGTCTGACGTGAGACCTCTATTTCGAAGGTGGCCACATGCGAATTGAATCCTGGTCAGCCAAGTTTGCCAAAAATAGCCGTGAGCGCCACGAAAACAGCCAAGGCCAGTGCGAACATCAACCAGTTTGAATTCAAAATATTCCTTTTGCCGAGTTCAGAGCAAGTGGCAGCGAGCAGCAAACTGGAAATCAAGGTCAGCGGTCTTACGCACATCGCGCCTGGGCCGTGCTGGACCGCACAACCAGACGCGGAGCGGAGGTTAGACTCATGATGTTGAGGCCACGCCGGGGCTCAGCATTGCCTACTCGGGACAATTCGAGTATCTGGAGCGCGCGAACGCACGTCTGAAATTGGTGGTGCCGGCAACGCTGCTGATCATCTTCGTGCTGCTGTATCTGACCTTCCGGCGATTCGACGAAGCAGCTCTGATTATGGCTTCCCTGCCATTTGCATTGGTCGGCGGCATCTGGTTTCTTTACCTGCAAGGCTACAACTTGTAGGTTGCCTCCGGTGTCGGATTCATCGCGCTGGCGGGCGTCTCCGCCGAATTTGGTGTGGTCATGCTGCTCTATCTAAAGCAGGCTGCTGCTGCCCGGCAAGGATCCGGAACAACTCTGACAACAGCCGTTCTTGAAGATGCGATCAGGGAAGGCGCCGTGCTTCGCGTTCGTCCCAAAGCAATGACCGTCGCCGTCATTCTGGCCGGGCTGATTCCTATCTTGTGGGGAAGCGGCGCCGGCTCCGAAGTCATGAGCCGCATTGCCGCACCCATGGTCGGCGGGATGATCACCGCTCCATTGCTATCCATGTTTGTCATCCCGGCCGCGTATCGCCTGATGCGCGGTCGTCAACCTAAAGCCGCACAGGCTTGATTTATCTTTTAACCTGAAAGGAAATTTATTATGAAAAATCGTTTTATTGCTGCCGCTTTTGCTGCCTTTGCGCTCGTTGGCACCCCCTCAGTTTTCGCCGCCGACATGGGAAACATGAACATGGGTAAGAGCGACTCGGCCGAGAAAGTTGCGCACGGTGTTGGTGTCGTCAAAGATGTTGACACAAAACAGAACACCATCATTCTTGCTCATCAGCCGATCAAGGAATTGAACTTGTCGGCGATGACGATGGCTTTCAAAGTGTCGGATGAGAAGTTGCTCAAGGGCGTCAAAGTCGGCGATCAAGTGCCGTTTGATCTGAAGGGAAGCGGCATGTCGCCGGTAGTGACGGCCATTCGCCCGGCCAAGTAGCCAGGTGCAGGTTGCGCTTACCACTCAACGGTGTTGCTAACTGAAAATAAGGAAAGCCCCGATAGTCCAAAACGGAGGCAAGCCGTAAAGTTGAACCTGACATCTCCTCTTCAGCTGAAAGGCTGACTCGCTCGTGATCGGCTCATTCCGATCACGAGTTTTTTTATTTTGCGGGCAGCGAAACAAAATCCTATTAAATCAAGCGTCTAGTTCTGATCTGTCCTTCGTCAACTCTAGCATTTGGTCATATGACCGTGAAAATTTTAGACTGGTGCATACTTATCCTGCCGAAAATCTAAGAAGAGAGCCACACTACGTATATCTTGCTCTTGATCGTCCCTCGGACGATACCCCAGTCGCGCCGGCCCAATGAATTAAACTGTCCATATTCACTTGCTCTATGTTTATGCGGATGGACTGCGTGGCCAAACTCATCAGAAGAACCAGAAAAGGTGGCGCATTTAGACGCCCTTGGGTGGTGCGTTTCCGTTGCAAGTAGATGGCGCGATCGAAGTGCTACTTAGCGGTGCCGTTGGAATGCAATTGACTGGCGCTGCTGCTGCAAATATTCATCCTAAAACCAAGGCCCGGGTGAGCACTGAGATGAGCTTGCATGTCCTGGCTTACAACATGAAACGGATGATCAATATACTGGGCGTGGGGGCATTGATGAAGGTGATGAGCACATAGGCGCTTTTAGCGTCAAAAATACGTTGGAAGCCGTCTTCTCATCAATCCACGAACATCATAAAAGATGACTTCCGTTGCCGGGAGAGGCGCTATAGGCAACGATGCTGCATTAAAATGACGGTGAACTCGATTCATCGGACCGATTCAGCGTTTTTACACGGCCTCGGCCGATCGCGGCCTCCAAGGATGGTGGTTTTCTTCTGGCCGGGAGAAAGCATCAATTAGTAAGATTCACAGTTATGCTCCTTTGCGCATGAACTTCTGCGGGTGGTGTCAAGCGCGCTGAAACATGGTACTGACGGTGAGTGCCTCCCCGTGACCAAATATCGACGCAGTTTTCACCGGTGACACGCCATTGGATAATATACAGGTGAACGTGGCCGCTTCGCGCCTGTCATCTGATCGTTAGACTTTTTCCATGAATTGAGCCAGCCTATGCAGACAGGTGTCCTCGGAGTTCTCTGGATAAATACACACTCAAGCTCTCGTCTTGGTTAAAGACCGAAGCGGGGGATGGGCGCAAATAGCCAATATAAAACCGCATCGGCGTCGTTCGAAACGACAACAAAATAATTAAATCAAACCTACGCCGAAGTATTCACGTCGATTGGTGAAAAAAACTGCGATTTCTCAGACACATTACTTTCTCCAAGTGAATTAGTCGTCAATATTTTAATTAAATTGCGTAACTATTGTTGATTTCAAATAGAACTTCGACGATCATCTTGCATAATATAAATAGGAATGATTTGCATTATTATTTAATAATCAATAAGGAGCAGGCAAGTTGTCATACGATCATGCAAGCGTCGATTTATGTGCTGAATTCATTGCTTGCAGAAGTCAGTTGCGGGACGCGGCTACGCGTATCCTGGGATGTCGCCAACGCGCCGAAGATGTGATTCAGGACGCCTATTTCAAAATCGCGGATGTCACTGCCGCCAATGACATACGGCAGCCCGTGGCATTTATTTTTCAGGTAGTGCGCAATCTGGCTATTGATCGGCATCGCCGCATGTCTATGGAGTCGTTCTTTTTTGTGGACGGGGAAGAGGGGCTGCAGATATGTTCCGGCGCCGCCACACCGGAGAGCAGTACCATCTCACGGCAAACACTTACGCAGGTTGTCATCGCCTTATCCGCATTGCCGGCCCGCACACGTCGGGCATTCGAGCTGCATCGGCTCGATGGACGTACACAGCGCGAAGTTGCTGAAGAACTCGGCGTGTCCACTACGCTCGTCAACTTCATGATCCGCGATGCAATGGAATGCTGCCGCGAGGTCATCTCGTAGAGAAAAATATTTCTCAGTAGCTATGCTCCCGACTAAATTTGTCGCGTCTCGAATCGTCAATGTAATGGGAGTGATTCTTATTCATAAAGAGTGAGCATCGTACCTAGCATGTCAATCGGACGGCGCCCGCATCTTAGCGCCGCATCCTGAAAAATCGAGAGGCAAGACTATGAGTTTCGATCGAGAAGATACCAATTTCCGCGTGTTGGTGAACCACGAAGAACAATATTCCATCTGGCCTGATTACAAAGTAGTTCCAGGTGGCTGGCGCGATACCGGTGTGGCTGGAAGCAAGTCCGACTGTTTGCAATACATTGAAAGCACATGGACCGACATGCGCCCGCGCAGCCTGCGTGAATACATGCAGGATCAGGGCGCCACAGCGCCACAGAGCTAGTTCATCGTAGGCATGCTCACCTTGTTTTGTCTTCCCTGCGCTGGCGCCAGCGCAGCCATGTATCAGCCATGGCGCGCAGCACTGCCGGCTTCGGTGCGAATGCAGCCGCTCGAACTGCCAGGGCGGGGGCGGCGTATGCGTGAGCCGCAGTACGACGACTTTGGCTGTCTTGCTGACCTGCTGACACGGGAGTTGGCGGTGCAGGTGCGTGGCGCTTATGCGATCTTTGGTCACAGCATGGGCGGTCTGCTCGCACACGGCATCGTGCAGCGCTTGCGCGCGCAGAGGCCGGCATTTTCCTTGCCTGTGGCATTACTGGTCTCTGCCTGCGCCGCACCATCTGTTCGTCAATGGTCTCGTCCGGATGAGTCAGATGCGGCTCTCATTGCTTCGCTGCAGCGGCAAGGTGGCACACCGGCGGAAGTATTTTCCTGTCCCGAGTTGCTGGAGATGATCTTGCCTGTGTTGCGTGCCGATTACCGCGTGTGTCGCTCGTTCCGATGCGATGACCCAAGTCCTCTCGATGTACCAATACATGTGTTCGGTGGTCTTGATGATGCGATTCCAGCCGCCAGCTTGCAAGGCTGGCGCGGCGAGAGTTCGGCTGATGTAACGCTGGACTGGTTTGAGGGCGGTCACTTCTATCTGCAAGCACAGCAGCCGGCCTTGATGGCTACCATTGCTACTTATCTGAATCGCTATCCCGGTCGTTACTCCAGTGACGAAGAAGGCCGCGTTTTACCGGAGTCCTCCGTCGATGAAGCGACTGTCTTGTCCTGAGCGAGCGCCGGCGGGCATTGCGCTATATCAGATTGACTTCGACCTTGAACGTCCTCTTGCTGCGGATGACTGGGTCTGCCTGAGCATAGATGAACAGGTCCGCGCGTCTCACTTTCACCGTTATCAGGATCGAGTTCGTTTCGGCGTGATGCGCGCGACCTTACGGCGGCTGCTGGGGCAGCGGCTGTCATGTACACCGCAGGAGGTGCACTTAGAGCTGAACCAGTTTGGTAAGCCGTGTCTGGCAGGAGGGCAGGGGGCAGTCTTCCATCCGAGATTCAATCTGACACATACCGGTGCCATCGGATTACTGGCGCTGTCGGAGGGCCAAGAAGTCGGTATCGACATTGAGTATTGCGACACAGTGTTTACGCCCGCCGAACTTGCCGGCGTCGTCAAGCAGGTGCTCAGCCAGAGCGAGTTGCAACAAGTTGGCGGCAACTTGGCGCAGGACCAGTTTTTCACCCGCTGGGTGGGCAAGGAGGCCGCGCTTAAAGCGCTTGGTGTCGGTATTGGCGAGCATTTGCAGACGCTCTCAGTGTGGCCCGCCAGCGGTGGCGCCTACGCGGTGTCTCACGATCACCCGACATGGCCGGTAGTCTGCGCACACCGGCTCGACTCACCTCCAGGTTATGCAGCTGCGCTGGCCTGGCTTCCTCCAGAGGTATCGAATTGATAGCAGATCAAGTAGTGAATAACTTCCAGCGATTGCGTGCTCCGACCGGTTCCATATTGCCGATCGTGTTGCAGGCGGAGTGCCCCAGCATATTATTGACCGATGCCTGGTCGGCCTTGCAGCCGAAAATCGAACGACATCTGCATAGCGTTGGCGGTGTGCTGTTGCGCGACTATGTGGTGCCGGCGGTAGATGATTTTCAACGCTTCGCGGCCGCTTTCGGCGATCCACTGCTGCGTTATGAATTTGCCTCGACTCCGCGCTCGGCGGTCAGCAACGGTATCTACACCTCTACCGAATATCCTGCCCATCAGCATATTCCGCTGCATAACGAGCAGGCCTACACGCGTGAATGGCCGATGCGAATCTGGTTTCACTGCGTCACCGCATCGCCGGTTGGCGGCGAAACGCCGATTGCCGACAGTCGCGCCATCTATCGCCGCATGCCGACAGCAATCCGCGAGCGTTTCGCCCAAGGACTGCTCTATGTGCGCAACTACAGCAGTGATTTTGATCTGCCTTGGCAGGAGGTTTTCGGATCGGAACGGCACGAGGACGTCGAGGCTTTTTGCCGACGTAGCGGTATCGAATGGCGCTGGCTCGACGACGATGCGCTGAACACCCGCCAGCGCTGCCAAGGTGTCGAACGCCACCCGCTTTCGGGTGAGATGGTTTGGTTCAATCAGGCCCATCTGTTTCATGCCTCCAATCTGATGCCGGAAGTGCGGGCCTCGCTGCTGGAGCTGGTTGGTGAAGACCTGTTGCCGCGCAATGTCTGTTGGGCCGACGGCAGTCGCATTGAAGATGCCATTCTGGAGCAGGTGCGTGCCGTGCTGGAAGAGGAAACAGTGAGCTTCGCCTGGCAGCCCGGAGATGTGCTCATGCTCGACAACATGCTTGTGGCACATGCCAGAACGCCTTTTTCCGGGCCACGCAAAGTGGTGGTCGCCATGGCCCGTTCCTATACCAATCTGTAATGAATCAACCTAACTGAGCATGCGATGACAAAACCTATCGACTCGGCAGACAACATCGTTTTACGCCTGCAAAAATTGGCGCAAATACGCTCGCTCGACACCGCCCTGATCACCATTGACGCCAGTGGTGATCAACGTTTTACCTACGCGGAGCTGCATGGCCGCGCGGCAGCGCTGGCGCAACAATTGCAGCAGCGTTTCATTTCTGGCGAGCGGGCACTGCTGTTATTGGACAACGACGTGCATTACGTCGTCGGCTTTTTCGCCTGCCTGATGGCCGGACTGGTGGCGGTACCACTGCATCGCCCCGAGTCGATACGTGGCCAGCACTTGCAACGCCTGACTGGTATCGCGGAAGATGCCGGTGCCTGCTGCTGGCTTGTCACGCAAGCCACCGCAACCGCGCTGCAGGCGGACAATACGCCGCTGGCCGGCAATGCTGCCTTGATCGTGATGGACATATCGCCCGCCGCTGTTGATCTTACTGCTACCGATACCGCTCTGCGCGCGCATGCGATTGACGACAACGATATCGCGTTCCTGCAATACACCTCCGGATCTACGTCACAGCCCAAAGGCGTGATGGTCACCCATGCCAACCTCATGGCCAACGAAGCGGCGATCCAGGAGCGGCTAGGTGTGCGCAGCGACGATACCTTTGTCAGCTGGCTGCCGCTATATCACGACATGGGGCTTATCGGCGGCTTGCTGCAACCGCTCTATCGGGGTATTCCGGTGGTGCTGATGAGTCCGGCTTTTTTTCTCGAACGTCCGGTGCGCTGGCTCGAGGCGCTATCGCGCCATCGCGGCACTATCAGCGGCGGCCCCGATTTTGCCTACCGCTTATGTGCCGAGCGCATTCGATCGGGCCGTAGTTCGGGCCTGGATTTGTCGCACTGGCGCGTGGCATTTTCCGGTGCGGAACCGATCCGGCACGATACGTTGAACGACTTTATCGACGTCTTCCGCGATATTGGTTTTTCCGCTGATGCAGTCTACCCTTGCTACGGCTTGGCCGAATCTACTCTGCTGGTCACCGGCGGCAAGCGCAACGGTGGCATGCGGGTCGCCTGCTTTGATCCGGACGGTCTCAAAGACGGTCAAGCCCGGGCAATTGCCGCAGCCGACGATGCAGTCAGACTGGTTGCCTGCGGTATCTCGCCGGCCGGACATCAGCTACGCATTGCAGATCCGACCAGCGGTATGCCTCTGAGCGACGGTCTGGTTGGGGAAATCTGGGCCGCCGGCCCCAGCATCGCGGCTGGCTACTGGCGGCGTCAGACCGACAGTGCGGATACCTTTGTCGAGCTCGATGGCCAGCGTTGGTTACGCACCGGCGACCTCGGCTTCATTGAGCAGGGCGAGCTGTTTATCGCTGGACGGCGCAAGGACATGATCATCGTGCGTGGTCAGAATCTCTATCCACAAGATATCGAGCGCGCCATCGAAAACGAGGTCGAACTGGTACGAAAAGGTCGTGTGGCGGCATTTGCCGTACCACGCGAACAATCCCCGGACGGCATCGAGGGCATTGGCGTGGCGCTGGAAATTTCACGCAGCGTGCAGAAAATGGTGACGGCACAAACCTTGATCGACAGTTTGCAAGAGATCATCGCACTGACTTGCAGCGAACCGGCCAGCGTCATCGTGCTGCTCAATCCTGGCGCCTTGCCCAAGACTTCAAGCGGCAAGCTTCAACGCAGTGCTTGCCGCAGCGGCTGGCTGGACGGCACGCTGGATGCGTATGCAGTGCTGGCATTCGGCAGTTTGTCTCTGACAACTGCGATAGCGGCGGAGACTTCCGTCCCCGTCGCGGCAATGGTCGAAAATATCGCCGCCGACCAGATCGAACGCGACCTGATCACGCTCTGGAAACAAATCCTGCCAGTGGCGACTGCTCCGCTCGCAGCGCGCGAGGTGCACTTTTTCCGTAACGGTGGCAGTTCGCTCAAAGCCGTGCAACTGTCCGCTGCCATCAGCGAACACTGGCATATCAATTTGCCGATGCGCAGCTTGTTCGAACAGCCGCAACTGCTGGATTTGGCCCAGACGATTCGTACGCTACTGGCGCAAGGCGCAACTGAATCTGCGTCATCAGCGGCAGCTTATGATGTCATTCCCACTCTGAGCGCCACGCAACGCCAGGGGCCATTGCCGCTGACTGCGGCACAGCGCTCGCTGTGGACCACCTGGCAACTCGATCCGCTTAGCCCGGCCTACAACATGCCAGGCGTGCTGCATTTGAATGGCCCTCTCAATGAGGCTGCGATGGCGCTGGCCATTGATGATTTCGTCTCGCGGCATGCGGTGCTACGGACGATTTATGTGCTGCAGCCCGACGGTCAGCCACAGCAACAGACGCTGGCGGCGCCATCCGGTCTGCTGCTGCCTGCCACGACTGCCGACAACGAGGCAGACGCTCGGCAACTGCTGCAGATCTTTGCTCACCAGCCATTTCAACTGGATCGGGACATCCCGTTTCGCACCTTGCTGATTCGTTGTGAGCCGCAACGTCATTTGCTGGGACTTTCCCTGCATCACATTGCCGCCGACGGCTGGTCGCTGCAAATTCTGCTGGACGAATTGTCGGCGCTATACGCTGCCCGCAGCCGAGGTGAATCTGCCGCGCTACTGGGCCCGGCATGCCAATTCGCTGACTATGCGGTATGGCACAACCAGCGCCTGAACGCAGCCGTGCAAGTCAGGCAGCTAGACTATTGGCGACACCAGCTGGGCGATGAACATGTGCCGCTGACATTGCCGTTCGGTCGCCGTCGCCAAAGCGATGCAGCACTTCTGGAAGCGCGCCATGCATTCGCCTGGCCAACCGACGTCAGCGCCGCCTTCAAGAAATTGTGCGCCGGGCAAGGGGTGTCGATCTACATGGGTGTGCTGGCGTTGCTGAATCTGCTGCTGTACCGCACCACGGGTTGTGCCGATCTGCGCATCGGTTCGCCGATGGCGGATCGTCGTCATCCTCAGACGCACGGCATGATCGGCTATCTGATCAATCTGCATGTCTTGCGTACGCAGGTGGACAGCCGTCTTGGATTCGACGCCTTGCTGTCCGGGGCGCGCGATACCGTGCTGGCAGCGCAGGCTCACCAGGACGTGTCGTTCGACATGGTGGTCGCTACGCTGCAGCCGGAACGTCATCCCGGGGTACATCCGCTGTGCCAGGTGAAATGCACCGAACGGGCAGTGCTGCCGCCGCATTGGCATAGCGCTGGCGTGCGCATGCAACTCGAAGAGTTGACCGGCGGTCAGGCTCACTTTGATCTCAGCCTTGACTTTAGCATCGGCGCTGACAGCATCGATTGCCTGTTCGTCTATGCGGCAAACCATTATGCTGAAAGTAGTGTGCAGGCGCTGGCACAAATGCTAGTGGCACTGGCCCGGCAAACTGTAGCAATGCCCACGCGTCCGCTAGCGCAATTGCAGCTGCCGGATGTGCCGTCGCAACTGAGCGGCACGCCGGCGGTCTTTGCGCATGCTGATGTAGTGTCCTGCTGGCGGCGTAACATCGCGCGTGACCCGCAAGCCATCGTCGTGGCCGACGAATGGCAGGCACTGACTGGTGCAGAACTGGTGGCGCAGGTCGAGCATCTCGCCGCGCAACTGCAAGATCACGGCATCGTTATCGAATCTCGGGTCGGTATCGCCAGCGGCCGCCAGGTCGAGTTCGTAATCGGTCTGCTGGCAGCCTTGCGGGTGGGTGCTTGCTATGTGGCGCTCGATCCGCAACTGCCGGATGAACGGTTGGCCTTTCAGATGGCCGACAGCGGCATCAGTTTGCTGCTGGCGAGTGCCGAAGGCGAACGTCTGCAGCTGTTGCACGCAGCCGAAACAGGCACGCCACTCGTCATGCTACCGCTGACGATAGCGGCAGCGCCATTGCGCAGCGACTGCCGCGCATTTTGCGCGCCGCATCCACAACAAGCGGCCTATCTGATCTATACATCCGGTTCCACCGGTCGCCCCAAAGGCGTGGTGCTTACTCATGGCGCTCTGAGCAATTACGTGCAGGGAGTGCTGAAGCAGCTGAACTTGCCCGATACGGTGCGCAGCATGGGCATGGTGTCCACGGTGGCCGCCGATCTCGGGCATACCAGCCTGTTTGGTGCCTTGTGCTCCGGCCGCAGCCTGCATCTGTTGTCGGTGCAATCAGCCTTTGATCCGATACAGTTTGCCGACGTGATGCAAACGCATGCCATCGACGTTCTGAAAATCGTCCCTAGTCATTTGCAGGCATTGATGCAAGGGCCGCAAGCAGCACAAGTGCTGCCTCGCCACACGCTGATCGTGGGCGGCGAAAGCACCAGTGCGGCCTTGCTGGAACAGATCCACACGTTGCGACCTGACTGTCGGGTGGTGAATCACTACGGCCCGACTGAAACCACGGTGGGCGTATTGACCCATGCCGTGACGGCAACTGCCGAGCCGGCCGCGCAACTGCCTTTGGGACTGCCGTTGCCGAATATGCAGATCCACGTGCTCGATGCAGATCTCAATCCGGTGCCGGGCGGTGCAGAAGGCGAACTGTATATGGCCGGACCATGTCTCGCGCGCGGGTATCAAGGGCGTGCGGCGGCGACAGCGGAACGTTTCATTGCCAGCCCTTTCGGACAGGGCGAACGCCTGTACCGCAGCGGCGACAAGGTCCGCCTGGATCGCGCCGGACGTCTGGTGTTTCTGGGGCGCTGCGACGACCAACTCAAAATACGCGGCTACCGGGTCGAACCACAAGAAGTCGCCAGTCTGCTACGCGGACTGGACGGTGTGACGGCGGTTGAAGTGATGCCGTACTACGCTGATGATGGGCGTACGCAATTGTGCGCCTATGTCGTGGGCGCGGCCGGTCGTGAACCGGCTGCACTGCGTGAGCAGTTGGCGGCGCTATTGCCCGATTACATGTTACCGAGCCACTTCGTCGCACTGGATCGCCTGCCGCTCACCGCCAACGGAAAAATCGACCGCAAGGCGTTGCCTACACCTTCGCAACAAGCCGACAATAAATCTGTGACGCTGGCGGCACACACCTTGCCACAAGATGACGCCGAAATCGCCATTGCGCAGGTCTGGCAAGAAGTGTTGGGGCTGCAGCAGGTAGCTCGCAACGCCAATTTCTTTGCGCTCGGCGGCGACTCCATCCTGACGCTCAAGATCGTTGCGCGCCTGCGCAAAGCGGGGTGGCGCATCACGCCGCGCCAGCTCATGCAAGCGCCGGATCTGGCTGCGCTGGCGGCGCAGGCGGTTGCGCTGGCTGTTGCAACAACGTCGGTAACACCCGCCCCAGTCGCGCTACAAGACAGCGTATTGCTGCCGCTGACACCAGTGCAGCAATGGTTTTTCACTCATCATGCTGATGCCCCGACGCATTGGAATCAAAGCGTCTTGCTGCAAGGGCCCGCCACTACGCCGGTAGCAGAACTGGGTGCCGCAGTCGCAGTGCTGACGCAACATCATGAAGCCTTGCGCTTACGCTTCCGGAAATCAGCCGATGGCCAGTGGAAGCAGCAGGTCAGCGCGCAACAGACGGATTGTTTCGAACACGTAATCCTGCCTTCAGGGGCGCAGAGCAACACTGCTAGCCTTGCTGCGATCGACCGTGCTCAACGCAGCCTGGACTTGCAGAATGGACCGCTATGGCGGGTGTTGTGGCTGACACCGTTAATGCCGCGCGCAGATGAAAAGGCGACGCTGGCATTGATCGCTCATCATCTGGTGATTGACGGCGTGTCGTGGCGCATCCTGCTGGAAGACTTGCAAACCTTGTTGCAAGGACGTAGTTTGCCTGCGCCGACGGCATCATGGCGCCAATGGACGCAAGTATTGCCGGCCGCCGCTGCCGGTCTGTCGGCACAAGAATGCGAATATTGGCAGCAGCTGGAAGAAGTGGCAGATCCTGCGCTACCGCGGCTGTCCGATGCCATCGGCGCAATGGATGCGGTTGGTGTCACTGATAACACCGTGGCGCTTGCCGCGCGCGAGCAGTTCGTGCTGGGCCACACCAATACCGCGTACCTGCTCGGAGAAGCTCATGCCGCCTATCGCACTCGCATTGATGATCTGCTGCTGAGTGCGACTGCCTTGACGCTTTGCGAGTGGGCACAGCGTGACAGTATGTTGATCGAAGTCGAAAATCATGGCCGCGTTGATCCCTCCCATGCCGACATCGACGGTACCGGTCTTGATCTGAGCCGCACGGTAGGCTGGTTTACCGCCTTGTCGCCATTGCTTCTGAGGCTTTCCAGCAATGATCCCGGCACAGTCATCAAGAGCATCAAGGAACAACGGCGCCAGGTGCCACGCGATGGCATCGGCTATGGCTTGTGGCGTTACCTGAGAGTGACGGAAACTCCGCGCCAATCTTTCGCGGCACAACAGCCGCAGATTACTTTCAACTATTTGGGACGCTTCGACGAGTTTGGTGCGCATGATGCCTGGCAACTGCTGCCGCGCACCAGTACTCAGGCTGATCAGGAACGTGCCCCAGCGAGTCTGCGCCGTGCCTTGCTGGAGTTCAATGCCATGGTCGTGGCAGGGCAGCTGCAGGTGGAATGCGTCTACAGCACCGCCTTGCATCGACGCGAAGACATACAGGCCTTGTTGCAGATTTTTTCACACACTATGCAAGACCTTCTGTCGCATTGCCGCGCTACTGCAGGCGGCGCCACACCGTCTGATTTTCCGCTGGTCACACTCAGTCAGGCGCAACTGGACGTCTTGCTGGAAAGTTTGCCGGCGAGTAGCCGAAAGTCAGGCGTGGCCGACTTGTATCCGCTTTCGCCGATGCAGTCGGGCATGTTGTTCCACACGTTGCTGTCACCGCACAGCCGAGCCTATTTCAATCAATTGCAGGTGAATCTGCACCAGATCGACACGGCGCGCTTCCATCGGGCATGGATACAAGTGATGCAGCGCCACGATATCCTGCGCAGCGGTTTTCTCGCGCACGCCGACCCGGCGCTCCAATGGGTCGCGCAAGAAGTCAATCTGCCGTTCGTCGAATTTGACTGGCGTGGTCGTCGCGACATCGACTCCGCACTGGAAGCACTGGCCGCTACCGATCATGCGCGCGGCGTCGATCTGGCACATCCGCCTTTGATGCGACTGACTCTGGTGCGTATCAGCGACGAGGCGCATCAACTAATCTGGACGCGGCATCACTTGCTGCTTGACGGCTGGAGCACACAACAGCTCATCGGTGAAGTGCTGCGTCTTTATCGTGGAGAAGCCTTGCCATCGCCAGTCTTGCGCTATCGCGACTACATCGACTGGCTACAACGCCAGGATCGCACCGCCGCCGAGCATTTCTGGCGCGATCAACTGGCGCCGCTGGCCGCTCTCGAAGGCCCGGGCCGGCTGACCAACGGCTTGCCTATCTTGGAGCAAGCTGAACAGCGGGTCTGCACGACCGCTCTTGACGGCGTCGCCACCGCACGCTTGCAAACCTTTGCCAAGGACTGCAAGACGACTCTCAACACGCTGGTGCAGGCGGCATGGAGTCTGGTATTGCAACGTTACAGCGGCCAATCGACCGTGGTGTTCGGCGTCACCGTCGCCGGACGTCCGAGTGAGTTGACCGGTACGGACGAATTACTGGGGTTGTTCATCAACACCGTGCCGCTGGTGGTTGAGCTGCAACCCGCGCTGACGGTAGCAGACTTGCTGGCTCGTTTGCACGCGACCAATCTGGCTGTGCACGAGTTCGACAGCAGTCCGTTGTACGAGATCCAGACCTGGGCCGGACAAGCCGGTCAGGCGTTGTTCGACAACATTTTGGTATTTGAAAACTATCCTCATGATCTGGCCCTGCAAACAGAGCAGGATGGCGGCTTGCGGATAGCGGTGGTGAGTAACCGGGAAGAGACGCATTATCCGATGACGGTAGTCGCGACGCTGACCGAGCGTCTGCAGTTCGACTGGCGTTACAACGCCGCGCAGATTACGGACGCCGCCGCTGACAGCATGGCGCAGGAGATGCTGATGCTGTTGCAGCAACTCAGCGCGGACGCAGGACAAGCACTGGGTAATCTGATGCCGTTACCGGCCGAAGAACAGATGCGTCTCACTGCACTTAGCGTCAATGCCGAAGAGCAAGCAGCAGTCCCCAGTATCCTGTCGCTCATTGAACAACAGGTGGTGTTGCATGCGCAGAGGAGCGCTGTGCGCGTGGCGCAGAGCGCACAGACGTTGACCTACGAGCAACTCAATCGTCATTCCAATCAGCTGGCGCACTGGCTCATCGGGCAGGGTGTCGGGCCGGACAGCCGGGTTGGCGTTGCCATGGAGCGTTCGCAGGAAATGGTCGTCGCCTTGCTGGCCATCATGAAGGCCGGTGGTGCCTACGTACCGATGGATCCGGATCATCCGTCACAACGGTTGGGCTACTTCATCGAAGACAGCCGCATTAGCTTGCTGCTCACGCAGGCGGCAATACTGCCGTTATTGTCGCTATTGCCGACAGCATCCGATGACAGCACTGTGCGCATCATCGATGTCGCCACGCTGGCACCGGCACTGTCACAGCAACCCGAGCACAATCCCGTGTTGCGCTTGCATCCCGAACATCTGGCCTATGTGATCTACACCTCCGGCTCCACCGGCCAGCCCAAGGGCGCTGCCAACCGGCATAGTTCGCTGGTCAACCGGCTCATGTGGATGCAGCAAGCCTATGGCTTAGGTCCCGGCGACAAGGTCTTGCAAAAGACCCCATTCGGCTTCGATGTCTCGGTGTGGGAATTCTTCTGGCCGCTCATGACCGGCGCAGAACTGGTCATGGCGCCGCCCGGCGCACATCGTGATCCGGCGCAACTGGGCCAATTAATTCGTGAGTACGGCATCACCACGTTGCACTTCGTGCCGTCGATGCTGCAAGCCTTCGTGAGCGATGTCGCCGCAGCGCATTGCCCGAAACTGCAACGCGTGATTTGCAGCGGCGAAGCCTTGCCGATGGAGTTGCAGCAGCAGACGCAGCGTCAATTGCCGCAGGCGCAACTGATCAACCTGTACGGACCGACCGAAGCCGCCATCGACGTCACGCACTGGACTTGCCGGGTCGACGACCGTAGCGCGAGCGTACCGATAGGGCGTCCTATCAGCGCCACCCAAACCTATGTTCTGGACGACGCGCTGCAACTGGTGCCACAGGGTGTGGCAGGGGAGTTGTATCTGGGAGGTGTCAATCTGGCGCGCGGCTATCTGGGCAAGCCCGGGCTCACCGCAGAGCGTTTCGTCGCCAGCCCGTTCTCGGACAACGGCGAACGGTTATATCGCACCGGCGATCTGGTGCGCTGGCGCGAGGACGGACAAATCATGTATCTGGGCCGACTGGATCATCAGGTCAAGATCCGCGGCTTGCGTATAGAACTTGGTGAAATTGAGGCCGCTTTATTGGCGCAAGCGGTCATCCGTGAAGCGGTGGTCGTTGCCGTGGAGGTGGCAGGCAGCAAACAACTGGTGGCCTATGTTTCAGCACGGGCCGGTGCACAGATCGATGCGGAAGCGTTACGTATGGCTCTGGGTCGACAATTGCCGGACTACATGGTGCCGACCGTGATCATGGAACTGGCGACGCTGCCGCTGAGCACCAACGGCAAGATCGACCGCAAGGCTTTGCCGGTGGTGCAGACGCAGAGCGAAGAAGCGTACGCCGCACCACAGGGCGACACAGAGCAACAACTGGCGCAGATCTGGCAAACCGTATTGGGCCTGCCACAGGTCGGACGGCATGATAACTTCTTTGCGCTCGGCGGCCATTCGCTATTGGCCACCAGCGTGCTGGCGCACTGGCGTGCGCTGTGGCCGCAGACGCAGGTAAGTCTGCGTCAATTGTTCGCAGCCCCGGTACTGCATGAGTTGGCCGCTTCCCTGGACGCCGCATTCCAGCCGGACGTGGCGCAGCTACCGGTTTCGGTTCCTGTACCGGTGCTGCGCCAGGCACGCATGCCGCTGTCGCCGATGCAACAACGCCTGTGGCTGGTACATCGCATGCAAGGCGGCGGGGCTGCTGCCTATAACATGACCGCGGCCTTGCAACTGGACGGCAGCTTGTCGGAAGCGCATCTGCGCAGCACTCTGCAACACTTGCTGGCACGCCATGAAATTTTGCGTACCAGCTATGCAGAAGACGATGACGGCGAAGCATATTCCAGTATCGCCGCGCCGGATAGCGTGCAGGCCGCGCTTGCCGTGTTCGATCTGTCCGGCGTCGCAGATGCAGAACAGCAAGTTCTGCTGGCGCAGGAAACACAACGCCAGACCGAGCAGGCCTTTGATCTGGCCGCCGCGCCACTGCTGCGCGCAGTGTTGGTGCGCTGCACGCAGCAACGTCACGTCTTGTTGCTGGCACTGCATCACATCGTGGCAGACGGTTGGTCAGTAGGCGTGCTGATCAACGAGTTCACCGACATCTATCGTGCTCTGGCGACTGATGTGGAGCCACATTTGCCATCGCAGTCACTGCAATACATCGATTACGCCGTCTGGCAACAGCAACGCCGGACCGGGCCGGCTGCACAGAAGGATGAGGCGTTCTGGCAGCAAGCGCTGGCCGGCGTGACTGCCGAACCGGCATTGCCGTCCGACTGGCCGCGCGTGGCACCGTTGTCGAACGCCGGTGCGCGCTTGTCGCTGAAGATTCCGGTGTCGCTGGGCGAGCGACTGACGACATTGGCGCAAGCCAGCGAGGTCACCTTGTTCATGCTGTTGCTGAGCAGCTTCCAGCTGTTGGTGCATCGCATGAGCGGGCGCGACGATTTGCTGATCGGCACCGACGTAGCCGGACGCGAACATCAGGCCTTGGAGGGACTGGTCGGCTTCTTCGTCAATGTCTTGCCGTTGCGTTCGCGGCTGCTGCCGCAGCAGAGTTTCGTCACGATGCTGGGCGACACGCGTGAGGCAGTACTCGATGCCTTTGCGCATCAAGAGCTGCCGTTCGAACGTATCGCCGAAGTCGCGGAGATACGTCGCGACCGTCGCTGGAATCCTTTGGTGCAACTGCTGTTCGTGATGCAGAACATGCCCACCGGACAATTCGATTTACCGCAACTTCAGGTGCAGCGTTTGCCGGCGCTCCATGCGCACGCCAAGTTCGACATTGCCTTGTTCGTCACCCCCGAGCAAGGCGCATTACAACTCGAATGGATATATGCCACAGCGCTGTTTGCGCCGTCCACCGTGCAACGCATCGCTGCTGCATGGATCAGCTTGCTGGAGCAGATCGCGCTTTATCCCGAGTGGTCTCTTTCGCAATTCGCCATTCCTTCTCTGAAAGAAGAGTTCGTCATGACAAGCAGTCCTTCCACCATGTCCGCATCTGCTGCTTCCGTCTCCGGCGCCGCCGGCATGCCCGGCAAGAGCGACAAGCTCGGCAAACTGAGCAAACTCAAGAGCTTGTCTGGCGACAATGCCAAAGCGTCGCTGGCGTCGGCCGTGCCAATACCGCCCGTACGTATTGCACCGCTGCGCGCCGATGCTGATTTTCCGCTGTTGATCGAAGCCACCAGCGCCGATCTGGATACAGTCGTCTGGGCGCATGACAACAAGGCCCTGATTGCGGAATTGCTGGGACGCCACGGCGGTGTGCTGTTCCGTCGCTTCGGTCTGCGCACGCCGCAAGAGTTCGAAGTATTTGCCGAGGCGATCGAGCCCGAGTTATACGGCAGCTACGGCGACTTGCCGAAGAAAGAGGGCGGCAAGAAAACCTACCGTTCCACGCCTTATCCGGAAAAACAGATGATCCTGTTTCACAACGAAAGTGCACATATTGAACGCTGGCCGCGCAAGCAGTGGTTCTTCTGCGAGCTGCCGTCGCCGGTCGGCGGTGCCACGCCGATTGTCGATTGTCGGGAGATGCTGCACCGCCTGCCGCCATCACTGCGCAACGAATTTGAACAGAAACAACTGCTCTACGTGCGCACCTTCACACCAAGGCTGGATGTGAGCTGGCAATCGTTTTATCAGACCAGCGACAAGGCGGTTGTCGAGGCCCGCTTGCAGGCCGCCGGTACCGGTTTTTTCTGGCTCGACGACGATACCTTGCAGACCCGCACGCGTTGCCCGGCGGTCATCGTGCATCCGGTGACCGGTGCCCAGGTGTTCTTCAATCAGGTGCAACTGCACCATCCCTATTGTCTTGACCCGGAGCTGCGGCGCGATCTGCTGTCGATGGTCGGCCCCGAACGGTTGCCGCGTAATGTGTTGTTCGGCGACGGCAGTCCGATTCCAGACGCAGTCATGGAATTGATCGGCCAACTCTATGAAGCTTGCGCGGTGCGTTTCGACTGGCAGCAGGGCGATGTAGTCATGCTCGACAACATGCTGGCCGCGCATGCCCGCGATCCGTTTGAGGGACCGCGCAAAATCGTCGTGGCCATGGGTGCGATGGTCGAGCGGGCAGAGGTGTCGATACCGGGCACAGCATCGGTGCCGACAGAAATCGGCACAGTCATTACAGGAGCAGCATCATGACGCAGACATTTGAGTCTTCCCGCCACGTGGCACCAGGCTTGCCGCTCAGTTCGGAGCAGCGTAATGCGCTGGCAGCTTCTGCGTCGGCAGTTTGTTTGGCCCTCGACATACAAGGAGAGCTCGACCCGCAACGACTGGAACAGGCATTGCACACGGCGGTACAGCAACATGCCGTGTTGCGTCACGCATTCGGCATGGTGAGCGGCTATCGCGGCCTGCGCCAACAAGCGCTGACGGATGCGCCGCCGCAGTCGTGGCGATTGCTCACAACACTGATGAGCGTTGATCGCATCGCGGGGGATGCGCTGCGTCTGGATTATCAGCAATGGCAGCAGCAAACTTTCGCGCCGGCTGCAGGCGAGGTTTTGCAGGTACGTCTGATACGTTGCGGCGATGCGTATTGGCAACTATGGCTTGCCGCTTCGGCACTGGTCGCCGATGCGCGCAGTCTGTTGCAACTGGTGGCTGACCTTCGCCACCATTACATGGCAGGCAGCGGTGCGACCGAGTGTGATTCGTTCCAGTACGCCGATTACATCGAATGGCGTCAGTCATTGGATGACGACGTGGAAGCCACTGCAGGGCGAGCCTATTGGGCCAATTATGCGCACCGCGTGGCGCAGGCTGCACCGCCCCGGCTAAGCTACCGGCAGGAACGCGGGCAGACCGCGCTGCAGGTGCACGGCACACATCTGTCGGCTACGCTTTCAGACGCGTTACAAGATTACACCGAGACCAATCAGACCGGCGTAGAAACAGTGCTGCACGCCGCCTGGCTGGCACTGCTCGGTAAGCTCACTCAAGCGCAACAGATCCGCAGCGTCTGGCGACATGATTGCCGTGCTGATTATGAGCCGATGGCCGGGGCTGTCGGACTGTACGGCAAGGTCTTTCCCGTGTTGCTGGAGGTTGGTGCACAGGATAGTTTCAGCGACGTATTACGGCAATTGGCGGTTCTCGGCGAACACCATACCGGTGCTCAGGAATACCTGACCGATGATGTCGCCGCTGCGGCGACATCCGGCATTGGTTTTTCAGTCAATACACTGGTGTCGTTCTGGCGCGACGCGACAGCGACCTGGCGAGTTTTTCCCGGTCCGCAGTGGGACGCCCGCTACGAACTGGCGCTGCACGTCGATCTGGCCGATTCGTCCGCGCTCCGGCTGCAAATGCACTACGCGCCGCAACACTACGCGCACGCCGCTATCGATGGTTTGCTGCAACAGTTTGAGGCGTTCCTTGCCCAAGCTATCGCCCATAGCAGGGCATCGCTGTCTGCATTGCGCTGGGATGACCGTGCGTTATGGGCGCGGCGTTTGGCGACGCAGTCGATCGCGCTCGATACCGGTGGCGATACCTTGTTGGCGCACATTGACCGGCATGCGCACGCAACACCGCAGGCGATTGCCCTGTGCTCAGCAGTGCCGATTGATTACGCCAGCCTCATGGTGCGCGTCAATCGTCTTGCACATTGGCTCAAGGAACAGGGGGTTGGCCCTCAATCGCGAGTGGGATTAGCCTTGCGCCGTTCACCTGAGATGGTGGTCGCATTGCTGGCCGTGTGGCGTGCCGGTGCCGCGTATCTGCCTATCGATCCGGGCTGGCCGGCGGCACGACGTGCCGGTTTGCTGGCTGATGCGATGCCGCTGTTGGTGTTGCACGACGGCGCTGATGACATTGCATTGACCGCGAACGAAGTGCGGCATGTGGCATTGGCGACGCTTGATACGCTTTTGCCGCGTTACCCGTCGCAAGCCCCGGCACCAGACTCGATCGCTGCTGCCGGTCTGAGCGATGCCGCTTACGTCTTGTACACTTCAGGCTCGACCGGAACCGCCAAAGGCGTCGTGATCGAACATCGGCAATTGCTCAACTACGTGCTGGCAGCAAGCGAAGGTATGCAGCTGGCGTCAAGCCTTTGCTGGGGGCTGACCAGCACCGTGGCCGCCGACCTGGGCAATACCGCGCTGTTCGCGGCACTCTATCATGGCGCGACATTGGCCATCGCCGATGACAACGACATGCAGGACGGTGCTCATTTTGCCGAATTCATAAAGCGCCAGCGGGTTGATGCGCTGAAAATCGTTCCTTCGTATCTGGAAGCCCTGCTGGAAATTGTCCCTATCGTGTTGCCATCCACCATCGTGCTGGGCGGTGAAGCGGCAGCGCCGGCGCTGGTACGCAAGATTTGGCAGCAACGACCTGATTGCCGTGTGTTCAATCATTACGGGCCGACGGAAACCACGGTGGGCGTGATGTGGCATGCGGTCACTCCTGATGATGTCAAGACGGATACCTCCATTCCACTCACGCAAGTCATGGCCAACTGCCGCGTGGCTGTGTTCGACGACACGCTGCGCGAAACGCCGGTCGGTGCCGTCGGCCAACTCTACATCGGTGGTGCACAAAACTGTCGTGGTTACCTGAATCGGTCCGTAGATAGCAGCGCGTTCGTTGTCGACCCGCTCGATGCGAGCCGCATCTGGTATCGTAGCGGCGACTTGGCCTGCTATCTGCCACAAGGCGGATTGCGCATTCTCGGCCGGGCTGACGATCAGGTCAAAATCCGTGGCTTCCGTATCGAACCGGCGGAAATAGAAGTCGCTCTGTTGCAGCAATCAGGTATCCGGCAGGCTGTCGTGCTGGCGCATGCGGAAGCACGACAGCCTGCCAGTCTGACGGCGTTCCTGGTTGGCGAGTCCGGCCAGACGACCGCCGCGAACTTGCGTCCGGCGTTACTAGCGCTGCTGCCAGAACCCATGGTGCCGTCCCGCTATGTGATGCTGGCAGCATTTCCGCGCCTGGCTAACGGCAAGATAGACCGACGTGCTTTGCTGCAATCGCTGGCAACTGCTGTCATCGATGCCTCATCTGATGGGTTGTCCAATACGCAGTCAAATGCTGCGCTAGACGACGATCTCGAATTCGTGGTGCTCGATACCATGACGCAATTACTGCCATCCGCAACACAGGCGCTTGGTCGGCATAGCGATTTCATTGAGGCTGGCGGGCATTCGCTGCTGGCCATCAAGCTGGTGGCGCGACTGCGCAAATTGTTTCGCATCGACATCGCGCCAGCGCTGGTGTTTGACCATGCCACACCGGCCGCGCTGGCAGCCGCCTTGCGTCAGCAGGCACCGGACCGGGCAGAGCTGGAGCAACTTGCGGCTCTGCGCAGGACCTTGCTGGAAATGCCCGCTGCCGAGCGCGACGCTTTGCTGGAACAGGTCTAGCAGCCAGCCGCCGCCGTCCTTTCTTCTTTCCGAGGTGTACCTCTTGCGTAAGCAGGTGGCAAGGGGCACACCGCCACCAGATATGTGAGCAGCCCCTTCATGAACGAAAAAAACAATCAACTGCTGGCACTCTTGCAAAGCGATGCACAAGAGCAGGCACTATGTTACCAAAGCCTGTCCGAGCACAGCGACAGGCTGGACACGGCCGCCGGCGCACCATTGTCGTCGCCGCTATCGTTCTCGCAGCAGCAGCTGTGGTACTTGCAGCAGATGCAGCCGCAGCAGACGGCGTACAACCTGACCCGCGCCTTCAGGTTGCACGGCACGCTTGACCACGCTGCATTGGAAGCCGCCTTCACCGCTCTGATTGCACGTCACGCCAGCTTACGCACGTGCTTTGTGGAAAAAGACGGAATTGCATCGCAGCAAGTGACGGCAACAGTGCCATTTTCCATGCAGGTGATTGATTGCCGCGAAGAGACGTCGGCAGAGCAGGAGCAAATAGTGGCCGCGCAAATCGATGCCGCCATGGCACATGTGTTCGATCTGCGCGAAGCACCCTTGTTGTTCGTGCGGCTGTTGAAACTGGGGCAACAAGAGGGGCAAGATCAAGGACAACAGCAACACGTGCTGCTGATCAGCATGCATCACATTATTTCCGACGCCTGGTCCAATCCGATTGTCGCGAACGATTTGCAGCAGGCTTACCGGCTCGCGCTGGCAGAGCCGGGATGCTTGCCGGTGCTGCCGGCCTTGCCGTTGCAGTATGCCGATTACGCCCGCTGGCAGCGCGAACACCTGCAAGGAGACTGGCTCCGGCAAGAGCTGGATCATTGGCAGACCGCACTGGGTGACGACGTACCGCCACTCAATCTGCCGCTGGATCGTCCACGCAGTGGTCAAAGCGACGGTGCCGGTGCGGCTTTGAATTTTTCGTTGGACACCGGGCTGGCTACAGGGCTCAGGCAATTTTGCAGGGATCAGCATTGCACGCCGTTTGTCGTGTTGCTGGCGGCCTGGCAGGTGCTGTTACGGCGGTACAGCGGGCAGGACAATTTTGCGGTCGGAGTGCCGCAGGCAGGTCGCAACCGGCCGGAGTTGCAAGACATGGTCGGTTTTTTCGTCACCACTCAGGTGATGCGTGCCAGACTCGGCTCGCGCCTGTCGTTGCGCGACGTATGCCGGCAGGTACGCAGCGCTGCGCTGACCGCGCTGGAGCATGCTGAACTGCCGTTTGAACTGCTGCTGGAACGTTATCCGGCCGAACGCGGACTCGGGCGTCATCCACTGTTTCAGACCATGTTCGGTTTACAGATCATTGAGGGCGCAGCCACTCTGGAGTTGGATGGCGTCACCGCAACCACGCTCGACATTGGCGTGCGTTCGGCCAAGTTCGATCTGGCGTTAGACATCAAGATCATCAACGGCAAGGTCAATGCGCGCCTGGAATACAGCAGCGAGGTATTCAGTGCCGCCACCATGCAACGCATCGCACGACATTATCAGGCGGTGCTGGCACAGATGACATCCGATCCCGACTGCACCATCGGTGATCTGGTTTTGTCGGATGAAGAAGAACAACAGACCCTGTTGCAGTGGAGCCGTAATACGGCACCTGCCAACAGCGTCCCCAGTATCCTGTCGCTCATTGAACAACAGGTGGTGTTGCATGCGCAGAGGAGCGCTGTGCGCGTGG
>JAMFSU010000114.1 GCA_026225475.1 Duganella sp.
CCTTGAGTGGCGCCACGCAATTGCAATGGGAGAGCGAGCACAGTGGCTTGCGGGCAGAACTGGGTGCGACTGGTCGTTTTGGTTTGATCCGCTTGCTTGGCCAGGCCACGGTCACGCAAGTCGATGGTGCGCAATATCAACTGGTCTGGCAAAGCGCGCAAGGCACTGAGCCCTTGCGCATGTTGTTGCGCAGTGAGGTCGGTGCGGGGCCGCTGGAGGTGTTGACGCTGCGTGGTTTCCGGCTGCCGCAGCGGGTGTTTGTGACAACCGCAAACGGTGGTGCGGGCAAGCCTGTGTAACTTTAGCGCTCTGTTGGTTGCGGACGTGGCCCGATATAGGCCGCGCGCGGCCGGATCAAGTCACCGTTGCCACGTTGTTCCAGCGCCTGCGCGATCCAGCCCATGCCGCGTCCGAGTGCAAACAAGCCGTAGGCGCTGCCCACAGGCAGGCGCAGATGGCGGCGTACGGCGACCAAGGCAAGATCGAGCGATGGCGCCAGCCCGGTCAATTCTTGCGCCGCGCTGACGCAGGCTTGCAACGCCGGCGCCTGCGGCAATATTGACGCCAGCAAAAAGGTGGCGCGCACGTCGCCCGCGGGATACAGATGATGGCCGAAGCCTGCCAGCGATTCACCGCGCGCCAGGCGCAGTTGCAGCTTGCTGGTAAGCTGCGCGGTGTCGCTGGCGGTGGCGTTGATATCGGTCACGCCAATTTCATCGAGCAAGGCTTCCACCCGGGCGGTGGTGCCGCCATGTTTGCCGCCGCTCAGTGCCGCTAGTCCGGCGATCATGGCGGCGCGCACACTGGCATCGGTCGAGGCCACGCACCGCGCGGTGAAGCTGGAGGCGTTGAGTTCATGATCGGCGCACAGAATCAAACACATGCGCACCAGCTCGGCGCCATCGTGGTCCAGTTGCCAGGCTTGGGCGCATTGCTGATGGAGCGGCTGCGAAGTCGGGGCGCGCATCAGCAGACTGGCTGCGAGCAGGCGCATCAGCACGCCGCATCCGGCCGCCAGTCGTACGTTGGAGGTTTGCCAGGCGGCGGTAGACAGATCGTCGCTGGCGAGCGTGAACAAGGGCAGCATCGCCGACTCGGCTCGTACACCGAAAAAATGCTGGCACACGCTGGCATAGGCCGGATGCGCACTGACTTCGACGCTACCGAAGGCGGCCACCAGCGGGCTATCCCACAGCAAGGCGGCGACTTCTTCGACGCTGCTGTGGCGCGCCAGTTGTACGGCATCATGACCGCGATAGAAGAGTCGGCCGTCTTCGATCAAGGTAATCCCTGACTCCAGCACCGGTAGTCCCCAATTGAGCGCGGCCTTGGCTACTTCCTTGGGCTTGCGGCCGCGCGTGCGCTGGCTTGCCAGACGGGTCACTTCCTCGGCCAGATAGCGGCTTTCGCGCTGGTGTTTGGGCGCGTTGCCGGCAGCAGCCTGGTGCACGCTGAGCAAACCGCGGCTGACATAGGCATACAAGGTCTGGCGCGAAACACCGAGTGCGGCGGCGGCTTCGGCTGAGTTGAGAAAAGATGGCATGGCATGCCTACGCAAAGTTTGTGATGTTGATTATGTTAATCAATATTGACAATTAAGGGTGGCGGAATATGCTGTGCAGCATCGAGAGCGTTTTTCTTTTCCATCTTCAGCGAGGCCAGCATGTGTGACAGCGATACTTCCCAAACCAGTGCGCGCGGATTTTTGCAGCAGATCTGGCAGGCCGCTGGCGGCAATGTCGAATATCTGGCTGGCGTACAGTTGCGGGGCAGCGGCAGCCTGCCGTCGGTATTCGCCGTCAGCGATCTGGCCGTGGCGTCGGTGGCTGCGGCTGGGCTGGCGGTCGCCGAATGGATGCAGACCGCCGGGCTTGCTGCTACCGGGCCAGTCATGGCTGATCGCCGTCTGGCCTCGCTGTGGTTTAGCAGCAGCATCCGGCCGCAGGGGTGGCAGATTCCGCCATTGTGGGATGCGGTGGCCGGTGACTATGCCACTGCCGATGGCTGGATTCGCCTGCACACTAATGCTCCGCATCATCGCGCCGCCGCGCTGGCAGTGCTGCAAGCACCGGCCGATAAAACGGTAGTGGCACAGGCCGTCAGGCAATGGCAGGCAGAAGCACTGGAAACAGCGGTGGTGGCGCAGGGCGGCTGCGCTGCGGCGATGCGTAGCAGTGTGCAATGGCAGCAGCATGCGCAAGGTCAGGCAGTGCAAGCCGAGCCGTTGTTGCAGTTGGCTACGCACGGGCCTGGCGCACGACCGGAGTGGCGCATTAGTGCGCAGCGACCGTTGCAGGGGATCCGGGTACTGGATCTCACGCGGGTGCTTGCCGGTCCGACGGCGACGCGTTTTTTGGCCGGTTTTGGTGCTGATGTGTTGCGGCTGGACCCGCCGAGTTGGGATGAGCCGGGTGTGGTGCCCGATATGGCAGTTGGCAAGCATTGCGCCCGCCTTGACTTGCGCACGGCGGCTGGGCGCGACCGCTTGACGGGTTTGCTGGCGCAAGCCGATGTGCTGGTGCATGGCTACCGTTCGGATGCCTTGGCCGGGCAGGGGTTCGATGCCGCGGCGCGGCGCGGCATCAATCCTGGCTTGATCGATGTCAGTCTGGATGCTTATGGCTGGAGCGGCCCGTGGCAAGCACGGCGCGGTTTCGACAGTCTGGTGCAGATGAGTTGTGGCATTGCCGAGGCGGGCATGCGTCAGTTGGCGCGCGCGCAGCCGACGCCGCTGCCGGTGCAGGCGCTCGATTACGCCACCGGCTATCTGTTGGCGACGGCGGTCTTGCGCGGCTTGACACTGCGACTGAAAGACGGCACCGGACTGACCGCGCACACTTCTCTGGCGCGCATGGCGCAGTTATTGATGAGCGGTTCTGGTCAACAGGTCGATGCGCCCCTGTCGCCTGAAATGCCGGACGATCTGTCGCCAGTGATCGAGGCCAGCCACTGGGGGCCGGCACAACGTTTGCGCGCCCCGGTGACGATCGGCAACACCGCTATGGCGTGGGATTATCCAGCGGCGCCATTGGGATCGGCGCCGCCGCAGTGGTGGTAAGGCTTATAAAGTGCGGGTCAGGCGCAAGCCATTGAACACCACGATCAGACTTGCGCCCATGTCGGCAAATACTGCCATCCAGAGTGAGCTTTCACCCGCCAGCGCCAGCCCGAGAAAGACCGCCTTGATGCCGAGGGCGATGGCGATGTTTTGTTGCAGCACGCGGTGACTGCGTTGGCTGAGCCGGATGAAGTCGGGAATTTTGCGCAGGTCGTCGTCCATCAACGCCACATCGGCTGTTTCCAACGCCGTGTCGGTTCCGGCAGCACCCATGGCGAAGCCGATCTGCGCACGCGCCAGCGCCGGTGCATCGTTGATGCCGTCGCCGACCATGCCGACATAGCCATGCTGTTCGATCAGGGCATTGACGGCAGTGAGCTTGTCTTCCGGCAGTTGGTCGCCGCGCGCATCGCTGATGCCGACCTGCTGGGCAATGGCTTGTGCAGTGTGGGGATTGTCACCGCTGAGCATGGTCACGGCGATGCCCATCTGGCGTAATTGTGCAATCGCCGTCTGACTGGTGACACGCACGCTGTCGGCCACTGCCAGCAGCAATAATGCGCGGCCATCACGGCACAGGATGACGGTGCTCTTGCCTTGCTGTTCCAGCGCCTGCAAACGCGCTTCCAGTGCGGGACTGCACATGTTGCGCTCGTGCACCAGGCGATGATTGCCCAGATAGAACAGGCTGTCACCAATGCGGCCTTGCACGCCACGCCCGTTGAGCGCTTCAAATTGCGTGACCACAGCGCTGGGGGCAACTTGACCGCTTTGCTTCCAGTAGGTAGTGATTGCCAGCGAAACCGGATGGTCGGAATGTGCTGCCAATGCTGCCGCTTGTTGCAGCAGCGAGTCCAGTTCAGGTGCGGTTTCAGTCTCTGGTGCTAGTACTTGCACATCGGTGACCACCGGTTTGCCATGCGTGATGGTGCCGGTTTTGTCGAGTGCCAAGGCCCGCAGTCGCCGGCCCTGTTCAAGATAGACGCCGCCTTTGATCAGGATGCCATGACGCGCTGCCGCCGCCAGTGCACTGACAATGGTGACCGGGGTGGAAATCACCAGTGCGCAAGGGCAGGCAATCACCAGTAGCACCAAGGCCTTGTAGAGCCATGGGGTCCATGGTGAGGCCAATGCCAACGGTGGAATCACCGCGACCAAAATGGCAATGGCGACCACCGCTGGAATGTAGTAGCGCGCGAACTGGTCAACGAAGCGCTGCGTCGGTGCGCGCTGTCCTTGTGCCTGCTGCACGCTCTTGACGATGCGCGACAGCGTGGAGGCATTCTGCAAGGCAGTGACGCGATAATCAAAGGCGCTGTTGCCGTTGATGCTGCCTGCAAACACCGGGTCGTTGAGTTGCTTGTTGACCGGCAGGCTTTCGCCGGTGATCGGCGCCTGGTTGATAGCAGGCTGGCCTTGCGTGACCACGCCATCGAGCGGAATGCGTTCGCCCGGTTTGACACGCACGCTGGTATCAAGCGCAACTTGTTTGGCGGCGACGCTGATCCAGGTGCCATCCTGCCATACGGTGGCCTGCTCGGGTGACATCGCCATCAAGCCGGCAATCGCATTGCGGGCGCGATCGAGTGACAACGATTCGATCATCTCGGCCAGTGTGAACAGCACAATGACCACTGCCGCTTCAGGCCATTGGCCGATCAGGGCGGCACCGATGACGGCCAGTGACATCAGGAAATTCATGTTTAGCGAAAAATGGCGCAGGGCAATCCAGCCTTTTTTCAAGGTGTCGCGTCCGCCCAGCACAATCGCGCACAGCGCCAGCGCGATCACTGCCAAGGAACCCTCATCGCCGCTGAACCAGGCCAATGCTTCGGCAGCCAGTGCGCAGAGGGCCGCGGC
>JAMFSU010000115.1 GCA_026225475.1 Duganella sp.
AGCAGCGCAATGCGCAGCGAGCGGTTTTGGTTTGATCCGCTTCGAGCCGGGCCAGTGATGTGCTGTGGAAAATGGATAAGAGGGGCGCATGTTTGAGCGCAGCGAGTTTGCGACCCTCCCATTTTCTACGGCGCATCGCTGGGAACCCCGTAGGGGCCAGGAACGCGCGGTCGCCTTCTTTTGCTTAGCTTTTCTTGGCGAGACAAGAAAAGTAAGCGGCTGCCGGGCCGCTCCCGGCAAGGTCGTCCGAAGAAAACAAAGATTCAATTACCAACTGAGGTAAGCGGCTGCCAACCCGCACCCGGCTAGCTCGTCCGAAGAACACAAAACATCAGCATCTAAGAACCGGCCGATGTTTCTTAACTGAACAGCATTACGGCTCAGGTAGTCGATGTCTTCGTCGATGAACTAGATCTGGTGCAAATGCGTTTCGAAGCAACGATGGCGACACAAACAAGACGGCCTGCCTATCATCCATCGGTTCATTTGAAGATTGACATTGACGACTATCTCAATCGACTTCAATCAAGCCGCCGACTGCAACGTAAGCCGCAGCGCAAGCAAGTTTGGCACGCCGACAAGACTAGGCGCCAAACCTGCCGCTTGCTGGCAAGCGTTTAAGTCCAATCCACCACCGCCCCGACCGAGCGCAGGTTTTCGACAAAATTCGGATGTGCGCGTTTGATCGGCAAGGCATTCATGATTTCGGAGCGTCCATCAATGCTGGCCGCAACCATGAACAATGCAATCGCCACACGAATGATGTAGGGACTCTCGACCGTGGCCGGACTCAACGGGATGCCGCCGAAGGTAATCAAGCGGTGCGGATCGGCCAGGAACACATGGGCCCCGAACTTAGACAACTCGCCGGTCCAGCCCATCGCGCCATCGTAGACCTTGTTCCAGAACATCACACTACCCTCGGCCTTGACTCCCAGTGCAACGAAAATGGGCAACAAATCCACCGGCAGATAAGGCCAGGGCGCGGCTTCTACCTTGGTCAGGATATTCGGCGTGAATGGTTTGTGCACTTTCAGCGGTACACCTGGATTGGTGGTCGACCAGCCATCTTTGTGCACCACGTGCACGCCAAACTTGGCAAAGGTCCGGTCGATCAAGGGAAACTGTTCCGGTGCTGTATTTTTTACCCTGATCTGGCCGCCGGTAATCGCGCCCAAAGCCAGGAAAGTGGCGATTTCATGAAAGTCTTCACTGAAACGGAATTCACCGCCACCGAGCTTGCCGCCGCCTTCTATCGACAAACGCGAAGTACCAATGCCGTCGATGGACACCCCCAGCATGCGCATGAAACGACAAAATTCCTGTACATGCGGCTCCGATGCGGCGTTGACCAGCTCAGAATGTCCGCTTGCAGACGCGGCGCACAGGACAAAATTTTCAGTCGTGGTGACCGATGCATAATCGAGCCAATGGCTGTTGCCGCGCATCTTGCCGTCGGCACGTACGATCAGCGAATCGACGGTGGCTTCGATGCTGGCACCGAAGCGTTCGAACACCTCGACGTGTGGATCAATCTCGCGTACGCCCAAGGTACAACCCTTGACATCATTTTCCAGACGCGCAACGCCGAAGCGTGCCAGCAACGGTGGTACTAGCATGATGGACGAACGCATCTCCACCGGCAACCGGTGCGTGACCGGATCGAACGTGGTCAGGTGATGATGCAGTTCCAGCGTGCCGCTGGCAAAATCCATGCTGACTTCGCTGCCGAGCACGCGGAAGATATCCAAAATCTTCTTGACGTCGGTAATTTCCGGCACGCCAATCAGTCGCAGCGGCTGATCGGTGAGCAAGGTCGCGCACAATATCGGCAGTACGGCATTCTTGTTGGCCGATGGGGTAATTTCTCCTGACAGCGGACGACCGCCGTGGACGATGAGATTGGACATTTGACTGGCTGCTGGTGGCGTGATTTGACAAGGGGAAATCATATCACTGCATCGCATTTCACCTCGTGACTCCAGGTGCAAAAAGTACGGTATCCCCCCATCTTGACGACACCGTTATCACTGCAGCAAGCACTACTGCTGATAGGCGCATCGACTGGCTCCGTCGCAGCCGGAGAAACTTTTCAAAATGACAACAATCAGGTTAAAAAAAGCGCCGGCATATTGCATCTGCCGGCGCTCATTGACAGCAATTGGCAAACTACAAGGGTAGTTTGCCGATGTCGTCATAGGCACGTCGCAACCAGACCTTGACGCGCTGCCGTTCCAGCATGCCGAGGCCGGCAGTGGCGCCGTCCGAATGATTGAGGGCGGCCCAAAAACTGGCGCTTTGCTGATCAATCTTCTGCATCGTCGTATCTGGCAGACGACGCAGCGGAATCACGCTGGCACCGAGCTTTTCTGCACGTTCGCGCTCGCCGGAGGCATTCAGGATCTCGAACCGGTCACCGCGCACTTCATTGAGCACCAGCACCAGCTTGAGCCGCCCGCCAAATTGATCGAGCCATTTGCGCAGCAAATCAACCGAGTCGCGTCCGGTGTCCATTACATGCCACCAGGTCAAGGTCATGCCCTGCTCTTGTGCAAAGTCGAGCACGCCCGAATCTTCAATCCAGGTTGCCAGTGATTGCTGTGTCTGCGCCGCCAGGTCGACCAGAATACGTCGTTGCGGGTCTTCCAGCGCGCGTTCGATGACAGGATCCAGACTGTCATGCCGATCCAGTAGCATCGGCGCCGAAAAGTCGCTGTAAAAGCGTAACAACGCGCCATGTGACTTGTCGGTATCGAAACCGCGGAAAGGGATGTTCCAGTCGATGAAATACTGCGCCAGCACACGGGCGATCAATGATTTGCCAACGCCGCCTTTTTCACCACCAATGAAGTGGATGTGACTCATTTATGGGAATCCTTTATTGTCGAATACGGGAAATACGAGATGTTGCGCCGGCAACAGCATGTCATATTTCGGCAAGGCTGTCATGCACGCGGCCAAGGTATTTCAGGCACCGCCCGCACGACGCTGGCCCATTGCCGACGCAGCGCACTGGCTGACTACATTCACCGCCGTTTCAACGCTGGCTTCGATCACCCGGTCACGCCCTTGCTCCTTGGCCAGATACATGGCTTGGTCACTACGCCGCAAGAGCTGGTCAATCGTCTCATCGCGCTGCAATTGCGCCACGCCCAAACTAACTGTCACCAATTCAACGCTGGGAATAGAAAACTGCACCACGGCTTGGCGCACCTTCTGCGCCAGTACCATGCCACCGGCGACATCGGTATGCTGGGCCACGATGACAAATTCTTCGCCGCCCCAGCGCGCCAGCACATCGGTATTGCGCAAGGTGCTGTGTGCGGCCTTGGCGACCATTTTCAATACCCGGTCACCGTAGACGTGGCCGAAACGGTCATTGATATTTTTAAAATGATCGACATCGAACATTACCAGTGTCAGCGGTATCAAGTAACGTCTGCTGCGCAAGTATTCCTGTTCCAGCACCTGCTCGGCTTTGCGCCGATTGACCAGACCGGTAAGCACATCGTGCGATGCCATCACCTTCAACTTTGCGGTCAAATCGCGCATCATATTTTGGTAGTGATCAGAAATGCGCATGACCTTGGTGAGCTGCTGTCGTTGCCGCTCAAAACGCTGATTCATCAATAATTCGCGCTCGCGTGATAGCGCGTGATAGGTATCGGAAAGCCGGCAAATCTGCTCCTGACGGCTGATCTGTTTTTGTTGACAGGTCCACAAGGCTTGCAGCGAATCGTACAACGGCGACTCTCGCAAGCGCGGGTCTGCCAATTGTTGACGCACCAAGAGATCGAGTTCATCGGGCCGGAGAGGCAAGCTCATGATCCTGCCTGATCGAGTGGCAATACTAAAAAAGGAAAACTGCAATCTTCCTTGAACTCATTGGCAACATCGGCAGCGAGTTCATTGCGCGCCTCATAGAACCAGGTCACCGCGACACTGCTGGCAGTGCGATGTGCCACTTCGAGCAAGTCAAAAATCTCCATCATGGCCTTGACGCTGCTGGTATTCAAATAGCTCAAATACAATTCCAACACTAACGGCTGTGCTGATTGCGCAATAAAATCGCGGACCCAATCAGTGACAGCGGCAAACAGCTCGCACGCGTTTTCCGGATAAGAATCGCCTCGCATCACCAACCTCCCCGCTTGCACATTGCCGTCAATTTCGGGAGAGGTATCGCTACCGGGAATGTTCAAGTTGGTCATGGCACCCCTTATTCGTCTCAAATCACAGCGCACAGCGTGAGATAGGCAAGTCCGTCATCCATCAGCCATGCGCTGGTACCTAGCGACAGACTGCAAGTTCGCGCAATATCGCTCAGGCCAAGCCCGGCCCCACTTTGGGCCTCTGCTTCGCGCGGCTTGCGTCATTGTTCTTTGTAAACCGCTTTGTGCTGCGTCCGGTCAGACAGCGCCAATTTTTGGACAGTGCAGCGCTAGACATCGACATCGACTTGCGCTATCAGATTGCCCTCCCCCTGATGGCACGCTGCGTTAGCGCGTCTCGCAGAATGGCTCAAGAGTCGTGACCGGGTTCGTAAGCAAATGCGGTTTTGCTGCTGGAACAATCCGGATGTTATATCCGAGCCATGCCAAAAAATGGCATTTGGTCAGCTTAGTCAACCCTGCGTCAACCATCCCCCCCCGACTCGGGGGGGAGTAACACAGCCTGTTCATTAGCGGCGATACCGCCACATTGCGCGCGGCCGTAATGCACGCAGCCAGGCAGCCGCCATATCAACAGCACGAACACAAGGAACAGCAAGAGAACTGCTGCCGCAGCAGCGACAGAGACCGACTATTTGCGCAAGAAAATAAGGTCGTAGAAGGCGCCGTTGAAGCCGCCGTTGAGGATCAGGAATTCCATGGCCCGAGCAAACAGCACAATTGCCCCAAAAACCAGTGCCAGTCGAACGACGAAGAGTATTTTTTTTAGCATGGCCATCAGTGTAGCCCAACATCGGGCGGCTGTGACACGCCCAAGAGTCGCCTTCACGGGGTATCATTCGACAATTCGAATTCGGCCACCATCATGTTGATCAAAAGAAAATCCATCGAGGCGCAAGCCAACACCAAAGCCGGCCCCGGTCCAGATCAGGAAAAATCCAAACCGAAAGCACCCGCCCCCGTGCGCAAGCCAAAGTTTGCCCCGGTCACGCTGTCGGAACTCGATGGCGTACGCTATCTGCATTTCGGCACAGAATGGGTGCAAGGCGCCATGCGCTTGCGCAAGCCCGATGCTATCGAACTGGAATATGCCCAGCAAATGATGAGCTGGATGCTGTTCAACGACAAACCGAACACCATCGTCCAGCTCGGTCTGGGCACCGCAGCGTTGACCAAGTTCAGCTACCGCCAGTTTCCGGATGCGCGGATCACGGCGGTCGAACTCAATCCTTCGGTGGTCGCAATCTGCCACAGCATGTTCAAGCTACCGCCGCAAGACCATCGCCTTAACGTTCTGGAAATGGACGCCAACGACTACATCCATGACCCCAAGCGTGCCGGTTGCATCGACGCGTTGCAGGTCGACTTGTACGACGCCACCGCGCGCGGTCCAGTCCTGGACACTCCCGAATTCTATGCCGCCTGCCGTGACAGTCTCAGTGAGCAGGGCGTGATGACCGTCAATCTGTTCGGCGATCATCCCAGCTACGCCAAAAATCTCAAGGCCATGCGATTTGCCTTCGATCAGGTCATTTCGCTGCCCGAAGTCCATGACGGCAATGTTGTCGCGCTGGCGTTCAAAAACGCCATCACACCCGATTTTCCGGCACTCTATGAGCGAGCAGCAGCCATTACCGCTGCCACCAAATTGCCGGCAAAGTCATGGGTCAATGGCATCAAGAGCAATTTCTGAGTCAAACTGCCAACGCCTGCGCCCCTCAATACGCCAGCCGATAAGCCTCATTGGTTGCCGCCAGCCGGCTAGCCATGACCTTGACCACATAGCTGTGCAATTGCAAAGCTGTCGCAGCATCTTCGCGTTCCAACTGGCGCAGGCGCGCCATGCTGAGTTTATGCGCACGGGTATGGCAGTCAGTGACAACATCAGCGGTGCGCTTCTGGCCACTGTAGAGCGCCATTTCACCAACGATGGTAGCGTTGCCGAATGAGCGCAGGCGCATCTTGGCGCCGCCTTCGAGCGTCAGTGAAATACTTACCTGGCCCTCTTCGATGAAATACATCGAGTCGCCAATTTCACCCTGTTTGAATAGCAAGGTGCCAGCTTCCAGATCGACGGTTTCCATACGCGCGAACAACGACGCCAGTTCACGCGCATCGAAATGATCAGCCAGGCTGGCGCGCAGATCGTGACTGGACTGGTCCGCCCCGCTATCGGCCAGCATACGGTCTTCGACCCACTCCAGCGCGGCGTCCAGATCGGTAAACTCTTTGGGTGCCTCACCTTCAAATGTGGCGCGTGCAATCGGCAGACGGATACGCTCATCAACGCCGGTCAATATCAAGGTCGTCTTGTACTGTTCGCACACTTGTGCCAGCTTCACGAAGCTCTGTGAGGTCGACGCATCCAGACCTTGCACATGACGAAAATCGATGATGATGTATTCGCGCGGCAGTTGCAATTGCTCACGCACCCGGCTGACCATCTGGTTGGCACTGCCGAAGAACAGAAAACCCTGCAAGCGCATGCCGAACACCCGTTCGCCGAACTGCTTGAGCAAGGCACTAGCCTCCAGCGGGCGCTCCAGCTTGGAATGCAGGCCGGCACCGGTAAATTCCATCTTCACGCATGACACACGCCCGTAATCGACCACAAACAGCACGCACGCCACCACCACTCCCAGCGCCACACCGGTGACGAAGCCATACCATGCGATCACGGCGAGAATCAGCACGATCAACAAATAATCGCCGCGCGCCAGACGGCGACGGGCCTTGAACAACCATTCATTGAGCAAGGTGCTACCCAAGCCAAGCAACAAGCCACCCAACACAGGCTTGGGCAGATAACCGATCAATGGCACAAAGAACAGCGCGCACAACAAACAAAACAATGCCGCCAGAACTGCCGCGATACGATTGCGTGAGCCGAAACGATAATTGAGCAAGGTACGGCTCAGCGACTGGCTACCGACGACGCCACCAAGCATGCCGGTCACAATATTGGCCACCCCAGCACTGCGCAGCTCATGATTGAAATCGACCTCGCGCCGCGTGGCCAGACCGACACCGGTCGCATTGAGCAAAATGGTCAGCGTGGTCACAGCCACCAGCGCCAGAAATTCGCTGTAGTGATACGCCAGGATATCCCAGTGCACCAAATGCCAGGACAAGGTCATCGGCACTTGAAAGCCAGTCAGACTCAAGGGTTCGAACATCCAGCCAGCCGCACGGGCATCGGCTATCGACAAACCGGACATAGCCAAGGCAGCAAAAAATGCCAGGCATGCCAACACCAAGGTGAACGGCAAGACCAATGGATGGTCAAATTTGCGCCCTGGCAGTCCCAGCATGCCGACCGCCACGATGGCGGCAGGCAAGATCACTTGCCACGCCAGATGGACGCCCGCAATCGGTTGCTCCAGATCGAATGCGTGCCCGGTAAGGATCGTAAAAGCCCCGGTCCACAATAGATAACCAGAGCCAGCCAGAAACCCGCCGATGACGGGAAACGGCATGAACAACACCAGACTGCCGCGCCGCAAGCCGCCTAGCACGGTCAACAATACACCGGCCAGCACGCTGCTCAGCGCAATCGCCATGAGCACCGTCGCCACCGTCTCTTGCGGCGATGAACCTGCATGATTCATGCTGCCAAAAATTCCCGCCACCATCAGTGACAACACGCCAACCGAATTTGAATCGGCACCACCAACCATGAAAGGCAAGGAACTGCTCAAGGCCATCATCAACAGCACCACGAAGGTGGTGACGAACAACAATGGCAAGCCGGCCTGCAGCAGCAAATTGCCACCGCTGCCGAAAATCATAGCGCCATAGCTGACTGCATAACTGACGGAGATCAACGTAATGACGATGGCGGCCGGCACATGACGTAGCAAGCGCCGAACTAACACAATAAAGCTCCAGCGCGGCGGCAATGAATTCTGCCCGACTGATGCACCGCTTTGTGGTTTCCCTGGTATCGACATTCTTGTTAATATTGTTGTGGTGTTGATAGATGAGGCTGCTGGCATCTTACTGGAAAGCACCCGGGCAAGTTGCGCGACGGGGTCAAATTTGCAGGAAAATCAACGCTGATCAATTCCAATATCGACTATTGTGAAATAACAAGCAGTGTTGAAATGATGTTTGCAGTAACGATAAAGCTTGCGCAGAGTACGTTGCAATCCTGACATCCTCATGACAATCGCATTTCAACCAAGGCAGTTTCTATGTCAACGACATTACTTCCGCATCGCAATTTTCAATAAAAATGCCCATCTCCAGTCAAGGAAATGGGCATGCAAGTTGCTGCCAGCCGGTTGGCCGGCACAGCGATCTCTGCTAGATGGCCGACCCTCAGTCGACACTGGATAATAAATACGTGAAGAGGCAACGCTTGCCGGACTACATGACCGCAATGAAGATGGCCGACGACGCGGAAATTGGTTACGGCGAAATGCTATCCACACTTGCCCAAGAAGAAGAGAAACGAAAAGTGCTTGCAGATAGCGAAAAGTCATCCTATAATGCGTCCTCTCTCGAAACACAGAGAGGGGCGTTAGCTCAGCTGGTAGAGCAGCGGACTCTTAAAAGCATCATCTCCAAAGACAAAAAATCTTCAGCATTTTGTCTTCTAGTCTCCAGAAAACACACACACCGACATTACAGAACATTAAGGCATTGATTCCATCTGTGCGTTCAAATTTGAAATCATTGCGAGTAAAAAAGCCTGCAAAATAGCAGGCTTTCTTTATTTTTATTCAACAGCTACTTCCACGCCATGTTTCAAACGGCACCCAAAAACATTCGCAATCAAACAAAGGCAAGTAGCAAACTACTCCATTTATGCAGCAATTCTGTTGATTGGTGCAGATGTCCGGGTGATGTTGATAGTCCTTATCTTCGAAGAATACATCGTTGCAGAATCGGCATCAACCGATGACTCATCCACTCTGAACACTGCCACAGAAGCACGTAGACGTTCTGCCTGATCGGCCATTGCTTGAGCCGCAGCAGTTGCTTGTTCGACGAGCGCGGCATTCTGCTGAGTCACCTCATCCATTTGGGTTATGGCCATATTGATTTGGGCGATACCAGTATGCTGTTCGCTAGAGGCCGCAGCTATCTCACTCATGAGATCCGTGACGCTTTGGACGGAGCGAACGACTTCCGACATCGTCTTTCCGGCATCCGAAACCAGTTGTGATCCTGCATTGACGTGCTGAACCGAGGTGCCGATGAGATCTTTAATTTCCTTAGCAGCTGTTGCACTGCGTTGCGCCAACGTACGGACTTCGCTGGCAACAACCGCAAAGCCCCTGCCTTCTTCTCCCGCGCGCGCTGCTTCCACGGCTGCATTGAGCGCAAGAATATTGGTTTGAAAAGCAATCGCCTCCACCGACGCAATAATCTCCCTAACTTTGCGGGAGCTTTCCGAAATATCAAACATCGTCTTCACGACGCCCTCCACAACTTCCCCACCCTTTAATGCAGTAGTAGAGGCTGAGTTGGCCAGTGCGCTGCCTTGCTTTGCGTTGTTAGTGTTTTGCTCAACAGCTGAAGTAATTTCCTCCATGCTTGAGGCTGTTTCCTCCAACGACGCAGCCTGTGCTTCTGTGCGCCGAGATAAATCGAGATTACCTTGTGCAATCTCGCCAGCAGCTGTTGCAATCGACTCTGCAGAGTGCTTGATACCAACCACTACGTTATTTAATTGGCTACGCATCGTTTCCAATGAAACCATCAGACTATTTGGACTGGCGGTATGCAAATCCAGTGCAACAGTTAGGTTTCCTTGCGAAATTTCACTGGCAATATATTGCGCTTGGCTAGGCTCTCCTCCTAGCTGTTTCAATATACTTCTTACGATTAAAATCGCGGTAAGAACTCCCAACAGAAGTGCGACACCGCAAACAACAACAGTTGTCATGCGCAAGCTTTGATATGTTGCTTCAGCTTCGACAGCCGCCTCTGCATTGAGTTGATCCTCAAAAGCGGCCAGTTCTGAAAGGTGACCCATCCAAATCGTTTGCTTGGGCCGAATTTCTTGAATAAGAAGTGGTACGATTGATGCAACATTATTACTCGAGCCTAATTCGACTGCTTTCGCCAAAAGAGGAACTACTGCCGCCTCATCGGCTTTTATTGCTGTATATAGATCGCGTTCTTTCTGTGTAGTACTTGGCTCTTGCACAAACAGTCTGCCAAGCTCTTGATTGGCATCCGCGTATCGCTTTTCCATTGGGCCCAAGCGAGCTAACTCATTGTCAATCATTTTCCGATCCGTAAATAGCGCTAAATTCCTTACAACAAGAGAACGAGATAGCACACTCGTTAACATTTGGTTTGCTAATTTTGTCTCAGCATTATTTACCCTGGCGATGTCGTTCAAATTGGCTCGGAGGGTCGACATTCCGGAGATGCCCAATATTGCTACTACAATCATAGCCACCAATACGATTGAAAAGCCGACAATAAGTCTTGTGGATACCTTCAAATTGGTCATTCTTTACTCCGTTAAGGACGCGTTGAGTTTTAATACTTCTGAAAATGACATAGCGTGAAAGGTACAACTTATAAAGCTATGACATCTACCTTTTGAAGCAATCGAATCGTGATCCCTGCATGGTGCAAATTATGTGACTACAAGTGATTCATTCAACTTGAGGAGGACATGCTCCTCCATAGCTGTTAATTATTTAACGTCAGAATTCACCATAACTTTATGCAGGAATGACGATGACCGAAAAATTGCCACATACTCGGTATGTAAGTTTCGGCAATGGAGGGGGGGGGCGTATTTTCGTTTTTTTATAGTCTCGACCCATTGCAGACATACTAACCTAAATACGGTGGCACTAAATTAATGCTGCATCAAGCTGGATAAGTTATTTGCAAAGACTGCAAGATGTCCGGCACTTAAATGCGCATATCTACGCACCATCTCATAGCTTTCCCAACCACCCAACTCCTGAACAACATAAAGTGGTGTTCCGCTTTGTACATGCCAACTTGCCCAAGTGTGACGTAAATCATGCCAACGAAAATCTTGGATTCCCGCTCGCTTTAACGCTTTATACCAAGCCGCCGTACTCACCTGAACGATTGGATCGCCTTTATAGCTGAACACAAATTTTTGATGCACACCGATTCGTTTAGTAAGCACACGCAATGCATCAGCATTCAGTGGCACGGCAATTGCCTTCTTCGTTTTGGCCTGATCGGGATGAATCCATGCAAGTGACCGCTTCATATCTACCTGCGACCATTCCATACGCGTCACATTGGATTTTCTTAACCCAGTCGCAAGAGAGAATGTTGCCATGTCGGATAGATGCTCTGGTAGTTCATGTAGCAATCGAATAGCTTGCGAACGAGTTAAATAGCGTATACGGCGAACAGGTTCACGAAGCAATCTGACTTTGGGTGTCGAATCGATCCACTCCCAATCATGCGCGGCACGAAGAAGAATTGCGCGAAGCAGAGCCAGTGTCCGATTAACGGTACCATTTGCCACTCCGGTAGCGAGCTTCTTATGATGAACGGCAGAGACAACTGATCTATTAATATCAATTAACGGCAGCCCAGCCAAATGTTTATCGAGCCAGCGGATAATTGATCTGTCTGAATGCAGCGACGCCTTATGCGACTGCTCGCATAGCCAACGCTCAGCAGCTTCGTCCCAAGTTTTCCCCGATACCATTTTCCCTATCCCCTGATTCAGACCACAAAGTATTAACGGGTGTAAAGACAGAATATCCAGCCAGAAATACTCAAAAATTCTTACCAAATAGCTAAATTGATTTCATCGCGCTAAACCAATAAAACCCATTCATGGGATCATGAAATTGTTTCAAATCGTCAAAACCCTTCATCGCAAACTCCTGCGCCACCAACACAATGATGTCGCGTATCGGCGTATCCATGGAAAACCAAAACTTGCTTTGCTTGGGCTTTGGTATCCCCCGTGAAGCCCAATAGCTTTTCTTGTTAAAACGCGCCTCTTCGATATTCTTGGACACGTACTTGCTGATATAGCTGGCAATCCTATGCGCCCAATTGCGGCCTTTTGGTCGAGTGAGATCGACATTGCCGTTATCCCTGCCGACCACGCGCCGCCACATAGAGCGAATCAGGTTATAGCTGCGCACCCGCACGCCATGTTCATTATTGAGCCACGCAGGGAAGTGCTGGCAGGCGATATGCACATGGATAGCGCCCCGCTGTTGTTTCTCCAATGTGGCGACATAGTGGAACTCACCCAAGGACCGCAAACGCGCCCTGAACGCCTTAAAATCCGCTTCTACTCGATTGAAATCAATCATATTTTCCCGATAGGTCAGCGTCAGCAGGCAATCTGCTTGCAGCATCTTGGCCAAGCGGCGCACATTGGTCTTGGCACGCCTTGCTGCCACACTGCGCGCCTTTTCGTGATCGCCTTCGCCGCGTGCGGTCGGCATCTCCTGTTCTGTTGCATACTCAAAGAACGCACCATCACTAAATGCCTCTCGACCTTCATCGACATAGACCTCCACTCCATTTGGAAACTCAGTAAAGGTGATCGTCTTGAACAGCTTTGCATCCGTACCACAGAAATACTGACCCAAACTGGCCTTGAGATTGGCATTGGCCGCAGCCTTGTCTATACTGGTGTTAAGCACAATTTCCCTTTTAACTGGTTGTGTGAACCCGGCAGCGTTGGCGCGCTGATCCGGGTATTTTTACGTCCTGCTAAAACCTCTTTTTCAGTCCATTCCTCTGCTACCGCTGTCGTTCATTCCTTAAGTGTTCTAGGTACAAGTCTAGGCGCTCGCTTCGCTCGCGCCGTCCTCGCGAGCTGCGGGCGGCGCGTCGAAGCAGCGCAGCGCTGCGCGCAGTAAAGCCACAACGAGCGCCCTCTCGTCGTCGCAGGCTTGGTTTCCGGCTACGCAGTGCGCTTTGCGCAGGTCTACCGACCCGGCTGCTACGGAAACCATCGGGCGATGCCCGAACGCTACCTGCGTCGATAGCACCGCCTGTGCGCGTTTTTGGCGTCGTCTTTGTTTTGCAGAACCGCTCATAGCTTTTTCACCTGTAGGACTAGCAGAATTTCGCTTTTGCTTTTGTCGCCGGTATTGGAACGCATCCATTCCGGTAGAAACGAGAAACCTACGCGTGCGGCGCTGTTGCGATCCTCGGACAACCCACCAATCAGCACTACATCACCGTCACCGACTGACAATGAGGTAGCAACCTCGCGCTTGGTCAAGGTGGGAGAATTGTTGACGCCGGTTTGTGTCACCACGAAATTAGATAGCTGCTGCTGCACCGTCAGATCAATCACGGCATCCCGTACTACCGGCGACAGATTAAAAATCACGCCAGAGCTTCGATACTAGACCGATTGCACAGGCGCGCTACTGGTGCCGGGATATGTGACAGCGGCCAATACGGGAACATCCTGACCGACAGAGAATCGACCGGTGGCACCAGAGCGCACCCGTAAGGATGGTGCCGAGATGGTCTTAAACCGGCTGTCATTGGAGAGCGCTGCAAATACGGCATCGATGCTGGACGTCTTGAGCCGGACAAAGCCATCGAGCGTGGAGAGCGTAGACAAGCCAGCAGAGAACTTACCGCCAAGGACCGACAACGCCAGCGAAAATGCCGAACCTTCCTGCGCATCGGTTGACACTTCAAACACTTGCCCCCGCACCATCACTTCGCCTTGCTTGATATCGAGTTGTTCCAGTAATGCGGTCAAGCGTTTGATATCAGCCGGTGTGCCGTTAAACACCATCGCGTCAGCGGTGGTGTCGACCAAGGCAGCAGCGGTATTGGTCACGGCAGGCTGTTTAGCCGGTTGGCCTGCAGTGGTGTCGCTGGTCACTGCTTGCGGCGCACCGTGTATCGCCCTGGTCGTCGTAAACTCACCGTCTGCAAACAAGCCACGCACAAGTTCAACCAAATAGGACACGTCACGGTATTTAGGTCGATAGACAAACACGCTCTTGTCGATCTTCGCTTCTTTCTGTGTACCAATCACATCGACACCGTTTTCCATATGCACCGCTAATCCCATGGTAGTGAGGAAGCGCCCTATTTCCTGCCGTGCATTGGTGCCGGTATTAAATCGGAATGTCACCATGCGCTCATCGGCCAATACATCAGATTGAATAACGAACGGTGTTTTCAATACCTGCGTATACATCAACTCGACCGCATCAGCGACCTTGATATGCGACAGCGAGAACGTTGCCGGATCGCTGGCGGCATACCCTGAGACACACCAGCAGAACAGAAGAAACAGGACGAGCTTTTTCATTTTTTTATACTCCCGGTAGCGGCCACAACTTGGCCTGAGTAATACGTGACTTTTGCGCCATCGATGGTGCCGATGGTTTGCGGTCCTGCCTGTACAAACATAGAGGGGGATTCGTAACGCAAGCGGCCTGCGCCATCGGCAATCAAGACATAACTATTGATGCCGACTTGCGCATTACCGACGATGCGCCATGTGTCAGAAAAAGCGTTGGGCGGCTTAGTGGCATTTGTGGCGGTGGTCGCGGCGGCTATCGTTGCGTTGGCTTTGGCGGCAGCATTGTTGAGGGGTTCACTCGCGCCATGATGAAAGAAACGATACACCAGCACGACGCTGGC
>JAMFSU010000116.1 GCA_026225475.1 Duganella sp.
CATTACCGATCTTGGCGTGATCGATGTGACGCCGCAGGGCTTGAAGCTGGTTGAACTGGCCAGTGGTGTGAGCAAGGAAGAGGTGATTGCCAACACTGAAGCGGAACTGGATGTCAGTGCAGTCTGACGATTAAAATTAGAAAATTTGGCGCCGGTAGAGCAATCTGCCGGCGTTTTTTATTGAACAATGGTTGGAGATGAGAAGATGCGTGAAATCGCAACCCTGGAAGAACTTGAAGCACTGGTTGGTCAGGAAGTAGCTGTCAGTGATTGGATCTCGGTCACGCAGGAACAAGTCAATCTTTTTGCCGATGCCACTGGTGATCATCAATGGATTCACGTCGATGTCGAGCGCGCCAGGCAGGAATTGCCATCCGGTGGCACGGTCGCGCATGGATTTTTGACCTTGGCCTTGATTCCGCAGATGATGGGACAGAGTATTTCGCTGGGCAAGTTCAAGATGCTACTCAACTATGGCCTCAATCGTGTGCGCTTCCCCGCGCCGTTACCTGTCGGTGGCAAGGTGCGCGGGCATATTCTGTTGCAGTCGTTGGAAGAAATTCCGGGCGGTGCGCAAGTGGTATGGCAAGTGACGCTGGAACTTGAGGGCGGCGCAAAGCCGGTCTGTGTTGCGGAATTTATTGTGCGGCGCTATTGAGTGACTGGAAATCGCGGGCGTATTACCGGCGATTTCCGCGTAGTGACTCAGCGCTGGTATTGCGTTTTTCCGAACAGGATGTCCTTGGCCTTGTCATCGGTCAGCAGGCGACGGCGGTCTGCCAGCACAGCGACGCCGCGTTGTACCGCCGGGCGCGCATTGATGGTATCGAACCAGCGTTGCACATGCGGATAGTCGCTCAGCGTAATGCCTTGATTCTGCCAGGAGCGGGTCCAGGGGAAGCAGGCAATGTCGGCGATGGTGTATTCGCTACCGGTCAAGTATTCGGTCTTGGCTAATTGCTTGTCGAGCACGCCGTACAGGCGTTTGGTTTCGTTGCTGTAGCGGTTGATTGCATACTCGATCGGTTCAGGTGCATAGATGCGGAAATGATGGGTCTGGCCGAGCATGGGGCCGAGTCCGCCCATCTGAAACATCAACCATTGCAGCGTATTGAATTTTTCACGATCAGTCGTGCCCAGAAACTTCCCCACCTTGCCCGCCAGATAGACCAGAATCGCACCCGATTCGAACAGTGAAATTGGCGCACCATCGGGACCGTCGCTATCGGTAATGGCGGGGATTTTATTGTTTGGCGATATTTCCAGAAACGCGTCGCCGAACTGGTCGCCGGCGCCAATGTCGATGGCATGGGCGCGATAGGCCAGTGCGCATTCTTCCAGCATGATGTGAACCTTATGGCCGTTCGGAGTCGGCCAGCTATAGACGTCGATCATGTAATTCCTTACCGGTAAATGTCAATGAAGGGCTGCTTGCCCCAGCCGCGCTAGTGTAGCTGAAGGCGCTGCCGCGTGCAGGGAGGCTGGTTGTGCTGTTTCGGTGGCAATTCGGCCGGCGGTTGTCATGGTTTTCATGCGGTCGCCAATTCTGAAATGGTATGAATTTGCGGTTTGTTTTTGGCGCGAAAAATGGGCGGTTAGCTGATAGCTGCGCAAGTGTGTGTAGGCCTTGAACAGTAAGCGCGCAGTGGGGCGCGGTGCCAACTGGATGGCATTGTGCTGGATCAGTTCCTGCGGTTACCAGCGTTGTTTGGCGTAATCCAGTCCGGTCGATAGATTGACGCCTAGATAAGCCTGCGCTATCGCCCACTGCAGGCTCAGTATGACCAGCGTCGTCATCACGCTGAAGGCGCCCCAGGCCGTGTCG
>JAMFSU010000017.1 GCA_026225475.1 Duganella sp.
AGGTTCTGCCAGGTAAAGATGGCTTGCTGCATATCAGCCAGATCGCCAATGAGCGTGTCAACGCCGTTGCCGATTACCTGAAAGAAGGCCAGCAAGTGCGCGTCAAGGTTCTGGAAACCGATGACCGTGGCCGTCTGAAACTGTCGATGAAGGCAGCGCAAGCTGACGAAGCGGCAGAAGCAGCACCGCAAGAAGCGCAATAAGCGTCATCAACAGACGGGCAGGTGGCTACGGCTACTTGTTGCACTGCTGATTCGTTTTTAGGACCTGCGCTGGTCCAGAAAATCCTCCGACATGCGAGTGTCGGAGGATTTTTTCGTGAATCTCGTAAAATACATCGGTTGATGCATTATTGACGGCTCGTTTTAGCCTCTGCACCGTGGACACCTGTCGATTGTGGTGGCCGATTGCAGGCGGTCTGCATGGACTTTTTGTCCACCCCAGCAGACATTGGTTGCTCTGCTTCCGTAACTTCGGCAAACTATCCCGTTGCTTCCATCTTGTTTCAGAAAGAGTGCCATGCCCCATGTCATCATCGTCGGTTGCGGTTTTGGTGGTTTAGCCGCTGCACGCGAACTGGCCAACGCCAAGGTCGACATTACCCTCATAGATCGCAGCAATCATCACCTGTTTCAACCCTTGCTGTACCAGGTTGCCACCGCCGGTTTGTCGGCGCCGGCCATCAGTGCGCCGATTCGCAGCATTCTGGCAGAGCAACGCAATCTGACCAGCCTGATGGCGGCCGTGTCCGACATCGATACCACCCGCAAAGTAGTCACACTGGAAAATGGCAGCGAGATTGGCTACGACTACTTGATCGTCGCTGCCGGTTCGACCCACAGTTATTTTGGCCACGACGAATGGGCGGCACTGGCGCCCGGTTTGAAGACGCTGGCCGATGCATTTGAAATCCGCCGCCGCATCCTGATGGCATTTGAATATGCCGAGCGTGAGGATGATCCGGCACGGCGCGGCGAATGGCTGACCTTTACCGTCATTGGCGCTGGCGCCACCGGTGTGGAAATGGCCGGTACCCTGATCGAGATTGCCCGTCATACGCTCAGCGGCGAGTTTCGCCGCATTGATCCACATCAGGCGCGCGTGGTGCTGGTGGAGGGTTCTGATCGGGTTCTCGGTGCTTATCCAGCCGATCTATCGGAACAGGCGCGCAGCCAGTTGGTCAAGCTGGGGGTGGATGTACGTACCAGCAGCCGCGTAACCGCCATCGAGGATGACTGCGTGCGTTACGTCGACCGCGATGGTGAGCAGCGCCTGGCCTCTCGCACGGTGATCTGGTCAGCCGGGGTGGCAGCGTCGCCGCTGGGCAAGACCCTCAAAACGCCGCTGGACCGCGCCGGACGTGTGGTGGTGCAGGGCGACCTGTCAATTCCCGGTCATCCCGAGGTGTTTGTCATTGGCGACCTGGCGGCGGCGCTGTCCGATGGCAAGCCCGTACCAGGGGTGTCGCCGGCGGCCAAGCAGATGGGTCGTGTGGCGGCGCGCAATATCCGTCATCAGATGGCGTCCAAACCGCTGGAAAACTTCAAATACAGCGACTACGGTTCGCTCGCAACGATCGGTCGCAAGGCTGCCGTGGCAATGGTTGGCAGGTTCAAGTTTTCTGGCTTTTTGGCGTGGCTGTTCTGGTTGTTTGTGCACGTCTATTTCTTGATCGGTTTCCGCAATCGCTTGCTAGTCATGAGCGACTGGGGCTGGGCTTATCTGACTTTCAAGCGCAGTGCGCGTGTAATATCGAGCAGCATTGATGCCAAACCGGGAAAACCTGATGATGCATCGATGTAAGCACAGCAGGGGTTACGCCTAAAAAACCGGCATGTTGCCGTAATGCCGTTCAGTTAGCGCAAATACCACGCCACCCAGTTCAATCCTTGAAATACCCGGGAAAACGCTCCCGTATCTCATCCAGATGCGCCAAGGTTCCCGACAAATGGGCACGCATGGCCTGTTGCGCGGCCTGTGGATCGGCCGCGGCAATCGCTTGCAGGATCGCGTCATGGTCGCGCAGCACTGCCTGCAGCTTACCCGGTACTGGCAAATGCAGTGCCCGCAGCCGGTCCAGATGGCCGCTATGACGACGTGCCAGGGTCCATAAATTCGGCATCTGCGCAGCTTCATACATATGCCTATGAAAGGCATGATCGGCATCGACGAATGCGGCGTAATTTTCGCTGGCCGCCAATGTGCGCTGGCTGTCGATGTCGGCCTGAAGTTGGGTAAGCAGCGTCGGTGCCGGTGCACTGGCCAGTGTCTGAACGATCTCCAGCTCTAGTGAGCGTCGCAAAAAATGCGCCTGACGCACCAGCGTAATGTCGATCGGCCGCACCACGGTGGCATGCTGCGGAAAAATATCAACCAATCCTTCTTCACCAAGTTTGATCAGGGCATCGCGTATCGGTGTCTGGCTCAGGCCGAATTGCTGCGCCAGTTGTGCGCGCGATAGCACGGTGCCCGGTGTTAACTGCATGCTGATGATCGCTGCGCGGAGTTGTTCGAAGACTTGCGGGGCGGCGTGACGCGAGCGCTCCAGTGGCTGGATCGGCAGCAGCAGGGGGGCTGGAACGGGGGACAAGGCAGAGGTCATGGTTGGTCAATCATGCTGGACATGAAAAGCAATAGGCGATGGCACACCATCGCGAGCGTATTCTCTTAGTTGGCGAAAATGCCAAAAGATCGCTGACGATTACTTATTTAAGCAACATGATAAATGAACTTGCTGCATTGACGTACTAATATATTAGTGTTTTAATGCAGAAAATAAGTTGTACGATAACATACCTTATCTTGTGAAGTACGATAAAACGCAGTTAATCGGCACTACGCTCGGCAAGGCGTGTGCCTTACAGCAGATTGGTAGGAGACCAGCAATGATTTCAGCACCGGCAGCCACTGCCGCAGGGCAGGCGTCGCCATCACGCGAGGTGCTCAACAGCGCCGTGACCAAGATCAAGCAGCGCGTGTTGCCGCTGTTTGTGATCATGTTCATCGTCAATTACATCGATCGCGTCAATATCGGTTTTGTGCGTACCCATCTGGCCGCCGACATTGGTATCAGCACGGCTGCGTATGGCCTGGGCGCAGGTTTGTTCTTTGTCGGTTATGCCATCTTCGAAGTGCCGTCGAACATGCTGTTGCAAAAATTCGGCGCCAAGGTCTGGCTCACCCGCATCATGCTGACCTGGGGCATTACCGCGACGGCGATGGCGTTCGTGCAAGGCGAAACCTCGTTCTTTGTCTTGCGGTTCTTGCTCGGTGTGGCCGAAGCCGGTTTCTTTCCGGGTGTGATTTATTACTTTACGCAATGGCTGCCCAATGCGGAACGCGGCAAGGCCATGGCCGTGTTTTTGAGCGGCTCGGCGCTGGCGTCTATCTTGTCGGGGCCGATCTCGGGGGCCTTGTTGCAAATCGGTGGTGACACGCTGCATGGCTGGCAGTGGATGTTCATCATCGAAGGCATGGCCTCGATTGTCTTGTGCGGCGTGGTCTGGTTGTGGCTTGATTCAACCCCCGACGATGCCCGTTGGCTGACGCAGCGCGAACGCGACAGCATCGTCTCGACGATTGCGCAGGAACAGGTCGAACGCAGCAAGAACAAGCCACGTCAGCTGTCGTCGTGGCAACTGCTGCGCGATGGCCAGATTGCGATTTTTTGCTTCATCTATTTTTCGGTGTCGCTGACCATTTACGGTGCCACTTTCTGGCTGCCCAGCATCATCCGCAAAATGGGTGATTATTCCGATTTTCAGGTCGGCCTGTTCAATTCGATTCCCTGGTTGATTTCGATTGTGGCGATGATGGTGTTTGCTGGCCTGGCGGCGCGCTTTCGTTATCAGCAAGCCTGGACCGCAGCGGCGCTGCTCATTGCCGCGCTCGGCATGTATGTGTCGACGTTTGGCGGCCCGGTGTTTGCGTTTGTCGCGATCTGTTTTGCGGCGGTCGGCTTCAAGGCGGCTTCGGCGCTGTTCTGGCCGATTCCACAAGCCTATCTTGATGCCCGCATTGCCGCTGCCGTGATTGCCTTGATCAATTCACTGGGCAATTTGGGCGGCTTTGTGGCGCCGACCACCTTTGGCTTCCTGGAGCAGCGTACCGGTTCGATTGAAGGTGGCCTGTATGCACTGGCTGCGACTTCGGTACTGGCTGCGATTGTGGTGTTTTTTGCTCGCACCGGTAAGCCGGGCAAGCGGCGCTAAGCGTCGTTTGTTACTTTGCTTTTTCTCCCCATTTGCCACTCTTGAGATTACTCCGCCATGAAAATCATCCGCGTCACCGTGACCCCGATTGCCTTCCGCGATGCTCCCTTGCTCAACGCCAGTGGCATCCATGAACCCTATGCGCTGCGTTCCATCATCGAGGTGGAAAGTGACAACGGTCACGTCGGCCTTGGCGAAAGCTATGGCGATGCACCGGTGCTGGCGATACTGGAACGGGTAAAAAATCAGTTGATCGGTCTCGATCCGTTCAATCTCAACGGCTTGCGCACCATCATCGCAGCCACGGTCGCTGGCATGGCACCGGCGGCCGAGTCCGGCGCCGAACTGGCACCGGGTTCGCATGCCAGCAAGGCCATCAGCAATACCTATTCGGCCTTCGAAGTGGCCTTGCTGGATCTGCAGGCACGCCATCTCAATGCGCCGCTGGTCGATTTGCTGGGTGGCGCGGTGCGCACGGAAGTACCGTTTAGCGCCTATCTTTTTTTCAAGTATGCGCAGCACATTGACAGCCCTTATGCGCCGGACGGCTGGGGCGAGGCGCTGAGCGAGGCGCAAATCGTCGCGCAGGCGCAAAAGATGATCGATGAAAATGGTTTTGAAAGTATCAAGCTCAAGGCCGGTGCGCTGGCGCCCGAGCATGAAGTAGCCTGTATCAAGGCACTCAAGAAAGCGTTTCCAAAAGCACCACTGCGCATTGATCCGAATGGCAACTGGTCCTTGGAGACGGCAGTGCGCATGGCCGAATTGATGGGTGACGATCTGCAATACTACGAAGATCCGACGCCGGGTCTGGAAGGCATGGCAGAACTGCATCGGCGTACCGGTTTGCCGCTGGCGACCAATATGGTGGTTACCGATTTTGATGAATTCCGCCGCAGCGTGGCCTTGAACAGCGTGCAGATCGTGCTGGCCGATCATCATTACTGGGGGGGGCTGCAGGCCACACAGCGCTTGTCATTGATGTGCGATACCTTCGGCCTGGGCGTATCGATGCATTCCAATTCGCATCTGGGCATCAGCCTGATGGCGATGTCGCATGTGGCGGCCGCGGTACCCAATCTGTCGTATGCCTGCGATACCCATTACCCATGGCAGGAAGCAGATGAAGAAGTGATCAAGGGCGGTAAGCTGCCGATCCGCAATGGTTGCGTCAGCATTACGCGGGCGCCGGGACTGGGGGTCGAACTCGATCACGAACAACTGGCCAAGCTGCATGAACAATTCCTCGGCTGCGGCATCCGCTCCCGCGACGACGTGCGCCAGATGCGCAAATATCAGCCTGACTGGAAGACCGTCAAACCGCGTTTCTAACGCCGTGCACGGCGCTTGCTGGCCTTGAACGCATCCAGGAAAGCCAGCGTCACGCTGGCTTCATTGGCTTCGGCCAGGCCGCTGCCGAAGAACGCGCCGACATCCTTGAAGTCATTGCCACCGGCCAGGTCGGAGACGCTGCGAAAGGCAATGAACGGTACCCGGTTGGCGTAAGCCACTTGCGCCAGTGCGGCTGTCTCCATATCGATCAATTGCGCATGTAGTGCATCGTACAAATAGCGGCGGTAATTGGCATTGGCCAGAAAGGCGCTGCCGGATACCCCGCTGCCGCCCACTTTCAATGTCGGTTGCACGCTCACGCAGAGACTGGGGTTCTTCGGTCCGCATTGCGCCAATGATGGTTGCAAGCTGCGCGCCAATGCCAGCATGTCGGGATCGACCGCGAAGTCGAAGCGGAATTCGCCTTGTGGCGCGTTGATCGCGTTCATGACAAATTGCTCACGCATGAACATGCCGGTGCTGACTGGCCCTTGTGGCGTATCGAGTTTGAAGTCAGGGCGCGGCTTGTCGTCTTCCTGCGCCAACTGGAGTCCGAGACAGCTGAGGTCACCGGCGCTGGTGCCGCAAGGCGCCGGTACGCTGGCATCCCCATGCCAATATACTTCCAGCGGCAAGGCCCAGCGTTCTGGCACCACCACATCGCCGACGTGATTGTCGGGACTGACGCCACCAGCAATGCCGCTCATCAACAGGTGTTCGATACGAAAGTGATCGAGCATCAGTTGCGTGACCATGCTGGCATTGACGATGCCGACCCCGCTCAACACGATGACCACCGGATTGCCGCGCAGGATGCCGGTGGTAAAACGGTTGCCATTGATGCGCCAGTCGCGCTTGCGCTGCGTTTGCGCCAGCAACAGATCGGCTTCGGCACCGAAGGCCGAAACAATGCCAATGCGTGTCTGGCAGTCGCTCAGGCAGCGCGCCTGAACAGGTAATGCCGCCAACGCCACCGCGAGCAGCGCCAGCGAAAACAGCAATCGGCAATAACGCGAATAGCGCAGCGGCAAGCGGGCAGTGGCGGACACGGGGTTTCCTTTCGGCAGACGGGCACGCAGACAATGCCGCGCTATCCTAGCATTGCCACGCTCAGTTGGGCGAGACTGTTTGGGCCGCCAACGTTTCCACCAGCAGCTTCTTGATCTCTGGCACGCAGGAGCCGCAATTGCCGCCCGCTTTCAGACAGGCCGTGACTTCCGGTACGGTTTTCAGACCCTGGCTGCGGATCGCGCCGCAGATGGTGTTGCGACCGACGCCAAAACAGGAGCAGACCGTCGGGCCGGTATCGGCACCTTTTTCCAGCGGCTGGCCGATCAGCAGGCCGACGCGGTCGGCTTCATCGAGTTGCGGTTTGTCAAACAGGCCAGCCAGCCACGCACGCGAAGGCAGGTCAGGGCGGGTCGACAGGAACAGACACATGTCGATGCGATCGTTATCGACGTGCACGGCGCGATAGACACCGGCAGTATTGTCTTCGTATTCGAGCCAATCGGCGTCGAGGTCCGGCACCCCCAATAAGCGGCGGGCCCAGGCGCTGTGGTCGTTGATCTGGCTGCGCCCGGCCAGCTCGTAACGGGCAAAGTCGCGTCCCTGGATGCGGGTCCAATGGGTGATGTCATGGAGTGCCAATGGCTTGCGGCTGAGCAGGAAACCATACCAGGACACCCGAAACTCTTCCACGACAACCGGGGTATGTTTGAACTCCGGTTCGCCCGATACCGGATCGACCACCGGATTGACCAGCGCGCCGACGCGCGCGTCGGAGGCAGTCTGGTTATTCCAGTGAATTGGCACGAACACGCTGCCGCGGGCGATGCCACCGCTATGCTGCACCCGCGCCACCATCGCGCCCCAGCGTGAGCTGACGCGTGCCAGACTGCCTTCGCGCACGCCATACAGCAGCGCGTCTTGTGGATGCATGTCGATGAACGACTCCGGAACATGGTCGGCCAATCGCGCCGATTTTCCGGTGCGCGTCATGGTATGCCACTGGTCGCGCACACGGCCGGTATTGAGTGTCAGCGGAAAATCGGCGTCCGGCAAATGGGCTGGTCCGCGTGGCGACGTGGCGATGAAGCGCGCACGACCGTCGGGATAGGCGTAACGCTGATTGCCGAACAGCCTGGCGGTGCCAGTGCCGATGCCATCCTGGTCGCTGCGGCGGCTGACCGGCCATTGGATCGGTACCAGGCTGTGGTATTGGGCTGCACTCATGCCGGTCAAACCGTCGAGGTTGAACATCCGCAGGCTGTGTTGCGCAATCTGTGGCGGGCCGTTGCGGTAGCTGCTCAGGCGAGCATGTTCATCGAAGATGGCATGGGCGCTGGTGAAATCAAAGCCGCGATAGCCCATGCGGCGGGCCACCTGACACAGTACCTCCCAGTCGGCGCGGGCTTCGCCGGGCGCGGCCAGAAACGCGCGCTGGCGTGAAATGCGGCGTTCCGAATTGGTTACCGTGCCGTCTTTTTCACCCCAGGCCAAGGCCGGCAACAGCAGTTGCGCCAAGGCGTTGGTATCGGTGTTTTCAATCACGTCGGAGCACACCACCAGTTCACACTTGGCCAGTGCGCGTTTGACCTGATCGGCGTCCGGCAGGCTCACCATGGGATTGGTAGCAATGATCCAGACCGCCTTGACCCGCCCGGCTTCAATCGCCTGGAACAGATCGACCGCCTTGAGGCCGCCCTTGGACGCCATTTGCGGAGCATCCCAAAAAGTCTGCACGGTATCGCGATGCAGGGCGTTGTCGAGCTCCATGTGCGCTGCCAGCATATTGGCCAGGCCGCCGACTTCGCGTCCGCCCATGGCATTGGGCTGGCCAGTGATCGAGAACGGTCCCATGCCGGGCTTGCCGATGCGGCCGCTGATCAGGTGGCAATTGATGATGCTGTTGACCTTGTCGGTACCAGCCGAGGATTGGTTCACGCCCATCGAAAACGCCGTGATGCTTTTTTCGGTATCGGCAAACAATTGATAGAAGGCCAATAACTGATCGACATCGACCTTGCAGATGCGCGCCACTTCATGCGGATCGGCGCAATCGGCATCGGCCACGGCCAGTGCTTCGCCGAGGCCGCTGGTGTGGGCATCGACGAAAGCGTTATCGCGCACGCCGCGATGCGCCAGATAACTGAGCAAGCCATTGAACAGCCAGACATCGGTACCGGCCTTGACCGGCAAATGCATGTCGGCCAGTTCGCAGGTCGCCGTGCGGCGTGGATCGATCACTACCAGCTTCATCTCGGGGCGCTTTTCCTTGGCCTTGGCAATGCGCTGGAACAGGATAGGGTGGCACCAGGCGGTGTTGGAGCCGACCAGCACCACCATGTCGGCCAATTCCAGGTCTTCATAGCAGATCGGCACCAGATCTTCGCCAAACGCGCGTTTGTACCCGGCCACCGCCGACGACATGCACAGGCGTGAATTGGTATCGATATTGGCGCTGCCGATATAACCTTTCATCAGCTTGTTGGCGATGTAATAGTCTTCGGTGAGCAATTGTCCCGAGACATAAAATGCCACCGCATCGGGACCGTGGCGCTCGATGATGCTGCGCAAGCCGCCGGCGACCTGATCGAGCGCGGTGTCCCAGTCAATTCTGTGCAAGCTGCCATCGGCGGCGCGTTGTTGGGGATACAGCAGGCGGCCGTTGAGGTCGACGGTTTCGCCAAGTGCCGAACCTTTGACGCACAAGCGGCCGCGGTTGGCTGGATGTTGTTCGTCGCCGCTGACATTGATCAGCGGTGCATCGGCGGCACCGCTGGCGAGCGTGACACGCACGCCGCAACCGACGCCGCAATAAGGGCAGGTGGTCAGCGTACCGGCAGCGGTGAGCGGGGGGGGCGATAGATTCACAATGCGACTCCGTTCAGGCGAGCTGGGTATCGATAGCGGCACTGGCCGCTGCGCACAGGGCCTGGCCAAACAACAGTTGATGCCGGATGGCGCTGATATTGCTGCGTTTCTGGATCATGTCGAAATACCAGGGACCATCCTTGACGTCGCCATACAGCACCGCGCCGATCAGTTGCGAGCCCTTCAGTACCAGCCGTTTGTAAACCCCCCGGCGCGGATCGCGCAGCACCAGGTCTTCGGTATCATCGGCACCGATGAAGTCGCCCGCCGAATACAGATCAACCCCGGTGACTTTGAGTTTGGTGGCGGTCGCTTGCTGTACGTAGCGCCGATGACCGGCGCCTGCCAGATGGGCGGCACAGACACGGGCCTGATCCCAGATGGGCGCTACCAGGCCGAAGGTAGCCTTGCGGTGCTGCACGCATTCGCCGACTGCATAGACGCGCGGATCATAGGTTTGCAAGGTATCGTCGACCACGATGGCGCGCTCGCAATGCAGCCCGGCTTGTTGCGCCAGCGCGATGTTGGGACGCACGCCGGCGGTCATTACCACCAGATCGGCGGGGATGTCGCTGCCGTCGTTGAAACGCACCGCCGTCACCCGTTCAGGGCCGACGATTTCAGCGGTCTGGGCATTGAGCAGAAAACGCAAGCCTTTCAGTTCCAGCGCTTTCTTGAGTAGTGCCGCTGCCGGTTTATCGAGTTGCTGGTTCATCAAGGTGTCGCTGACATGCACCACGGTCACCTCCATGCCCTGGCGCAGCAGGCCATTGGCCGCTTCCAGTCCGAGCAGGCCGCCGCCGATGACCACCGCATGACGGTGATGCTGCGCAGCCGCCAGCATGGCGTTGACATCCTGAATGTCGCGAAAGGCAATCACGCCCGGCAGCGTATGACCCGGCACCGGAATGATGAAGGGCTTGGAGCCGGTGGCCAGCAACAGGCGGTCGTACTGGATTTCGACGCCGTTTTGTGAACGCACGGTACGGCGCCGCCGGTCAATGTGTTCGACCGGATCACCGGCATGCAGCGTGATGCCCTGTTGCGCATACCACTCACGCGTGTTGAGCATGATGTCATCGATGCTCTTGTCGCCGGCCAGCACCGGCGAGAGCAAAATGCGATTGTAGTTGCCGTGCGGCTCGGCGCCGAACACGGTAATGTCATACAGATTTGGTGCCAGCTTGAGCAATTCCTCCACCGTGCGCATGCCGGCCATGCCGTTGCCGATGACCACCAGCGACGGTTTTGTAGTCACGCGCGTGGCCGGCACCGTGCTCATGCTGCCACCCACACCTTGCCATCAGTGATGCGCGCCGGATAAGCACTGACCGAATGTTGAGGCGCTTCCAGGCATTCGCCGGTCTGCAGATCGAAATGATGCTTGTAGATCGGCGAGGCCACCACAATGCGCTCGCCAAGGCTGCCGATCAGGCCGCGCGAGAGTACCGAGGCATCCGCATTCGGATCGTAATTGCCGATCGCAAACACGCGCGCATCACCCTGGTTGACGTGAAATACCGCAATCTGTTCACCATTGATCAAAGCGCAGACGCCGGTGTTGGGGACGATGTCGCTCAATGCGCAGACGGCTATCCAATGGTCGAGCTGACGGTCACTATGCATGTTGTTCTCCTCGCTTCAATGTTGTGCTCATGCCGGTTCGGCAGCCACTACGGGAATCACGCTCAACTTGCGTTCGGCCATTGTGGCCGGGCGGATCTGGCCGCGTTCGTCGACGAATTTGACGTTCTGGTCGCTTTCCACGCTGTTGACGAAATGGCGGAAGCGCTTGCGGGTTTCCGGATCGGTGACCGCTTTTTTCCATTCGCATTCATAGGTATCGACCACATGTTGCATGTCGGCTTCCAGCTCGGCGGCGATGTTGAGCTTATCGTCGAGTACCACCTGCTTGAGGTAATCGAGCCCGCCTTCGAGATTGTCGCGCCAGGTGCTGGTGCGTTGCAGGCGGTCGGCAGTACGCACGTAAAACATCAGGAAACGGTCGATGTAGCGTACCAGCGTGGCACGGTCGAGATCGGACGCCAGCAGTTCGGCGTGGCGCGGTTTCATGCCGCCATTGCCGCAGACGTACAGGTTCCAGCCTTTTTCGGTGGCGATGATGCCGACATCCTTACCTTGTGCCTCGGCACATTCGCGGGTGCAGCCGGACACGCCGAACTTGATCTTGTGCGGTGAGCGCAAGCCCTTGTAGCGATTTTCCAGGGCAATCGCCAGACCGACGCTATCGTCCACGCCGTAACGGCACCAGGTCGAGCCGACGCAGGATTTGACGGTACGCAGCGACTTGCCGTAAGCATGCCCGGTCTCGAAGCCGGCCGCGATCAGTTCTTCCCAGATGTCAGGCAATTGCTCCACGCGCGCGCCGAACAGGTCAACGCGCTGGCCACCGGTGATCTTGGTGTAGAGGCCATATTTCTTGGCGACCTGGCCGACCGCGATCAAGCCGTCCGGCGTGACTTCACCACCGGCCATGCGCGGCACCACCGAATAGGTGCCATCCTTCTGGATATTGCCGAGGAAGTAATCGTTGGAGTCTTGCAGGCTGGCGTGTTCTGTCTTGAGCACAAAATCATTCCAGCACGACGCCAGGATGTTGGCCGCGACTGGTTTGCAAATGTCGCAGCCGAGGCCTTTGCCGTGTTGTGCCAGCAAATCGCCGAAGCTCTTGATCTGGTTGACACGCACCAGATGGTGCAATTCTTGGCGCGAAAACGCAAAGTGTTCACAGACATGATTATTGACAGCCAGGCCATGCTTCTTCATTTCGGCCTTCATCACCTGCGTCACCAGCGGCACACAACCGCCGCAGGAGGTACCGGCCTTGGTGCAACTCTTGAGCGCTCCGATGTCGGTGACGCCAGCGGCCACGGCGGCGCACAGATCGCCTTTGGAGACATTGTTGCAAGAACAGATTTGCGCGCTGTCGGGCAGGGCGTCGACGCCAAGGCCGACCAGTGCCTTGCCGTCAGCTTGCGGCAGGATCAGGAATTCTGGCGACGCGGGCAGTTCGATGCGGTTGAGCATCATTTGCAGCAGCGTGCCGTATTCGGCGGCGTCGCCCACCATGACGGCACCCAGCAGATGTTTGCCGGATTCCGAGACGACGATTTTCTTGTAGATCTGCTTGCGTTCATCGGTGAACTGGAACGAGCGGCTGCCAGCTTCCTTGCCATGTGGATCGCCGATGCTGGCGACATCGACCCCCATGAGCTTGAGCTTGGTGCTCATGTCGGCGCCGTTGAATTGCGGCACACTGCTGAGTTCTTCATCGTTGAGATGGGCCAGCAAATGTTTGGCGGCAATGCGCGCCATGTCGTAGCCGGGCGCCACCAGGCCAAAGATGCGGCCATTCCACAGGGCACATTCGCCGATGGCGTAAATGTTGGCGTCGGAGGTGAGGCAACTGTTATCGATCACGATGCCGCCGCGTTCACCAACTACCAGGCCGCTATCGCGGGCCAGTTCATCGCGTGGCCGGATACCGGCCGAGAACACGATCATGTCGGTATCGAGATGGCTGCCGTCCTCGAAGTTCATGCGATGGGTGCCGCTCTTGCCATCGACGATTTCCAGTGTGTTCTTTTGCGTGTGGGCAGTCACGCCCAGTTCCTGCATCTTTTGCCGCAGGATGCGGCCACCGCTGTCATCGACCTGCACCGCCATGAGGCGCGGTGCGAATTCGACCACGTGGGTTTCCAGGTGCATGTCGCGCAATGCCTTGGCGCATTCGAGACCCAGCAGACCGCCGCCGATGACCACACCGCTCTTGGAACGCTGGCCGCATTCCAGCATTGCTTCCAGGTCTTCGATGGTGCGATAGACAAAGCAATCCTTGCGTTGATTACCAGCGACGGTCGGCACAAAAGGGTAGGAGCCGGTGGCCATGATCAATTTGTCATAAGCCAGTGTTTCCACGACGCCAGCGACATTGACAGTGACGGTTTTGCCGAGCACATCGATTGCCTGTGCTTTGGCATTGAGCTTGAGGTCGAACGCGACGCTACTGTTGCCGGCATCGAAAAAGCCGGGCGTGACCAGCGACAGGTCGTTGGCCGACTTGCCGGCAAAGAATTCGGACAGATGCACACGGTCATAGGCCGGGCGCGGTTCTTCGCACAGGATCGTGACCTTCAGACCGGCGACGCCGCTGGCGGCCAGGGATTCCAGGAATTTGTGACCGACCATGCCGTGGCCAATGACGATAATGTTCATGATTTGGTTCTCCTCAGGCGGAAAGTTTGGCGGCGACCGGTGTGGCTTGGTCGCTGTGGTCGGTGGAGAAGCGTACGGCGATGGCACACAGTGCCGATACGGTCACCAGCACGCCGAGCATGCTCAGCGTTTGTTGCGTGTCGCCCAGACCTTTCATCAAAAAACCTGCCAGCACGGCGCCGACATTGCCGCCCGCGCCAATGATCCCGGCCACGCCGCCGAGCGCCTTGCGGTCGATGAACGGCACTAGCGCATAGGTCGCGCCGCAGGCCATATGGGTGAACAAGCCGAAGCACAGCATGGCGACGACCGCCAGCGCGGCGCTGTTGGCATGGGCAAACCACAGCAGGCCCAGACCTTCGCCGAGCATCATCACAAACAGCAGTGTGGCGCGCCGATTGAGGCCGCCGACGCGGGCCACCTTGTCGGAAATGATGCCGCCCAGTGCACGCGCAAACAATGCCAGCAAGCCAAAGCTGGCCGCAGCAATACCGGCACTCTTGAGCGACAGGCCAAAATGATCGACGTAATAGATGGCAGCGATGTTGTGGATGAAAATTTCCACGCCAAAACAGGCGCCATAGGTGACGAACAGCATCCACACGCGATAGTTGGCGCTGGCCGCACGGAAACTGGCCCAGCCGCCGCCTTTGCCATTCTTGCCATCAATGGCAATCCCGGCGGCGCGCAGTTCGCTGAAATTGCCTTGCGGGCAATCCTGGGTGTAGCGCCAATAGACGGCTGCCATGATCAGCATCAGCACGCCCGGTACGATCAAGGCCACACGCCAGCCCATGGTGTCGCTCACGCCGAGCATCAGCACGGCGGTGAGCAACAGCGGCATCAAGCCTTGCGCCACGCCGCCGCCGGCATTGCCCCAACCGGCAGTGGCGGCGTTGGCAGTACCGACCACGTTGGGCGCGAACATCACCGAGGTGTGATATTGGGTAATCACGAAGCTGGCACCGACCGCACCGATACACAGGCGGAAGAACAGAAGGCTTTCATAGCTTTGGGAAAAACCCACACCCAGCACCGGCAGCGCGCCCAGCAGCAGCAAACCGGTATAGGTCTTGCGCGGACCGTAACGATCACACAAGGGGCCGATGACCAGCCGCACCAGAATCGTCACGGCGACGGCGGCAATATTGATGTTGGCAATTTGCGCCATGGTCAGGCCAAGTTGCCCCTTGATGACCGGCATCAGCGGGGCGCAGGCGAACCAGGCGAAAAAGCAGACGAAGAAGGCCATCCAGGTCAGGTGGAACACGCGCATCTGCGGCGAGCCCAGCGAGAACAATTGGATGCGGTTAGCTTTGCTGAGGGAAGTGTCTGCCATTTTGTGTCCGTTAAAAACAAAAAGGCGTCCGCCCAGCAAGGCAACAATGCCAAGCTAAGCGGACGCCGTTGTCCTGCTGATCCGTCTTTAGATCGGCATTAGAAATGGGTGGATCGTCGTTGATCCATGTCTTCTCATTAGCAAAGCTTGTGCCAGTGCTGCCAACTCCCAGCTGGTATAAGGGTTGCAGAGCGAAAAGGGGATTTTGTAATAGGCTCGTTGACAAAAAAACATCTCATATTGTGATGTACCGCGGTGCAGCGTCGCTCGCAATTGGTGCGCTGCGATGAACGTTTTTGGGCCGTTGTGGCAGTCCATCATGGTGAGTTCCTGCCCGACCGGCCCAGCCCAAAGACGAAGTTGCGCAAATGAAATTATTTTCAAAAAATGAGACGCACGGTCAAGTGGCTCTCTTTGCCGGGACTAGAATCGCGATGGCAGATGACATTGCGACAGGAGAATGCATGAGGGACAGTCAGCAGCAGGCAGGGAAGCTTCCATTTGGTCGGGATGGTTATCTATCGTGGTGTCGCACTAACCGGGAAACGTTGCAGTTGTTGATCATGGATGAGGGTATTGAGGCGGCCAATAAAGAGGTCGAGATTCTGGCCGGTTCGTCCTATGTCGTACCATTTGCATTCAACGGTGCGGCGCCGCAATGGCGTCATGCGCAGGGCGCGTTGGAGGTGCACACCAGCGGCGGCAGAATCAGCGGCTTGGTCGTCAGGCTGACACCCTCCGGGCCAAGTGAACTGGCAATTCAGGTATTCCCGCCGTATCTGGGGGTGGCGCGCCTGCTTGATGACAGCGTGGCCGGGTTGCTGATACAAGCGCGCATGACTGAGGCTGATCTCAGTGATGCCGAGATCGAGACGCTCACACACCCGAGCGGCGCCGTAAAAGATGCCGCGCAAGACCAGCGCGGCCGCGCTGAAGTCGGGCAACATATCGTGTTCTGGCAATATTGGCCGCTGCAGCACTACCTCGATACCGTGATCCGGCACACCCAATCAGGCGACATCGTGCATGCCAGCAGGCGTTCGGTGCATGGGCCGCGGCGGCGTGACGAATTCCGTATCGCAGCCAAGACCTTCGATGTTGCGCGTTTCTCGTATAGCGTGGTGACCGAGTTCTTGCTTGATCCCAGTCTGACCAGACTGGTGCGCTACGACATGACGCTGGCACCAGTCATGGTCGGCACGCGGCACACCCTTTTCGACGTCACCACAGGCTGACGCGGGCGGCCGTATTCAGGATGCCGGACCGTCATCCTGGGCTGCAGGTTCCACCTTGGCAGGCCGGTTGCGCCATGCTGACAGGGTCATTGCGGCGGTTGTCGCATCATGGCTTTCCGGCCCCTTGGCCTGGCCCAGCCGCTGTGCATGATAAATCCCGCTGCGTCCGGAACACAGATAGCTGACGATACAGGCCAGCGCGGCGAACGGGCCGATCTCGGGGCCAAACAATTCCATCGCCATGACCGTCGAGGCAATCGGCGTATTGGCGGCACCAGCGAAGACGGCGACGAAACCAATCCCGGCCAGCATCGAGAACGGCAAATGCAGTAAAGGCGCCAGTGCATTGCCGAGCGTGGCGCCAATGTAGAACAGCGGCGTGACCTCGCCGCCCTTGAAGCCGCTGCCCAGTGAGGTCACCGTATACGCCATCTTGGCCAGGAAATCCCAGGGTGCAACCGGTTGCTGGAAAGCTTCCACAATCACCGGAATGCCTAGCCCGATATAACGATGGCTGCCGCTGGCCCACACGGCGAGCGCGACCACGATGCCGCCGATCAAGGGCCGCAGCGGGGCATAGCCAATCCGGCGCTTCATCACGCCCGACAACGCATGGGTGGCATTGGCAAACAGCATGCCGGTCAAGCCGAACAGCAGACCGGCAGCCATCACCGCCACAATGCTCCAGAAGCCGATTGGCGTGATGGCGCTGATGGCGTAATGGGTGTGCTGCACGCCCCAGGCCAGTCCGACCTGATCGGCCACAATCGCGGCCAGGAAGCAAGGCAGGATAGCGTCGTAACGCAGGCGGCCGATGGCCAGCACTTCCAGGCCAAAAATGGCGCCCGCCATCGGGGTGCCAAACACCGAGGCGAAACCGGCGGCGATACCGGCCATGAGCAACACGCGCCGATCTTGCGGGCCTAGCCGGAACAGATACGTCAGTTGGTCCGCCAGCGCGCCGCCCATTTGTACCGCAGTCCCTTCGCGCCCGACCGAAGCGCCAAACAGATGCGACACCACGGTGCCGATCAAGACCAGCGGCGCCATGCGTAGCGGCACCACTTTTTTGGGGTCGTGAATTTCATCGATCAGCAGATTGTTACCGGCTTCCACCGATTTGCCGGTATGCAGATACAGCCAGCCGACGGCAAAACCGGCCAGCGGCAATAGCCAGATTGCCCAGCCATGCGCTTGGCGCCACTGCGTCGCCCAGGCCAGTGCAAACAGAAAAAATGCCGACGCACTGCCAGCCAGCAGCGCGACCAGACAAGCCAGTACACACCATTTAGCCAGATAGGGCAGCAGCTTGCGTTGTTCAGGGAAGGAGAAATCAATCATAGCGCCAGGATTTTATAAGATATTGGCCTGGTCATCAGAAATCGTTGGCCAATGCCTACAGTCCCGTCTGAACAGGGTGCTGTAGGCATCATCAGCCACGGCGTTATGCCGCTGGCGGTTGTCTGGACGGCAGGAGGAATGCCATCTCCTGCGTAGTATGCTAGCAGGCTTGGTCAGCGCAGGCAACGTCGGCGGTGCTCGTGGTGGTGCATGTGCCATTGCGTCGGTAATTTGTGCGAAAGCCATCACCCAACAAGTTGCCGCAGTAGGTTTTAATTTATGTCACCTTAAGACGCCGGCTGTAGCGTTTCCCCATCCACGCTCAGTGTCATTGCGCTGCGATTTGATGTTGCCGCGACAAGCTTTCGCATCCGGCGCCACATTTATTTTTCAACTTTGAGACGCACGGTCAAGGTCGATCATTTGGTGCCGCCATAATCGTCGCCTGTAGTTCCTGCATCAACGCCGACAACACAAACAATGCAGTGCCCCTGTGCAGCCCAGGCAGGATATTTGCATGACAAGAAAGGGCTTGTATGTACCACATTGACTGTCCTGTCCGACGCCGCTTGCTACGGCCATTTTTGTTTTTTCCTCTGCAGTGCGCCGCGAACGGCCGTGGTCATCACCGCCGCGCCATCGCAACGTCGTAGCGCTAACAAACATCCCGTCACGACCAGCAGATCTGCCCAAGGCAGGTGTTGAGGGTCGCCCCTTGCCATCCTTTCTCGCGAGCCAACATGAACCCTGAACAAACCATTGCCACCGAACGGCACATCTTGCATTTCAGCGCAGCCCCGATTGCACAGGATGAGGCGCCACTGTTTTTCAATCTGGGTGCCAAACAGTACCGCCTGCAGCCCCATACCAAAGCCACGCGTTCAGATGCGCGCGTGGAAAACCCCTACCTGCAACTGCTGCAGGAACGCTACTTCAATCATTACCTTGAAGTTGATCTGCCGGCCGACTCGGTGAATATGACCTTTGTCACTCAGGAAGTGCAGATCGACGGCGAGAGCGCCGACAGCTACCGCGCGCTGTCGCTACATGTGCCGCGCCAGACCCAGTTGCTCTATGAAGAAAAAGCGCGTCGCAAAAACATGCTGACGCTGCATCCGAAGTTGAGCCTGCTGCTGCAGGCAGGCAATTTGCAAGCGCCCAAGCACATTTCCGGTGATTTACTGCATGACGTATTGGACCCATTCGATACGGCGGTCGCGCTGATGTTTCAGCATCCGGGACTGATCAATCTCAACGGCGAGCAGAATGGTGAAATTCCGCAGATCATCCGCAATTGCATCGTCTCGGCGCTGAAGGCCAAGTCGCTCATCGTCAGCCGCATTGCCAAGGCGGGCAAGAATTGGAGCTTCCCGATTCCATTGATGGATGACGGCAAACAGGTGATCGATGAAGACGGCAAACTGGCCTTCACACTCGATCTCGACCAGGGCGTTAAAAATGCGCTGGCTGCGCCGCTGATGCTGGCCTTGAAAACCTCACAACAGATCAAGGAGTTGCAGGGCCAAACCTGGAGTGTGCAGTATGGCGAGACCACCGAGTCGCACGATGCCGTCCACGCAGCCTCGTTGCGCAGCAGCGGGCCGCTACTGCACGCCGACCAGACCAAATGGGTATCGAAGTCTTTGACCACGACCGATGGCATCAAAGTGGAAGGTTTCTCTTATCACGCGCCGCAACCGGGCGGTTGGTCGATCAAGGAAATCTGGTCCAATCACGAAGGCAAGGCATTGATCAGCGAAGAGTTCTTGCACGCCTTGGCGGCGGGGGATGCCTATGTGATGGTCAATCAGCGCCGCAGCCAATTTGCGGCAAGCGACATCAAGGAAAACACGGCGGCCACATTGGTCTCCTTCAACGATGCGCAGCCGCAATACAAGGTCTCGCTCTATCTGACGGCACAACATGACGAACTGGAAATCAGTATCGAGAAGACCGCGTTGGCCGAGCCGCATCCTGGCTATCAGATCGAAGTCGGTTACTTCACGCCGGATCGCAAGCGCATCACAAGCTGGGAGAAAAGCAGCATTGCCACCAGCAGTTATGGCGAATTGCGCACCACCATCAGAAATGACCGGTTGCGCCACCTGTCTGTGTACGCCGAGTTTTTCGATACCGCAGGCAAGGCAATCGAGGTCAAGGATTGGCCGGATCAAATGAAAGATCCAACCACGGTGATCAGCAAACTGTTCGACAACCACAATTCGAAACGCTATATCGGTTTGCTGGGGCCGGTCGATACCGTGTTCGGCATTCCGCTGCCACCCGATGCCGAGACGTTCAATATCCCGTTCCCGCAAAGTGCGACGTCAATGCGGCTTTACTGGGGCGGGCTGGGCACCGGCAAGTACGATGCCACGGTGTGCGCTTGCGGCATTACCAGCACGGCGGTGTTTGAACTGGCGATACCGGTCATGCTGCTGGCCTATGGTGCTTCGCAAGTCAATACGGTGATTGTCAATGACATGGTCAAACCGTATGTGATCAAAAATGCCATCTTCATGATCGGTGCGGCGCTGGCCGGTGCCGGCAAGATCGCCGAGGCACAAGATTCCGGCCGGGCAGCCAAGCAAGTGGCGGCCAAGCTGGGACCGGCGCTGGCCACTCGTGCACTGAAAGTGCTGGCCATCTACATGGCAGCCAAGGCGGTGGAAGGGACTGCGCGGCGCTCGATCCCGCTGATCAACCTGGCGTTCCTGGCGCTGGATGCGGTGGTCACCGGTTTGCAGTTGGGTCAAACCACGGCAGCGATTTTGCAATCGCCGTTTTACTATGAGACAGAATTCACGCGCAGCTTTGATCTGCAGGTGACGATCAAGCCTGATCCGAATTTTAATAAATTCCCCGACTATCACGATCTGCTGCGGGTCCAGGTAATCTACGATTCGAACGCCACCTTGCCGCTGTCGGAGTCGAGTTTCCGGCATCGCTCACACGAGGTGATGTCGGACCCCATTCCGATCGACTTCAAGGATATTCCTGCCGGCGGCAAAATCCGCGTGCTGGCATTTTTCTATGCCGAGAGCGGCTGGCAGTCTGCTACTGCCAGCACTGCCTGGATCGACGCCAAGGGGGGCGATGGTACGGCCGTGCTAAAGATTGAGCTGACAATGAAGAATGCGCTGATTCCCTTGTCCAAGGATTCGGTGCTGCAACATCGCCAGAAAATCGTCTACGAAAACGCCAAACATACCTGGAAAGCAACGCCGCCACCGACGGCCACCATCACGACAGCGGGGGCGGGTTCCGGTCATCGGATCCTGTCCTGGACCGGTATCACGGTGGCGCAAAAGCCGGCCATGTTGGGTTATTCCTGGCAGGCCACCGGCACTGATCTGCCACGCGATTATGAGCGCGGCGACAAGACTGCCGAGGCCTTGTATACGGTGCAGAACCTGTCCTTGCTGCAGGATGCCGAGGCGCGCTATGCCGTGGCACCGGCGGGCTTCACCAATCAATCCGGTGTGACCTATGATCTGGCCGGTGCAGTTGACGGCAGCGGCAAGAGTTTCTGGATTGACGCATCCAAGGGAAATTATCATGCCGAAACCAATCCGGCTGGCGGCTTCCATTTGCGCCACGTTGCCTTGTCGCTCGACAGTACCCCGCAGTTCAAGGCAGACACTGGCAAAAGCTGGGGCCGATTTTCGGGGCCGATCGACAGTTTTGTCTACCATCCGCAGGGCTATATCGCCGGTGTTGCGATTGGCTCGGATAAATTGTTTCTGCTGAAATTGCCGGAAGTGGCTGGGCCGGACGAAAGCGCAACCGTGGCCAGCCTGGCCAGCGGCGAAGGTAGCCGCGATGGCTTGCTGCTGCGCCCGAAGGCCGTTGCGGTGGCGCTCGACGGCCGCTTGCTGGTGCTGGAAGACGGCAATCAGCGCATCCAGAGTTTCGATGTATTCGGTAACCCGGTACGCTATTTCAGCGTCAGCGGCAGCACCGAAAAATCGCCCGTTCTGGCCTTGCGCAAGACCGGGGCCAGTTCGACCACCTATCTCGATTTGTCGGTGGAAGCCAAGGGTTATATCTTCGTGCTTTGTTACACCGACGACGGCGCCACAGCGGCGCAATATCGCATTGATATTTATGAACCCAACGGCAGCTTCCTGGTGGCTACGCCGGGCGTGGCGGCAGCCAAGCTGGCAGTGGATCTGGCGCGCAATGTCTATACCCTTAACTGGGAAGCATTGACGGGGCGCAATGGCCGTACCGAACCTTCGGTCAGTCACTGGATTCCACCGGCACCGAAAGTTGGCGATGCCAAGGGGGATGCATGAAGCTCACCTTCGAAGGCAAGCTCGGCGTCAAGCAAGGCAACACGGTCGTGCCTTGCGCCATCGTTTTTTCTACGCTCTGGCCGCTGCCGAGCATGCCATCGACCCTCAAGCCGATCCTGTATGTCTTGCATCGCAATGGCTACATCAGCACGTTGACGTCGGAATCGACTGGCACCGGCAGGATACTCGACACCGTATTGCATACGGAAGATGCCCTGGAAATTGTGGTCTACAAAACCCCGGATAAAAAAATCGATCCTCTCTTGCCGCCGCAGCCCGAGTTCAAAGGTTTTAAACGTGACCCGAAAGCCACCGGGCGGGAGAGAATTTCCAAGTGTGTCGTCATGGCACGCGGCGTACGCTGGCTGCAGAAATTTCCGGCCAGCGGCGGCGACGCTGATTTCAGCCCCTTGCTCGGATTTCCGATTGATCTGTCGGGCGAAGATCTCTCGGGCGTCAAATTCGGCAAGGCCGATTTCAGCACTGCCGTGCTGGCCAACACCGTGCTGGCCAGGGCCGACATCAGCCGCTCCCTGTTTGAACCCAAGGCATTGAAGGGACTCAATCTGAGCGGTGCCACATTGGCCGGTGGCGTGTTTCCTGGTTTTGACTTCAGCGATACCGATTTGTCGGGGGCGGATTTATCGGGCGCCGATTTATCCGGCGCCAAGCTGCTCAACAGTGCGGCATCGAAACGCGGCATGCAGAATGCCAAGCTCAATGCAGCACGTTTTCAGAATGCAAGCCTCAAGAATGTGGCATTGAACCATGTCAGTGCCGCAAAAGCCTTGTTCATCGGCGCCGCACTCACCGATTGCGACGCGTCCGATGCCAAATTGGCACAGGCGCTGTTCATCGGTTCGACGCTAGAGGAGGTGAAGTTCAACAATAGCCAGGCAGAAAAAATCGACTTCACGTCGGCCACGTTGCGCAATTGCACCATGGACGATGCCAAATGGCCGCAAGCCTATTTTCAGGGTAGTAGTTTGACGAAACTCTCGTTTGCCAGAGCGGTGTTGGAGGGCGCCCTGTTTTGCGAGACCAAGGACAAGAAGGCCGCTACCTTGAAGGCAGTCGATTTTCATCAGGCCAAACTGGGGTCTGCCGATTTCAGCAAGACCAAATTGGATGGTGGCGCAGTGCTTGCCAAACAGCCGTTATTTGGCACTACCGTGGCGACCGGCACCAGGTTTGTCGGTGCCACCGTTCCCGTGTCGTTTATCGGCAAGAATTGGGCCTATCTGGATATCTCTGGCGGAGAAATCGTGTTCGATATTGCGTTCGATGGCAGCAAGCTGATTGCCAATGATGTCAAGATCGGCCATGCCACGGTGCTGGACGGCAGAAATTTCAGCGCTGCCAATTTTTCGCGCGCGATTCTTTCCGGCTGTAGTTTCAAGAAGTCGGACCTGCAAGATGCGATCTTCGAAAGCGCGACATTGGATAGCGCCAGTTTTTCCGGGGCCGATGTCAGCAATGTCAATTTCGATAGTGCCAATCTGAGCGGGGCCAATTTCAACAAGGCCAATCTGCGCGAGACGGTGTTTACCAATGTCTTGCTGGCACAGGCCAGTTTTACCTCAGCGTTTTTGCTGGCAGCAGATTTCAGGGCGGTGCGCGACAAGGGCATGGCGGGCGTCAATTTCAGCAATGCCTGTCTGGTCAATGCCAGGTTTGATTCGGTGACGATGCAGACCTTCGACCATTCCAAGACGTCGTTCGATGACGCTTGCCTGCTTGGCGCCAGTTTTAAGGGCGCATCCTTGAAAGAAGCCAATCTGGCTGGCGCGAAATTAGCCAAGGCCGGTGGCACAATCAAGTTGACGGATCCCATAACAAAGTTATGCAGTGAGGAAACCTATACCGCAACCATCTTGCCGATGGAGGCCACAGGCAGCCAGACCTATTGTCCGCGTGGCGGTGTGGGGCCGTGCGCCGAGGCCTCGCTGTATGTCGACGATATTCCCTCAAGCTGGCCGGACTAGGAAGCCAGTTTCTAGCGCCCAGCCCCAGTCTGTTTGCGCAGGTCGGGGCTGGCGCTGGTGATTACTTCAACGGCACATTTACCCCCAGCAGCACCGATTGATAGCGTCCCTGACCAACGTTGAGATTGCTGCTGTAGTCAACGATGAGCGAGATACCACTGCTCAGTAACAGCTTCAGACCGAGGCCGGCGGTCCATGCGCCGGTGAAGCTGCCGCTGGAACTGATCAGATAGGTGGGGCTGCTGGCACTGACATCGGTATAACTGACGCCGGCCTGTTGTGCGCCCGAGAACTGGCGTCGATATTCAACCCGTGTGCGTGGTGTCCAGGTACCGGCACTGCTCAGGAATTGCGCTTCGAGGCGCATGCCGAGGGTGCCGCTGCTCACGCGTGAGCGTTGTTTGAAGTAGGTCAGGCCATCGCTGGCGGCGGCAGTTTCGCTATATTGATTCAAGGTGGTCGAGGCCAGATCGACCTTGGCATAAGGCGACCATAGCAAGTTCTCGCCACGGATTTCATAACCACCCGACAAGGACACGAACATCTGGCTGCCGCTGCGCTGACCGGTGGCAAAAGTAGCGTCGTCGGTCACATAGCGGGTCGAATCGAAACTGAGCATGCCATAGCCAAACATGGCATCGATGAAAATGTTCGGCGTTGGCCGCAAGCTGCCGTAGACCGTCGCCACTACGCCGAGCGCCAGGCTTTTGCTACCGTTATCACCGATATCGCTGTGGTCGCGGCTATAACCGGTGCCGACGCCCAGCGAGAGCTTGTCACTGACGCGATAATCCGCGCCCATGCTGACGCCGTTGGTGGTGAAGCGGAAACCTTCTTGCTGGCCGCTGGCGTTGGCGTGACCGAAGTCGACCGTGCCGGCGATCCAGAGCGATAACTGCTGACGCTGGTCGGCGCTCTGGCCCGGTAACTCCGGCAGCGCAGCCTGATCCTTGTTGTCATTGGCCGCCAGGCGATAGTCAGCCTTCTGCAAGCGGTTCGCCTGCGACCAGCCGACCTTGCGCATACCGCTATCGAGCGCACCGCCGACGACTTTGTCAACATCATTGACATCCCATTGCGCCAGCATCGGATTGGCGGCTGTGGTCGGTGGCGTCAGACCCAGACCAAAACTGGAGCGCGCCCAGCCACTGCCATGCAAGGCTTCCAGACGGCGGCTGAAGTTGCCCAATTGCGCCGTGGCGAAACGGTTGGCGGTTTCGGTATGGGCCGCGACCAGGGCCGTGACTTGCGGATCGGTGGCGGC
>JAMFSU010000117.1 GCA_026225475.1 Duganella sp.
CAACAGCAACATCAAACATCAATATTCCCCGCCTGCAGCGCATTCAATTCAATAAACGCACGACGCGGTTCGACATCATCGCCCATCAGTGTCATGAAGATCTGATCGGCTGCAATCGCATCTTCAATCTGCACCTTCAACAATCGGCGCACGGTCGGGTCCATCGTGGTTTCCCACAGCTGCCCAGGATTCATTTCACCGAGACCTTTATAGCGTTGCTTGCTGACGCCCCGTTCTGCTTCTTCGCGCAACCAGGCCATGGCATGGTGGAAGTCATGGATGGCGCTTTCCTTGATTTTTTCGCCGGTGCCACGACGGATCAACGCACCTGGGCCGATCAAGCCCTTGAAGGTGGCTGCGGCGCTGGCCAGGACTTGATAGTCAGGGCCGTTGACGAAATCGGCATCGATGCCCGTGACCTTGATGTTGCCATGGTACAGACGTTGGATGCGCAGCATATGCTTGTCGGTCAAGTCGTCCGAACGCACGACCACGTCGACGCCGGGTTCATTGATCGATGCCTTCAGGGCCGCGGCTGATTGCTCTGCGTCGGCGACACTGTTGAGGTTCAAGGTGACGCCGGTCATGATCGAGGTCAGTGCGGCACCATCGATGATGCGCGACAGACGCATGATGATGGCGTTGGCGGTATTGTATTGACGCACCAGTTCGGTCAATGGGTCGCCGCTGATCGGTGCGGCATCGGCGCTTGGGATCAGCACGGCGTCATTGAGCGCGATCTGCATCATGTATTGTGCTTCTTCGACGTCATCCTTCAGATAGCGCTCATCTTTGCCTGCCTTGACCTTGTACAGCGGCGGCTGGGCAATGTAGATGTGGCCGCGTTCGACCAGTTGCGGCATTTGACGGTAAAACAAGGTCAGCAACAGCGTGCGGATGTGGGCGCCGTCAACGTCGGCATCGGTCATGATGATGATGCGGTGATAGCGCAGCTTGTCGGCATTGAATTCGTCAGGGCCGATGCTGGTGCCGAGCGTGGCGATCAGGGTGGTGATCTGTTCGGAGGACAGCATTTTTTCGAAACGGGCTTTTTCCACATTCAAGACCTTGCCGCGCAGCGGCAGAATGGCCTGGAATTTACGGTCGCGACCTTGCTTGGCAGAACCGCCCGCAGAGTCACCCTCGACGATGTAGAGTTCGCACAGCGCTGGATCCTTTTCCTGGCAGTCGGCCAGTTTGGCTGACAGGCCGAGTCCGTCCATGACGCCTTTGCGGCGAGTCAATTCACGCGCCTTGCGGGCTGCTTCACGCGCACGTGCCGCTTCGACAATCTTGCCGCAAATGATCTTGGCGTCGTTCGGCTTTTCTTGCAGGAAGTCGGTCAGCGTCTTGGCGACGATATCTTCGACCGGGCCGCGTACTTCGGACGACACCAGCTTGTCCTTGGTCTGCGAGCTGAACTTCGGTTCCGGTACCTTGACCGACAATACGCAGGTCAGACCTTCGCGCATGTCGTCACCGGAGATTTCAACCTTGGCTTTTTTGGCGAAGTCGTGTTCTTCGATGTACTTGTTGATGACGCGCGTCATTGCTGCGCGCAAGCCGGTCAGGTGGCTGCCACCGTCGCGTTGTGGAATATTGTTGGTGAAGCACAGCACTTGTTCGTGGTAGGCGTCATTCCATTGCATGGAGACGTCGACTGAGATGTTGGTGCCTTGGTCCGAGAGCTTTTCGCCAGTGGCCTGGAAAATGGTCGGGTTGAGGACGCTTTTATTCTTGTTGATGTATTCGACGAAGCCGCGTGTGCCACCTTCGAATGCAAAATCTTCTTCCTTACCGGTGCGTTGGTCAGTGAGCTTGATGTGCACGCCGTTATTGAGGAACGACAGTTCGCGAATCCGCTTGGCCAGGATTTCGTAGTGGAATTCGATGTGCGTAAAAATTTCTTCATCAGCCCAGAAATGCACTTCGGTACCGCGCTTGTCGGTGTCGCCAATCACTTTGATGGGCGACACTTGCACGCCATCCATCATTTCGACTTCACGGTTTTGTGGGATGCCACGGACGAATTCCATTGCATGTACTTTGCCGTCTCGACGCACGGTCAGACGCAGCAATTTGGACAGGCCATTGACGCAAGACACGCCAACGCCGTGCAAACCACCGGAGACTTTATACGAGTTCTGGTCGAACTTGCCGCCCGCATGCAGCTCGGTCATGACGATTTCGGCGGCGCTGCGCTTGGGCTCGTGCTTGTCGTCGAGCTTGATGCCGGTCGGAATGCCACGACCGTTGTCGGTCACCGAGATCGAGTTGTCGGAATGGATGGTGACGTGAATTTCGGTGCAATGGCCAGCCAGTGCTTCGTCAATCGAATTGTCCAGCACTTCGAAAACCAGATGGTGCAAGCCGGTGCCGTCAGAGGTATCGCCGATGTACATGCCCGGGCGTTTGCGAACCGCTTCCAAACCTTCCAGAATCTGGATGGAGGAGGCTCCATATTGACTTTGTTGCGGTGGATTGGTGTTCTCTGCTGGGGCTTGGGACATGTCTACCTTCTGAAAAATCGTGCTTAACTACGAGCTGAACTACAAGCTGAATGCCGGTGAAAAAGAAAAACACGGCAAAAAACAACAAAAATCGGTGAAACTTAAAAGTGCCAAAGGGCCGCTCTACACGGCCCTTCGCTTCTTTCTTTTTTTATTAAACTCAAATACGCATTGGCATAACGACGTATTTGAAGTCGGCATTATCAGGAATCGTGATCAATGCGGAAGAGTTGGCGTCACCGAGAGCGATGTTGACCTGGTCGTTCTTGAGGTTGTTCAATACATCGAGCAGATAGGTGACGTTGAAACCGATGTCGACGCTATCGCCGCCGTAGTCGATTTCGAGTTCTTCGACGGCTTCTTCCTGATCGGCATTGGTCGAACTGATCTTCAGGCTGCCTGGTGCAATCACCCAACGCACACCCTTGAATTTGTCACTGGTCATGATCGCAGCGCGTTGCAACGAGCGCAGCAATTGTTCACGGCCAATGGTGAAGTTGTTCTTGTAACCCTTGGGCACCACGCGGGTGTAGTCGGGGAATTTGCCTTCGACCAGCTTGGAAATCAATTCGATATCGGCGAACGTCAGCTTGACCTGATTGTTGGCGATTTCGAGTTGCACCGGTTCGTCGCTTTCATCGAGCAGACGTTGCAACTCGATGATGGTCTTGCGCGGGATGATGACTTCCTGACGTGGAAATTCCTGTTCGGTCGTCACTTGGCAAAACGCCAGACGGTGACCGTCGGTGGCCACAGCGATGACGTTATTGCCTTCGACCACCAGCAACAAACCGTTCAGGTAATAACGGATGTCTTGTTGCGCCATCGAGAAGTGCACCATGTTGAACAGGTGCTTCAAGGTTTTTTGCGGCAACGTGACCTGGGCGTTGTAATGCTCGGCCTGGGCGACCGTCGGGAATTCTTCGGCGGCCAGTGTCTGCAGCGCAAAACGGGATTTACCAGACTGCACGGTCAAACGCTTGTTCGATAGCGTAACGGTAACTTCGCCGGAGTCGGGCAGGGCACGCAAGATATCGAGCAGCTTGCGCGCTGCGACGGTAGTAGCAGTGACCTCACTGCCGGAGCCGACTTCGGCGTGCGTAGTAATCTGCACTTCGATGTCGGTCGAGAGGAAAGATACGTTTTCGCCGTCCTTGCGAATGAGGATATTGGCCAGAATCGGCAAGGTGTGCCGACGCTCGACAATACCGCTCACAATTTGCAGTGGCCGGAGAAGAGTATCTCGTTGGGTTTTGACCAATTGCATAGTCTCTATATCCTTACTAATAGTGGTTTACTGGATGCCGAAGGCCGCTTTCAAATCAGACCGGCAGATCGGTGGCGACGTGTGCCAAGCCGTTGCTGCGACTCGGTATTGCCGGCATTTGAAAGCTGCTTCGTTGCGGTAATACTGCATTGCGCGACGATGCCACCCACGCTTGCGATTTTTCCTGGAACCGTACCATCGCCATCACATGTCTTTTTAGCAACAAATACTGCGCCGGGACTAACCGTACCAACTTCATCATTGTATCAATCAACGGCCCCTCCAAGGAAGGAAATTGACCGTCGGCATCAACCCTTGAGGGTCTGCTCAAGGACGTGCAATTCGTGGTTGCATTCTGGGCTCTTGGCGCGATCTGCCGTGATCTTGCGCACTGCGTGCAAGACTGTCGTATGGTCACGGCCGCCGAACAGGTCACCGATTTCGGGCAAACTCTTTTGCGTCAATTCCTTGGCCAGATACATGGCAATCTGGCGCGGCCGGGCGATATTGGCTGGCCGTTTCTTGGAGTACATATCGGCAATTTTGATGTTGAAGAAGTCAGCGACCGTTTTTTGGATGTTTTCGACCGATATTTGCCGATTTTGCACGGACAAGAGATCTTTTAAGGCATCTTTGACGATATCAATAGTGATGTCTTTGCCATGGAAACGCGAATAGGCCAGGATTTTGCGCAACGCACCTTCTAGTTCCCGCACGTTCGAACGCAAATGCTTGGCGACGAAAAAGGCCACATCATCGGACAACTGCACGCCTTCCTGGGTGGCTTTCTTCATCAGGATAGCAACCCGCATTTCCAGCTCGGGCGGCTCAATTGCGACGGTGAGGCCGGAATCGAAGCGCGAAATCAGGCGGTCATCCATGCCACTGATTTCCTTCGGATAGGTATCGCTGGTGATGATGATCTGCTTCTTGGCAGAGATCAGCGCTTCAAATGCATAAAAGAACTCTTCCTGAGTACGACTCTTGCCACCGAAGAATTGGATATCGTCGATCAGGAGCAAGTCGAGCGAGTGGTAATAACGCTTGAAGTCGTCAAAACCCTTGCGCTGATAGGCGGTCACCACGTCACGCACATATTGCTCGGCATGGATGTAGCGAATCTTGGCGGTACGGTTGTCGGCCAACACCTGGTTGCCGATCGCGTGAATCACATGGGTTTTGCCAAGGCCGACACCGCCGTAGAGAAACAGCGGGTTGTACGAAACACCTGGATTATTGGCCACCTGGGTAGCTGCCGCGCGTGCGAGCTGGTTGGCTTTGCCTGTGACCAGATTGTCAAAGGTGAGCACATCATTGATGCGCGACAATTCCTGCCGCGGCGCGATCGGTGGCGGTGGTGGTGGCTCCACCAGCGCTCCCTGAATGCCGGTTGGGTAACCATCGAGCATGCTGGCCAGCAATGCACCAGCTTCGCCGCCAGGATTGGTCGCAGCGGCAGTCGTCGCGGTGGTTGCTGCGGCGCGACGGGCGGCACCAATGCGCGGATCCAGCACAAATTGGACTTCGATCTGGGTTTCCCAGTATTCGCATGCAATGGTAGTGATTCGGCTGGCAAATTGGGTCTTGACCCAATCGAGCTTAAAACGATTTGGCGCAGCAATACGCAGGCGGCCATCTTCGTAATCAAGCGGCAATAGCGGCTTGATCCAGGCGCTGTATTGTTGCGGCGTGAGCTCTTGCTCCAATTTTGCGGAGCAAGCCTGCCAAAAATTTTCCATGAAGAATTCTTATCTATGAGGGTAGTGCGTAGACCTGCCAGACTTGTCCATTGCTTGTCGCGGCATCAGCAAACGGCAACAAATTGTGCTGTGGACAACTTCAGGATCAGGTCAAGGCAATGACGAACAGAGGCGCCATTTTACTCTCGACCGGGAAAGTTATCCACAGGCGCAGGCGCTTTTTGACAGAGTAAAAATGTCTATCGATTGCGGCGTAAATCGCGGCTGGATATATTGAATAATGATACCAAGCAAGCTGGCTTAATTGGCAACAGCCCCGTCGATAAAGACTTTCAGCTCGCCAGGCTGAAATTGTGTCCAGTGTTCGTTGGTCGTCAGCGGTTGCGTGACGATGACGGCGACCCGGTCGTTGGCGGTGGTCACTTCGGAGAAATCCACAGACACGTCCTGGTCCGATAAGTGGGCGGCGCTGAACGGGTGCTGGCGGATGATGTAATACAAATTGGTGGTGCAGTGGGCAAACAGGGCTGAACCGTCCGACAACAGCATGTTGAAGGTGCCGTGACTGGCGATGTAGGTGGTAAGTTCGCGCAACTTCTCTGTTAAATCGGCAATTGCGGGCAAATTCTCACCAAAGTGTTGCCGCAATTCTTGTAGCAGATAACAGAATGCCAATTCACTATCAGTAGTGCCGACTGGCCGGTAAGGCCCTTGCAAATCCGGCGTGAAATTTTTCAAGTCGCCATTGTGGGCAAAGACCCAATAGCGGCCCCACAGTTCGCGCACAAAGGGATGGCAATTGGCCAGCGTCACGCGGCCTTGAGTGGCTTTGCGAATGTGGGCAATCACGTGCTGCGATTTGATTGGACTGCTTTTAATCAGTGCCGCCACTGGCGAGGTCACGGCCGACTGGTAATCGACAAAAGTGCGCACGCCCGAGCCTTCAAAGAAGGCAATGCCCCAGCCATCACTGTGATGGTCGGTCAATCCTCCACGATTGGCAAAACCGGTGAAACTGAAGACGATGTCGGTGGGCGTGTTGCAATTCATCCCGAGTAACTGGCACATGATGTCGGCGAGGCGGTGAAGCTGGAAGAGTTGAGCGAAGAGAACAAGTAGGCTTTACGGTATCACGCGAATGCCAGGCGAGAAAGTGCAAATTCGTTATCCATTGCTTATGGTCTCGAAATTTAATCGATTTCACATAAAAAAAGCCCCAAGAACTGAGTTCTCGGGGCTAATCCTTCCTAAAGAGGGAGGAGGAGACGCGGTACGTACGACTTAATCGTTAATCACAAAACTGGATTGGTAGCGCGATCAGTGATCGCGGCCTGCCAGATTACGCAGTTCTGCAGCAAAATTCGGTTGCGAGCCAGCATAGTCATTGGCCATGCGGTTCAATAATCTGACACCGTTGAAGCGGTGCTGCAATACCCGTTGTTCCAGCGATTTACGCGGCTTGACCAGCACCAGCGCAGCGCGCAAGATGCCGACCACTAACGGTTTGAAGACCATTAACAAGGTCACCAGCATACCCAGGCCCAACAGCGGCCGCAGCAAGGCAGCGCTTGCGCCGATCAGCGTCTGTGCCAATGGCACAGCGGCTTCTACTGGAAAGGCAATGGCGAGGAAAGACATGATATTGATTTCTTTGATATCAAACGACTGCGTTGGTGTTTTCTGATCTGCTGCATTGCAGTATATGGAATTGCGATTCGCTTTTCCAATTTCATGTTCACATATCAGTTATATTCATTGTGAATGGAATTGGCAATCTCTATGTTGCTGGCTTAAGATCTGTTTGAGTGATGGCTGCCTGGTGGTTGATTGAGGTTTTAGCTGCCGCAAAAAAAAAGCCCCAAGAACTGAGTTCTCGGGGCTAATCCTTCCTAAAGAGGGAGGAGGAGACATCGGACAGACTACCCATGCTGCGCGCCTGTATCTGCTGGCGACGCTGGAAGCTTCCTTGGCATGGGCCTCGAAAACGAGGCTGAAACTGGTACTACAAATTGCTATTACTGATAATGCCCTACAGAAGCAGTGGAATGCGTCGTTAATAATCCACGCTAAATCGACACTGCCCTGTAGTCGTTGACTGCCTGCTACTTACTTGCGCCAGAATTAACCGCGCGAAGCGATGAAACGCAGTTCAGCTGCCAGATTAGGCTGGGCTGCTTCGAAACGGTCAGCCATGCGGTTCAGTTCGGCCACGCCAACCAGGTCTTGGTCAGACATCAGCAGAGCAGCCTGGGCTTCGTGAGCCTGGACAAAACGCACGAACATATTGCGCAGCGCGGTGCTGATCTTGTTACCGAAAGTTGTGTTGGTCTTGCTAAATTCAGCGGTCATTGCAGTCATGATTTGCTCCTGACAAAGTGTGTTATGTTGCATTGCAGTGTAATGATGCTTGACTCGCTTTACCAATTTCCGTTTAGGATATCAGTTATACTTTTTGTGAATATTAAATTCAATTCCTCTCTTTTTGCGCAATCCCTGACCTGGCGCGGCTGACATGAGCTTTCTCACCCTTGATCTGAATCTCTTACGCGTGTTCGATGCGGTCATGACCGAACAAAACCTGACGCGCGCGGCCAACCTGTTGGCGATGACACAACCTGCTGTGTCAAATGCGTTACGCCGTCTGCGCGATGCGCTCAATGATGAATTGGTGATTCGTACCGCGCACGGCGTCAAACCGACACCGCGCGCCGAAGAACTATGGCCGACCGTGCGCCGGGCGCTGTCCGAGCTGGAAGCGGTCATTACGCCGGAAACCTTTGATGTCACCCGCGCCCAAAACACGTTTCGCATGGCCATGGTCGATGCCACTGCTGCCTTGTGGCTGCCCTCGTTGGTGCGCACCATCATGCGCGATGCGCCGCGCATCAAAATACGCATGATGCCGCTGACCACACGCGATCCGCGCGCCATGCTGCTGCGTGGCGATGTCGATCTGGCAGTGGGCTTCTTTCCTGGCGTGACAGCACAATTGGCGGATGGCCAAGGTACCGTCAAGACCCAGATCAGTCACGAACGTTTGTACACCGGGCAATATGTCTGTGTGATGAGCAAGAACCATCCGCTGGCCGATGTGGAGTTGACGCTCGACACCTATTGCAGCGCCGACCATTTGCTGGTCAGTCTGTCAGGCAAACCACACGCTGTGATTGATGATGTGCTGTCAAGCATGAACCGTGAACGTAAGATTCTGCTGACAGTGAACCAATTTTTTACGGCAGGGCGGATCGTTGCCAGTTCCGACCTGATTACCGTGTTGCCACGCCATCTGATCGCTGCCACCGGCATGACGGAAGCCTTGGTGGTCAAGGAGTTGCCGTTCAAGACGCCAGAAGAACATGTCGATATGTTGTGGCATGAACGCGACGCCCGTAACCCTGCTCACAAATGGTTGCGTGCACATTTAACTGCAACAACTCACGATGAATTCGGTCGTATCAACATGAAGCGCTGACTGGATCATCAATTTTATTTGATTTTTTATTCCATTTTTTCCGGCGCGCTTCGTTCTCTTAAGGATAAAGCATGCGTCGGACCGCAAAAATAATTGGAATAAGTCTGGCCAGCGTGGCCACATTGATCGTCTTGCTGGTGGTCGTGCTGGCTAATCTCGACTGGAACCGCGCCCGGCCGTGGATCAACCAGCGTGTCAGTGATGCCACTGGTCGACACTTTGCGATCCAGGGTGATTTGCTGGTGCACTGGCAAAAGCCTTCCTCCAATACCGAAACTGCACATCTGTTCTGGGCAAACTGGTTGCCCTGGCCGCAGGTGACGGCCAACGATATCATCATGGGTAACCCGGCCTGGGCCGCCACTGGCAGCACCATGGCCAATATCAAGCAAGTCAATGTGGTGCTCAATCCCTGGCCCTTATTGCGTCAGCAAGTGGTGTTGCCTCTGCTAGAGGTCGATACACCGCAATTGATCTTGTTGCGCAACAAGGATGCCAGCAATAACTGGACCTTCAAGCAGGATGACACGCCCTCCAGCTGGCAATTTCACCCCCAACAACTGATCATTCGCAAAGGTAGTGTGGCGCTCAACGATGCAATCGGGCATATCGACGCGCGCGCCAATATCGATACGCTTGATCCTGCCAAGGAAAAAACTTACGGTCTTGGTTGGCAAGTGCAGGGCAGCTTCAATCAGGCTCCCATCAGCGGACAAGGCAAGGCGGGTGGGGTGCTGTCGCTGCAGGATGAAAGTAAGCCATATCCCTTGCAAGCCGATGTGCGCGTTGGCAAAACCCGCATTGCGATACAAGGCAGTCTGACCAAACCACAGGAATTGGCCGCGCTCGATCTACAACTGAGCGTGTCCGGCGACAGTATGGCGCATCTGTATCCGCTGACCGGCGTGTTGTTGCCGGAAACCCCGCCATTCGCGACAGCTGGCCATTTGATCGGTAAACTGAGCAGCAAGCAAAGCGATTGGATTTATGAAAAATTCAATGGCAAGGTTGGCTCCAGCGATATTGGTGGCACGCTCGAATATCAGACCGGCCAGCCGCGTCCCTTGCTCAAGGGCGAGATTGTTTCCAATCTGCTGCAGTTTGAAGATCTGGCGCCGTTGATTGGTGCTGACTCCAATGCACAGAAAGTGCAGCGCGGTGCAGAAGAACGCCAGCCATCGAACAAGCTGTTACCGGTCAAGGAGTTCCAGACTGACGCCTGGGGAGCACTCGATGCCGATGTCAAACTGACCGCACATCGCGTGGTTAAGGAAAAAAATTTGCCGATCACCGATATTCGCGCTGATCTACATTTGAATGACAGGGTATTGGCATTGACGCCGCTTAATTTCGGCATCGCCGGCGGTAATCTCACCAGCACCATCAAGCTCGATGGCCGTACAGCCAAGATGAAATCGGAAGCCAATATTTCAGCCCGTGGCATCAAGATCCAGAAGCTGTTTCCTCATCTCGATGCTTCTCAGGCCAGTGTCGGTGAAATCAACGGGGATGCTGCCTTGTCCGCCACTGGCAATTCTGTGGCCGCCATGCTGGGCTCATCCAATGGCGAACTGAAGACCTTGGTCAATCACGGCACTATCAGTAAATTGCTGCTGGAAGAAATGGGCCTGAATCTCGGCAACATCGTTGTATCGAAGGTGTTTGGCGACAAACCAGTCAAGCTCAATTGCCTGGCCAGCGATTTTTCGGTCACCAATGGCTTGATGCAGGCACGTACATTTGTGATTGATACCGAAGATGCCGTGGTCAATATCAGCGGCACGGTCAATTTTTCACAGGAGCAACTTGATCTGACGATCAATCCGCATAGCAAAGGTTTGCGCATCATTTCCTTGCGCTCGCCACTGTATGTGACTGGCCCCTTCAAGGACCCTGGTATTGGTGTGGATAAGGGCGTGCTGGCACTCAAAGCCGGTGGCGCTATCCTGCTTGGTCTAGCAGCGCCAGTGGCGGCAATTCTGCCTTTGATCAACATCAGTGGTAAGCAACAGTCTGATTGCGCCAATCTCTTGCTGGAAGTGCAAAAGCGACCGATGGCACCGGCTCCTGGCAAGACCTATCAAGAGATAAAGCCAGCGCGTGCCGCTTCTGCACCAACAGTGAAAAAATGACATCTTGTCGAATTTTTATCTGTGGATAAAACTGTGAATAAGTCCTGCACGATTTGGGGATACCTACGATGTTTTCCACAGGCGCCAAATCTATCCAATAACTATTCTTGCGTCATACACGTGTTACCAAGCGTTTATCTTTTCGGTAAACGCTTGATTTCACTTCGGTTTACTGACTTATCCACAGAAAAGAGCCTGCGTTAACTATTACTACTATGTATATATATATACTTTTATATAAAACCTTAAAAACCGTTTTCTTCTTCTCTTCGCAGGATTCATCCAACATCAACGTCTGAAAAAATGGTCTCCTGGCAAGCTTACCGAAGGTGCATCGATTGACCTCATTCCAGCGAAATGGCATTTTCGACTTCAAGCACCAGATCCGATTCTGCGATTGCAACGCATGGCAAGATCCAACCTTCTGCTTTTTCTTCTTTGGTCAATCCTGGCCATTCAATTTGATATTGAATCTTTCCTTGCTTCAACAAACACAAACAGGTCCTACATGTTCCATTACGGCAAGAGCTCGGTAACCGAATTCGTGCTTGTAGTGCTGCATTAAGCAAAGATAACTGTGATGTTGACTCAAATGCCAAACCTGAAGGCTGGATGAAGACCTTCCAGGCGTTTTTAGGGGCGTGTACGTCCGTAACCATGACTTTTTTCCATTTGGCAGTGACGGGGTTTTAAAAGCGTCTGTGTTCGATTGTAGCGATCTGAGTGAATAACATCGGTTTAAGCAAAATTATTACCAAATGACAATATTTTCACAGTGCCTGTGGATAACTCTCTGTATATCGCGGGCACCAATTGTGGGTAACTGAGTAGTTTTCCACAGTCGTATTTTCTATCCAATAATTATTCTTTTGCTATACAAGGCTTACCAAGCAGTTATCTTTTCTGTAAACACTTGATTCCATTTAGGTTTACCTAGTTATCCACAGAAAAGCACCTGTGTTAACTATTACTACTATGTATATATATAAACATTTAATATAAAACCCAAACAAAGGCATATCCCGAAAAGCCAGTGGAAAAGTACCAAAAAGACAAGTTGTATTCAATGCCAAACGTCTTGCAGCAAGCTGAACACGGCATCAATTGCCGGTTCATGACGGCGTTTCTCCAAGGTAACGAAAGTCAACTCCGTTGATAACGCCACAGCATCGGCAATCACCAGGCCATGTGCATGCGCCTGACTCAAGGCAATCGATTCGCGTGCCAGCGATAGACCAACGCCAGACTTCACCAAATCCAGCATCGATGATTCTTGATCGACCAACGCAACGGCATTGGGCGTCAGCTTTAATTCGCCAAACACCTTGTCGAGCAATCGATGATGCGCTGACTCTGGCGGCGTCCAGATCCATGGCAATTGCGCCAATTCACGCCAGCCCTTGCCAGCAACGCGCTTTTTCCAGCCGGCTGGACCAATCACGTTGTAGGTGAAATGGGTCAAGCTGCGATAGTGGAAACCTTTGCCAGGATTGCCGAGGAAGAAGCCGACATCGAGTTCACCGGCCTTGACCTGTTGCAGCACGGAACCGGACATGTGGTGTTGAAGACGTGTGGATAGTTGCGGATAACGTTCGACCAAGACCTTCAGAAAGCTACCCAGACGAATGAATTCAGGATCGAGGATGGTGCCGATAGCCAGGCTGCCACTGACCTGATCGAGCTGATGCAAGGCGTCGGCATGCTGGCGAAATTCCTGCAGGCTTTGCAATACCTTTTCTGCCACCGGAAGCAGCTTGGCGCCATCATTGGTCAAGCGCATACCGGCATTGGTGCGTACGAACAGTTGCAGATTCAGGCGCTCCTGCAAGGTCTTGATCTGCAGGCTGACCGCAGGTTGGGTGACATGCAGGATGATCGCGGCGCGGGTCAGATTGCCTTCTTGTGCCACGACGACAAATGCGCGTAATTGTGTCAAATCCATGGTTAATTTAGCTTAACTACCTTGTTCATGATGATGGTTTCGTTGTATTTGATAGGTTATTAGTATTTCTTATATTGGTGTTGATAATAACTGATTGGATAGCGGTGCTAGATGGCTATATTCTCCTAAAACCAGTCAATTTTGCTAATAAATTGGCCTTATCTATAAATGCTGTTCAATACCACCAAAGGAATGCTTATGACTGCCGCGAATTCGACGATTCAACATTTCATCAATGGCCGTGTGACGCCATCGAGCAGTGGACGTACACAGGATGTGTTCAACCCGGCCACTGGCAATGTGGCGGCGCAGGTGGTGTTGGCCTCGACCGAAGAAGTCAATGCCACTGTTGCGGCTGCCAGCGCTGCTGCACCAGCGTGGGCGGAGACGGCGCCATTGAAGCGGGCGCGCGTGTTGTTCAAGTTCAAGGAATTGATCGAACGCCATCAGGATGACCTGGCGGCGGCGATTACCCGCGAGCATGGCAAAGTGTTTTCGGATGCCAAGGGCGAAGTCACGCGTGGCCTGGAAGTCGTTGAATTTGCTTGTGGCGTACCGCAACTTTTGAAAACGCAATTTACCGATAACATCGGTGGTGGCATCGACAACTGGAATTTGCGCCAACCGCTCGGAGTGACGGCAGGAATTACGCCATTCAATTTTCCGGTGATGGTGCCGCTGTGGATGGCACCGTTGGCGATTGCCACTGGCAACAGCTTCATTCTCAAGCCGTCGGAACGCGATCCCTCGCCGTCGCTGATGCTGGCTGACCTGTTCCAGCGTGCCGGTTTGCCGGATGGTGTCTTCAACGTAGTGCAAGGTGACAAGGTGGCAGTGGATGCCTTGTTGCAGCATCCCGAGGTTCAAGCGATTTCGTTTGTCGGTTCGACCCCGATTGCAGAATATATTTATAGCCAGGCGAGCAAGCGTGCGGGCACCTATCCATTGCGGGCGCAGGCGCTGGGCGGCGCCAAGAATCATCTGGTGGTGATGCCGGACGCCAATTTGGAGCAAGCTGTGGATGCCTTGATCGGTGCCGCTTACGGATCAGCCGGAGAGCGCTGCATGGCGATTTCGGTGGCGGTGGCGGTCGGCAGTGTGGGGGACAAGTTGGTCGAAGCGTTGATTCCGCGCGTGAAGGCATTGAAAATCATGAACGGCATGGAGCCGGATGCAGAAATGGGGCCATTGGTCACTGCAGCCCATAAGAGCAAGGTAGAAGGCTACATTGATGCTGGCGTGCAGGCTGGTGCCAGTTTGCTGGTGGATGGTCGTGGCCATACCGTAGCGGGCCATGAAAAGGGGTTTTTCGTTGGTGGTACCCTGTTCGATCACGTCACACCCGAAATGACGATTTATAAGGAAGAAATTTTCGGGCCTGTGTTGTGCATTGTGCGTGTACCTGATTTCGCCGAAGCGGTGCGCCTAATCAATGCCCATGAATATGGCAACGGTGTGTCGTTGTTCACTGCCGATGGCAATACCGCGCATGAATTTTCGCGGCGCATCCAGGTGGGCATGGTGGGCATCAATGTACCGATTCCGGTGCCGATGGCATGGCATTCGTTTGGCGGCTGGAAGCGCTCGTTGTTTGGCGATACCCATGCCTATGGCGAAGAAGGCATCAAGTTCTATACGCGCTACAAATCGATCATGCAGCGCTGGTCGGCAACCATTGGCAAGGGGGCGGAGTTCACCATGCCGGTGGCCAAGTAAAACGGGTTTGCAGCAGACAGTAGCTAATTAAAATAAATGGAGACAGCATGGAGTCAGCGGGTAAATACGATTACATCATCATTGGTGCCGGTACCGCCGGCTGTGTGCTGGCCAATCGCCTCAGTCGTGATCGCGACGTCAAGGTGTTACTGATTGAGGCCGGAGCCAAGGATGATTACCTCTGGATTCATATTCCGGTCGGCTATCTGTACTGCATCAACAATCCGCGCACCGATTGGCTCTATCGCACCGAAGCCGATGCTGGCCTGAACGGCCGCAGTTTGATTTATCCGCGTGGCAAGGTCTTGGGCGGTAGTTCTTCGATCAATGGCATGATTTACATGCGTGGTCAGGCCCGTGACTACGATGAGTGGGCGCAGTTGAGCGGTGACGCCAGTTGGCGTTGGGAAAATATCCTGCCGTTGTTCAAGAAAAGTGAAGACCACTACAGGGGCGCCGATGCATTCCATGGCGTCGGTGGTGAATGGCGGGTAGAGAAACAAAGGCTGTCGTGGGAAATTCTCGATGCCTTCCGCGATGCGGCCGCTGAAGTCGGTATTCCCAAGATCGATGACTTCAACCGTGGCGACAATGCCGGCAGCAGCTATTTCGATGTCAATCAAAAACGCGGTATCCGTTGGAATGCGTCCAAGGCCTTTTTAAGACCGGCGATGAAAACCGGTAATCTCGATATCATGACCGGTTCGCATGTCAAACGTTTGCGCATCGAGCAAAGTGAATCCGGGCCAGTCTGTGTCGGCGTTGAATTCACTGGCGGTGGCCGCGAGTGGTATGCCCAAGCCAGTCGTGAAACCATCCTCGCAGCCGGTGCCATCGGCTCGCCGCAATTGCTGCAATTGTCCGGTATTGGTCCGGCCGCGTTGTTGCAGCAATACCAGATTGCGGTGGTCAAAGACCTGCCCGGCGTGGGCGAGAATTTGCAAGATCATTTGCAGATCCGCACGGCGTTCAAGGTCAAGGGCGCCAAGACGCTCAATACGATGGCGGACAATTGGTTTGGCAAGATAAAGATCGGCCTGCAATACGCCTGCTCGCAAAGCGGGCCGATGTCGATGGCGCCGTCGCAGTTGGGCTTGTTTGCCAAGTCTGATCCGTTACAAGCCAGCGCCAATCTGGAATATCACGTACAACCTTTATCGCTGGAAAAATTTGGCGATCCGCTGCATCCATTTCCGGCATTCACTGCCAGTGTCTGTAATTTACGACCAACTTCGCGCGGCCATGTACGGCTGGGTTCGGCAGATGGCCTGGCAGCACCCAAGATCACGCTCAACTATCTGAGTACCGAACAAGACCGCAAGGTAGCGGCCGAGTCACTCAAATTGACGCGTCGCATCGTTGCTGCACCTGCGCTACGTAAATATCAACCGGATGAATGCAAGCCTGGTGTGAGTTATCAAACCGAAGAAGAGTTGTATCGGGCTGCTGGTGAAATTGGGACGACCATTTTCCACCCAGTTGGCACTTGCAAGATGGGACGTACCGATGATGCAAGCGCGGTCGTCGACAGCGACTTGCGCGTGCGCGGCGTGGCAGGTTTGCGCGTGGTGGATGCTTCTGTCATGCCGACCATCACCTCGGGCAATACCAATTCACCGACCTTGATGATTGCCGAGAAAGCGGCTGAACTGATCCGTCAGGCACGCAAAAACCAGATTCTGTAGCACTGCAGCAAAAGAGACTCCAGAATCTCGGGATACGGTGTTTATACGTATTGTAGGATTGGTACGACTCGGCTACTATGCGCCAGATATCAAGCAGGTTGATGACGTGTTATCAACTATGTTTATAACAATAAATAAAAATATTAAAGAATCACGCATCAAAGTAATTCGTTGCAAGCGCCACAAGCGCTGTGTAATTTCTGGTTACTCAGGGCGGCCTTACGAACAACACGTAGGGTAATGATGAGAAGAAAAGAGACACTATGACGGATGTCATTCTGGAGACAAAAAACCTGACGAAGGAATTCAAGGGTTTTACGGCAGTAAGCAAGGTCAACCTGCAGGTTCAACGTGGCCATATCCATGCGTTGATCGGGCCCAACGGCGCTGGCAAGACGACTTGTTTCAATCTGTTGACCAAATTTTTGGTACCGACCTCAGGCCAGATTCTATTCAATGGCAAAGACATCACGATGGACGCTCCGGCGCAGATTGCGCGTCAGGGCATCATCCGCTCGTTTCAGATTTCGGCTGTGTTCCCGCACTTGAGTGTGATGGAAAATGTGCGCATCGGTTTGCAGCGCACGCTCGGCACGTCGTTCCATTTCTGGAAAAGCGGCGACAGTCTGAAGCAGCTTAACGACCGTGCCATGGCCTTGCTGGAAGAAGTGGATTTGACCAGCTTTGCCGACACCATCACGGTGGATTTGCCCTATGGCCGCAAGCGCGCATTGGAAATCGCCACGACGCTGGCGATGGAACCGGAACTGATGCTGCTCGATGAACCTACGCAAGGCATGGGTCACGAAGACGTCGATCGCGTCACAGCGCTGATCAAGAAAGTCTCGGTGGGACGCACCATTCTGATGGTCGAACACAATATGAATGTGATCTCCGGCATCTGCGATCGCATCAGCGTGTTGCAGCGCGGCGCCATGCTGGCCGAAGGCACCTATGAAGAGGTATCAAAGAACCCGCAAGTGATGGAAGCCTATATGGGCACCACCGCCGGCGCGCTGGAAGGAGCCCACGGATGAGCACGGCAACCATGCAACAAGCGAGTGTTGGGACAGTGGGCGGCGCAGTACCGGCATTGGCGATTTCGAATCTGCAATCCTGGTATGGCGAGTCGCATATCCTGCACAACGTTGATCTGAGCGTGAACCAGGGAGAAGTCGTCACGCTGTTGGGTCGCAATGGTGCCGGCCGTACCACCACCTTGCGCTCGATCATGGGTCTGGTTGGTGCGCGCAAGGGCTCGATCAAGATCAACGGCAATGAAACCATTGCTATGCCAACCTACAAGATTGCGCATCAGGGTATTGGTTATTGTCCGGAAGAACGGGGTATCTTTTCATCGCTGTCGACCGAAGAAAATCTGATGTTGCCGCCATTCGTTTCGAAGACGGATAAAGGCATGTCAGTAGAAGAAATCTACGACATGTTTCCCAACCTCAAGGAACGCCGCAACAGCCAGGGTACCCGTTTGTCGGGGGGCGAACAGCAGATGCTGGCAGTCGCGCGCATCTTGCGCACCGGGGCGCGTTTGCTGCTGCTCGATGAAATTTCCGAAGGGCTGGCACCGGTAATTGTGCAAACCTTGGCGCGCATGATTACCACGCTCAAGGCTAAGGGTTACACCATCGTGATGGTCGAGCAAAACTTCCGTTTTGCAGCACCCTTGGCGGACCGTTTTTATGTGATGGAACACGGCCAGATCGTCGAGTCGTTCGCGGCCTCGGAACTGCAATCGAAGACGCAGAGACTCAATGAGTTGCTCGGCGTTTGATACTGCTTATTTTTAGCGGGCTTTCGTAATAACAAAGGAGATGAAAATGAAATTAAAAGCGATGTCACTTGCTGTGTCTGCTGCTGCGGCAGCATTCTCGTTTGCTGCACCGGCTTCGGCTCAGATCTCTGGAGACGTGATCAAGATTGGTTTTATTACCGATATCTCGGGTGTTTATTCCGATATCGACGGGCAGGGCGGCGCTGAAGCGATCAAGTTTGCGATTGCCGATATGGGCGGCGCCATCAATGGCAAGAAGATCGAACTGGTGGTCGCTGACCATCAAAATAAGGCCGATGTGGCTGCCAGCAAAGCGCGCGAATGGTTTGACCAGCAAGGCGTGGACATGCTCATCGGTGGCACCAATTCCGGCACTGCACTGGCAATGGCCAAGGTTGCTGCGGAAAAGAAACGCATCTTCATGGAAAACGGTGCAGGCTCTGCCCGTTTGACCAATGAAGAATGCTCGCCTTATACCGTCCACTATGCCTACGACACTGTGGCATTGGCCAAGGGTACCGGTTCGGCAGTGGTCAAGCAGGGCGGCAAGAGCTGGTTCTTCCTGACCGCTGACTATGCGTTCGGTCACTCGCTGGAAAGCGACACCAGCAACGTCGTCAAAGCCTCTGGCGGCACCGTGGTGGGTTCGGTCAAGCATCCGCTGGGCGCTTCCGACTTCTCCTCATTCATGTTGCAGGCGCAGGCTTCCAAGGCACAGATCATCGGTCTGGCCAATGCTGGTGGCGACTTCATCAATTCGGTCAAGGCAGCCAATGAATTCGGCGTCACCAAGACCGCCAAACTGGCCGGTTTGCTGGTGTTCATCAATGATGTGCACTCACTGACACCGAAGCTCACGCAAGGCATGTATCTGACCGATAGCTGGTATTGGGATACCAATGAAGAAACGCGCAAGTTCGCCAAGCGTTACTTCGAGAAGCAAAAGAAGATGCCATCGAGCCTGCAAGCTGCTGATTACTCGGCGGCGCTGCAATACCTGCAAGCGGTTAAGGCGGTTGGTTCTGATGATACTGAAAAGGTCATGGCGTATCTGCGCAAGACCAAGTTCAATGACGTGTACCAAAAGAATGGCTATCTGCGTGCCGATGGCCGTGTCGTGCATGACATGTATCTATATCAGGTCAAGACACCGGCCGAATCCAAGTATCCATGGGATTACTACAAGCTGGTGCAAACCATTCCTGGCGAACAGGCATGGACCACCAAGGCCGAATCGAAATGCGCGGCCTGGAAGTAATCCTGGTCATCGCTGCTTGATGCGCAAAGATCTGTCATTTCTGTCCAGGCGGGAATGGCAGATTTTTGTTGGTGGGTGATGTAAACCCGACAGCCTGATGCTGCCGGACCAACAGAATGAATGAGTTTCTATGGAATTATTCGGCATACCTCTGCAAGCCTTGTTGAGCCAGCTATTGCTGGGACTGGTCAATGGCTCGTTCTACGCGATGTTGTCGCTGGGACTGGCGGTCATTTTTGGCTTGCTCAACGTGATCAACTTCGCTCATGGCACGCTCTACATGCTGGGCGCTTTCACGGCCTGGATCGGCCTTAGTTATTTTGGCATCAATTATTGGTGCATGTTGATCCTGGCGCCATTGATAGTCGGCCTGTTCGGAATCATTGTTGAAAAGACAATGTTGCGCTGGCTCTACAAGCTCGATCATCTGTATGGTCTGTTGCTGACCTTTGGTATCACGTTGATGGTGGAGGGGATCTTCCGCTCGATCTACGGTGTGTCCGGCCAACCGTATTCTGTGCCTGATGCCTTGCAGGGCGCGACCAATCTGGGTTTCATGGTGTTGCCGAATTATCGTGCGTGGGTAGTGGTGGCTTCGCTCACGGTGTGCTTCTCAACCTGGTTCGTGATTGAGAAAACTCGCTTGGGAGCTTACCTGCGCGCGGGTACCGAGAATCCCAAACTGGTGGAAGCCTTCGGTATCAATGTGCCGCTGATGGTGACCTTGACCTACGGTTTCGGCGTGGCGCTGGCCGCTTTCGCCGGCGTGTTGGCGGCGCCGGTGATTCAGGTTTCGCCGCTCATGGGTTCCAACCTGATCATCGTGGTGTTCGCTGTGGTGGTGATTGGTGGCATGGGGTCGATACTCGGCTCCATCCTGACTGGCCTCGCACTGGGGGTGGTGGAAGGATTGACCCGCGTGTTTTATCCCGAACTGTCGGCGACTGTGGTGTTCATCATCATGGCGATTGTGTTGATGATTCGTCCTGCCGGTCTGTTCGGCAAAGAGAAATAAGGCAAGACTATGAATAATTCCCTCTACAAGAATCTAGGTTTTGCACTGTTGCTGGTCGTGGCAGTGCTGGCGCCGTTCGGTCTGTATCCGGTGTTCTTGATGAAGATGTTGTGCTTCGCCTTGTTTGCCTGTGCGTTCAATCTCTTGATTGGTTATACCGGCTTGCTGTCGTTTGGTCACGCGGCGTTTTTTGGCGGTGCCGGTTATGTGGCGGGACAGGCCTTGCAAGCCTGGGGCTTGCCGACCGAAGTGGGGCTGTTGCTTGGTACGGCAACCGGTGCCCTGATTGGTTTGGTGATGGGCTTGCTGGCGATTCGCCGGCAGGGGATTTACTTCACGATGATCACGTTGGCTCTGGCACAGATGCTGTATTTTGTCGCATTGCAGGCGCCATTCACCGGCGGTGAAGATGGCTTGCAAGGGATTCCACGCGGCAAGTTGCTGGGCTTCATCGATCTCGGCAATGACATGACGCTGTACTACGTGGTGCTGGCCATCGCAATTGCCGGCTTTGCCATTATCGTGCGCACCATCAATTCACCATTCGGCCAGGTGCTCAAGGCGATCAAGGAAAACGAACCACGCGCGATTTCGCTGGGCTATGACGTTGATCGCTACAAGTTGCTGGCGTTTATCTTGTCGGCTGCCTTGAGTGGTTTGGCAGGCTCGACCAAGGCCTTGGTGCTGGGCTTTGAAACGCTGACCGACGTGCACTGGAGCATGTCGGGCCTGGTGGTGTTGATGACCCTGGTTGGTGGATTAGGCACGGTACTTGGTCCGATTGTCGGTGCCGTCATCATCATCATGCTGGAAAACAAGCTCGGCGATATTGGTAACTGGCTGGCCAGTGTTACCAGCATCGACTGGTTCAATACCTTGGGTGACTCGGTGACCATTGCGACTGGCTTCATCTTCATCGTTTGTGTGCTGGCCTTCCGGCGCGGCATTGTGGGTGAGATTCTGCACCTGTTGAAACGGACTTCACGGGGTTCGACGCCATCGCACTAAGCTTCCGGGTTTACCCTGCAAGCTGCCGCCGCACAGTGTTGACTGTTCGGCGGCTTTATTTTTTGTGCTGCGAAACAGACAGAAGACCAGGCTGTGGACTGCAGGGAGCAGTGGAGAAAGGGCGGTCGCAGGAGTAAAATGTTGAGTTTCCTGCATTGCACCTGCTGGTCTGGGGCCTTGCAATCAGCGCCGATTTTTTCCTTTTCCGAAAGTAGTTCATGCCTTTCTTTTTTCCCTGTAGTCACGGGCAGGCAGGTTGCCGTGCCTGATTTCTTCTCCAAATATGTGATTCTTTGCATCGGCTCCTTCGTGGCGGGACTGGTCGACGCAGTGGTGGGGGGAGGTGGTCTGGTGCTGATTCCAACCCTGTTTTCAGTGTTCCCGAACATGGTTCCGGCGACACTGCTGGGCACCAACAAAATTGCTGGCGTCATGGGCACCAGCGCAGCCGCTGTCAATTTCGCCCGGCGTGTACGGATAGAGTGGAGTGCTGCGGTGCCTGCGGCACTGGCGGCGTTTGTCTTGTCCTTCTCGGGTGCTTATGTGGTGACACATATTCCGACCGATCTGATCCGCAAGGCGCTACCGTTTATCTTGGTGGCGGTGGCGGTTTATACATTGAAGAAGAAAGACTTCGGCCAAACGCATGCGCCGCTGCTGTCTGGCAGCAAGGAAAAAATCATGGCAGTGCTGATCGGCGCTGGCATTGGTTTCTATGACGGCGTCTTCGGTCCAGGCACCGGTAGCTTCCTGGTATTCCTGTTTGTGCGGGTGTTCGGCTATGACTTCTTGCGCGCTTCGGCCTTATCCAAGGTGGTTAATGTCGCTACCAATCTGGCGGCGTTGATATGGTTTACCTATAGCGGCCATGTGATCTGGCAACTCGGCTTGTTGATGGCTGTGTTCAATGTAGCGGGATCTTTGGTGGGTACTAGACTGGCGATCAAACACGGCAGTGCATTTGTACGTAAATTATTCCTTGTGGTCGTGGGTGCGCTGATATTGAAGACGACTTATGACGCATTCTTGAAGTAGGGAGATCGCTCGCCATACGTGTTTCACGTGAAACAATCTACGTGATTCAGCGCAGCGAAAAGATTGGCTGCAAGAGAATCTAAAGAAGGGGGAGGCTTAGGCTTCTCCCTTTTTTGTTTCACGTGAAACAAAATCCCCGTCAAAGATGTGATTAAAAAGAGAAAAGCAGGGATGGCCTAAGTGACTCCCTAAAAAAGACTTTATAATCTCGCCTCTGTTCACCGTCTCCAAGAGGCGCATTATGCTATTTCCCACACATTTTGATGTCATCGTTGTCGGCGGCGGTCACGCCGGAACCGAAGCCGCATTGGCATCGGCCCGCATGGGTCAAACGACTTTGCTGTTGACGCACAACATCGAGACCCTCGGTCAGATGTCGTGTAATCCTTCCATCGGTGGCATTGGTAAAGGCCATTTGGTAAAGGAAGTCGATGCGATGGGTGGGGCAATGGCGATTGCCACCGATGAGGCGGGGATACAATTTCGCATTCTCAATTCATCAAAGGGTCCTGCTGTGCGCGCTACGCGGGCCCAGGCGGATCGTATCCTGTACAAGCAAGCAATCCGTTCGCGCCTGGAAAATCAGCCTAATCTGTGGCTGTTTCAGCAGGCTGTCGATGATTTAATGGTCGAAGGCGATCGCGTCATCGGCGCAGTCACGCAAGCCGGTATCCGGTTTCAGGGTAGGGCGGTGGTGCTGACGGCAGGTACTTTCCTCGACGGGAAGATCCACGTTGGTCTCAATAGCTATGCTGCCGGCCGTGCCGGTGATCCTCCGGCGATCTCGTTGTCAGCGCGGCTGAAAGAATTGAAGTTGCCGCAAGGCCGCTTGAAGACCGGCACACCGCCACGCGTTGACGGCCGGACAATCAATTTTTCTGTGCTGGAAGAACAGCCGGGCGACTTCGATCCGATCCCTGTGTTCTCGGTGATGGGCAATGTCGCTATGCATCCGAAGCAAATGCCTTGCTGGATTACCCATACCAATAGTCAGACCCATGACATCATTCGCGGCGGTCTTGATCGCAGCCCGATGTATACCGGTGTCATCGAAGGTGTCGGTCCACGTTATTGCCCTTCGATTGAAGACAAGATCCACCGCTTCGCCGACAAGGATTCGCACCAGATTTATCTAGAGCCGGAAGGCTTGACCACCAATGAGTTTTACCCGAACGGTATCTCGACCAGCTTGCCATTCGATGTGCAACTGGCGTTGGTCCGTTCAATGCGCGGTATGGAAAACGCCCATATCCTGCGTCCTGGCTATGCCATCGAATATGACTATTTCGATCCACGTGGTTTGAAGTCCTCGCTGGAAACCCGTCAAATCCAGGGTCTGTTCTTCGCCGGTCAGATCAATGGCACCACCGGATACGAAGAAGCCGCCGCACAAGGCATGTTGGCCGGACTGAATGCAGCCTTACAAACACAAGGCCGTGCATCCTGGACACCGCGCCGCGACGAAGCCTATCTCGGTGTGCTGGTCGATGACCTGATTACCCAAGGCGTGCAAGAACCCTATCGCATGTTTACCAGTCGCGCCGAATACCGGCTCAGCCTGCGTGAAGACAATGCCGACTTGCGCCTGACCGAAATCGGTCGCCAGCTCGGTTGCGTCAGTGACGCTCAATGGGAAATGTTCGAGAAAAAGCGCGAAGCTGTTGCACGTGAAATGGAGCGCCTGAAGTCGACCTGGGTCAACCCGCGCATTCTGGCCGACGCTGAAGCCGAACGTGTACTCGGTAAAGCCATAGAGCGTGAGTACAGCCTGGTTGATTTGCTGCGCCGTCCGAACGTTGATTACGACACCTTGATGAGCTTGACCGGCACCGAAGGCCAAGCACTGGCAGGTCCAGGTGTGGCTGACGATACCGTGCGCGAACAGATCGAAATCCAGATCAAGTATGCCGGTTACATCGATCGCCAGGCCAAGGAAATCAGCCGTCAGGACCATAACGAAAACCTCAAGCTGCCTGCCGATCTGGACTACATGGAAGTACAGGCTTTGTCGATCGAAGTGCGACAAAAGCTCAACAAGCACAAGCCAGAAACCCTGGGCCAGGCCTCGCGAATTTCCGGCGTCACGCCAGCGGCATTGTCCTTGTTGCTGGTACATCTGAAAAAGGGCGGCCTGAAAATGTCCACGCCTTCCGATAACAAAGCAGCCTGACCATGTTAAGCACGCCGACTACCGACAATCTAGCCGCAGCAACCCTGGCCGCCGGCGCAACCGCGCTGGGATTGACGCTGAGCGAACAACAGCAGCATAAGCTGCTGGCCTATCTGGCCCTGATGGCCAAATGGAATCGCACCTACAATCTGACGGCGTTGCGCGATCCGGCGCAGATGATGACCCATCATCTGCTCGATTCGCTGGCTGCTGTGTCTGCCTTTGCCGGTGCCACCAATGTGCTCGACGTTGGTGCCGGTGGCGGTTTGCCCGGTATCGTGCTGGCCATTTGGGCGGCCGAAGCTTATCCTGACTTACGCGTGTCGATGATCGATACGGTCCACAAAAAAACCGCTTTCCTGACCCAGGCCAAGGCTCAATTGCAATTGAGCAACGTCACTGTCTACACCGCCCGCGTTGAACAATTGCAAGTCAAGCAACAATTCGATGTCATCACCTCGCGCGCGTTTGCCGAACTCAATGACTTCATCAACTGGTCCAATCATCTATTAACACCGGATGGCCATTACATCGCCATGAAGGGTGTCATGCCGCAGGACGAAATCGCGCGCTTGCCGGTTGGCTGGCAAGTCGCTAAAACGACAGCATTGACGGTACCTGGCCTCGATGCCGAACGTCATCTGATCTTCATAGAAAGGTCTTGAATGCATACGCAATCCTTGCTTCCTCACCGCAATCCCAGGCCGTTGCTGCGTCAGGTGCGCAGTTGCCTGAGCAAGCTCATGCTGCTCGCCACCATCGCCATACCGGCCATCGTAGTGGCACAGGAGGTGGTCAAGGTAGTTACGGTGCCTACGGTCGATCTGCAACGTTATGTCGGTCAGTGGTATGAGATTGCACGCTTCCCCAACAGCTTCCAAAAGAAATGCATCGCCAACGTCAGTGCCGAATACCGTGCGCGTCCCGATGGCGATATCGACGTGATCAATCGTTGCAAGATCGAAGGCAATGTTGTCGATCAGGCGCAAGGTTTAGCCAAGGTGGTCCCAGGCAGCAACAATGCCAAGCTGGAGGTGCGCTTTGCGCCATCGTGGCTGTCATGGATTCCGCTAGTCTGGGGCGATTACTGGATCATCGACCTGGATGCCGATTATTCCGTCGTGACGGTCGGCACGCCATCGCGCGATTACCTGTGGCTGCTGGCGCGCACGCCGAGCATCTCTACCGCGCAATATGAGGCCGCCGTCAACAACGCCACCAAGCAAGGATTTGATACCTCCAAGCTGGTCAAGACAGTGCAGCAATAAGCATTCTTCTGCCACCCATTCACCGCACTAAGGAAACGCCATGCAAGCCCTGTTTCATGTCATTGGTATCAGCGACGTCTGGCAACTGATTGCAGCCACTGCGGTGTTTCTGATGCTGCCTGGTCCCGGTACTTTTTGTGTGCTGACCTGTTCTGCCAAACACGGTTGGCGCGGCGGTTTTGTTGCCATTGCCGGCTTGATGCTTGGCGATATCGTGCTGATGTTTCTGGCGGCCATTGGCGTGGCAGCGATGTTGCATGCCAATCCCTTGCTGTTCAAGGGTATGCAATATATGGGCGCGGCCTACCTGGCGTATCTTGGCGTGCGTTTGTTGCTGGCCAAAGGCGAGGGCGCAGCAGCGGTGGTACCGTTTTCGAACATGGCAGATTTCCGTCGCGGCTTTTTTGTGACGCTGATGAATCCCAAGGCGATCGTGTTTTACATGGCCTTCTTTCCCTTGTTTATCGATCCGGCCACGCAGCAAGGCGCGCTCACTTTCTTTGCCATGGGCACGGTGATTTGCACCTGCACCCTGATCTATGGCAGTCTGCTGGTCCTAGTCGGTAATACAGCGGCCAAACGGCTCGGACGCAATCGCAAGATTGCTGCGCTGGCGTCGCGCGCAGCAGGTATTTTCCTGATCGGTTTTGGCATCAAACTGGGGACGAATTAACCCGCGCAGCATTCAGCTTCATTCATCATTGCATACCAACGTTTCACTCATTAGAAGAATCCATGGCTAAAATTTTTTGCGTTGCGAATCAAAAAGGCGGTGTCGGCAAAACCACGACAGCCGTCAATCTGGCAGCCGCTCTGGCCAAACACGATCAGCGTGTCCTGCTGGCCGACCTCGATCCGCAAGGCAACGCCACCATGGGGGCCGGTATCAACAAGGCCGAACTGGAAGCATCGATTTATGAAGTCCTGCTCGGCATGGCAGACATCAAGTCAGTGCGCAAGCGCTCCGAAAACGGTGGCTTCGATGTGTTGCCAGCCAACCGTGAACTGGCCGGTGCCGAAGTCGAAATGGTCGAGCTGGAAAACCGCGAAAAACGCCTGAAGGATGCCTTTGCCGCGATTGCCGACGACTACGATTTCATCCTCATCGATTGCCCGCCAGCATTATCGTTGCTGACCCTGAACGGCCTGTGTTCGGCCCACGGCGTCGTGATTCCGATGCAGTGCGAATACTATGCGCTGGAAGGTTTGTCGGACCTGGTCAACACAATCAAGAAGGTGCATGCCAAACTCAATCCTGATCTCAAGATCATCGGCTTGCTGCGGGTCATGTTCGATCCGCGCATGACCTTGTCGCAACAGGTCTCTGATCAGCTGGAACAACACTTTGGCGACAAGGTATTCAAGACCGTGATTCCGCGCAATGTCAGGCTGGCCGAAGCGCCGTCGTATGGCATGCCGGGCGTCAATTTCGATGAGGCCTCCAAGGGCGCGCAGGCCTATCTGGCCTTCGGTGCCGAGATGGTGGAACGCATCAAGACCTTGTAATTCCACAGACAAGTATTCACTCATTCAGTCAGTAATTTAGAAACAGGTAGGAATAACGATGGCAACCAAAAAATCAAAAGGCTTAGGCCGCGGTCTCGACGCTTTGCTCGGCAGCGCTTCTGATATCACCGACGACGTGCCGGTGGTGGCTGGTTCGCCATCGATCATGGCCGTCACCGATCTACAGGCCGGCAAGTACCAGCCGCGCAGTCGCATGGACGAAGGTGCGCTCAATGAGTTGGCGGCGTCGATCAAGGAACAGGGCTTGTTGCAACCGATCCTGATTCGTCAGATCGGCACCAAGGAAGGCCGCGATCTGTATGAAATCATCGCCGGCGAACGGCGCTTCCGCGCTGCCAAGATTGCCGGTCTGACCGAAGTGCCGGTGCTGGTCAAGAATGTCGACGATCAGACCACCGCCGCCATGGCGCTGATCGAAAACATGCAGCGCGAAGACCTCAACCCGCTCGAAGAAGCGCAAGGTATTCATCGCTTGATTACCGACTTCAACTTCACCCATGAGCAAGCGGCCATTGCGGTTGGCCGCTCGCGCAGCGCGGTATCGAACCTGCTACGTTTGCTCAATCTGGCCAAGCCGGTGCAAACCATGCTCATGGCCGGTGACATCGATATGGGCCATGCCCGTGCCTTGCTGGCGGTCGATTCGGCGACGCAGATTTCGCTGGCCAATCAAGTCGTCGCCAAGCGCATGTCAGTGCGTGAAGCCGAAAAACTGGTGGTGCGCACGACTGCCGAACAAGCTGCATCGAATAAACCGCGCGACGGCGGCAAGGAAAAATCGCGCGACATCGCTCGGCTGGAAGAAGAGTTGTCCGATTTGCTGGCTACGCAAGTGTCGATCAAGACCGGTGCCAAGAACAAGGGCCAGCTCGTCATCAACTTCAATGACCTCGATGCCCTCGATGGCGTGATCACCCGTTTGCGCGGTGAAGCAGTCGAGCAATAGGCGGTTCTCAGCCCGCAATTGGCGGGCCTGGCAAGCACCTCAGCGCTCAGATTTCCTCGCCCAGGAAACCGCCGCTTTGATGTGACCACAGACGCGCATACAAACCGTTCTGCGCCAGCAATTCCTGATGGCTGCCTTGTTCGACGATGCGGCCCTGATCCAGCACGATCAAGCGATCCATTGCCGCAATCGTGGACAAGCGATGGGCAATGGCGACCACGGTCTTGCCTTCCATCAGGCGGTACAGGCTTTCCTGAATCGCTGCTTCGACTTCCGAGTCGAGCGCGCTGGTGGCTTCATCGAGCAGCAGGATCGGCGCATCCTTGAGCATCACGCGGGCAATCGCAATGCGCTGGCGCTGGCCGCCGGAAAGCTTGACGCCGCGTTCACCGACATGGGCATCATAGCCTTTGCGGCCGGCAGCATCGGCCAGCGTGGCGATGAAATCATGCGCTTCGGCGCGGCGTGCGGCGGCGATCATGTCGTCATCGTTGGCATCGGGACGGCCATAGAGAATATTGTCGCGCACCGAGCGATGCAGCAAGGAGGTGTCTTGCGTGACCATGCCGATTTGCGCACGCAGACTGTCTTGGGTGACGTGAGCGATATCCTGACCATCAACCAGGACGCGGCCTTGTTCGACATCGTAAAAGCGCAGCAGCAAATTGACGATGGTCGATTTGCCGGCGCCGGAGCGGCCTACCAGACCGATTTTTTCACCGGGCTGGATATGCAGATCGAGCTGGTCGATCACCTGGCGCGCTTGCGCACCGGTGGCGCCATAGGCGAAGCTGACCCGATCGAATTGCAAGGCACCATGCGTCACTTGCAGTGGCTTGGCGTCGGGCAAATCATTGACTTCGTGGGCGCGCGACAGCGTGTTGATGCCATCCTGCACCGTGCCGACGTTTTCAAACAGCGAGGCCACTTCCCACATGACCCAATGGGCAATGCCATTCAAGCGCAGCGCCATTGCCGTGGCCGCGGCGACTGCGCCGATGCCGATCTGGCCTTGCGTCCACAGCCAAAGCGCGACGCCAGCGGTGGACAGAATCAAGGCCATGTTGGTGATATGGCTGATCACTTCAAAGCCGCTGACCAGCCGCATTTGCCGGTTCACCGTCAACAGGAAATCCTGCATCGCGCTGCGTGCATAACCGGCTTCGCGACCAGCATGCGAAAACAGTTTGACGGTGGCGATATTGGTGTACGCATCGGTGATGCGCCCGGTCATCAGCGAGCGTGCATCGGCTTGATTGCGCGACACCTTGGCCAGGCGCGGCACGAAGTAACGCAACGTCGCCAGATACAGCACCAGCCAGCCGCAGAAGGGCAGCAGCAGCCACAGATTGGCGCCGCCGAGCAAGGTCGTCATGGTGATGAAATAAATCAGCACAAACACCAGGATGTCGCCCAGGATCATGCATACATCGCGTACCGCCAGCGCCGTCTGCATTACCTTGGCAGCAACCCGGCCAGCGAATTCATCCTGATAGAAGCTCATGCTTTGATTGAGCATCAGGCGATGGAATTTCCAGCGCAGCATCATCGGAAATGCACCAGCCAGAGTTTGATGCTTGAGCAAGGTTTGCAAGCCGATCAGCACGGTACTGCCGACCAGCACGAAGGCCAGGATAATCAGGCTGTGACGTTCCTGTGTCCACAATTGCGCCGGCGCAACGTGACCGAGCCAATCGATGATACGACCCATCATGGCGAACAGCAGAGCCTCGAATGCACCGATGGCAGCGGTGAGTAAGGTCATGCCAAAGATGTAGCGGCGCAAGCCTTTGGTACAGGCCCAAATAAAGGCGGCAAAACCGCGCGGTGGCGGTTTGTGCGTGTTGTCGGGATACGGGTGCAGCAGATTTTCAAACCAAGCGAGCATGCAATCTCCAGAGTGTCGCCGGCAGCGGCGCGGCGACGGTACAACTGACAAACGTCTTACGTCCGGCGGACTGCGAAGAGTGAAATTTTAACCTGTTCACCAAAACGGGGCGCAAAACCGGGCAATCCTGTGCGCCATGTCTCATGCCGAAGTAGTCAAACATATCTTGTTGCAATTTTCTGTCAGCCGAAAAGGACAGGATTGCTTATCATCCTCAATGCACGCGACCGTCCGGCGCATGCGATTGACGGAAATCACATGACTGCAAAAAAAAACAAGGCGTTTGACCGCCATGCCATCTGGCAACTGATCAAACCTTATTGGGTTTCGGAGCAGCGCTGGAAAGCATGGGGCTTGTTCAGCCTCATTCTGGTGTTGGTGCTGGTGATGGTCTACATCAACGTGCTGATCACCGACTGGAATCGCACCATGTACGACTCCATGCAGAACAAGGATTACGTCGCCTTCAAGCATCTCTTGTGGCAATTCACCTATCTGGCGTTTTCCTACATCGTGGTCGCCACCGCGCGCATCTATCTGACGCAGTCGCTGCAAATCCGCTGGCGCACCTGGATGACCGACAAGTACATGGGAAAATGGCTGCAGCATCATGCCTACTACCGCATGGAGCAGGGACAGATTGCCGACAACCCCGATCAACGGATTGCCGAAGACTTGCGTGCACTGTCATCGGATACCATCAGCCTGGTGCTCGGATTCATTTCCAGCGCGGTCACGCTGGTGTCGTTCGTCGGCATACTCTGGGCCATCAGCGGACCCTTCAGCTTCATGCTGATGCAGCGCGAATGGGTCATTCCCGGTTACATGGTCTGGTTCGCGATTGCCTATGCCGGTATCGGTTCCTGGATCATCTGGTGGATCGGCAAGCCGTTGGTGACGCAAAGCTTCAATCAGGAACGCTTCGAAGCGAACTATCGTTTCGGCCTGATACGGGTGCGTGAACATGCCGAAGCGATTGCCCTGTATCGCGGTGAATCGCGCGAGCGCGGACAGCTCAATGCGCGCTTTGAAGATATCCGTCAAAACTGGTGGAACATCATGAACACCACCAAGCGACTCAACATCGCGGTCAACTTCTATGGCCAGTTCGCCAGTATCTTTCCGCTGCTGGTCGCCGCACCCGGTTATTTTTCCGGCGCCATCACGCTCGGTGCGCTCATGCAGATCAGCAGCGCGTTTGGTCAGGTGCAGGATGCCTTGTCGTGGTTCATTAATGCATTTACCACGCTGGCCGACTGGAAGGCAGGCGTGAACCGTCTGGCCGGATTCAATCTGGCAGTTGAGCTGGCGCAGCAGCAACGCGAAGGCATCAGCGTGGTACACGCGGATGGCAGTGCGATTCAGGTCGAGCAGCTGGACCTGGCATTGCCCGATGGTCGCACCTTGCTGTTCGGTATCCAGGGTGAGATTGCTGCCGGTGCCCGCATCCTGGTTAGTGGCCCTTCGGGTTGCGGCAAGTCGACACTGTTCCGCGCCATCGCCGGCATTTGGCCTTACGGCACCGGTAAGATCGTGCTACCACAACAAGCCAGCTTGATGTTTGTGCCCCAGACCAGTTATCTACCGATCGGCACGCTGCGCGCGGCACTGGCCTATCCGGCCGACGACAGCACCTACAGCGACGAGCTGCTGCAGCGTTACCTGGACTTGTGCCGTCTGCCGCATCTCAAGGACATGCTCGACGTCGCCAGCAATTGGGGCAACCGCCTGTCGCCGGGCGAACAACAACGGCTGGCCTTTGCGCGGGTATTCCTGACACGCCCGCAAGTGTTGTTCCTCGATGAAGCCAGCAGCGCCATGGACGGCGAAACAGAAGCGGCGCTGTATTCCTTGTTGCAAGAGGAGTTGCCGGACGCCGCCATCGTCAGCATCGCCCATCGCGAAACAGTGGCGCGCTATCATAGCCAACGCTGGCATTTTGCGCGCCGTGCAGACGGCACCGGCTTTGAGCTGCAACTGCAGCCGGTGGCATAGGGGTAATGACGGGTCGGGATCCAACGATGCCGACTTTGCATAACCAGCGCTGCACAGCTATGCAAAAATGGCACTACGGCGCGTGCAGGGCTTGCCTGTGTTGCTACCATAGCCCCTAACTGAATTCTCAAGAACCTCTCGGAAAATGTCTCATGGATGATCCCATCGTTTATCTCAACGGCCAGCTGACGCCTCTGTCGGAAGCCAAAATTCCCGTGCTCGATCGTGGTTTCATCTTCGGCGACGGCGTCTACGAAGTCATCCCCATGTATGACCGCAAGCCATTCCGCGGCAGCCAGCATATTGCGCGACTGTTTCGTAGTCTCGGTACCATCGGTATTCCAAATCCGCATAACGAAGCCGAATGGCTGGCACTGATCGCGCGCGTGGTGGACGCCAATACGCTGCAAGACCAGATGATCTACATCCAGGTCACGCGCGGTGTGGCCAAGCGCGGCCATGCGTTCCCCAAGGAAGATGTGACGCCGACCGTGTTCATCATGACCAACACCATGGTGCTGCCATCGGCTGCGGTGCGCGCCAAGGGCGTCGCTTGCGTGAGCATGGAAGACAAGCGCTGGCTCAATTGCCAGATCAAATCGATCTCGCTGCTCGGCAATGTGCTGGCGGCACAGCATGCGGCGGAACATGACGTCACCGAAGCGATCCAGTTTCGCGACGGCTTCCTCAGCGAAGCGTCGTCGTCCAATGTCTGGATCGTCAAGGATGGCAAGCTGTCGGCACCGCCCAAGGACAACCTGATTCTGGAAGGCATTCGCTACGGCTTGATCGAGGAACTGTGCAAGGCCGAAGGCATTGTGTTCGAAGCGCGCAAGATTACCGAGGTGGAAGTGTTCAGCGCCGACGAAGTCTTGTTGTCGTCGGCCAGCAAAGAAATCCTGCCTGTAGTCAGCATCGATGGCAAAACCGTTGGCAATGGCACACCAGGGCCGGTGTTTGCCAAGCTCTACGCCGCCTACCAAGCAGCCAAGCAGGCGCTCTAACGGTACTGCAGCGGGCTGGCGATTACGCCTGCTCGCTGCTGGATGGCGTAAAATGGCGGCATTGTCGACGATAAAAGCTGCACACCATGTCATTACCCACCGAAGAATCCCTGATCGAATACCCGAGCGACTTTCCAATCAAAGTCGTCGGCATCATGCACGATGATTTCAGCAACCACATCATCGCCCTGGTGGTCGATCATGACCCCACGTTTCACGCCGGCAAGGTCGAAATGCGACCTTCCTCGCAAGGCAAATACTTATCCTTGACCGTGACCGTGCGCGCTACCAGCCGCGCCCAGTTAGACGATCTGTATCGTGCCTTGTCATCGCACGAAATGGTCAAGTTCGTGCTCTAAACGCATCCGACGAAACGCCAAACCGGAGCACCGCCAGCAGGTGCGCTCCGGTTTTTTTATGTGCTCAGGGTATGGTCGGATGGCCCGGCCATTGCGGCAGGGCCTGGAACAGGGTGATTTCTTCCCTGATCCAGTCACGGAACAATTGCACCTGCGGCTTGTTAGCAGCGGCAGGCGTACAACAGAAGTAATAAGCCCAATCGGCCTTCCAGACGATGTCGAACAGGCGCACCAGTTCACCGGCGGCGATTTCCTGCGAGGCAATCGAATGTCGCGTCAACGCAATGCCATTGCCCTCGGCGGCGGCGCGCAGCGTCAATGACGAATCTTCCGTAATCAAGCCACCGACCGGTTCCGGCAGCGCCAGCCCGGCCAAGGCAAACCACGGCCGCCAGGACTCGCGCAGGTCATCCATGCGCAACAGGGTGTGCTCGGGCAATTGTTGTGGTGAGGTCGGCAATTGCCCTTGCCGGTACCGCGGACTGACCACGGGATAGTAGTAATCCTCCATCAGCTTTTCGGTGTGCAGACCGGGATACACACCCGCGCCAAAACGCAGGCCGACATCGATACCTTCGCGCGCCAGATTGCTTACGTGGCTGCTCGATTGCAGCGCCACTTCGATGGCCGGATGGCGATCAATGAATTTCCACAAACGCGAAGCCAGCCAGCGCGAGGCAAAGGAAGTCGTGGCCGAAATCACCAGCCGCTGCTGCTGCCGCACCTCCTGCAGCAGTTCGGCAGCATCGGCGATCTCGTTTAGCGCGCGGCGGATCACCTGGGCGAAATCGCGCCCGCCCGGCGTGATGGTGATGCGCTTACCGTTGCGCGCAAACAACTGCAAGCCAAGTTCTTCTTCCAGCGCACGAATCTGATGGCTGATGGCACCCGGCGTGACGTGAATCTCTTCGGCTGCACGTGAAAAACTCTCCAATCGTGCCGCGGCTTCAAAGGCGCGCAGCGCGGACAGTTGCGGCAGTTGACGGAAATCGGCCATCGTCGGGGTTCTATTTGTGAGTAAAACTATAAAGGATGGCGAAAATATATCGTTTTATTTACCGCATGTCACTGCCTAGAATACGTTCATCGGCGAACTAAACCTTTCGAAAAAGGCCATCAGGCGGGTCTTGTCCGCAATTGAAAATTGCACAACAAAGAGTCAGCATCATGCCAATATTTTTCACAAAGAAAAGACTGCATCTCCAGTCCGGCGCAGTCGCGTCGCTGCGCATCCGCCGCCCGGCTTGCCTGCGCGTCACCACGGGCCGGGTCTGGGTCACCATCGAAGGCGGCCGCACCGATTACTGGTTGGCGGCAGGGCAGTCTCTGGTGCTGCCGGGTCAGGGGTTGGTCGTGGTGGAAGCGGTCAAGCAGGCTAGTCAAGTGCAGCTCTGCCAGTGCGGTTCCCGCTGGCAAACACGCGCAGCTCTGCTGCTACGGCGCTGGAGCGAACGCTGGCAACAGCGCCGTGGCAGGAACAAAGAAGGCCATCGGCAAACTTGCCGCTAGCCATTATTGTTGAGTCGATCAGTGTCAGGCACGGCAGCGCGTGCTGAATTTCGCTACACTGGCGGCTATGCTAACCGCCCCACAGATCATCAACCGTGGCGTTGAAGACTATGCCATCACCTTCGCCGCCATGCGTGCTTACACCGACAGCCGCAATGCCGACAGCCCAGACCAGCTCTGGATCGTAGAACATCCCCCCGTATTTACGCTGGGTCTGGGTGCCGACCCGTCTCATGTACTCAATGCCCATGCCATTGCCGTGGTGCAGACCGACCGAGGCGGCGAAGTCACGTATCATGGTCCCGGCCAGGTGGTGATTTACCTGCTCATTGACCTGCGTCGCAACCATCCGGGCGCCCGGCTGTTCGCGCGCGAATTCGTGCAAAAGATCGAACAGGCAGTGATAGACACGCTGGCGGCGTATAATCTCGCAGGTGAACGCAAGCAGGGCGCGCCCGGCATTTACGTCAGTTCCGGAGCATGGCAGGGCGCCAAGATTGCGGCACTGGGCTTGAAGATCCGCAGTAACGGTTGCACTTATCATGGTGTGTCGCTCAATGTGGCGATGGACCTGGCACCGTTCTCCTGGATCAACCCCTGCGGTTACGCAGGGCTGGCGACAGTCGATATGCGCACCCTGGGCGTCACGGCTGGCTTAGGCGATGTGCAGAAACTGCTCGCCGCGCAATTGCTGGCGCATTTCCTGTAAGTGCCTGACGCGGTTGGGTTTGCGTTGACACTGCATCTTTATTGCACTTTGGCACTTTGTTAGATAGCCGTCGGGTTTGATGGCCACAGAAATCACTACTATGACAACCGAAATCACTTCCGCCGACACTGCGCTGCGCAACCCGAGCGACAAACAAAAGGGTGCTGGCAAGACAGCCTGGATTCCGATCAAGATCATTCCCGCGGAAAAGCTGAAGAAGCCGGACTGGATCCGCGTCAAGGCCGGCTCACCGACCACCCGTTTCTACGAGATCAAAGACATCCTGCGTGCCAACAATCTGGTCACCGTGTGCGAAGAAGCGTCCTGCCCCAACATCGGCGAATGCTTCGGCAAAGGTACCGCCACCTTCATGATCATGGGCGACAAGTGCACCCGCCGTTGCCCATTTTGCGACGTCGGCCACGGCCGCCCTGATCCGCTCGACCCCAACGAACCAGAAAATCTGGCACGTACGATTGCCCAGTTGCGCCTGAGCTACGTGGTCATCACCAGCGTTGATCGCGACGATTTGCGCGACGGCGGTGCCGGCCACTTTGCCGCCTGCATTCAACGCGTGCGCGAACTGTCGCCAGAAACACGCATCGAAATCTTGACGCCGGACTTCCGTGGCCGCATGGATCGCGCACTGGAAATCCTCAAGATGGCGCCACCCGACGTCATGAACCACAACCTCGAAACAGCACCGCGTCTGTACAAGGAAGCGCGTCCTGGTTCCGACTACGAATACTCGCTGAACCTGCTCAAGCGCTTCAAGGACCTGCATCCGAACACCCCGACCAAATCCGGCATCATGGTGGGTCTCGGCGAAACCGATGAAGAAGTGCTGCAAGTCATGCGCGACATGCGCGCCCACAACGTCGACATGCTCACCATCGGCCAATACCTGATGCCGAGCGGCGACCACTTGCCGGTGCGCCGGTATGTCCATCCTGATACCTTCAAGATGTATGAAGAAGAAGCGTACAAGATGGGCTTCGTGCACGCAGCCGTGGGCGCCATGGTGCGCTCCAGCTATCATGCAGATCAGCAGGCCCATGGGTTGGTGGGTTGATATGTGAATGATATAAGTTAATGAGAATATCTAGAAGAAGTTGAGATTTTCTATAAGTAGGTGAGATTTAAATAATAAAGTGACAATGTATTCGTCATTTTCAGCTGGGGAGCTGAATAACGGATGGCAGAAGGAAATGCATTGACGATCGCCGCCTTGCCCGCAGATGGGCATGCCTGGCGTATCGACTGGTTTGGTGAGATCGCCTTTCCAAACCGCATGATTCGACGCAAGCAGCCATCCGTTCTCCTTCATCTGTCACGCGTGATCGATGAGCGCTATCACGAGGACCATTCGGTTCTTCTCAATCCGGAATCTACATTCGTCGCCAAGCAACGCAAGGTATGGGTTTCAGCTGGAACCTTGCCATTACTTCATATCGGCGATATTTGGCGTGATGGTCTATTGGAGACTACGCCCGATTACGAATTCGAAAGCTTTCCCGATTTAGATATTGGGCCAGAAACCGTCGGCCTGATTAAGGCTGGGCTTAATTTGGAAGAGAATGGCTTCTTGCTGCCTCGAGGAGAACATCCTTGGCACATGCAGGCCACACAATCCTATTGTTTGATGGTTGACTTGCCTGGTGAACGTCGACTGATTATTCCTTGCATTGAGCTGATTCGTTTCTATTTCGGGTCTTCCAGCAATTTGCTGACGAAGCTGTTTCTACCCCCGCTCAACCGAGACGCTTTATATAGCAAAGCCCATTACAGCAAAATCAATGGCCAACTGTCTATGGCGCTAGCTGAAGGTATTTCCGGCGCTTCAGCTGCCGACATTGGCCGCATGCATTTGGATTCCACGGCTTGGCGGTCGGCAGTTAATGTGGGTACATCGCTTCTTAAAGCATCAGTATCTAATCAAGAAATTCACCCGCAAGCGCATTTCCCATTTGAAGGAGTGACAACGTTAACCGCATCTGGGAAGTGGTTGTCATTCGCTGGGCAGTCACGCGCTACGTTCGTTGTCTTTAGCCTTCGCTCATGTTCGCATCCATTCCCATTTCGTTCTCTGCGATACGACGTCAAAGATCCGCGCGCCGCGTCAGCTAACACTACTTCACACATTGATCCATCCATGCCCCACCTGGTTAAGCCGGCACGCCGATCATCAGATCGGCAGCTGGTAGAAGAGGATGCCTCCGGAAAACTTACCCGGCAGGCACGTGCCGTGTGGGCCGCACAGCGGTTCACCGATTTAACAACAAAGACAATTTGGAAGAACAAAATCTTGGCGGTTCCCCCCAGTGGAGCAGTACTTGCCGCCAGACCGACAAGTGAAACGAACGCTGCTGTCGGAGATGCCGGATCAGATCGACGCGTACGCTCCGTTGATTTGCAGATACGCGGCACATAGGCTGGCAAAGTCACTAGATCGCTTGCAAAGCCAGCGGTGCCGCGCTGTTAGTGAAGAGAATTTGTCGCAGAGGATTCTTCCGCCACTGGCACCAGATGCGGGTAATCAGCACGCCCCAACAGCCTGACGAAAGGTGCGGCAATCGTAAGAGACCACTCGGCTGCGATCTTGTCGAGAGCGCTGAGTGTTCTGTTGTCGAACTCGTCCAAGGTCATCGGCGCCGTATTTCCCATTGCTGCCTCGTCAATGCACTTTTCCTTGATTTTCTTGATGGCGCTTCTCTTTGATGCTTCGTGGTTGTCCATCGCACCGACACGGACGATGTTCTCCATACCTGGCATGAGCGGCTCAAGAGCAAAGTCGACCAATTCCTGTGGCACCACGAAGCCCAGCAACTTCGCGCTGGACGCCAAAGGCGCGAGCAAGAAGGCAATGTTGCCGGCCCCGTTGCCGGTTTGCATCATCAGTTGATTCATCGCTTCCTGGCGGCAGAAGTCGGTCACCGCGGCATGATCATTCATGTGCAGGCTTTCTGGCGCTTGCAGTGTCCCGTCATGAAGTCGCTTTTTCACTGCCAGAGTAAGTTCGGAGTGCAGCATGCCGAAGCCGATCGCGGGTGAAATGGAGGTGCCCATGATGGCGCCCGCGCCAAGCAACGCCAGAATGGCGGGGTTCGGGGATAGCGCTCCCGCGGCAGAATAGATCGTTGTCATTCCGATGCTTACCGCCGAGCCCGTGAGGAAGGACTTCATCTGGGTTTCGGTGATTGAAGCAAGTGGTCCTATAGGTTTCTCAAAACCCATCGTCTTGGCAGCGGAAGAAAGCGGACTATTCGGATCGGTGGCTCCCGCTCCCAGCAGGACGAGGTGGGACAGCATGGTCATCATGCTGGGACATGATTTGCCGAACGTCTTTTCATAAAGGTCGGCGATGCCTCCTACTTCAATTCCCTTGACGGTCATTGCTTGTGACCTTAGCTCGGCCATGCATCCCATGCCGTTATCGCCGAGATCGGCGCCGCTAAGGAAGCTTTCCGTGACGGCAGATTTCAACAGGCCGTCCGGGATCAGGTTTTTCACGCCCTCCATGAGCATTCCTACTCCGGCATAGGGAGCAACGTCCTTGGCCGTTTCCCATGCTGAGCCGCCTTCAAGGAAGGTGTTCATTAGTTCGGCGGCGACCAGCTTGCGGTGCAGGCACATTGCCGCTGTATTGTCCGGATTGTGAAGGGCATTCGATACGTTCTCGGCAAACTCGGGGTCTTTCTTCGAGACGGCCTTGGCAATTTTAGCCTCATCGAGAATGCTCAGAATATCTTTATGAACGAGATCTTCTCTTCCACAGATGACATATTTGAGCGGAAGCAACATAGGTACTTGCTCGATCTCGACAGTAGTGGGGCCTGTGAAAGATGCATGCAAAAGAGGCGTCGTCTCAGACGCGGTCTTTCGGGGATCAATGGCGTCAAAGGATTGATCGACAATTAGCCTCGCCCGCAAAGGTGCTTCGGTTTCTTCGCTAAATGTATCGCGACTCGGACATTCTCTCAGCAACAGCGGCGTGTTGGGAGGAAGCTTCGCCGTATCGAACCCTGCGACTTTCAGTAATTTCTCCAGCAAGGCTTGATCCTTCGTGGTCACGACATCTGTGTCCTTATTCATGAATCCATACCGCACAGCTTCGGTGGTTTCAATCGGCTTACCTTGCGCTATCCAGTTGCCGACCGTCTTTGCATCGACCGTTTCATTGTTGCTCGGGGCTTGCTTGATCTTGGTTGACGCTCTGCCGAAAATTCCGCCAGTCGCTTCCAGTTTTAACGAATTTTCTTTCAGCGCTTGCGTGATTTCCTTATTCGGCGTTCCCGTTTTCCGCGCAGTCAAAACTTGAGCGCACATCTCGTCAATTGCATTGATCGTCACACCTGCGGGCGGACTGCTCGACGCCAGATGCCCCAGCACGGCAGCGCCTTTGCTCTTGCAGGCATTCTCAATGACCTCCGCCAATTCCGGGTGGTAGCTGAAAAGCATGATCAATTTCATCTCCAGCTTGTGCTGGTCAATGAGGTCAGCATATTGGAACGTCCTACCCTGCTCGTTGAGCGAATGCGTTTTCTTATCCAGCAACGTCGCCGCCAGTTGGCTGACCTTGACGTTTGGATTGGCCTTTACCGGAAAGAGCCGGAAATTCACCGCCTCGCTCGTCCTTTCAAGCAGGTTTCCGAATTTTGTTGTGATTGGATTTCGCTTGATAAAAGCGGGGCATTCATCATTCTGTTCAGCCTCGAGACGAAGATGATCTTCCAGAGCGATGAACTCCAAACCGAGTTCATGCGCCGCTTTTTGCATGGTTCGAGCAGTGTCCATCAATTTAGTTTGCGAGGTCTTAGCGAGTTGAATGCCGGGAACGGTACCGATCCCTGGCTTTTCTGTATCAACATTTTCTTTTGTGATTTGAGTTGATGGACCCGATTTCAGATCGGGGAGCGTTATGTCTTGTACAGAAATTGGAGGGCGATAATGGATCGTTGGCATTTGATTTTTCTTCACATGATTAAGACTGGCCCAAGTTAATTGCACCGATCATGAGCTGATGACGAGATCATTCATCTCAGGCTTTTTTGGGAACAAGGGCAGCTAAAATAAGTGACGATTTATTTATGACAAGTTCCATCGGAGGACGTTGTAAGGCGTAATCGTTCGGCAAAGTCGGTGCTGAGATTCAACTTTCCTGCATTTTCTTCGATTAGCCACTCCGTGCAGCAATAGAGGAATCTGGAATACTAAGACTTATTGAGGTTATGCAGTGGACTCTCTGGAACGCAGATCTGGTCGGTCCAAAGCCAATCTCATCACCTTGTATAAATAATCCTAGTCACTCACCGAAGTTTCCTTTCTCAGTGAGCAGAAAATCTCACTATCTTCTTATCTGCACATGATAGAAGACGTTGAGATTTTCTATAAGCAGGTGAGCGTTAAATCTCAACGTGACAATACATTCGTCATTTTCAGCGGTGCACTGAGTAATGGATGGCAAACGTAAATGCATTGACGATCGCCGCCTTGCCCACCGACGGGCATGGTTGGCGCATCACTAGAAATCATCAGACGCCGGCATTTCCGCAATAACGTCCGATGGATGGCAATCGCCAAACACCTCGCAAACGCCGCGGTATCTCCCGCAACACCGTCCAGCGCAATTTGCGTTCGGCAATCACCAAGTCTGCTGATGCGCGCGCCAATCGCCGCGCACTATTGCGCCTATATACCCTCCCATTCTCAGGCTGACTCAAGTAGGTCATAGCCATGAATCCCAATATTCATACGGAACAAAATCGACTATTTGACGATCAATAATTGAAATGCTTTTCGCATTTCAAATTTCAAATCACCGTATCGCGGAACAACATGCTGACCAGGTGATTACGATTGGCGTCTGACCGGAGTAACGCATGGTGGAAGTCATATGCATCAAATAGAGACGACAAGGCTAATGCAAGCCAAGACAACGGCGCACAACGCTGCGTCAGCAGCGCATGATCGACCTGGCTTTCGTCGCTTAGCGCTCGCTATTACTGCGGTCGGCGCGACGATGGTCTATTTTGGCGCCAAATACTTGCGAGCCTTCTGGTCATCCGGTAGCAAGCCGGAACAGGCAAACTGGATGCGGGATTTGCCCGACGATGAGCACAGAATCGCCGCGTCGATAATGCAGGTCGTGCAACAGCCACAGGAAACAGAGCCCAGCGTGGCCGCAGCGACTAAAGCCGACGCATTGGTAGCCGCAATCCAACTAGTGACTGGTCTGGTGGAAAAGTCGACTACCGCGTCGACGCCAGTATCGCAAGTAGCGAGCAGAGGTGCAGACCGATACGGTGTTATGCATAATCCGGACGGCATCGTGCCGGCAGATCGCACACCCGTCATCAGCAAGCTACCCACGCCACCGGCGGAGAGGCTAAACCCGATTGCCGCCCCAGCAGCAGATGAGCAGCTCACTTTGTGGCATACCTTGACAGACGGCGGAGATGAGGCCAGCCGTGCAGATTCGCGGGTGCGAACGAAAAAATATATCCGCGATATCGGCGAAGTAACATCGAGCAACCTGGGTAGTCACGTGGAAAACCTGCTGAAGCAGGAAGATATTTCGCCTGTAATACGCGAACGCATGCAGTACATCATCGCCCGTCATAAAAATGAATCTCGACCGGTGTACATCATGTTGAAACTCTTTGAAGAAACCATCAAGTCACTGCAGGAACTAACAAGAATTTCACAACCCGATGAAACGGCGCGCCACGATTACCATTTTCTCTATCGCTCCCTGCGGCTATTTTGGATTTTTAGCAAAGTATTCAGTGACGAGCTCAGCGCAAGCAAGCTTGCGAGTTATAGGGCGGCTTTACAGAAAGATCGATGGCGCGAGCGCGAACATAACAAGCCGCCAGAAACCGGGCAGGATAATCTGGACGCCATGATCGTTGGCGATTATCTCGCTTCCAAGAGTGCCGAGTGGCGTGAGCAGGGGCTGACCGGGCGCGATAAAATCGTCGTTCACAACCACAACGATACTAGTACGTTCACCATTGCCGAAATAATAGACGGCAAATGCGTCGACTTTTTCAAGAATGTAAAGTCCGGGTTGTACCTCCACTTCCAATACGACAATACCGGGTTGAAAGACCACGATCTAATTAAATTCGTACGCTCCACCGAGAATCCACAGCTCTTCATCAATTTCAAGCAGGCGCCCCGATATCAACCCGACGGCTATTACAGACTGGCAGCCAGAGAATTGCTCGACCTGCATTTGCGACAGATGTCGGCTACGCCGCTCCATTTCGATCGCGGCGTTACGATAGAAAGATTGATGGTGCGCGCCGCAGAAAATTTTTTCCCCAATCAGCCAATAGGTCGTGCGACAAAGGAGACGATGGCCGAATTGGAGCGCCTGACCACCAACACGCAGACACGCAATTGGCAGGAAAGAACCGTACTTGCCTACGCCTGCGGCTTTGTGTTGGCAGGCAATCAAGCGTTGTACGGCGATCTGGAGAAGCAGGCTCTGTTGGACAGTGATTATGTTTATCGTTATCGGGACCGCTCTGGCAATACCCGTTCCGATGTAACGACGCTGGATATGTTCCTGAGTCGCGGTGCCAAAGAAGTGCGTAGCGAAATCGCTAAGCGCGACAACGTGCGCATGTTGTGGCCAAAAGAATTCAGCCCGGAGTTGATTGCTTATCTGACCAGTGGAGAGACAATGGTCAACCAATTCGCCAAAACTCTTTTCACAGAAATGACGGCTATTAAGATTGAGGATGAGCTGAGACAAGCGCTGCCACCCTTGTCGGAAAGGCTGCAAACGCTCGTCACAGAGATCGGAAAAGTGTATGGGATAGAAGACTCCAGTCTTGCCGACGAAATCGAATTTACCTATCAATCCATGTTGCCGGGCTCAGACAGCGCTGACACCGCCAAAAAGAAATTTACGCTCGGTCAACTTGTGCTCGGCACCGAGCGGGTATGGAAGCAGAAAGAATTAAGCCTGTACGAAGGCGCTATTTCCGGTATTCCAACCAAGGTGGCAGATGACAAAGCAGAGGACTATAAATCTTATGTAAGAAGCTTGCTAGCCTTTAATGCGCAAGAGCGATTGATTGCTCAACTTAATGAATTGAAGCAAGATGCGCACCTCAAAGAGCAGTTCATGCATTATGTTGATATCGCTGCGGGCGACCTCAAGGTCAGCGGCAAGCCTTGGTATGAGTTTGCGGAGACGCCGTTGCTGCTGATTTTTCCGGTACGCGATCCGACTGCGCAAGAACGGGCGGTCGGCAGGCGACGTTCCAATCCTTTTGGCAAACCGGTGATCAATGCGTGGTTGAAAGAAGCGTCGATTCCAATTGATATCGTTTCTCTGATCAGCAGGAACATCGAGCGCTTCGATTCGTATGCCGACATGCTGCAGCAGTTAGCGGCGAACACGCCGCGTGCCGCTAACATCAAGGTCCATTTTCCAGTAGGCTACGCCGATGGCTTCAGTGATTTGGCGTTGACGGAAATCAAGAACAGCAACGATCAATATGAGCGACGGATTGACTGGTATATAGAGAACGTTGACAGGATCATCCAATCCTCCGGCGAGGTGACGCTTTTTAACCTCTTTGAAAGCGTTGGTAATGTCGGCTTTATTGTCGGGGAAATGGTGGCACTTACGCACCCGAAGCAAGGGTTTCTGGTTTCCGCGGCTTCCGTCTCTGCTGCCAAACTGGCGCAAGCGACGCTTGTCAGTACCCGTCCGGACGAGCAGAAGCGTTTGATCAAGGAAGCTATCGTGAGCCTGATTCAGGTATTAGTGGCGAAAGTCATCGAACAATTGGGGGGTAAACAGGCTGAGAAAATTGCTGGTCAACACGATGATGATTTAGATGATTTCACCAAGTACAGCACAGAGTGGGTTTTGGAAAGATACTTTTTTAATGCCACGGCAGTCTGGCGGAGATAGGTGGAAATTGTGGCGTTATCTTAAACAAACAGGTGCTCGTCTGGATCAAGCGTGATTAGCGTTATATTGTGACGAAGAACAAAATGAAAAAGAACGGAACAGATGAATAAAAAACTTGGTGTTGGCATCGCCGTCATTGTCGTCGTCGCTGGCAGTATCTATGCCGCTCCCTACTGGACCGTGTACCAGATGCGCAATGCCATCATCGCCAATGATGCCGCGCGCTTTTCCGAGTACGTCGACTTTCCGGCGTTGCGTGAAAATCTCAAGCTACAGTTCACGGCCAAAATGATGGATCAGATGAAGGCACCAGAGGCCGCCAGCAATCCGTTTGCGGCCTTGGGCAGTGCCTTGGCAGTCGGCCTGGTCAACCGCATCGTCGAAACCATGGTGACACCAAGCGGTGTCATGTTTATGCTCGATCGTGCTAAAACCAAACCGTCGGTAGCGACAGCAAAAGCCGACGCGTCTGCAACGTCAGCCGACACCTCATCTGCACCGGCAGAACAAAAGAAGCCGGCCGAATATGCACTGCGCTATCAGGACAGCGCGACCGTCAGAGCGCAATCAAAAACCGCCGAGCAAGGGTCTGGCGCATTCATTTTCAAGCGCGATGGGCTATGGAGCTGGAAGCTGTCCGGGATTGAATTGCCGCAGTAGTCAGTGGGCCGTGCTGCCCCAAAACCAGGCAAGTCAACTTGCCGCCGATGCGTTACGGCAAGGTTTTTTGCGTCGTTGGCAAAGCAAGATACTTAACGTAAGATGCTGCAACGCCGGTTATCAAGGCGCCATTTGTATTCGTAGTCCTTTGATTAAAATAAAAAGTTAAAAGGGGAATCGTATGAATGCCTGGGGGAAACTATCTTCGTTGGTTTTGTTAGTCGCATTGCTCACGGGATGCATCACAATTAAGCCCGGCGGGAGTAATTTAGATAGCCTGCTTGGGGAGACATCGGTCCCCAATACTAAGCCGTCGAACCTACCTACTGCAGAGGAAACAGCCAAAGCAGATGCGAAAATTAAAGCAGATGCCGACGCTGCGGCTACGGCAAAAAATGCCGAAATCGCCAAGAAGAAATATCTGAATCTCACTCCGATGACCGCGTTGTCGCAATTGAGCGTGGATAAGGATAAAGTACCCGTAGACTACGCAGATCGTTATGTTCGGATCAAGTTTGAGGCAGGCAGCGGTTGCCTTGACCTCCACGTCCGCAATTGCATAGTGCCTGACGGTACGCCTACTGGGCACGACACTGCTCTTCCCGATGGCTCCACTACAATGGGCTACGAGGAGACCGGGCTGTTCAGTCGCTATTTCACTCAGCCGCATCGCGCCGTCACGCTTTCTGCAAATGTCTCCGCAGGGGCATTCATTGCAACCGTTCCACTTCTATCGTTGTCGCACAATGCCGGTAAAGATGGCGACGCCTGGAACCGAACGATTTATTCCCGTGCAGAGCAGTTTCCCTGGTTTCTGGTGAAGGCCGATGGCAGCAATGCGATTCTCTCCACACGTTTTACATTGAGCGCAACGAAATCGATTCAGTTTCAGGGCGCGGTCGTGGGATTGAATGCGGCAGTTTCCCTGGCCAGACAACTTGCTCCGCAGGGGACGCTGGTCACAGCCTTGACCGAAGCATCTGCAAAGACACGCGCCGATGCGTTGGATACGACCATCTCTAACCTGTTTGGCATGACAATTGCGGAGCAGCACTGGGTCGACTCAGATTTTAAGCGATGGTCGTACGGTGATGCATTACGCTTGGATGTGAGTATTCCCAGTGAGTCCGATTCCGTCAATGGTGATGTCAAGGGTATTGGCTACTGGACCATCGCTCTGGAGGATCCGCGGCCATCGATTTTTGTCGATGTCCGCGTTTGTCCGACGACCGTCGCACCTACTTGCATCGCTGGGATCGATGAAGCCATTGCAGCCGTGGTGGCACAGGTAAAGGCAGCGAACGTGCTTTCTTTCAATGTCATTCCACTGGCCCCGCCCAATACGTCGCTCGGATCGATTGCGACCAATATCTCACAACACGAGACCTTCGCTGCAAGCCTGGCTAGCATCGCTGCAGACAAGAACTCGCCACTCGTGGCTGCGCCGCAACTATGCAAGGATATTCGCCAATGGATGTCCTCATTGGGTTTCAGTTCGCTCGATCAAGAAATTATCGTCTGGGCTGTGGCAACAGGGATGTCGATTGTGCCGAAGGCCAGTGGTGACACAATTGTTGCTGCCTGCAATAGCGACATCGTGCAAAAGCTGGTGGCACGTGATGCAACTGTAGCGGCGCGGAAACCGATCTCCGGAAAGTAAGGCGGGAAAGCATGCTTTGTCGTGGCCGCTATCGTCGCAGATGATAGCGGCAGCTATGCTCAATGCGCGTCACCATCCCAAATCCAGTTCCAGATACCCGGCAACTGCACCGGCTTGGAAGAGGCCGTGATCGTGCGCGCCATCACCGCATGTTCCAGTGTCGTGCGATCATCGTAAAACGGTTTGGCCGCCAAGGGCACGCCAGTCTCCTGCGCGGCATCGAGCAAGATCTGCAGATACTCTTCTATGTGACGTGCCGAATAGCGGTTGATGTCGTGAAACGTCACGATCACAGGAGTAACTGCGTCCACCGTCGGTATGTCGCCATTGGCGATGCGCTCGCGCACTTCGGATAATTGCCGGACCATATTGGCGCGCCGTTTCAGACTGAAGTTATAACCCCAGATCTTGCCATCGTTGGCGCTCATGTCGGTGAGCACGATATGCATGCCGTGTTGCTGATAGGCGGCAAAGGTACGGTGGTCGTAATTCCAGAATGGGGGCCGTACAAACAACGGTGGAGCGCCGGTGACTGCGGCAATATCGGCACTGCCATTGGCCAGTGATAATTCCAGTGTTGCGGGATCGAGATGACGATGATTGGTATGTCCCGGCGTGCTGGTGTGAAAGCCGATGATATGTCCGTCCGCGTTTTCGCGATGCAGCAGTTGTTGGCCGATCTCGCCGCCGCCAGCACCGCGTGCGCGTGTCTGCACAAAAAATACCGCCTTGATGCCCGGCAATTGCGGGTTATTCGCCAAGGTATCGAGCACCATTTGCGTCGGGTTATAAAAACTGGATGCGCTCGGTCCGTCGTCAAACGTCAACAGGAAGCGTACTGGAGCCTGCGCTTGCAAACGTTGTTCAGTCTGGGGCGTTAGGGCGATCGGCGGGGAGATACAGCCGCTGAGACTGAGGGCGATGACTATCGCGGAAAACACGGAGCAGAGCTGTTTCAAGATCGGACGCCTGTTAGCAAGTGTATCGGCAAAATCCCCCGGAAACCTGCATGGGACGCGCAATTATACTCGACAGGTTTATTTTGTGCGGCGCACGATAAATGCGCCTAATGGGGCGTAATGCTGTTCAGTGTTAGAAACACCTGCCGTTGGTTTCTTGGTTTTCTTGGTTGCTGATGCTGTGTTTTCTTCGGACGACCTAGCCGGGAGCGGCCCGGCAGCCGCTTACTTTTCTTGTCTCGCCAAGAAAAGCTAAGCAAAAGAAGGCGACCGCGCGATCCTGGCCCCTACGGGGTTCCCAGCGATG
>JAMFSU010000018.1 GCA_026225475.1 Duganella sp.
CCAAACTGGCCTTGCAGGCCGCGCATCGCGGCTATGTGATGGAGTCGGGATTGATCACGATGAGCGGCGATGCCAAACAGATGCTCGATGATCCGCGTGTGAAGGCCGCTTATCTGGGGGAGTAGTGCCTGGCATGTGCACCAGATAGCGATGTCACCATGAAAAAAGAGCGGCCGATATATGGCCGCTCTTTTCATTTCAACCAGGACATAACCGCTTATGCGGCCTTCCTGGCGCGTACTTGATCGCGCAATGCCTTTACTCGGTCATGATTGGCCAGCACGCCCTGGTACTGGCGTTCGATGATCAGCCGGACATCGCTTGGCAGTTCTTCCGACAAGGCCTTGCGATAGGCGTTGACGGCGGCATCTTCACCGCGTTCACATTCGTTCAGAATGACTTCATCATCCTTGCCCAGGATCGCAGTTTTGAGATTCAGCCATTGACGGTGTAGTGTGCCTGACACTGAGCTGTGTGTCGCTGGGTCGCCGCCCAGTGCACGCACCAGATTCTGCAATTCCAGCACGGTCTGACCGCAGGATTGCGAGCGTTCCAGGAACTGGTTCTTGTAGTAAGCCTGACGTTCTGATGCGTCTTCAGCGCAGGCGCGGAAGCCTTCTTCGCCATCCTTGGAAATTTGGATCAGATCGTTCAGGGTATCGATCAATTGCGCGTTTTTCATCATGTACCTTTCAGTTGAATTGATAAGGGGATTATTCTTTTTCTGTGTGGTAGCAGTGTGCGATCAGTGAACCAAAAGATAGATCAGCACCAGCAAAAAAGCAGGGGCGCCCAGTATCCAGGCGATAAAATATTTACCCATAATGTCTCCTTCTCTGTGAGGCCAAGGTTTAGCTTGGCCGGTGCCAGGCGGAAATTTATGCGCCTGAGGGAATTGGCTGCGACACCAAGCCGCTATCCAATGCTTGCATGCTAGTCACCGGTGAGTTTTTTCGCCATCAGACGTATCCCTAATCGGCTGTAGGAGGGCGTGGCTCCGGCTCTTTTCTGGCTTGTTGAAAATCGTGCAAAGCCTTTGCTGTAGAGGCTTCTCATCTTGTCCTACAAGACAATGGGCAGGCGTCCTATATCTGGACCTGCGTGCCGTTGTTAGGATGCACTCCATCGTGTTGTTTTAGCTGGCACTTGCCACTACCAAGGAGAGCATCGTGAATAAAGATCAGCTGCTGGGAAATCTTAAATTCGTGTGCGGTCGATTGCAGGAGCATGTTGCGGTTCTGCTCCGTGATCCGGTGTTGCGCCGTCGTGCTCAGCAATGGCAGGTGGACGGCAAGGTGCAGCACACCATCGGCGAAGCGCGAGTCTTGATCCGACGTTCGCTCAAACAACATATGTCGGTTTGAACACGTCAAAAGGAAAGGAGCTTGCCATGCTGAATAAACGAAATCTGTTGGTCATGTTGGGCCTTTCCGGTGCGGCTGTGGTTGCGGTGCTTAATCTCTGTGCCAATCGCTCGCAGCGTACGGATGCGCGTCTACATCGCAAGGCGTTGCAACGCTGGGAAGGTGAAGGCGGCAACCAGCTGCAACCGGCCGTGCCGGGAGCGCAGCCTGCGGAGCCGGTGCCGGACGCGGCGTCTTGAGCCTGAGCTGATCTCCGGGCTTGTCCTACAGGTCAATGAGTGGCAGTCCTATCGCAGCGCAAGCAGGTCACCGGTATTGTGATCATGTCCGCTCAGCCAGTTTGAACGTAGGCAAGCCGCATGAAAAGGCCGCCGTTGCTGGAAATAATCATCTGCAGAAATCAGGTGCAATCATGAACAAGATAGTGATGTTCTGGCTGTTGGGAATGCCACTGTTGATGCTGCTCGTTCTTCAGTACTTGATGTATTGAATGTATTGAGCAACACGCTAACCAGGAAAGAGAGTCAAACATGCGAGAAGATAAATTACATGCCGTCCGTAGCGATGTGCAAGAGTTGTTGCAACAGGCTCAGGAGCTGTTTACTGAAGCCGCCGCCAATTCCGGCAAGAAGGCAGAGGAGTTGCGCGCCAAAGGTGACGAAATTCTCAATCGCGCCTTCAATCAAGCAGAAAGCATTCAATCGTATGTGGTCAATACAGGCAAGGAAATCGCCGCCACCACCGACGACTATGTGCAATCGAATCCATGGCGCGCCATCGCCATTTCAACCGGACTTGGCCTGTTGGTTGGCCTGTGCGTTTCACGCTGCGGCGAACGCTGAGCAGATCGCTTTGCCGTCGCCATACCGCCAACGGAATAAAGGAAAGTGATCATGCAGAACAAGCCAACGACAGTGCGCAAAATGCCGCAAACGCCATTTCATTTGGACCGCGATAGCTTGCGCGAAGCTGCCATGAAGCTTGGTGACGGTGCCGTTACCGAAGGCTATAAGGGCAACCGCGAAGAAGTCATTGCCATGCTCAATGGTGCGCTGGCAACTGAGCTGGTGTGCGTATTGCGCTACAAACGCCATTACTTCACTGCATCGGGCCTGGAAAACGAATCGATCAAGGCGGAATTTTTGGCACATGCGCTGGAAGAAGATGCACACGCCAACCAGATTGCCGAACGCATTGTGCAACTCAATGGCGAGCCGGATTTTAATCCGCGTCAATTGAGCGAACGCAGTCATGCCGACTACGATGATTCTGGAGACATCAAGGCAATGGTGCGCGCCAATCTGCTGGCAGAACGGATTGCTATTGAGGCCTACCGGCAGATGATCGAGCGTATCGGCGACGATGATCCGACTACCCGGCACATGCTAGTTTCGATCATGGCCAAGGAAGAAGAGCATGCCAGCGACATGAGCGATCTACTGGAGTGAAGTGCACAGTAGTCCCGCATTTTAGCGATCGTTGCAGCACCATCTATCGACGACAACAGCAAAGAGGACACCATGAATTGGGACATCATTGAAGGCAACTGGAAGCAATTCAAGGGCAAGGCCAAGGAACAATGGGGCAAGCTCAGTGGTGATCAGCTTGACACCATCACCGGTAAGCGCGAGCAGTTGGCAGGCCGGATTCAGGAAACCTATGGCGTGAGCAAGGAAGATGCCGAAAAACAGCTCAAAGCATTCGAAGACAGTAATCAGGATTGGCGTCATTGAGCCGAGGCTGACGCACACCGCATTTTTACCATACGACAAAAGGACTTACCCATGAAAAAAATCATCGCCACCTGTATTTTGAGCGCCGCCATCATTGGTGTGCACGGTATGGCCAGCGCGGCTGATCCGATCAAGTCGCAATACAAAGCCGATGTCGCCTCTGCCGATGCCGACTACAAGACTGGCAAAGAAAAGTGCAAGCCGATGAAGGGCAATGATAAGGACGTCTGCCAGAAGGAAGCCAAGGCAACGCATGAAACTGCGATCGCCAAGGCCAAGGAAAATCGCAAGATGAAGGATGCTCACAAGGACATGGCAGAAACCAAAAATGATCAGCAGTACAAGGTTGCCAAGGAAAAATGCGACGCTATGAGCGGCGCTGAGAAGGATAAGTGCGTCACCGCCGCCAAGGTTGATCACGCCAAGTAACTAGCCCGGCAGGACATGTAGCTAATTTGCGTTATTGCAAAGTCATGGAGAGGTAGGGATGCTTCTCCATAAAAAATTACCCAAACAATCGAGTTTATCAACAAGGAGAACATCATGACTTTTTCACAAACTTTCACCAAACGTATTTTCGGCATGTTACTGGCACTGATGATGGTGTCGCTGGTTGGGTGCGCATCCGGCCCTAACAAGGAAGGAACCGGCGAATATGTGGACGATTCGGTCATCACCACCAAGGTGAAGTCGGCGATCTTCCAGGAGCCGAACCTGAAGTCAGCAGAAATCAATGTCGAAACCTACAAAGGCGTGGTCCAGTTGAGCGGCTTTGTGTCGTCGGCCATGGCGTCGACCCGTGCCAGTGAGCTGGCGCGCGGTGTCAACGGCGTCAAGTCGGTGAAAAACGACCTGCGCTTGAAGTAGGCGTAGGACGCGGCGGGCAGGCCGGTAATGGCTTGCCCGCCGCTGCATCATCGGTGCCATGCAAGTATCGGGCGGTGTTAAATCGCATGCGGTAGGGTATAGTTAGCCGCAGAAGATGCCGGCAGCGCCGGATCTGAACGCGAATGTAGGGCAGGTCTGCACGCATATGGAACAACGCAGTCTTGCCGCATTTGCCTGATCAATAAGGTAAGCAGCAGCAGTTTTGATGCTAGTAAAAACTATGACAAAAATATTGGTAGTCGACGATCACGCTGTGGTGCGCGCGGGTGTGCAACATTTCATTGCTGATATTCCGAATATGGAAGTCGGTGGAGAAGCGAGCACGGCCGAAGAGGCGATTCGCCTGGTACGTACGCAGGAATGGGACATTGTCTTGCTAGATATTGCCATGCCCGACAAAAGCGGTGTGGAAGTGCTCAAGCAGATCAAGCGCGAAAAACCGGCCTTGCCGGTGCTCATGTTGAGTATGCATCCAGAGAGCCGCTATGCGGTCCAGGTGCTGCGCAGTGGTGCCAGTGGCTATGTGCAGAAGGAAGCGTTGGCAACTGACCTGGTCAGCGCCATCAATACCATCTTGCGCGGTCACAAATATATTAGTTACGGTGTTGCCGAATTGCTCACGACTGACCCGGTCGATTCGGAAAAACCCTTGCATGAAACCCTGTCGCAACGGGAATACGAGATCTTTTACAAGCTCGGACAAGGTCAGGGCGTCACCCAAATCGCCGACGAATTGTGCCTCAGTGTGAAGACCGTGAGTACCTATCGTTCGCGGGTGCTGCAAAAAATGAACATGGCCAATAATGCCGACATTATTTATTACGCGATCAAAACTAATCTCATCGATTAATTGAACGCCGCTCACGTATTCGCGCTGCAGCGGGTAACTGCGACGGTCTGTGTTGGTTTGGACTAAGCGTACCGGAACGCGCCGGCGCACAGCGCCCAGATTCATTTAAGTCGTTTTGGAAGTCACCATGGAACAATTGTTGCAAAAACTGGCGGAACAGGAGGGGGGCACGACAGCGTCGCCGCTCAGGATTTTCCTCGTCGAAGATTCGCCGGATGTGCGCGATCTGATCATGGAGAGTCTGGCAGAAATACCTGGTGTGCTACTGGCTGGCTATTCGGAAACCGAGCAGGACGCTATGCGACGGCTTGAAGATGAAGATTTCGATGTGTTGATTCTCGATATTCAGCTCAAGCAGGGCAATGGCATGAATCTGTTGCAGTCGTTGGCGCGCTCAGGAAAGCGCCGTCACGATGAGCTCAAAATCATCTTCAGCAATCATGTCAGCGCGACCTACCGGCGCGTTGGCTTGCAATACGGTGTTCAGTTTTTTTTCGATAAGTCGTCGGAATTCACCAAATTACGTAGCCTGATCGAGCGTTTGAGCGGTAAGGGACCTTCCCCTGTCGCTGCTGCACCATCCGGCTTTCTGCCGGCATAAAAGCCCGTCTCCAATATAATATTCGTATTGACCGTCGGCGTAGTCGGCGGCACGCGATCCATGACACCAGGGGCTTGATGACATGCGCATGACGCTAGGACGAAACGATACTGGCGAGAATTCCTTGCTAGAGCAGTACGTCGCCACCCAATCCAATGTTGCCAATATTGTCACCGCAGCGATGGGGCTGGCAGTCATGGTTGGTCTGTTTGGCGTGGTCGTGCTGATCTGCTGCTATGCAGAAGAGGACTATCGCAAGTTACTGGCGGACCTCATTCTGGTGCAAGGCAGCACCGCGGCTGGATTTGTCCTGGCAGGATGCACGTTGTACATGCAATGCATCAATGTCGGTAATCAGAGCCGTCGATTGACACTGGCCGCACGTTTGACGGCGAGTTTGTTATTGCTGCTCAGCATTGCTTTTTTGCTGCAAAACTTTCTTGGCGTCAACCTGTCGCGTGCACATCTGCCGGGCCTGGTGCTGGTTGGTAGTGCCATCGGTGCGGAAATCCACCCTCTGGCAGCGACGTGTTTATTGCTGGTGGCACTGGCTTTGCTGCTGCACGACCAAGCTACCCGTGGCGGTCATTATCCTGCTGAATATCTGGCGTTTATTTTGATCGGCCTGGCGGCGATACCGCTGGTAGGTTATTTGTACGGCATTCATAAACTCACCTTTCTGAGCTATTCCACCGGCATTCCATTGTTGTCTGCGCTGGTGTTTTTGTTGCTGGGCGCGGCACTGTTGATGGCGCGTCCGTCACATCGCCTGATGGCGATCATCGTCGGCCATGCGCCGGGCGGCAATATGTTGCGACGTTTGTTGCCGTCGATGTTGTTGTTGATTTTGTTGCTCAATTTACTGGTCGCGCAGGGTGCAGAGTACCGTCTTTATGACGACCGCTTGATGTTGCCGTTTTTGACGCTGATCGATGGTGCACTGGTGGTATTCATTTTTTGGCGCTTCGCCGGCAGGCTCGATCGCGAGTATGGCGCGCGCATGCATAGCGCGGCAAAACTGGCAGAAACCAACTCGTTGTTGACGGCGGTCAGCGACAGTACCAGTGAACCGATCTTTGTCAAAAATCGCCAAGGTTTACTGGTGTTTGCCAATCCTGCTTTACTGCAACAGGTCGGTAAAAACTGGGAAGAGGCAATGTATCGCTCCAGCCGTGATTTGTTTTCCTCGATTGAGGATGCTGATCGCATCGATGAAGATGACAAGCGTGTGATGGCCAGTGGATTGCCGGAAACAATAGAACAGACCCTGCATTTGCAACACGGCATATTTACCTATCAGTCAACGCGCGTACCCTGGTTCGACAAGAGCGGCAATGTGCTGGGGGTGATCGGTATCAGTACCGATATTTCCGAACGCAAGCGTGCCGAGGATTCGTTGCGTGAGCGCGAAGCCCGCCTCGAAAAGACGGTGATCGAACGTACAGCCTTGTTACGCGAGCTGACCAATCACCTGGAAACAGTGCGCGAAGAAGAAAAACGCGCGATCGCACGCGAGCTGCACGACAACATGGGTGCATCGCTGACAGCCTTGTCGATGCATCTAGAAAGTGTCTACAAGATACTGCCCGACGATGAAAAATGGCAGGAGCGCAAACCACGTATTCAAGGCTTGATGAGTTCACTGGTCGGCACCACCCGACGCATCCAGACTGAGTTGCGTCCAAACATGCTGGACCTGTTTGGGTTGAAGGCTGCCATTACCGAGCAACTCGATGAATTGGCCGAGCGTACCGACATGGTTTGCAAGGCCAGCTTGCCTGATGAGGATGTGGTGATCGGCCATGAGATGGAAATCGCTATCTACCGCATGCTGCAGGAAATGCTCAATAATGTTGCTAAGCATGCCAAAGCAAGCCTGGTCAACGTCATCCTCGATATCGACGAGGAGCAGGTGGCTTTGACGGTACGTGACAATGGCATTGGCATTCCGCCCGAGCGGCGCGACAACAACAAGACCTATGGCTTGCGCGGCCTGCGTGAACGCGCCACTTTTTTTGGCGGCAGCGTGGATATTCGCCCCGCTTCTGGCTCAGGCGCGCTCATTACCATACGCTTGCCATTGGCGCCGGCGGCAGCGGTCTGAAACACCTGCGCGACGCCTGCCGCAGGGCAGACGTCGCCGCTTCTCTCACCCACGTTTGCAAATTGTCCTACGCCCCAAAGCGGGCCTGTCTTATACCCCTGCGCCATGCTCCTGGTTAGTATGAACTTATCGCGTTTTCATCCCTGTGAACGTGTGCAGTTGACTGTGAATCGCATGCAGTAACTGGTCTTTCAACTTTCAGGAGTCATCATGAATAAAGATCAAGTTCAAGGTACAGCAAAACAGGTCGCCGGCAAGGTTCAACAAAAGACAGGTGAGCTGATTGACAGCAAGGAGCAGCAAATCAAGGGCGCTGCCAAGCAGATCGACGGCAGTCTGCAAAAGGGTGTCGGCGATGTCAAAGAGACACTGAAGGATCGCCATTAAGCGATGAAGGCATGGGAGCTACGGCTCCCATACTTGCATTTGCAGACGGCCATGTAGGAATCGTCTGACAAGAGAATCGGAGAGCCGGGGCTATGTATGGGTTCCTGCTTTTGTCATCATGACTTGGTAGCATCGGAACAGTCATGTCAACAGGCATCGATTAAACATTCCCTAGTCGTCGACGACGGCGTATCGAGGGCGGGACCATGAAAAAAATACAAACGCTAGCATCGCTCCTGGCGGTGGCTGTAGTGGCACTGTCGGCATCCTCTACTGTATTGGCCGATGAGCTTGCTCTGGTACTGGTCAAGCCTGTGGCAAAAGTCGTCAAGCAAAAGCCCAGTGTCGCGCAAAAGAAGTTCCGTTATCTTGATATGGTCGAGCATAAGCATCCAGCATCGATTCGCAATGCGGTCATCGTCTATGACTATGGTATGAGCAAGGCGCATTGCGATACCTCGAATGCAAAAAGTGTCAGCGAATGTTTGCGCGGACCTGTTACCTGAAATGCTGATCTTCTCTGATCTCAAAATAAGCTGCGCATGATTTGCGTCGCGCGCTGCGGTGGTGACCTGCTTACTGTTGCGAGTACATACGCGTACGAAATATGTTTCCGATTAATTTTTGAAAAGGTGTCATCATGAAATCAGTACATCAAATTCTCATGACCTCGATGACTGTTGCTGCATTGACAGTGTTGAGTGGCTGTGGCGACATGTCGCCGCGCGATAGGGATACCGCAGTCGGTGCAGGTGTGGGTGCCGTTGGTGGTGCTGTATTGACGGGTGGTAGTGGTATCGGTACGGTCGGTGGTGCCGCAGTCGGCGGTGTGATCGGTAATCAGATCGGTAAATAAACCGCCTGATGCAGCGTCGGCACGGTGATCGGCGGATAAAAAAGGACCTTGCGAGGTCCTTTTTTTATGCAATTGACGAGTGACACCAAGGCGTCCTATTGGCTACTCAATTTCTTGAGGATGCGCTGCGCGCGCGCCTTGTCATCCGCGAAATGGCCGCGCGCTTCCTTGCGGCAGGTTTGTACATCGTGCCCTTTCAAGCTACGGCACTCTTGCAGCGCTTGCGCCTGAGCGGCACGCGCTTCCTTGAGTAAATTCTGGTAATGCAATTGTGGCGTATCGGCACCTTGATACCAGCGTGGTGGATCATTCTGGGAAATGTCTTCCTCTGCTGCCGATGCCAAGCCCGAGGCAAGCACTGCGCTGGCGCAGACGATCAGAAAAAATGTCTGCAAACGACCTTGCTGGCGATTCCTGTTCATCGTGACGAACTCCCTTCCATTAGAAATGATGAGCGGCGTTACACCGCTAGGATGCAACGCCGCTCATCATATCTCGTTTGGCAAAGTGAAATGCTCAACCTGACAAAACCTGGGTCTGATTTTTTCTATATCCGGCCGAGCAAGAGCAGAATCAACAGGATGACGACAATCGTGCCGGCAATACCGCTGGGGGCATAACCCCAGGAACGGCTATGCGGCCAGGTCGGTAATGCACCGACCAGAATGAGGATAAGGACGATCAAAAGTAGGGTGCCGATAGTCATGTGGTTCTCCTTGTTGTGGGACGTGAACTGCTGGTGGAAACATGCCGGCGCTGACTAGGCCGGTATGACTGCTAGAAACGGACTTTCAGATAGGCCGACGGCCCTTTGAGTTTGATATTCAGATTTGCATCGTTATTGTTGTCACCATTGCGGCTGATGCGGATACGTGAAATGCCGTAGTCAGCACCGACACCGACATTGGCCAGCGGATACCATTCGGCACCAATCGCCGCGCTGTAAATGTGGCCGGTCACGCTGCCCCAGTTCTTTTTGACACCGGAGGCCTCGGCATACATGCGCAGATCCTTGCTGAAAGCATGTTTCCAGCCTAACTCCAGCAATGGTGCAAACGTTTTTTCGGTATAGCTTTCACTGAGTGTGCCGCTGCTGCCGTTGAGTGTAGCGCTGGCATTCACATCGATATGGGCGCGGTAATAGCCAGCACCGAGACCGATGCCGAACACATCGTTACCTTTGCCTAGCCACCATTTATAGGCCAACTGTGCAAAGTCGACGGCAATGTTGGCATCGCCGCTGCCATTGATGCTGGAGCCGGCGCCGACGGGAATGGTGCGATCAATCGCGCCTGAGTAGTTCTTGCGATAGTTGTAGTAGTCGAACGACAAGCCCTGGTTATCGAAGAGCAGCATTTCAGCGCGCACGCGCCCGAGCGTGGTGCTGTTGCGGTCAATATTACCGGTATCGAACGAACCGTATTGGGTATTGCCGTTGAGCTGAAAGGTCGGATCGACGCGGTAACCACCGACCGATAGATTGAGGCGGTCCAGTGCGGGCGATGGATCGGCGAAGCTGCTGGCAGAGGCAAGCACCAGTGCGCTGCCAGCGGCAAAATAACTGACGGCTCGGGTCGCCTTGATGGTGCGCGGTAAACAAGGATGGTACATGTCGGGTCTCCTACGGACGGACAGATGGTGATCAATTGGATGACATCAATACAGCAACCAGGATGACGACCTCATCTTAGCCAGCGTACGTAGGTAGTGAGATAGGTGCGCGTCTCAATTTCCTGTAAGAAAAAGCGACATCCTCGGTAGGCCTATGAGTGAGGCATTGATATTGGCCGCAGTTATGCTTGGTTTGATTTTTGCTTATCAAGTGATATGGTGAGCGACACAGACATTGCAAAAATACATCATGAATTGATATAAATTTTGTGGGTATTTGCAAATCGGGTACTATTCGCCCGGCTGCATTGGGGGATGTTTGGACCTAAGAGGAAAGCGCGAGTGCTTATGCCTATGGGGCCGCCATCCGTGTCATTACCCGTTCAAGAAACGATACAGATGTCCAGGCGAACATTGGAGCCGCATATGCGCAATTTACGCATTGTCGTCGTCAACACCGTCATCGATCAAGTCGATGAAAATGATCAGGTGCTGCACGAGCAGGCCGAGCGCGGCAAGGCGCTGCGCATTGGTTTGCTGGAGGCAGGTTATAACCTGATTGCCTCGCTGCCGGCGGACCTGTATCTGCCGGAACGGATTGCTCAATTGCAACCCGACATGATCATCATCGATGCCGAGTCCGATGCCCGCGACGTGCTGGAGCATATCGTCATTGCCACGCGCGATGAACGCCGCCCGATTGTGATGTTTACTGAGGATGACGATACCGGCAGTATGGAAAAAGCCATGGAAGCTGGTGTTTCAGCCTATATCGTGGCGGGATTGCAGAGTGAGCGGATCAAACCGGTGCTCGATGTGGCGCTGGCGCGTTTCCGCCAGGAACAGAAACTGTTGACCGAGTTGTCCGATACCAAGCTCAAGCTGGCCGAGCGCAAAGTGGTCGAACGTGCCAAGGGAATCTTGATGGCACGCCACAAGTTGTCGGAAGAGCAAGCTTATCAAAAGCTGCGCAGCATGGCGATGAACAAGAACCTCAAATTGTCGGAAATCGCCCAGCGTCTGCTCGACGTCGAAGAGTTGCTCGGCTGATAAGGCATATTGTCGGCTCGGCACCGCCAATTTGGTGCGCAGCACAACCGCAGTGCACCCCGGTTGCCCCAAATTCCTTCTTTCTACATTCCCTAAAACATAGGGCCGGTTCTGGTCAAGTACCAGCTTATCGGCGGCAAAGTCTTATCAATACTGGCTTTGGCCACTTTTTTGGGAAACTTGGCACGCTCTTTGCTGCAAGCATGGTGTAGCGCAACGATTGCGCAATGCACGGTGCGGCCAATGGCGGTCGGACCATCCAAGACAAAGGCGTCTTTCAACATGACTCATGGTTGTGTTGAAGGGACGCCTTTTTTATTTGCCGAAACGATGGGGATCGCGATGGAATTCAAAGAGCAACAACCGAAACAAGCTGTGGAAGCTGTCGAAGCAATGGATTCCAAGCGTCGTCAATTGATTCAGGCTGCAGGACTTGCAACAGGAGCAACCATGTTGGGACTCGCCACGGGAGGAGCCTGGGCTGCCGGCTCTGACAAGCCAGAGAAGGAAGAAGTGAAGATTGGCTTCATTCCACTGACCGATTGTGCCTCGGTGGTGATGGCGTCGGTGCTTGGCTTCGACAAGAAATATGGCATTAAGATCGTGCCCAGCAAGGAAGCCTCCTGGGCCGGTGTACGCGACAAGCTCACCAATGGTGAACTGGATGCCGCACACGTGTTGTATGGCTTGATCTATGGCGTGCAAATGGGCATCGGCGGGCAAAAGAAAGACATGGCCGTATTGATGAGCCTGAACAACAATGGCCAGGCCATTACCTTGTCCAAAAAACTGGCTGACAAGGGGGCAGTGGATGGCGCTTCGCTGGCCAAGCTGATGCATACCGACAAGCGTGAATACACGTTCGCGCAAACCTTCCCGACCGGCACCCATGCCATGTGGTTGTATTACTGGCTGGCGGCTAGTGGCATCAACCCGCTCAAGGATGCCAAGGTGATCACTGTGCCGCCGCCGCAAATGGTGGCCAATATGCGGGTCGGCAACATGGATGGTTTTTGCGTGGGCGAACCTTGGGGCCATCGCGCCATTGTCGACGGGGTCGGCATTACCGCCACCACCACCCAGGACATCTGGAAAGACCATCCGGAAAAGGTGCTCGGCACCTCGCTCGACTTCGTCAAGAAAAATCCCAATACCTGTCGCGCCATGATGGCGGCGATTCTCGATGCCAGCAAATGGATCGACGCCTCGCTGGCCAACAAGAACAAGATGGCCGAAGTCATTGCCGATAAATCTTATGTCAACACCAGCAAGGACGTCATTGATCAGCGCATCATGGGGCGTTACCAGAATGGCCTCGGCAAGACTTGGGATGACCCGAACTATATGAAGTTCTATAACGAGGGCGCAGTTAATTTTCCTTACCTATCCGATGGCATGTGGTTCATGACCCAGCACCGTCGCTGGGGCTTGCTCAAGGATGATCCTGACTACCTGGCCGTGGCCAAGGCGGTCAATCAGATCGATCTGTACAAGGAAGCGGCAACCCTGACCAAGACCAGCATTCCCAAGGATGTCATGCGCACTTCCAAGCTGATGGATGGCTCGGTCTGGGATGGCAAGAATCCCAAGGCTTATGCCGCATCGTTCAAGATCCGGGCATAAATTGGTCCGTTACGACAAGCTGGTCGCAACCTGCGTGAAGGAATTGATATGAGTGCAGTCATGGAGTCGATGATGAACGAGAAACCCGCCGCTGCCGCGGCAAGCGTCGTCGTAGCGCCCAAAGTGACAAAGAGAAAGCCGCAGTTCGGTGCCTTGCTGATGCAACTGGTAGCGCCATTGGTCGGGCTGGCTTTTCTGGTACTGGTGTGGCAAATCATTGCCGCCAAAAACAGCAGCTTCCCGACGCCGTGGGTGACCTTGCTGGAAGCCATTAAATTGTTTTCCGATCCGTTTTATCGGACCGGTCCCAATGACCAGGGCATCGGTTGGAACATTCTGGCTTCGCTGCAGCGGGTCGCCATTGGCTTTGGCTTGGCGGCAGTGGTGGGTATTCCACTGGGTTTCCTGATTGGCCGCGTGCGCTTTTTGTCGGGCATGTTCGGCCCCATCATCAGTCTGTTGAAACCAGTGTCGCCATTGGCCTGGTTACCAATTGGTCTGTTGGTGTTCAAGTCGGCCAATCCGGCTGCGATCTGGTCGATCTTCATCTGCTCGATCTGGCCGATGGTCATCAATACCGCCGTCGGTGTACAGCGGGTGCCGCAGGACTATATGAACGTGGCGCGGGTCTTGAATCTGTCGGAGTGGAAGATTTTGACCAAGATTCTGTTTCCTTCCGTATTGCCCTATATGTTGACCGGCGTGCGCCTGGCCATCGGCACCGCCTGGCTGGTGATCGTTGCGGCAGAAATGCTGACCGGCGGTGTTGGTATTGGCTTCTGGGTGTGGGATGAGTGGAATAACCTGAACGTGCCGCACATCATTATCGCCATCGTCGTCATCGGCGTGGTGGGGCTGATACTCGAACAATTGCTGGTGGCGCTGGCCAAGGCCTTTACCTACGAACAGGTCAACACCTGAACGCCGGACAACGTTACTCGCCACAATTGCTGTCGCGAAGGAAAAGATGATGGATATGCAAAAAAAATTTATCGATATCAATGCCGTGGAAATGGTATTTCATACCAAGAAAGGCGCATTTCACGCGCTACGCGACATCCACCTGCAAGTGCAAAAGGGCGAGTTTGTCACCTTGATCGGCCATTCTGGTTGTGGCAAATCAACCTTGCTCAATCTGATTGCTGGCTTGCTAAAACCTAGCGACGGCGTGCTGTTGTGCGCCAATCGCGAGATCGCCGGGCCCTCGCCGGAACGCGCAGTGGTATTTCAGAATCACTCGCTGTTGCCGTGGCTGACTTGCTATGAAAACATTTATCTCGGCGTCGAACGTGTGTTCAGCGCTAGCGAAAATCGCAGTCAGTTGCGCGATCGTACCCATGCCGCGTTGGCGCTGGTCGGCCTGATGGCAGCGGAAAACAAGCGTCCCAATGAGATATCGGGCGGCATGAAGCAACGTGTCGGTATCGCTCGTGCGCTGGCGATGGAACCCAAAGTGCTGCTCATGGATGAGCCTTTCGGTGCACTCGACGCACTCACGCGTGCCCATTTACAAGACGAATTGCTGAAGATTGTCGGCAAGACCGAGTCGACCGTCGTCATGGTCACGCACGATGTCGATGAAGCCGTGCTGTTATCGGACCGCATCGTCATGATGACCAATGGACCGGCTGCCACCATCGGTGAAATTGTCGACGTCAAACTGGCACGCCCGCGCGAACGGGTGGCCTTGGCGCAGGATGTTTTGTATTCGGAATATCGTACGGCGGTATTGGAATTCCTCTATCGCAAGCAAGCGCATCCGGCCAAGGAAGCGGCTTGAGGCAAGTCGCCAGAAATCGATAAAAGCGGCTGGAAGCGCGTAATTCTATAAGAACAACGAATCGCAAAAGGAAATCTATGCTGGCGTCTTCACAACTCAGAACAGTGCCATCCATGTTCGCCGCAAGCGGCAGTGTGGCCACGCCGATCAAGCCATTATCGGGCGAAGTGTTTGGTGCCTTGATCAATCTGTCGGGACGCCGCCGCTTCACTTCGCAGCGCCTGGTGCTGTATGCCGTGCTGGCTGCACAAGGCGAACAGAACGCCGTCGTGATCGCGCGCGAAGCGCTCGGCTTGTTCCGTGGTGCACACAGTGCTTTGGTCAAAGGTTCGGATACTTTGCCGGGCATCTTTTGCGACGAATTGCAGCAGGCCTATTTCGGCAAGCTCGATGGTGATGCTCAGATTACCTGCTTCATCACGCTGGCCGAGCGCGTACTCAATGCGGTTGAAGCCAAAAACAGAGACGCCGCCGTACTGCTGGCCGAGCTGGTTGGGTTGACGACACCATTGCTGCTGGTGCTCAATCAGATCACGACGGTTTATGAGGAGCAGTCGAAACGTCACGCCATGCTGATGAAAAAACAATTGCGCGGCATCATGACCGACATTGAAACCATCGCCAAGCAAGCCAAGATGGTGTCGTTCAATGCGCGTATTGTCGCGGCACGTGCGGGCCAGGCCGGCAAGGAGTTTTCCGTGGTGGCCGGTGTACTGTCGAGCATCACGACGGAGATCGACGATCTGGTCAAAGCGGCACTGAGCGGCGCAGCAGCTTGATCAAACCAATCGGCGGGCAATAAAAAACGGCCCATGGCCGTTTGTCGTACTCAGAGTGCCGGTGCCGGTCCCTTGTAAGCTGCCCAGGCCAGCAACAACCAGCCAGCCAAAAATGCCAGTCCGCCGATAGGCGTAATGGCACCGAGGATACGAATGCTACTCAGCGCCAGTACATACAGGCTGCCGCTGAAGATCACAATGCCGACAAACATCGCACTGCCCGCCCAGCCCAGATAGACCGGGCTGTACTTGGACATCAACAAGGCGATGGCGAACATGCCCAGTGCATGGATCATTTGATAGGTGACCGCGGTATGCCAGATTGCCAGCATATCGGCGTCCAGCACTTGCTTCAGGCCATGCGCACCAAAGGCACCGGCAGCGACGGCGATGAACATGTTGATGGCTGCCAGAATGACCAAGAGACGTTCGCTCATGAAGACTTCCCCCAAAATGAATTAGCGTTATTGTAATGGTTGCGCTATCGCTACGGGACGATGGCAAAGCAGGGCGGAAAAACTCAGGTGCCGAAAATCGGCGCCAGGCGCATGATGGAGTCGCGCCATTCAAGCGGCTCGGGCTGGCCATTGTCTTTCTTGCTCAAGAAACTGGCGATTTGCATGCCTTGGCGATTGAATAATTCCAGCGCGGTAATGATGCCGTCGGTGGTTGGCTTCTTGGTCACCCAGACCGAATAGATATGGTCTTCGCGCAGCAACATGCGAAAGCCGGTATTCATGATCTTCAGACGCGAATCGCGGATGCCGAACTTCTTGATCTTGCCGTAATACGCCTGCACGATGCCAGCATTGCCAACCTGTGCCAGAATGGCAGTGCCAAACTCGGTCATGCGTTGCAGGATGATACGCGCTGAATCGTTGGCGACTTGATAGGCGAAGGCCTTGCCGGCCAGCCGTAATTTGCGCAGACGCTGCTGATCAAAGCTTTCCTGGCGCTGCAAGAAATCCGCATGATTATGCGGTTGTGCCCATTCGCTGCGCAATGCATCGACATCAATTTTTCGCAGCGCAGTTTCAGTGCCATCGGCTGGTTGCGGCAGCAAGTGCGCTGGCGTGAGTTGCTCGGCAGCAGCATGGTCGCTGACCAATTGCTTGAACGCCGTGACATCGCTACTGTTGCTCAACATGATCTTGTGCATCATGCTGCCGAGGCAGTCAAAGAACTGCAAGCTGTGTTGCGCAGTATTGGTGCCGCTATCTTGTTCTTCCAGTGCATAGCCATGGACCCACTGCGGATAAAAGATGCGTAAATGTAGCGCTTCGGCTGGCGCCAATTCCATTTCATTGGTCATATACAAGGCGCCACTTACATTATCTTTTTCCAGCAGTGCCGATGAATTGCGCGTGACTTCCGTCAAATTGCCGAGCGCGGCCAGGCGTGCCAACAGGGCTGAAAATTCTCCCTGCAGGCGGGTAGCCGATGGGTGCAATGCAATGCGTTGCACTTCCGTCAATGGCGGCAGTTGTTGATCGTCGAATGTACGTGGACGCATCATGATCTTTCTTTCCATATTGCAGGTGGGCGGCGTGTCTTCATGCACTGTGGCAGTGGTTTTTACTGCCAGTTCCGCAGCCTGCGCATTAGTTACTGGTGGTCATCTCAATAGGGACGGTATGGTTTATTGCCGCGCGCCGAAATCATGTGGTACCAGGCGCTATCGGGCATGCCTAAAGATGAGAATTATTCTCATCTATTATTGGGCGGGACCTGCAAAATAGCAAGGCTGGTCATGCTTTTTTACAGAATATTAATTAAGCCTTGCTGACATGAAGCTGTCCTTGATACGCATCAATAGGCATCCCCAAAAAGAAAAATGCCCATTCCTTGCGAAGAAGAACCGTTCGCATGGATCCCGTTGCGAGATGAGATGGCTTCTTTGGATCGGATTGACTGTGCGTGCCAATCTTCGATTTAGTTTTTAGGAAGAAATTGTGAGCACGGTTGGGTTACCGTCTACAAAATTAAAAGAGGCGCTCTGTTATTCACAAAGTTCTATAACGTCGATGTGCTCTGGGGCGCTTCCGGCTATACGTCGTTCATGGATACGAGAAAATGCTTGCTCAAGATGACGCACAAACAAACCGCTGTTGAACAGCGGGGATGTCATCCGATTGATTAATAATCTTTCCCGATGACTAGAACGCAACTCAGAGTCTGTTGCAAGTCTCAGGGCGGTCGATTCATATTCCGCGCTTGTTCGCGTAATAAGCTCGGGCAGTCCCACTGCGGAAAGAAGGCTTGCAGCCACGCGACTAGAAAACGTTTTTCCAACACGGGTTATCAACGGTAGCCCGACCCACAATGCATCACTTGCTGTCGTATGTGCGTTGTAATCGAATGTGTCGAGGAAAAGATCAGCTTGACGATGACGCGCCAAATGGTCCGCGAGCTCCATTCTAGGTGCAAACACCAAACGGTCAGCAGCAATGCCATGGCGTTGTGCTTCCAGCCTGAGATTGTCAGAAGCTTGAGTATTGTCTTGAAGGAGCCAGAGCACACTTCCAGGAATTTTCCTCAACAAATTCATCCAAATACCAAAGCTCTCTTCGGCATATTTATAATTATTATTAAAGCAAGCAAATACAAAGCCTTTTTCAGGCAAGCCTAGTTGGGCCCTGGTGAAGTGTGTGTCTGAAATTGCGCGCTGCCGATCATTGATCTGGTAGGAGTGGGGCATGCGAATGATCTTTTCACTATAGTATTGAGTAGCCTCCTTGGGGATCAGCATCGAGTCCCCAACGATATAATCTATATACGGTGCACCAAGTGTTCCTGGATAGCCCAAATAGTTAATTTGGATAGGTGCAGCGCCAAAGGCGAAAATGCCTGTTCTTGCCTCATTTGTATAACCCTTCAGGTCGACTGCAATGTCGATCCCCATCGAACGCGATAATTCTGCAATCTCCTGGTCGCTTTTGCTACTGACGTCGATAAATTGATCCGCAGATTTTTCTACGCGTTTGTACATCATGTCATTGCTCAACGGCCCGAAAGAAAAAATGACAATCTCAAAACATGCACGGTCATGTTTTTCGAAAAGTTCGGCTACCAGATATGCTGTTGCATGATTGTAAAAGTCGGCTGAGAAGTAACCAACCTTGATCTGAGCCTTGGCTGCAGGAACAGGCCACTGATACGCAATCCGTCGGTCTGGAAAATATTTCTTGTTAAATGACAGTGCGTAATTCTTTTCTACATCTGGATCGTCGAGAACAGCAAGCGAGATAAATGGTGCACTCACAAGCTTGCATTCTTTGATGTCCGCAAGCAGTTGTTCCACAACTAAGCCAAGATCGCGCCAGTCGCACTGCGCCAATTTGGATTGTAAATAGTATCCGGAAACCAGATCGATACTGGGATCGAATTTCGAGGCCTGAGCATAAGCGAATTGCGCGTCCACATGACGTTGCTGCTTAGATAAGTTAAGACCCATGTCCAACCAGGCTTGCGCCGAATCGGGCTGAAGAACCAGAGCTTGTTCAATCGAAAACTGTGCGTCAGGATATAACTGCATCTGCATTTGTACGCTTGCCTTTAATAACCAGGCCTCAGCGTGCGTCGGTCGGATGGTGATGGCATTGTCTAAAGCTGCTATGGCAGCAACGAACATTTTTTTCTGGACGAAAATGGTCGCACTATTGATCCATGACTCAACTTGTTGAGGATCCAGTGCAAGCGCCTTATCATAAGCAGACAGGGCATCACCATATTTCCCCATCTTAAACAGGGTTGTACCGTAATTTGACCATGCTGCTGGAAAGTGCGCATGCAATGTCAGTGCCTTTTCATACGATCTAATGGCCTCCTCAAAGCGCGCCACATTAGTTAATGACACACCGTAGTTAAGCCACGCCTCAGCGTGCTGGGGGCTAAGCTGAACCGCCATCTTGTGATGAGGTAAAGCCTCCTCGTCCTTGCCGATCTCAGATAGTGCCTTGGCTAAATTGAATTGTAGGAAATTGTGATTCCGGTCAATTGTTAAGGCTTTTCGGAAGAGTTTGATCGATTCTTGAGGTCGCCCCTGGACCCCGTTAATGATGCCGAGCAAATGTAACGCGTCAAAATGTTTCGCATGTAAGCGCAATATCGTGTGCAGATTTTTTTCTGCTGCTTCCATCTTCCCTTGTTCGAATGATTGCAGAGACTCATTGAATAAAATATGGATTTGGCTATTCATGGCGTGGTCATTGGGGTGGATTTTATTCTGAAGTGTACATTAGAGATTTTAGAAAGAGGCAGTCCTCTGCGCGACTAATCGATAGTGTAAGACTCTGGTCGTTGGCGGCTCGGTGTAAGGACGTGTTTTCTGCTTCGTGCTGCGAAGCAAAGATACCTCTGTCCATTTCGGATTCGATAGCACGTGCCCATGCTTCAGCATGAGTGTTCTTTGTTGTCGATGGGCGGGGGACTTTACGGGAGACGCGAACTTGGTATTAGTATTCGCCGCGTTTCTGATGCTTGCTATCTTTTAGTCCTTAATAGTCGTTGGACAAATTATGGACAAGAAATGAAATTCCAAATAATGAAAAAGGGCCCCAGTGAACTGGAGCCCTTCATATTTCTGGTAGGCCGTGCGGGATTCGAACCTGCGACCAACGGATTAAAAGTCCGCTGCTCTACCAGCTGAGCTAACGACCCGAAAGACCGCTATTATATGCAAAAGCAATCAGTCGTGTCAAACCCGTAGTGAAACTATTTCAACGCTGCCATTCTTTCCTTGCCAGTCTGGGCAGCAGGGCTGTCCGGATACTTGGCAATCAAGGTTTCCAGCGATTTGCGTGCTGAAGCCTTGTCCTTTAGTTCGGTGTAGGAGCTGGCAATGTTGAGCAGGGCGTCAGCGACCTTGGGATTGTCCGGGTAGTTTTTTACAACGATCTGCTGGGCCGCAATGGCACCCTTGTAATCGCGTTGCGCATACAAGGAATTGCCGAGCCAGTATTGCGCAGAAGCAGCGTACCCCGATTGTGGATAACGTTTCAGGAAGTCGCCAAAGGCCGAGCCGGCACCCTTGTAGTCTCCACCCTTGAAGATGTTGAGCGCGGCGTCATAGTATTTTTGCTCATTGACGTCGACACTGACTTCCTTGCCGTCGACATTAACCTTTTGCGGTTCCAGCTTGGCCAGCCGGCTGTCCAGATCGACGTAGAAGTCTTTCTGGCGCTGCTGGGTATTAGCCAGTTCATTGGTCAATACTTCCAATTGTCCGCGCAACCGGGCGACGTCCTGACGCAATTGGTCGTTCTGATCGGATAGGCTCAGCGCGCTGTTCTTGTCAGACTTGCTGGCGACATCCTTTTGCAAGGCCTCGACCTTGTTTCGCAAGTCGAGGATGGCTTTGCGGGCATCGTCATCATCAAACATGCCCGCGCGTGCTGTCATCGGCAGAGCGACAACAGCGGCCAGGAAGGCCGCTGTGGATACCGACTTCAGCGCAGTTTTCAAAGAAGTGCGCATGATTTATATCTTATTGATAAGCAATGTCGGCACGGCGGTTTTCTGACCAGGCGGCTTCGTCGCTACCCAGTGCCTTCGGCTTTTCTTTGCCAAAGGAGACGGCTTCGACCTGGGCATCGGAGACACCCAGCAAGACCAGTGCCTTGCGTACGGCTTCAGCACGCTTTTGACCCAGGGCCAGGTTGTATTCTGTACCGCCGCGATCATCGGTATTACCTTGGATGATGATCTTGCGATCCTTGTGCGAGTTCAGGTATTGCGCGTGGGCTTCGACCACCGAACGGAATTCTTCTTTGACGCTGTAGCTGTCATAGTCGAAATAGATGCTGCGCTTGGCCAGGATGCCTTGCGGATCGTTGAGTGGATCGGAACCAGTGTTGACGGTGTTGACTGCACGCGGATCGGCACCGGCAGCGCCAGTGGAGGCACGGCTTTCAACTGGCGCTGCCTTGTCATCGAGCTTGGTCGAAGAACATGCCGCCAGCAAAACTGCTGCCGAAAGAATGATTGCAAAAGAACTGAATGGGCGCATCTGATACTCCTTGTCGTGAATGAATGTGAATAATGGTTATTTCATGAACGGGCCCCAGGTTGGCTCCCTGACATCTCCAACCTGCATGGTTAAACGTTGTTTGATTCTGCCGTCGATGGACACGACAGCCAGTGCGCCGCGACGACCCGAATCGGTCGCATACATGATGTATTTCCCGTTCGGAGCAAAGCTCGGCGACTCGTCTTTGACGGTGTCGGACAGGCGTTGTTCCTGGCCGTTGGTCAAATCCAGTGCGTAAAGCTGGAATTTGCCTTCGCGGCGGGAGATATACGCCAAAACCTTGCCGTCAGGCGAGATGCGCGGGCTGATATTGTAGCTACCACTGAATGTAACGCGCTGGGCCTCGCCGCCGTTGGCATTGATTTTGTAAATTTGTGGTCCGCCACTGCGATCGCTGGTGAAATACACCAAGTTGCCGTCCGGCGAGAAGCGTGGTTCGGTATCGATGCCGGTCGTATTGGTCAGGCGGCGCAGGCCGGTGCCGTCGGCATTGATGATGTAGACCTGGGTCAGACCATCGCGGGTGAGCGCCACGGCCAGCTTGCTGCCGTCCGGCGACCAGGCCGGGGCCGAGTTGCTGCCCTTGAAGTTGGCCACCAGTGTGCGTTGACGCGTGACCAGGTTTTGCACGTAGATGACGGGCTTTTTCGCTTCAAACGATACATAGGCGACCTTGCCGCCATCGGGCGACCAGGACGGCGAAATGATTGGTTCGGTCGAGCGTAGTGCCACTTGCACGCCTTCGCCGTCGGCGTCGGAGATTTCCAGGCGGTATTCCTTGCCTGTGTGGGTGACGTAGGCGATGCGGGTCGAGAAAATGCCGGGAATGCCGGTCAGCTTTTCGTAAATATCATCGGCAATCTTGTGTGCAGTCAACCGGATCAGTTGCGGCTGGGTACCAAACGACAATGCCGATAACTGGCTGGCCTTGACGTTGTCGAACAGGCGATAACGGACGTCGAAGCGGCCATCGGCCAGGCGTTGCATGCTGCCTACGGCAATGGCATCGGCGCCGCGACTTTTCCAGTTGGCATAGTTGACGGTCGAACTGTCCGACAGCGTGTCGTTATTGTCGATCAGCTTGAACACGCCACTGCGCGTCAGGTCGGCTTTGACGATGGCGGTAATTTGTAGCGGGGCGGTTTCTTCACCGGGGAAGGCGGCGATGGCGATCGGAATCTGGGTAGCACCGACACCGGAAATCTCGACCCGCAGTTGGGCCTGAGATACAGGAGCGAATGCCAGACCCAGAGAGGTGAGTGCCAAAACGGTAAGGTTGCGCGTCGTTCTATTCATCAGTTGCTGTCTTTCGGTTTATGAATGACGGAAATACTGCTCGGGACCTTGCCATCCTTGTCAGGAGGGAAAGGTTGCGATTTGTTGATGGCGCGGGCCACGGCTTCGTCAAAGCCCGGCACGCCGGAGGGTTTTATCAGGCGCACGCTGCGTACCGAACCATCAGGGAACAGTTCGACAGCATATTCCACCGGCGGGTTTCCTGCCAAGTCGGATGGCAGGTCAAAAGTCGTGTTGGAGCGAATGCGCGCGGCAATCTTGTTGGCATAGTCGGGCGTGCCGCGTGGGCCTTGTGTCTTGGCTGCGTCTCCGCTGCCACCGGTGGTGCTGGTGGCCTGATTCATCATGCGCTTCAAGTCGGCCTGGCGACGCTGATCGGCAGCCTTGCTGTCAGCAGCATCCTGCTTTTGTTTCTTTTCAGCAGCTAACTTGGCTGCGTCGGCCTTTTTCTTGGCATCGGCGTTATCCTTCTGCTTGGCCAGCTTCTTGTCGGCGTCCTGTTTTTCCTTCTTCAGGCGATCTTCCTGCTCCTGCTTTTCTTTGGTCAGTTTGAGCTGTTTCTGTTTCTCTTGCTTGGCCTGCTTTTGTTTATCCAGTTCGCGCTGCTTTTCTTCAGCCTTCTCTTTTTCCTGTTCCTTGCGTTTCTTTTCTTTTTCTTTTTCCAACGCGATATCGGGCTTGACCACTTCCGGCTTGACGACCGGTGGTGCTTCGACTGGTGGCGGAGGTGGCGGTGCTGGTGTCGGCTCGGGCGCGGCTACCGGCTTGGCAGGTTCGGGTTCCGGTTGCTGTTCTGGTGGCAACGGTGCAGCTTCGCGCACTTTAGGGTCCCATATCTCAGCCTCGACCGCCAACGGGGTCTCACTTTGCCAATGAATACCGAACCACAGGAAGGCCAGCAAGCCTAGATGCACCACCACCGCCAGCGTGATGGCGCGCCAGCGGCCCGGTTGCCTTGGTACTTGATAAGGAGAAGATCCACTCATATTACTTGGTCGCTAGCCCCACACGTGTAATGCCCAGTTTCTTGGCTTCGGAAATGACTTGGATGACTTCGTCGTACTTGATTTCCTTGTCGGCAGAAATCATCACCGGCAGCTCCGGGCTATCAGCATGGATGGCTTGCAGACGTTGCGTCAGATCGCTACGGCTCGACGCTGTCTGCGTGTCGCCGCGTTTCGGACCGCTGATCTTGATGGTGGCCTGGGCATCGGGCTTGAGCGCGATCTCGATGTATTCGCTCGGTGGCACCGCCGACTTGCCGGCGTTGGGTAGATTGATCACGCTAGGGTCGTTGACCGGTGAGGCCACCATGAAGATGATCAGCAGCACCAGCATCACGTCGATATACGGTACGACGTTGATTTCTGACTTGAACTTGCGGGCGCGTCCACCGCGCATGGTTGGGCCTGCCATTAGCGCGCCTGGCGTTGCAAGATGTTGGAAAACTCTTCGATGAAGCTTTCGAAGCGGATCGCCAGACGATCGATGTCGTGCGAGTAGCGATTGTAGGCAACGACGGCAGGAATCGCGGCAAACAGGCCAATGGCAGTAGCGATCAGCGCTTCGGCGATACCAGGCGCGACCGCTGCCAGTGTGGCCTGTTGCACGTTAGCCAGGCCGCGAAAGGCATTCATGATGCCCCAGACGGTGCCGAACAGGCCGACGTAAGGCGATACCGAACCAACCGAGGCGAGGAAGGCCAGATGCGATTCAAGCGCATCCATTTCACGCTGGTACGCTGCGCGCATGGCCCGGCGGGCGCCATCAAGTACACCGGTCGAATCAATGCTTGCACCTTTGCCGACTTGCGCCTTGGATTTGTTGAATTCGCCCATGCCGGCCTGGAAGATGCGTTCCATTGCGCCACCATGACCGCCGCCTTTGCGGCGATTGGACAGGGTCTCTTGATACAGTGTGATGAGGTTGCCGCCGGACCAGAAGGTGCGTTCGAATTCCTCAGTCTGGATGCGCGCACTGCGCAGTGTGAACATCTTGCGGAAGATGTAGGTCCAGCTAAGAACGGACGCCGATAGCAACAGCAGCAAAACAAGCTGCACAATGATCGACGCGTTAGTGATCAGGGCAAAAAAGGAAAGATCTTGGGTGACATTCATGAGGAGGAGTGGGATTCAGTCAGAGGTGGTCAATTGTACGTGCAATTATTTTCGATCTCGTAGTCGGCATTTGTAAAGATCTGCAACAGTATGCATCTGTTGCTTGCGCGAAATTGTCGGCTTGTTGATATTGTCGGATAAGCAATAGCAGTGAATTAAGTCCTTGGCGCGCTTCGTTATTTTGCCGCCGGTTGCCTGATCCGAGCCACCATTTCCGGCGGGATCGATTGCGGGCGGAAACTGGTGGCATTGACGCACACGATGGTGATGCGCCCCTGCGTCAGTAACTGATGCTCGCTGCCTTGGGTGCGCCAGGCTTCCTGGGAAAAGGTCATTGACGCATTGCGGATTTGTTCGACCGCCACGGTCAACTTCAGTTCATCGTCCAGCCGCGCGGGCGCCAGATAGTCGACGGTCGTGCTGCGGACCACGAAAATCAGATCCTGACTCTGCGCTAATGCGTCCTGCGAATAGCCGACGGCGCGCAGCCATTCTGTGCGCGCACGTTCGAAGAACTTTAAATAATTGGCATAGAACACGACGCCGCCGGCGTCGGTATCTTCGTAATAGACCCGCACCGGCCAGGTGAAGATTTCTTGCGCTGGACCGGTGTTGTGCTGCTCACGACTGTTTGCTTCAGGCATGTTACTGGACGCGTTTGATGTTGAGCGGGCCAAAACCTTGGCAGGTCGGCATCAGTTCGATGTAGTTGATGTTGACATGGGCTGGCAGTGTGGCGACCCAGAATGCGGCTTCAGCGATATCCTTGGCCGTCAGCGGGGTTGTGCCTTCATAGACCTTGGCCGCAGCACTGTCGTTGCCTTTGAAACGCACATTGGAAAACTCGGTGCCGCCGCACAGACCGGGGGCCAGATTGGTGGCGCGCACACCGGTGCCCACCAGGTCGGCGCGCAAATTGAGCGTGAATTGATCGACAAACGCCTTGGTTGCACCATAGACATTGCCGCCCGGATACGGGTAGGCGCCAGCGATCGAGCCCAGATTGATGACAGTGCCGCTGCCGCGCTTGACCATGTTGGGCAAAATGAAATGGGTCATCGTTACCAAGCCTTTGACGTTGGTGTCGATCATGGTTTCCCAATCTTCCAGCGCCACTTGGTGCGCCGGCTCCAGACCCAGCGCCAAACCGGCATTGTTGATCAGCACGTCGATTTCCTGCCAGGCCTGCGGCAGGCTGGACAAGGCCTGTTTGATCGATTGCTTGTCGGTAACATCGAGGGCCAGCGGCAAGACCTTGTCGCCGAATTCGGCTGCCAGCTCGTCCAGACGATCCTTGCGGCGTCCGGTGGCGATGACTTGATGACCATTTTGTATAAACTTGCGCGCCATTTCGGCGCCGAAACCTGCTGTAGCACCTGTAATCAAAACGATCATTTATTCTTCTCCAGTGAGTGTGGGAATGCCGTGGGCATGCAGTTGCTGCAACTGCGATAACCCGAAATTGTAGCCCAAAGCGCCGATCTAGGCGTGCCGCTGCAATTGGCAACAGTGGCGCGATGTTGGCGCAGGCAAATTCTTGCCGAATTGGATGCCTTCACTTACAATGCACAGACCATTTCGTCTCACGTGACTGGCGAAAGTCCGGACTCGGTTCCGGCACAAGATGGGTATCCATCGGGAAGCGTGAGATTTCATGGAGTTAATGGCAATCCGTTGTTCAATTGCCAGAGACTCCAAGCCGTGCGCCTGGGCAGCCCTGTGATGGAACGTACGATTGAGGCTGCCTGCAATTCCCCTTTATTTCTGGCCCTCATTCGATTTGGAAGTCGCATCGCGACGACCTGCCCGATGCGCAATTGTGTCACTGCGTTTTCGTGCGTGTCATCCTGGTTCACTTTCAGGCGCACCCTTATCCATTGGAGAAATCATGTTTGCAAAGAATCACACCATCGCGAATGTCGACCCAGAATTGTGGTCCGTCATCCAAAAAGAAAACGTCCGCCAGCAAGAGCACATCGAGCTGATCGCCTCCGAAAACTACACCTCGCCAGCGGTGATGGAAGCCCAGGGCACGCAGTTGACCAACAAATACGCTGAAGGCTATCCAGGCAAGCGTTACTACGGTGGCTGCGAATTCGTCGATATGGCCGAGCAGTTGGCCATCGACCGCCTCAAGCAACTGTTTGGTGCCGAAGCCGCCAACGTGCAGCCGAATTCCGGTTCGCAAGCTAACCAAGGCGTGTTTTTTGCCATGCTCAAGCCGGGCGACACTATCATGGGCATGTCGTTGGCTGAAGGCGGTCACTTGACCCACGGCATGGCATTGAACATGTCCGGCAAGTGGTTCAACGTGGTCTCCTACGGTTTGAACGACAAGGAAGAAATCGATTACGAAGCCATGGAACGTCTGGCGCGTGAAAAGAAACCGAAGCTGATCATCGCCGGCGCATCGGCCTATGCACTGCGCATCGATTTCGAGCGTTTCGCCAAGATCGCCAAGGAAGTCGGCGCTTACTTCATGGTCGACATGGCGCACTATGCCGGTCTGATCGCCGCTGGTGTCTATCCTAATCCTGTGCCGCATGCCGACTTCGTCACGTCGACCACGCACAAATCGCTGCGCGGTCCGCGTGGTGGTGTGATCCTGATGAAGGCCGAGCACGAAAAGGCCATCAATTCGGCGATCTTCCCCGGTATTCAAGGTGGTCCGCTGATGCATGTGATCGCCGGCAAGGCCGTTGCCTTCAAGGAAGCCTTGTCGCCCGAGTTCAAGGCGTATCAAGAGCAGGTCGTCAAGAATGCCGACGCACTGGCCAAGACCTTGATCGCGCGCGGCTTGCGTATTGTGTCCGGTCGCACTGAATCGCACGTCATGCTGGTTGACTTGCGTGCAAAGAAGATCACCGGCAAGGAAGCCGAAGCTATCCTCGGTGCAGCGCACATGACTTGTAATAAGAACGCCATTCCTAACGATCCGGAAAAGCCATTCGTGACTTCCGGTATCCGCCTGGGCAGCCCGGCCATGACGACCCGTGGTTTCAAGGAAGCGGAAGCGGTCAAGGTCGGCAATCTGATTGCGGATGTGCTGGATAATCCGCATGATGCAGCGACCATCGAGCGCGTTAAGGTGGAAGTGAAACAATTGACCGATGCCTTCCCGGTCTATGCAGCTTAAGTTGTAGGTAATATTGCCGTGCGTTGACCTGCCTGTTGTGGCGGTCGGCGCATGGCGCGTAAGATGCTGTGAGTCGTGTGTTTGATTCGCATGTTAAACCCGCAGTCCGTTTTCACTTGCTTCTATGAAATGTCCTTTCTGCAATCATGACGATACCCCGGTGTTGGATACCCGCATCTCGGAAGAGGGTGATGCGATCCGTCGTCGCCGTCGTTGCGCCAATTGCGACAAGCGTTTCACAACCTATGAGCGGATAGAATTGACGATGCCGGTGATCGTCAAGAAAAACGGCAGCCGTAGCGAATTCGATCCTATCAAGTTGCGCGCCAGCCTGATGTTGGCCTTGCGCAAGCGGCCAGTATCGGCCGAAGCAGTCGATTTGGCGATACAGAGTATTCAGGAAAAACTATTGTCGAGTGGGGCGCGTGAAGTGATCTCAGGTCAAGTGGGGGAGTTAGTGATGCGTGAACTGAAGCGCCTGGACAAGATTGCCTATATCCGTTTCGCCTCTGTCTATAGAAGTTTCGAGGACGTTGCGGAATTTCAGGAGGCCATTGCCGAAGTCGGTTCCGAACGTAAATCCACTGCCAAAAAACGCACTGAATAATGCATTTGTGACGCGCCAATCAGCGTTGAGATCGGTACTTGTCGAGACCCACTGCGGACAAACTGTGGGGTGATACAAGTCAAGTCGCGACAAATATGCTGTGCATAAAAAAAGCGACTGTATTTCTACAGTCGCTTCCGAATCAAGTCCCGCCAGTGCCGCTATGCCGGCATCCCGAACCAAACGGTTCAAGGTGGTTGCAGTTAGTTCAATTTCGGGTTCATCGAACTAGCGACGCTCACGCCCATCAAACAAAATCCCACAACCTATGCGCATAAATGGTTCAAGGAATATAGGCATTCGCGAACACGGCAGGAGAGCTAAGTCTACTCCAATCGCGACTCCTGTCAAAGCATTTGGGTGGAATAAAGCAGTTATTTTTGTCGCGGTGTATTTTGTTTTTACTCTCGATTGACGCTACGCCAAATGCAATGCATTGGGAGCGGCAAATCCAGTCATGGCAGGAGTCACCACATTGAGGCTGCAATTGGTCGTGCGTGCTTGCCGCGCCCGCCGTTTTTTAGAACAACTTTTCCTGTGGCGCCAGCGCGTCGTCAAGCACTTCATGCATGGCGGTGATGCTTTGCTTCCATTCGGCCACGGTCAAACCGGCGAACAGACCGTCACCCGGTTGCGTCGATAACAGCTCAGCCGCAATACCCAAGGCCGCCATGACGGCAATACGGTCATTACCCTTGATTTTGCCAGTGTCACGGATGGCGCACATTTTTTCGTCGAGATAGGCAACCGCCTGTTGCAGTGTGGCCTGTTCACCTTCCTTGCAAGCCAGTGTGTAGGATTGACCCATGATATTCACGGTGAGCTGAATCATACGTTCTCCTCCTCATCCATGACGGGAATTTGCGCTGCCGGCAATTTTTCCAGTACCGCGGCGACGCGTTGATGCGCAACCTCGATGCGCCGGGTCAACTCCGAATTTTCATCGGTCAACGCCGAGGCATGCAGGCGCAGTTCGGCATTTTCGCGTCGCAATGATTGCGCCAGTGCGGCGAGTTGTGCGACTTTGTCGGACAGCTGTTGAAATTCGGAACTCATGGCCAAAGGGTAAAGTGCAAAAAAGATGTGCGCCATTATATTCCGTTGCCGGTGTTCGGCACGACAAATAGCGAAACGCTTGCAAGCTGTTACAGATTTTTTTGCATCTTGTCATTATGCATGCGTCACTCTTGACGATACGGCAAGAGTTCATCTGGGTCGCCTAAACTAAGTTGTCGGAGCTGGCCTGGCTGCGATTTGTCAAATAATGGGACAAAGTCAAGAATCATTCAAGAGTTTCGCCCAAGCCTAAAAAAGGTATTCTATTGGCGCGATAAGTGCGCAAGAATAAAGTAGCTTGGAGTGTTTCTTGTTTTAGCACTCGCTAGATTTGCCGCACCGGCGAAGTTATGAGGGGGGAATCACTGACGATGTTCACTATTCTCATTTTGCCATCGTCATTACGACAACTATAAAATGGAAGCGAGGTGATGCCATGTTGCCCTATAGCGTCAAAATCGTCATTGCTGATGATCACCCGGTTATTCTGGAAGGTATCAAGCGCTCTATTTCTACCGATTCCATCGACATCATCGATACCGCGAGCAACTCAACTGAGGTCTTCCAAATTCTGGATAAAGGCGGGGTTGAAGTCCTGGTGACCGATTACTCAATGCCAGGCGGGGAGCACGGCGATGGGCTGCCGTTTCTGAGTCTTTTGTTTCGGCGCTACCCAGACGTCAAAGTTGTTGTCATGACAATGCTGGATAATCGTGGCTTGTTACGTACCCTGATCACTGCCGGTGTGCGCTGCCTCGTTAGCAAAAGTGACAATGCCAGTTATTTGATTCCGGCCGTTCATGCTGCGCGTTCTGGTAGCCAATATTTCTCTCCTTCGATACAGGCGCTCATGCAGACGGTGGATAATTTATCTCCGATGAATGGCAAGCAGGTGAATCTATCGGCGCGCGAGTTTGAAGTTTTGCGTTTGTATGCAACCGGGATGTCGATCAATGATATTGCCGCGCAACTGCATCGCAGCAAGCAAACCATCAGTTCACAAAAAAATAGCGCGATGAGAAAGATCGGTGTCGATAACGATGCTGAACTTTTCAAGTACATCCTTGAAGTCGGGCCGAACGAATTGCCGTCGACGTAGAAGCCATCTCCCTGAATTCCAGTCTGCGCGGAGAAGATGATGCTGGATGCGCAATTTGATAATTCCGAAAGTTGTATTCGCAGTCATCAAATCTTGAATTTTCGCGTCGAAGGAATGTGGGAATTTTTGTCTATTCCCGCCACAAAGATGTACCGTCCTGCCACCTATCCAAGTTGCGGCACGATTGCCGATCACATCGACCAAACAAGATACCGTTCAGGCTTTATTTTGTAATAAAATAAAATGCCAACTACGAACAATTAGTATGTATTTGCATCTAACAGCACTAAACTTCTAGTGGCTTCATCGATGCCGTTAGCGCGATGAAGACCGTTGTTTTTACTCGGCTTGGGAATCGTAGGAGTTGATCCAAAAGGGGGGGGCGCTTGGAGCATAACTATCCGGAATTAATTTTGCGGGCCACTCCGCCTCGCGTGCCTAAACTGACACTGTTGCGAGCAAGGTTGTCAGCGGCTTCGATGGATGCGCGCGATAAACCCGTCATGATCCTTCAAGCTCCGCCTGGCTATGGCAAAACATCGCTGCTGGTGCAGTGGCGTAAAGAGTGGATGTCCGATGGCGAGGTCGTGGCCTGGTTGACGCTGGACGGTCGCGATGACAACGCCAATTTCATCCGAGGTTTGGGCGTGGCGATGGATATCGCTATTGGCAAGGCGCGCTTTGAACAGGCGGTCGAGCAATGGATGTCCAGACGCAAGAACGATCTTGATGCCTTGGCCAACTGGTTGGCCGAAGTCGCCAACATAGGACGTGCGACGGTATTGATCCTGGATGACTTTCACTTATTCTCTGGACGGATCGATTCGGTCATCATTGAGTATCTGATTCACAATGCGCCATCCAATCTGCGTATCGTTATTGCACTACGTGATATCGCCGTGCTGGAAATTCGCGATCTTACCTCTTTTGATACCTCCTCAGTACTCGCAGTCGACGCGTTGAAATTCACTCGCGAAGAGTCGATTGTACTGTTGGGATTGTGGTCAAACGCCAAGATGGATCGGGCCGATGCCGACTATTTGCACGATCTTACTGGCGGCTGGCCGCTAGGCTTGCAACTGGTAATGTCGTCGATTGGCAATAACCGTAATCTCAAGGATGCAGTCGCCAGCGTATCTGCAGCCACGGGAAATATCGAACGCTATTTCGTCGACTTTCTAATGAGTAGCATGTCGGCTGAGCAAGCGTTTTTCCTGATCCAGATTTCTGTGCTCGATACGGTGTGTCCGTCATTATGTACAGCGGCAACGAACAATACTCAGGCCGAACATTTTTTGCAGATGTTACGCAGAAGTACACCGATTTTTATTGAAGTCGAAGAGCCTTGGTTGCGCATGCATCCCTTGGTAAAAGATTTTTTGCGCAGTCGCTGGCAATTGCTTCCGTTTGAACAGCGCGTTGGCTTACATGAAAACGCAGCGCATTGGCTGGCTGCCAATGAGATGTATGAGGAAGCAGCTCACCATGCGATGCAAGCCAATCATAATGAGCAAGCCTACTCCTTCATTGAACAATGCCTGTACGACATTACTGCACGAGGTCAGTTTGGCCGGGTGTTGAACTGGCTCGATAAATTACCTCCTGACGAAATCCTGCAACGACCAAAATTGCGATTAGCAGCTGCCTGGATGCTGGGGATGAGCAAGCGTCATGCCGAAGCCGAACAACTGGTTGTCGCCATGTTGTCGCAAAATAATGTGACCGAGGAAATGCAATGTGAGTGCGCTGCAATTCGTGCGGTGGCAGCCTATTATGCGGACCAGATCGATGATGCCTATGCCAGCCTTGTCCCCTGGCTGGACAACCTGCAGATCAATAACTTTAGTATGAGCGCGATCATTATCGGGCAGAAGTCTTTGCTCTATTTGTATCGAGGCAGGCCTGAGGCAGCGCGCTACCATTTGTCCAAAGCCGCAGCTGAACACGCGGCAGGTCTTAACTATGCGGTCGAGGGCTTTTTATTATGGTTAACAGGCATGAGTTATCTGTGGGAGGGGCAAGTTACGATTGCCGAGAAATTCCTGCGCGAAAAGCTATTAGTTGTAGAGTCCGAAGTCGGCCGCAATAGTTCGATTACCGTTTCGCTGGCCATGGGCTTGGCCGCGGCTTTGCTGGAGCTGGATCAGATTGATCATGCACGTACAGTGATGTCTTACCGGCTTGAGTTTGTTGAGCGCTATTGTTCGCCAGAAGTCATCGGACAGGCCTATCTGACAGCGGCAGGTTTACTGGTTGTGGCCGGCGAAGAGGCGCAAGCGCATGATGTCTTGCGTGAACTCGGTGTGCTGGGCGAAATGCGCAAGATTCCTCGTTTGATCCTGCTGGGTCTGGCAGACAGAATTCGTTTGCATGCGTTGAAAGCACAAACGTTCAGCTGTGTCGCGCTGCAGGAAAAAATGAATTTTATTGTCCACAGTGGGCCTCAACTGACCGATGGGATTCTACAACCGTTGCTTTATCTCATCGTTCTCATTGCGAATGCCTACGTTGCGTTGGCACAGCGCAATTGGCGGAACATGATCGAAATCCTCGAGCAGGCGCCAGTCTTGCTGGACCAGTTGCATCGTGGCAGGGAACGGGTTCAGGTCATGTTTTTAACGGCACTGGCCACATTGCAAATCGGTGGAAGTTGTGAAGCCTCCTTGGCTGAAGCATTCAGTCTCGCCGATATGTATGGATTGCACCAACTGGCGAAGGAATTCATCCCGCTGCTCGGCGCCTGGGGGCGTGAATATCAGAAGCCCGTTGCAATAATGCCCGTTGCAAGCAAGTCTGAACAGGCCAGCGAGAGTCAAGCGACGCCGCAATGGGGAGCGGTTGGCTGCAATCCGGGGGCATCTTCGCATTCGTCCATGTTGACACCGCGCGAACATCAAATCTTGTTCTTATTGACGCGTCACATGACAAACAAGGAGATCAGCAACGCGATGAGTATCAGTGAGGAAACCGTGAAATGGCACTTGAAAAATATTTACGGGAAATTGCAAGCCGGGACCCGCAAGCACGTTGTGGTGCGCGCTAGAATTATGGGGATTATCGAATAAGTAATTTTTTCAACAATCTAAGCGGACAATTGCTACGTTTGCGCGATTGTATTGCAATAGATTGCCGCTATACAATATTTCCCGTATTATTATTTCCGTTTGGAAATAAAATAATTCGGAGATTGTATGTTGCGGTGCTTAATCGTCGCCATCAGCGTTGCCTTGCTATCCTGTGGCTGCAGCCGCTCTCCGGCCGAGCAACTGGCGTATCTGCACGCGGAGCAACAGTATCGTATCAATATGGAACGTAGTGCCCGCTATCATGCGGGCGACGCCAGTGAGGAGTCGGCAGCGTCAAACGAACTGCCATTCGTCAAGCCGCCCAGCGATTGAATGCCTGGGGTGGCATCTCAGGTCTGGATGAACTTCTCTAGCGGATAGTGATGCTTGATGAAGGGCGACTTGATCACGATGTAGCTGAAATACTTTTCAATGCGCAGATTCTGTTCCAGCAAGTCTTCAATGATGCTTTGGTAATGCACCACGCTGCGCGTGACGAATTTCAACAGATAATCGTAGCCACCGCTGACCAGATGACACTCGATGATTTCATCGACATTGCGGATGTAACCCTCGAATTTGGCAAAGTCTTCGCGGCGGTGATCGGACAGCGTCACTTCGGTAAAGACCACCTGCACGTCGCTGAGTTTTTCCAGGCGGATATAGGCGCCATAGCCGCTGATATAACCGGCTTTTTCCAGGCGCTTGACGCGGATCAGGCAAGGGCTGGGCGACAGGCCGACCGCGTCGGCCAACACCACATTGGTGATGCGGCTGTTCTGCTGCAGGTGGCACAGAATCCGTAAATCTATGCGATCCAGTTTCAGTGCACCGTTAGCATTCATTGTCGCCCTCTACTCAACTTTTTTAGAACGCTATCGTATCACACGGTACCAACTGAAAATTGTGCCGTGGTGTCCTGCGTCATTACAATCGTCTACCCAATTAGCCAGTCCAACAGCGGTTATGCCAACGCGCTGCGCACCTCTGGTTGCGCCAGTACTTCGTCAAGAATGATGTGCAGGCGCGCAAACATCAATGCGAAATCGTCACTGGTGTAGCACAAGGCCGGTGCGAAGCCGAGAATGTTGTCGCCGAACGCACGGAAAACCAAGCCATGCTGGTACGCGGCAGTGGCGATGCGCTCATGCAACTTCAGCTCGGGCGCAAAGCGTTGCTTGGTGTTCTTGTTGGCCACCAGCTCCAGCGCGCCGAGCAGACCACGGCTGCGCGCGTGGCCGACCAGCGGATGCGCCGTTAGCGCACGCAGACCGGCGGCAAATACAGGTTCCTGTGCGGCCGCATTGGCCAGCAAGCCACCCTCATGATACAGACGCAACACTTCCAGACCGATCGCCGCACTGACCGGATGCGCCGAGTAAGTCTGGCCGTGACCGACCACCACTGAAGCGGCAGCACCGTCGGCAATGCCGTTGTAGACGCGGTCGGACATCATCACCGCACCCATTGGTGCATAACCGGCAGTCAGGCCCTTGGCCATGGTCATCAGGTCTGGTTGTACATCTTCGGCCGCGCAAGCGAACAGCGGACCAGTACGGCCAAAGCCGGTGATCACTTCATCGACCACGAACAGGATATCGAGTTCGTTGCAGGCAATTTGCATGGCCTTGAGCCAGCCGACTGGCGGCACGATTACGCCACCGGACCCTTGGATCGGTTCGCAGAAAAAAGCGGCAACATTGTCCGCACCCAAGGCCGCCACCTTGGCGCGCAGGGCAGCGACCGAACCGGCAATGATGGCGGCGTCGTCAGCAGCGGGATTGCGGTAAGGATAGGGCGAGGCAATGTAGTGCTGATGCGGCAGCGGCAAGTCAAAATTGAAATGGAAATTCGGCAGCGCAGTCAAGCCGGCGCCGACCGAGGAAGAACCATGATAGCCGCGCTCGATGGCGATGCAATGCTTCTTGGCCGGCTTGCCGATCGAGTTGTAGTAATGCGTGATGTAGCGAATGGCAGCATCGATGGCATCGGAGCCACCGAGTGTGAAATAGACATGCTTGAGCGAGGCCGGGCTCAGTTCGACTAGCTTTTGCGCCAGCAAAATAGCGGGCTCCGAGCCGAAATGGAAATAGCCGGTGGCATAGGGCAAACGCGCCATCTGTTCTGCCGCAACACGCACGATGCTGTCCTGGCCGTAACCAGTATTGACGCACCACAATCCCGAGAAAGCATCCAGCAATTCCTTGCCGGTGTGGTCGGTCAGGTAGACGCCGCGTGCCGATTGCAAGATGGTGGTGCCGACGGCTTCGTGTTCGCGGAAGCTGGAAACAGGATGGATAAGATAATCGCGGTCAATAGAGACGAGAGTGGAGGTTTGCATGTCGTTGAACTCAGGATTGCGTTGACGGGCCTGCGCAAAAAAGCAGGAAGCGGATGGATATATCCTAAGCCGCCTGCACCAGTGTTAGTGCGCAAGATGCGCCGCCGAAAACGCATCTTCATGCTATTTATGCGGCGTGGCAGCATATTCTGCGGCGTTGCTGGCGATCGTCGGGAGGGCTTGTGCAGCGCCGGTTGCGGTGGCTGGCAAAGCGCCAGGCGAACGGTTTTGCACGTCGCCCGGCCGGTGCTGCCAACTATCCCAGCGCCTGATTGATGATGGAAAAAAGACGTACCTCGCCAATGGGTCCGGCCAAGCTCTTCTTGCCTGGGCCAGCCGGTTTTTGCATTTGCTCGACACTGTCGACGCAGGTCAGACCGATTTCCGAGAGCCAGTCGCTCACGCCGGCCGATTCGAAGACGTCGATGCGGATGAAGGAGTCGGCGTAGGTATTGATCCAATGGGCGATCAATGCTTTCGCGCGCAAGGCGTCGGGAGCGACCACCGGGCCGATGACGCGGCCATGGCCGAAGCGCCGTACCAGCGCAAAGCCGAGCATGTCACCATCATCATCGATGGCAACTCCTTGAGCGATGTCGCCGATGGCGGCGAGCACCTGGCTGCGGTCCATGCCGGTAGCAAGCTGGTCCAGTGCCGCGATGCGCGCGCCATCGCTCTGACCCAGCGGGCGCACGCGCTGGCCGGGAGGCAACGCGATCAGCAGCGGCGGCACGATGGAGCCCTGATACTGATGCAAAGTATCCGTGGCGATGAATTTCAACTTTCCATACAGTGTCTGGGCCGCCGCCGTGGCATTGACGATCTGTATGCGGCCATCGGTATGTTCCTGCAATTGTTGCATCAGGCGATTGCCCAGGCCATGCTTTTGCAAGCCTGGTTGCACAATGACCATGCCAACTGCGGTGTGATGTGCACCGTAATGGCAGCACAGGGCCGAACCGACAATCACCGGCACCTGATCGCCCTGACGGCTTTCGATCACGAAGCCTTGTCCCATGTTCAGCAGAAATTGCCAGTCATCCAGCCGATGCGGCCATTTCAGTGTCAGCGACAGCCGATGGCAGGCCGGCAGGTCCGCTTCGGTCATGGCGCGCATGGAAAACTGACGTGGCTGTGCCTGCTCCGGTTGAGCAGCAGAAGACGCACGGCTGATTGACGCTGGCATGGCGATTCCTTGTTGATGTCCGGCTAGCCGCCATCGACCGGCGGGCTAGGCACGGTGGCTACCTGGATGGATGTCCTATGATGCCCTGATTTACACCGCAGAATGGCGTCTTCTGCATCGCAGCAGCGCAATCCTGTGGGGGATTACGCTACTGTTTCGGCACAAAATGACGTCCGTCGTTGCGCTTACAGCTGACCCTGACAGATGTACTTGGTATGCAAATAGTCATCCAGGCCATGTACCGAGCCTTCGCGGCCATAACCGGATTCCTTGACGCCGCCAAACGGCGCGGCTTCGGCAGCGATAGCACCTTCATTGATGCCGACGATGCCCGATTCCAATGCATCGGCCATGCGCCAGATACGGCGCACATCGGTCGAGTAGAAATAAGCGGCCAGGCCAAACGGCGTGTCATTGGCGGCCGCGATCACTTCGGCTTCGGTGGTAAAGCGGGTGATCGGCGCCACCGGGCCGAAAGTTTCTTCCAGGCTGCATTCCATACTGGCATCGACATCGGCCAGCACGGTGGGAGCAAAGTAGTTGGGACCATCGCACAGCGTTGAACGCACCCGCTTGCCACCGACCACGATACGGGCGCCACGTGCCACTGCATCTTGCACATGGCGTTCGATCTTGTCGACGGCACGGGCATTGATCATCGGGCCAATCTGGGCGGTTGGATCGGTCGCAGGGCCGAGCTGCAAGGCACCGACCTTGGCGGCCAGTTTGACCAGAAAGGCGTCATGCACACCGGCCTGCACATAGACCCGGTTCGGGCACACGCAGGTCTGTCCGCCATTACGGAACTTGGCGGCCATCACACCTTCGACCGCAACATCCAGATCGGCATCGTCGAACACGATGAACGGCGCATTGCCGCCCAGTTCCAGCGACAACTTCTTCAAGGTATCGGCCGAACGGCGCGCCAGATGCTTGCCGACCGGGGTCGAGCCGGTAAACGTGATCTTGCGCACGCGGCTGTCATCGAGCCAGACGTCGACCACTTCCGGCGTACGTTCACGTGATGCCGTGACAATGTTGATCACACCTGCCGGCACACCTGCCTGCTGCGCCAATTTGACCAGGGCCAGCGAAGTCAGCGGGGTATCTTCGGCCGGCTTGCATACCACGGTGCAACCGGCGGCCAGCGCCGGTGCAATCTTGCGCGCAATCATCGCAGCCGGGAAATTCCATGGCGTGATCGCAGCGACCACCCCAACCGGTTCCTTGATGGCAAACATGCGACGTCCGGGTACCGGCGCGGGAATCACGTCGCCATTGACGCGCGTGGCTTCTTCGGCGAACCATTCGACATAGCTGGCGGCATACAGCACTTCGCCCTTGCCTTCGACCAGCGGTTTTCCTTGTTCGCGTGAAATCAGGCGTCCGAGGTCATCTTGATGGGCGACGATCAAATCGTTCCAGCGCTTGAGGATTTGTGCGCGCTGCTTGGCCGGCACGATGCGCCACGCTGGAAACGCCGCATGCGCTGCATCAACGGCGGCACGCGCATCGGCGGCGCTGCCATCGGGAACACTGGCAAATACGGTATCGCTGGCAGGATCAGTGACGTCCAGGCGGCGGCCATCGCTGGCCTCACACCAGTTAGCGCCGATCAATTGCGTGCCCGGCATCAGATCCTGGCGCTGTAATGTCAAATTCATGATGGCTCACATTCTCAAATAGCGGCAACGCGTTGCGCGATGGCGACGCCCAATTCAGTGGTGCTGGCCTTGCCGCCCAGATCGGGGGTCAGCGGGCCTTCGATCAATGCGGCTTCGATGGCACTGACGATGGCGTCGTGCGCGGCACGACCGGCGCCTTGTCCCTGCGTGAGGAAATCCAGCATCAGCGCGCCGGACCAGATCATGGCGATCGGGTTGGCAATGTTCTGGCCGTAGATATCCGGTGCCGAGCCGTGTACCGGTTCGAACAGCGACGGAAAACGGCGGTCCGGGTTGAGATTAGCCGACGGCGCCAGGCCGATGGTGCCGGTGGTCGCCGGACCCAGATCGGACAGGATGTCGCCGAACAGATTGCTGGCCACGACCACGTCAAAGCGCGTCGGTTGCAGCACAAAACGCGCCGACAAAATATCGATGTGCTGCTTGTCGACCTTGACCTCTGGATAGTCCTTGCTGATGGCATCGGCACGGCTGTCCCACCACGGCATGCTGATGGCGATGCCGTTGGACTTGGTGGCCACGGTCAGATGCTTGCGCGGACGGCTATTGGCCAGTTCGAACGCATATTTCATGACGCGATCGGTACCATGGCGAGAATAGACGGATTCCTGGATCACGATTTCGCGGTCGGTGCCTTCATACATGATGCCGCCCAGCGAGGTGTATTCGCCTTCGGTATTTTCGCGCACCACGAAATAGTCGATGTCGCCAGCCTTGCGGCCTGCCAGCGGGCAAGGTACGCCTTCAAACAGCCGCACCGGACGCAGGTTGATGTATTGGTCGAATTCGCGGCGGAATTTCAGCAAGGAACCCCACAGCGAAATATGATCCGGCACGGTAGCCGGCCAGCCGACCGCACCGAAGTAGATTGCATCAAAGCCTTGCAACTGATCTTTCCAGTCATCCGGCATCATCTTGCCGTGGGCGGCGTAATAGTCGCAGCTGGCCCATTCGATGGTAGTGCAGTCGAGGGCGATGTCAAAGCGTGCAGCCGCAGCCTGCACCACGCGCAAGCCTTCTGGCATGACTTCCTTGCCAATGCCGTCACCGGCGATCAGTGCGATTTTGTATGTCTTGGTCATTTGCGTTTCCTGGTTTCTCTGAGTTCAGCTTGCTAAGGTCGTTGCTTGATCCATCTCGTCGAGCCAGCCCTGGCGCAACTCTGGTACCGAGCGTTCGAGTAATTGGTAATACGGATGATGCGGGCCGCGGTCGTAATCGGCGCGTGCCACCTGGGCCAGCTTGCGGCCGTGCTGCATTACCACGATCTCGTCGCAGACGGCGCGCACGGTATGCAGGTCGTGGCTGATGAACAAATAAGAGACGTTGAGTTCGCGCCGCAGTTCGGTCATCAGATCAAGCACGGCAGCGCCAACCACTGTGTCCAGCGCCGAAGTGACTTCATCGCACAGAATCAAGTCAGGGTCGGCCGCCAAGGCCCGCGCCAGATTAACGCGCTGCTTTTGTCCGCCTGACAGGCCGCCCGGCAAGCGATCGGCGACGCTATGCGGCAATTTGACCAGATCCAGCAATGCATGGATGCGCCGTTGCAGCGGTGCGCCGCGCAAGCCTTTGTAGAATTGCAGCGGGCGCGCCAGGATGTCAGCGATGGTGTGGGAAGGATTGAGCGCCGTATCGGCAATCTGGAACACCATCTGAATCTGCCGCAGTTCTTCCTTGTCACGTTGTGCCAGCGCCGGTTTCAGCTCGCGGCCGTTGAACAGGATGGTGCCATGGCTAGGCGGCAACAGGCCGGCAATTGCGCGCGCCAGGGTACTCTTGCCGGAACCGGACTCACCGATCACGCCGATGGCCTGGCCGCGATAGAGTTTCAGATTGATATCCTGCAGGATCAGTTTGGCCGGTTCGCCACGGGCGTTGCGCGGGCCATAACCGGCCGCCAGTGCGTGCAGGTCCAGCAAAGGTTGCGAATCATCGGAGACCTTGCCCGCTGCGCGCGGTGTCGGCCGGGCTGCGGCCAGCAGACTCTTGGTGTAGTCGCTGGCGGGCTGTTCCAGAATTTGTTTGGTCGAATTGCGTTCCTGCATCTGGCCATTGCGCAGCACCAGGATATGGTCGGCCATCTGCGCCACGACAGCCAGATCATGGCTGACGTAGACTGCCGTGGCACGTCGTTCGCGCACCACGCGTCGGAATGCGCGCAGTACTTCAATCTGGGTCGTGACGTCCAGCGCCGTCGTAGGTTCGTCGAGGATGACCAGGTCCGGATCGGTGATCAATGCCATGGCCGCCATCAGGCGTTGCAACTGGCCGCCCGAGACTTGATGCGGATAGCGCTCGCCAATGGTGTCCGGATCGGGCAGTGCCAGTTCGCGAAACAGTTGAATCGCCTTGACCTTGGCTTCGGCTGGCGAGCAGGTCTGGTGAATGCGGGCCGGTTCGATCACCTGATCGATAATCGTGCGCGATGGATTGAACGATGCCGCCGCGCTCTGAGCAATGTAAGCAACCGTGTGGCCGCGCAGTGCGCGTTGTTGCGCCGCCGTCATGGTCAGTACATCAACGTCGCCAATATGCACGCTGCCGCCTGAAATGTGGCAACCGCGTCGGGCATAGCCCATCAATGCCAGCGCCGTGGTGGTCTTGCCAGAACCAGATTCGCCGATCAGCGCCAGCACTTCGCCGGGATGAATTTCAAAACTCAGCTTGTCCACCAGCGTTTGCGCGCCAGCACTGATGCACAAGTCCTTGACGATGACGGAGGCACCCATTACTTCACTCCTCGTTTGCGCAGGGAACGTCCCGGCAAATTATCAATGACCAGATTGACGGCAATGGTCAGGCTGGCAATGGCCAGCGCTGGCGCGATCACCGCCGCGCTGGCACCGGCCAGTGAGCCGATGTTTTCCCGTACCAGCGAACCCCAGTCAGCCGCTGGCGGTTGCACGCCCAGGCCGAGAAAGCTCAAGCCGGCCAGCAGCAGCACGATGTAGACAAAGCGCAGGCCCAGATCGGCCAGCATCGGGCCGACGATGTTGGGCAGAATTTCGCGGCGCATGATGTAGAACGTGCCCTCGCCGCGCATGCGCGCCACGGTGACATAGTCGAGTGCATTGATGTTGATCGCCATCGAACGCGCAATGCGGTAGGCACCAGGAATGTAGATGATGGCTGCCGTAGCGATGAGCATACTCACCGATGAGCCGAAACCGGCCACCATGATCAAGGCAAACATTTTGCTTGGAATCGAAGTGACGGTATCGAGCGCGCGGCTCAGGGTGGCATCGATCCAGTGTCCGCTGGCGGCGGCGAACAAGGCCAGCAACGTACCGATGCCGGACGCCAGCAGCGTCGCGATAAAGGCCACGCCGACGGTATAGCTGGCACCATCGATGACACGGATAAACATGTCGCGGCCGAGATAGTCGGTGCCTAGCCAGTGCGCGCTGCTGATGGGTCCGAAGATCTGCACGCTACTGTTGAGCGCAGGTAGGCGCGCCAGCAGCGCTGAGCCGAATAGGGCAGCGCCGATCCAGAACAACAGGATCGCCAGGCCGATCAAGCCGCTCCAGCCGAAGCCGCCGAACCAACTGATGCTACTACGGCAACGTGCCAGATAGCCGGGGCTAACCGGCTTGGCTGCCGCCAGCGGCGGCGTGATAGAAACATGGGTCTTCATTGTGCAGGCCTTTCTTTCAACGATGGCGCAGTCGAGGATTGGCGAGAATGCCGCAGACGTCGGCCAGCGTGACCAACACCAGATAACCGATACAGAAAATCATGGCACAGCCTTGCACCAGCGGCATGTCGCGTTGCGAGACGCCGTCCACCATCAGCTTGGCAATGCCGGGGTAGTTAAAGATGGTTTCGATAATGATCACGCCGCCGAGCAGGTAAGACAGACTCAGGGCAATCGCATTGGCAATCGGCCCCACCGCATTGGGCAGCGCATGCACCAGCACCATGCGCATTGGCGTGGCACCCTTGAGGCTGACCATTTCGATATACGGCGCTTCCAGCTGATCGATCACCGCCGCGCGCGTCATGCGCATCATCAAGGCGATGATCACGCAGCACAGACTGAAGACCGGCATGGCGAAGGATTTGAGCATTTGCCCCAGCGATTCAATATCGCTGGCATAGGATAGTGCCGGCAACCAGTGCAGCTTGACGGCAAAGATCAGTACTGCCAGCGTCGCCACCAGAAACTCCGGCACCGACACCACCGCCACCGATCCAGCCGAGGCGATACGGTCGAACCAGGAGCCTTTCCACATGGCCGAGGCAATCCCGAAGGCCAGTGCAATCGGTACCGAAAACAGCGCCGTCACCGCCGCTAGCAACAGCGAATTGGGCAAGCGGCTGGCGACCAGTTCGCTGACCGGCATCTGGGTGGTGCTGGAGGTGCCGAGGTCACCACGAACGATGCCGCCGAGCCAGTGCGCATAGCGCGTCGGTGCCGGTACATCCAGTCCCATCTGCGCACGCAGCGCAGTCAGGGCTTCCGGCGTGGCATCCTGGCCCAACTGTTCCTGCGCCGCATCGCCGGGCAATACCGACGTGATCGCAAAGACCACGACCGATACTGCCAGCAGCGATAGCAGCGCCAGCAGCAAGCGCTGGCCCAACAGTTTGACAATGGCAAAGTTCATGGTGAGGCTTTCAAGCTAGTGAGACACATCGTTGTTACGCATCGAGCCAAACGTTTTCAGCGAAAGAATAGCCCATCATGCCACCCAGCGGAATCGGCGCCAAGCCCTTCAGTTTGGAGGCATGACCGTCGACGCTGGCGAGGAACATCGGGATACCGATACCGGCTTCCAGATGAATCATGGTCTGCATGTCGGCATACATTTGCTTGCGCTTGTTGAAGTCGATTTCGGCGCGTGCCGTGAGCAACAGTTGGTCGAACTTCGGATTCTTCCAGCGCGATTCATTCCAGGTCGCACCCGACTGGAAGAATTGCGTGAGCAAGACGTCGGCACTTGGACGTGGATTGACGTTGCCGAAACCGACCGGGCTGTTGAGCCAGTGATTGGACCAGTAACCTTCCGCTGGCATGCGCTTGACGTCGAGATCAAGGCCAATGCGTTGGGCGCTTTGCTGCATGACCAGGGCAATATCGACCGAATACATCGCCGCAGGCGATGCCACCACTGGAATCTTGCCGGTAACGCCTGATTTTTGCAGGTGGAACTTGGCCTTGTCCAGATCGAACGCGCGTTGCGGCAAACCAGCGAAATAGAAACGATTGGTCGGATCGATCGGCTGGTCATTGGCGACGACGGCGTGGTCCAGTGCAATCGTCTTCTTCATCAGTTCACGGTCAAACAGATACTTCATCGCCATGGCGAAATCAGGATTAGTGCCGGGCCCCAGATCCTTGCGCATGATCAGATCGCTGTAGGCACCTGATTGCGTAGTGAAGATGCTATAGCCGGGCGTACCCTTGACGCGGTCGATCGAGCGCGGATTGAGTGTTGCGGCCAGATCGATGCCGCCCGACAGCAAGGCGTTGACGCGCGCGCTTTCGTCGCCGATGCCGATGAATTCGATTTCATCGAGGTAAGGCTTGCCCGGTTTCCAATATGCTTCATTGCGTACCACCACCGAGCGCACGCCGGGTTTGAATTCCTTGAGCTTGTACGGACCGGTACCGATACCGGCATTGAAGTCGGTGGTGCCATCCTTGACGATATGGAAATGGAAGGTGCCAACGATGACCGGCAAGTCGGCATTCGGTGTGGTCAATGTGATGGTGACTTCATTCGGACCGCTGGCCTTGACGCTGTCAATCTGGTCAGCCAGGGTCTTGGCCTTGGAGGCAGTGGCAGGATCTTTGTGGCGCATCAGCGAGAAGATCACGTCAGCTGGCGTCAATGCCTTGCCATCGTGGAATACCACGCCTTTGCGCAGCTTGAACACCCACACCTTGGCATCCTTGGAGGCGAACGATTCGGCCAGCGCCGGTTGCGGCGTCAGACTGCCGTCGAGCGAGGTCAGGCCGTTGTACAGCATGGTGCTGCGGCAATAATCGGTCTTGTTGGATTGCTTGGCCGGATCGAGCGTATCGGTCACCGCGGCAGTATCGCCGCCGACGCGGATGCGACCGCCACGGCGCGGTGTTTGCGCATAGGCCGACATGGCCGTGCTGGCGAGGCCGCCTGCAAGAGTCGCCTGCATGCCGCCAGCGACCAGTATTTTCAATATGTCGCGGCGGCTGGCGCCCTGTTTCAGCGATTCCATCATGCGCACGCTGTCACTAGGGCTGACCAGATTGTCGAAGCTTTTTTTGCTGTTATCGCTCATGCTTTGATACTCCTGAGGGGTTGGGCAATGCATTGTTAAGTGAAGAAGAGGGGCTGAGACGATTCAGCCCAGCTTGTCCTTGAGCGTGTAATACAAACCAATCGCGGGTAAAAACCAGGGCGACCCAAAATGGCCGGGAATCGCTGGCCAGTCGCGCTCGCGCCAGGGATTGGCGGACGCATCGCCGTTCATCACGGCGGCCATGCGTTGCCCCATATGGACCGACATCTGAGTGCCGTGGCCGCTATAACCCATGGCGTAATACAGACCATCGCGCTCGCCGGCGTGCGGCAGGCGATCCTGGGTCATGTCGACCAGCCCGCCCCAGCAATAATCGAGCCGTACCGCACCCAATTGCGGGAACGTCTGAGCCAGTCCGGCGCGCAGGATTTCACCGCTGGCGGCATCGGACTGCGGACTGGAAATGGCGAAGCGTGCACGGCCGCCAAACACCAGCCGATGGTCGGCGGTCAGACGGAAATAATGATGGATATTGGCGACCGTGACATACGTACGCTGCGCCGCCAGCAAGGCCTTGGCCCGTTCGGCGCCGAGCGGCTCGGTGACCACGATGAAACTGCCGATCGGTACGATCCGGCGGCGCAACCAGCCAAAGCTGCGATAGCTGCCATGGCGGCTGGCGCCGGTGGCCAGCAACACTTGCTGTGCGGTGACGCTACCGCGTGCCGTATGCAGGCGATGCACATGGCCGCTGCCGAGGCGTTCGATGCGTTGTACTTCGGCACTGGTATGAATTTGTGCACCGGCGCGTTGTGCCGCCGTAGCCAGGCCGTGGGCAAAGCGTCCCATATGCATCTGGCCGCTGCGCTTGTAGAGCATGCCGCCATGAAAGCGCTCGCTCTGCACTTCGGCGCGCACCTGGTCGGCACTCAATATGTCGACATCGCGATCGACGCCATCGTCGATCAAGCGTTGCGCACTGCGCTGCAGTGCCTCCATCTGGCTCGGCCGGGTGGCCAGTTTGAGCTTGCCATGACGCAGGAAATCGCAGTCGATCTGTTCTTCCTCAATCACCCGCGCCACGCTATCGACAGCATCGTCGAAGGCGTTATACCAACTGCGTGCACGTGCCACGCCAACCTTGGTGGCCAGTTCGGCGTAGTCAACGGCCAGGCCGTTATTGACATGACCACCGTTGCGTCCAGAGGCTTCTGCGGCGACGTGCGTGCCAGCTTCCAGCACGGCCACCTTGGCGCCACGGCGCGCCAGCGCCAGCGCCGCCGATAGTCCGGTGAAGCCGCCGCCGATGATGGCAACGTCGACCTGGGCCGGCAAGTCATGGGCACCAGAGGCGAAGACGGGGGCAGAATTGGTCCAGTAAGAATCCAGCTTCATGATGTGGGCGCGATTCGTATGAGAATAGGTTATTCAGAAAGTACAACTGCATGGGCACGTAGGACATGCTTGAGCGCGTTGTTGACATCACCTGTATCGGGGTCGTCTGCCGTCGATGCGGCTCGCTTTATTACGATAAGATTACAACACGGAGCCGCCTGCGTAATGTAGGGAAATACGACATCGTTGAACGAGAAGCTGCGTTTTGCGAGGGAGTCGACGGCATGTCGTGCTGCCTGCACGCTGGCTGTGCGATTCCCCGCAGGAATGCCTTATAGGGAGACGTGATGCACAGTTTTGATGCGTATCTTCCAGCGCGTAGGCGGCATTGCATCATTGTCGCTGCCGCATAAAAAACGCGCCGGCAAGCGTTCGCGGCGCGTTGGGGCAAGCAGGCCGGTAGTAAGGCTTATGCCGGCAGCGCCATGACCACATATACCTTGCGCAATTTCTCACGCACATCCCATACGCCAGTTGTATTGGCAGGGAAAAACAGCGTGTCACCAGCGCGGAATTGCTGGGCGGCACCACCGGTCGGTGTGAACGAGCCAGCCCCGGTCAATATATGCATCACTTCGGCGTTGGGTAAATGGCGCTCGAACTGGCCTGGTTCACATTCCCAGATGCCGCTGTGGTTGTCGCCGGCGCCGGCGAGGTCGACTTCAATGCCGCTCAACTGCGGTGGCGGGCTGGACAAGGGACGCGCTGGCGTACCCTGGTCTTGCAGGCCGCCGATGACGGCCGATTGGGAAAGGATGGTAATGCTCATGGTGGTGGTCTCGTGAGGTAGCAGGTCAGGTGTCAAGTCAATGTAGCTTAGTTTGCCGCTTCCACTGCATCGGCCAATGCCGCCAGTGTATGGAAGTGGAAGTCCGGCACGGTGTGCTTCGATTCAATCGTGCCGCCCGAACTTTTCTGGTCGTGACGACGTTCGATCCAGCAGGTAGTGATGCCCAGGCTCTTCGACACGCCGATATCGTGATACTGGCTTTGCGCCACATGCAGATTGTCGACTTGCGTGTAACCCCAGGCGCCTTCGAAGCGGCCGCGTGCATAGGCGAAGTAGCGCGGATCAGGTTTTTCGCAGAGCGCGTCATCGCAGCTGAGCAGCAGGTCGAACGGCTCGTCCAAGGTGGCGGCGAAGTGTTTCAAGGCCCAGGTCTGGGCGTTGGTCATGGTGACCAGCTTGAAATGCTTGCGCAGGCGCTTGAGTGCTGCGACGGAATCGGGAAACGCTGGCCAGTCGGCCACCGAGTCGCGCAAGCCGGTTGCCAGCGCGTCCGAATCCGGCAGGCCCAGGCCAGGCGCGATGACATGCCAGCAGCGTTCCAGATCGTCCGGATACCAGCCGGTGTTGCCGTCAGCGCGCGCGCTGCGATACGCGGCCAGGAATTCTTCATCGGTGATTTTGCTATCGGGCACGGCTTTGCGCAAATAAGCCAGCATGCCGCCCTCGAAGTCGATGAGGGTACCGACGACGTCGAATGTGAGTACCTTGAAATTTTTCAGAGACATGATCGTTCCAGTGAAAGTGGAAATGCCGGGGAAGTCCGCACCGGCCGGGTTAAAGAGGATTGCAGTCATGGACAAGCATAAAGCGATGTCCCGCCAACGGCGCAGCAAACTGAGGCAAGGCGGCGGCACAGGATGTTGTTGTTGCGCGCCGATTTGGCATTTTCTTGTGGCGTTGTTTTTGCCGCGCCGGGGGCTATTTGACGATCCGCCCCAGACGTACCACCGTCACGCCGGGTCTGAGTTGGCGCAGTGAAGGCATGACCAGCACGCAATCGGGATAGGGGGTACGAATCTCGACCTTCTCGCCATCGACTTGATCCCAGCCGATCAGCGTACCGGCCTCCGGGAAATGCTCCAGACCGGTGTAGTTACCGGCAAACTGGAATGCCATGCTGCGCGCGACGACCGGTTCAGTGACTTCCACCACGATGGATGGCGCGCTTTCTTCTGGCCACCATGTTGTGGGCAGATCGTCTTGCGTGATTAGTCCGGCCAGCAGCAAAAATCTTGCCGTACTGTATTGCGCCACATCCACGGCAGCGCGTTCCCAATGTTGTCCGCATTCGATCAGCAAGGCATTCTTGCCGGATTCGGGATTGCCGAAGTCTTCGTAATCACGCATGCGGCGCCCTTCCGGATGGCCGGCATCGCTGATGACATGTTGTGGAATGGCTAGTTGACGTGCCAGCGCAATGCCTTTTTCCAGCGGTCCGGAGACGATCAGCGGCGCGCTACGCTCATGCATGGAATGGATGTCGAGCAGTAAATCCACACTATCGATGACCGGGCGCATCAGGCGCGCGCGGCGCAGTTCGACGCTGTCCTGGCTGCTGTCGTCAAGCTTGGCGGCGGTCCAGACGCGGTTGAAATCCTGATCGATGAAGCGCGAGGCATCCGGCTTGGCCGGATCAAAGCGGCCATAGCCTTCGATATTGGCGAACGATAGCGTCAGCTTGCCCTGGCGCGGGCGCAACTGCAGGTCGAGCAGGTGCTTGACGACAATGGCGCCGCACACTTCGTTGCCGTGCGTGAGTGCGTTGATCATCACATGTGGACCTGGCTTGCCGCTGTCGAAGGTGTAGAGATAGGCAATACCACTATTGCCGGCAGCGTAGGGCAGCAGATCAGGAAACGCGATCTCGATCGGATATTCAGGAAAGAGGGTTGTGGCTGGAACAGGCTCGGTCATCTGGATCCTAGAAGGGATAGCAATTATGTTGCTATAGCAGAAGCATTTGTTGTGCCGGGTCGCGTCCTGCCTGGCTTGCTCTAGTAACCGCGCTGGCGGTCGACCAGTCCGGTCAGCGGCAAACCTGACTGGTGGCGGCGGATATTGTCCAGTACCAGATCCACGGCACCGGCTGGCCGCGTCGCGCTGGCGATATGCGGTGTGAGGACGATCTCCGGATGGGACCAGAATGGATGCCCCGGTGGCATCGGTTCGTTTTCGCAAACGTCGAGCACGGCACCGGCCAGATGCCCATTCGCCAGTGTTGCCAGTAAATCGGCCTCGACCAGATGGCCACCGCGGCCGACATTGATCAGGGATGCACCGACGGGCAATTGCTGGAACAAGGCTTGATTCAAGATGCCGCGGGTGTCGTCGGTGAGCGGCAGCAGACAGATCAGAATATCGGTGCGCGCCAAAAAATCTGCCAGTCCGACACTGCCACTATGGCATTCGATGCCCTCCAGCGTATGCGCAGAGCGGCTCCAACCGGCACAGGGAAAACCAAAGTTGCGCAGTTGCTGCAACACTGCCTGACCCAGCATGCCCAGGCCGAGCACGCCGATGCGGGTGTCGGCGGCCGTGTTGACGCGCTGTGCGCGCCATTGCTGTTGCCGCTGCTGGGCAGCGTACAAACGACTTTGACGGTGAATGCCCAGCACTGCATGGGTGACATATTCGACCATGCCAGCGGCAATGCCAGGTTCGACCATGCGTACTACCGGGAGATGTGCGGGCAGTCTGGAAAAGTCGAATTGATCGATACCGGCGCCGACTGAAAACAGGAGTTCCAGATTCGGAAATTGTTCGGTGATATCTTCTGGCGGCAGCCACGCCGCCAGATAACGCACGGCACTGCGCTCACCCGTATCGGGCCAGCAGTGAAAGACAATCTCGGGCGCTTTTTGCGCAAACAACTGGCCCCATTCGGCGCCGCGCACGGGGTCGGCCTTGTACAGAAAACTCATGCTTGATCCTGGTGAAGACGCAGGTCGGCAAGCTTGCCGATGAATTAGCCCAGCGCCTGATTGATGAGGGAATACAACTGATATTGCGGGTCGGTACCGGGCGCTGTGCCTTTACACATCGACACCACCGTATCGACACGGGCCAGGCCGATGTCATTGAGCCACGCGCTCAAGTTGCTGCGTTCGGGGACATCAATGCGCACAAAGGTGTCGCGATAAGTGTTCATCCAGTGGCTGATCAAGGCTTGCGCTGACGCCATATCAGGCGCCACCACCGGGCCGATGGCCCGCCCACGGCCAAACGCGCGCAGCAGAGAAAAACCGCACAGCAGACCATCACGCTCGATGACAATGGCTTCGGATACTGCCAGCAGGGCGCTCATCACGGCAGCGCGATCGAGGCCGCTGGCGCGCTGCTCCAAGGCCAGCAATTGCGGCAGATCAGCAGCCTGCCGCGGGCGTAATTGCAGGCCTGATGGCAACGCCACCGGCACCAAGTTGGTGACCGTTCCCTGATGCTGATACAACTCGCCGGTAGCGATGAAGCCAAGCTTTTCATACAGTGGCTGACCCGCCACGGTGGCATTCAATAACACGCTGCGTGCACCGGCTTCGGACAGCAGGCATTGCATCAACTGGCGGCCCAGTCCCAGGCCTTGCAGCGCGTTGGCGACGATGACCATGCCCAATGCGGCATGCGTGGTGCCGTAGTGCCATACCAAGCCGCTACCGGCGACTGCTGGTTGCTTGTCAATGCCGCTGTGTTCAATCACGAAGCCATGGCCCAGCGCTTGCACGAACTGCCAGTCTTGCAAACGATGTGGCCATTGCAAGGCCTGGGTCAGACCGTAACAGGCTGCCAGATCGCTGGCCTGCATAGCGCGCAGTGTGTGCAGCGCGTGTGTATCGGGAGAAGCGGAAGAGCTTGCTGCGCAGCTTTGCATAGACATTCCTTATTGGAAGCACCGAATCATCAAGTTGCTGGTCAAGCTACATCATGCCTTGGATCGCTACGCAGAATGCTGTTTTCAGGCTGGCATTTTCGCCATCTTATGGCGATCTGCTCGCTTCTCTCGGCACAAAATAATGCAGGTTAGGTATTAGCATCATCTGGTTACGCGCGACGGTATCGACCGTGGCGTCCACCCTGATATGAGGATACCTCCATGTTTGATTTTTCTCCGCAGCAGGTCGTCGTCAGAAGTGCGCATTTCATTGGCGGCATCTATATAGAAGGGCAGCAAAGTCTGCTGGATGTGCTGCGACCTTCCGACGGCGTCGTCTATGCCGGCTTGCCAGTGGCCGATGCCGCGCTGGTCGACCATGCGGTGGAAAATGCCTGGCAGGCCTTTAAAACCAGTGACTGGGCCAGCCAGTCGCCGCGTGACCGGGCCCGCATCATGCGTCGCTGGGCCGATCTGATCGACGCCGATGTTGCCACGCTGGCACCGTTGGAAGCAGTGGGCTCGACCCGTCCGGTCAAGGATGCGGCGCAATGGGATGTGCCCTTTACGGCAGAGGGTATTCGCTTTTTTGCCGAGTTGGCCGACAAGCATGGCGGTGAGGTAGCGGCCACGCGCAGTGATCATCTTGGCATGACCATCACGGAACCCTATGGCGTCATCGGCGCCATCGCCCCGTGGAATTTTCCGCTGGTGATGGCTTCCTGGAAAATCGCTCCCGCCATGGCCGCCGGTAATGCCGTGGTGCTCAAACCGTCAGAGATGACGCCATTCAGCATCTTGCGGTTGGCCGAACTGGCGATACAAGCGGGCGTGCCGGCGGGTATCTTCAATGTGATTCAAGGCGATGGTCGTCTCACTGGCGATGCGCTATGCCGTCACCCTAAGGTCGCGAAAGTGACCTTCACCGGATCGACCGCAACCGGCGCGGCGATCATGCGCGCCTGCGCCGACAGCGGTACCAAGCCGGTGACATTGGAGCTGGGTGGCAAGAGCCCGCAGATCGTTTTTGCCGATGCGCCCGACCTGGACAAAACCGCACGCACGATTGCCGGTGCCATTTCCGGCAATGCGGGTCAGGTCTGCGTGGCCGGCTCACGCCTGATTGTGCAGCGTGGCGTGGCAGAGCGGCTGATGGAAGGCATCCGGCGTCACTTCGACGGTTTGCGGGCGGGGCCGACCTGGTCTGGCGCCACGAGCTTGGCGCCGATTATTTCGACCAAACAGCAGCAACGCATTGCCATGATTGTCGAGCGCAGTGTTGCTGCCGGTGCGCAAGTGATCTGTGGCGGCACCTCAGCGCCGGACAGCGCTGCCCACTATTTACCGACTATGCTTTCTGGCGTCAGTCAAGCCAGCGAGGCAGTACAGGCAGAAATTTTCGGACCGGTGCTGACGGTGCAAAGCTTCGACGACGATGCCGAAGCATTGGCGCTGGCAGCGCATCCCGACTATGGCCTGGCCGCCGGTATGCATACCGCTGACCTCAATCGCGCACTGCGTTTTGCCCGTTCCCTGGAGGCTGGCACGGTATGGATTAATCGTTATGGCCGTAGCGGCGATTTCATCATTCCAACGGGCGGCTATAAGCGCTCCGGCATGGGCAAGGATCTGGGGCGGCAAGCTTTCGAAGCCAACCAGCGCATCAAGAGCGTCCTGATTGATTTTGCTGCTTGAGGACATGGTGCGCCGGCGTTGCGCAGCCGCACTAAGTTGGTGAAGTTGCGCCGCCGCTGCGCTAGTTGTGCGCATTGCTGCACTGCTCGGCAAGCTATGCTGATTGTGCCGGTCAAAACACATGTTTGTGTTTCGTGGTGCCGCCAAAAAGGAATAAATGCTGCGTTTCTGTATGTTGTAATCAGTTTCAGGAAATGAATTTTCGACGAATAAGTAGAACTGCCTGTATCGATTTTTTCTTCGCCACTGTTCCAATTGCGTGATCACTTTTTATAGGACGATTTTTCAATGAGTACTTTCAAGCCAAAATTCATTACCTTCGACTGCTACGGCACGTTGACGCGTTTCCAAATGTCGGAGACTGCACGTACGCTCTATGCCGACCGCGTCTCAGCGGCCGATATGCCATTCTTCCTGCGCCAGTTTTCGGCCTATCGACTCGATGAAGTGCTCGATCAATGGAAGCCTTACGAGCAAGTCGTCAAGAATGCCATCAAGCGCACCTGTGCACGCTGGAACATCCAGACCACCGAAGCAGAAGCTGGCAGCTTTTATAAGGCCGTGCCGAGCTGGGGCCCGCATCCGGATGTGCCTGAACCACTGGCACGGGTGGCCAAGGAATTCCCGTTGGTGATTTTTTCCAACGCTGCCGACGAGCAAATCATGCATAACGTCGAAAAGCTCGGCGCACCGTTTCATAAAGTCTTCACGGCGCAGCAGGCACAAGCCTACAAGCCACGTCTGCGCGCCTTCGAGTACATGCTCGACAACCTCAACTGCAATCCGGAAGATGTCTTGCACGTCTCGTCGAGTCTGCGTTACGACCTGATGCCGGCATCCGACATGGGCATCAAGAACAAAGTCTTTGTCGCACGTGGTCATGAGCCATCGACACCGCATTATGGCTACACCGAAATTACCGACCTGAGCGGCTTGCCGGGTGTGGTTGGTCTCTGATTCGGTAGCTGGTAACTAGTGCACCGGCGTCCTGGTCCGGTGGTCTTCGTGGTTGAACTTCTTTGGTGAGGCACTTCATGAGCAAACGAGATTTGGATAACACTCCCGCAGTTGATACCGTCATTTCCGGCGAGCCGATAGAAAATGTGCGCGCCGGTTTCAGCCGCCGCGACATGATGCGCACGGTGCTGGCTGGAAGTTTGATGAGTGCCACTGCAACTGGTTTGCTCACGGTCACCGGGTCGGCCTTTGCGCAGACGCCACGGCGCGGTGGCAAGATCAAGATTGCCACACAGTCGAGCGCGACCTCGGATACGCTTGATCCGGCCAAGACTGCACACTCGACCGATTACACCCGTGTGCACATGTTCTACAACGGTCTGACCTCGCTCGATACCAAGCTGGGTCCGCAAATGATGCTGGCCGAAGAAATGAATACCACGGACGCGACCTTGTGGACCGTCAAGCTGCGTAGCGGCGTGCGCTTCCACGACGGCAAGCCGCTGGCACCAGCGGATGTGGTGTTTTCGCTGATGCGTCACAAGGACCCCGCCACCGCTTCCAAGGTCAAGGTGATTGCCGATCAGTTTGAAACGATCAAGGCGACTGGCCCGAATGAAGTGCAGATCAAGCTGACCGGGCCGAATGCCGACTTGCCGGTGATTCTGGCCACGGCGCAGTTCCTGATCATCAAGGAAGGTACCACCTCGTTTGCCACGGCCAACGGTACCGGCGCTTTTAAATGCAAGGAATTCACCCCCGGCGTGCGTACCATCGGTGTGCGCAATGATGAATACTGGAAATCCGGAAAACCTTATCTCGATGAAGTTGAGTTGTTTGGCATCCCGGATGAAGCGGCACGCGTCAATGCGCTGCTGTCGGGCGATGTACATTGGATCAATGAAGTCAATCCACGCTCGGTGGCGCGCATTAAATCCACACCCGGCTTTACGCTGATGGAAACCAAGTCGGGCCTGTACAGCGATCTGATCATTCGTCAGGATGCGGCCCCTGGCAACAGCATGGACTTCACCATGGGCATGAAGTATCTGCTCGATCGTGAACAGATCAAGACCGCAGCATTTCGTGGTCACGCGGTGATTGCCAATGACCAGCCGATCGATCCGACCAACCGTTTCTTCTTTGCCGGTCTGCCGCAGCGTGCCTACGACCCGGACAAGGCCAAGTTCCATCTGCAAAAGGCGGGTGTGATCGGCAGCACGATTCCGCTGGTGGCATCGGTGGCAGCAGCCGGCTCGGTCGACATGGCCTTGCTGATGCAGCAATCGGCACAGAAAATTGGTCTCAAGCTCGACGTCAAACGCCTGCCTGCCGATGGTTACTGGTCCAATCAATGGATGAAGGTGCCGCTCGGGTTTGGCAATGTCAATCCACGTCCCAGCGCCGATATTTTGTTCACGCAATTCTTCAAGTCGGATGCGCAATGGAATGAATCTGGCTGGAAAAATGCCCAGTTCGATCAATTGCTGGTGGCGGCCCGTGGTCAGACCGACTTTGACAAGCGCAAGCAAATGTATGCCGACATGCAGACGCTGGTGCACGACAAGGGCGGTATTGGTATTCCGGTGTTCATCATCAATCTGGAAGGCATCAGCAGCAAGATCAAGGGCGTGCAACCGATTCCATTGGGTGCCTTCATGAACTACACCAGTGCCGAATACGTCTGGCTCGAAGCTTGATGCCTGACGCTTGATCGTCAATATCAGCAGTAACTGCCGACGTGCCGACCATGGCGGGCAGCACGCCGCTATCGTTAACCGCAAGGCAACGACGGATGACCTGTCGATAAAGGATTGATATGAACGGTATGGTCGGGCGTCTTATCTTGCGCCGTCTGGCGCTTGGCGTATTGACGCTATTTCTGGTGTCGATTGGGGTGTTTTTCATCACCAATCTGTTGCCGGGCGATGCCGCCCAGACTGCCCTGGGCCAGGCGGCCACACCGGAAACGGTGGCTGCCTTGCGCTTGCAGTTTGGCCTGGATCTGCCAGCACCCTTGCGCTATGCTCATTGGCTGACCAATCTGCTCAACGGTAACCCGGGTATTTCTCTGGTCAACAATGCATCAGTGGCGCAAATGATCTCCGGACGCTTGCCGGCGTCGCTGATGCTGGCCGGCGTGACGGCATTGGTTTCAGTGCCGATTGCACTGCTGCTGGGCATCGCGTCGGCCATGTATCGTGGCTCGATCTTTGATCGCTGCGTCAACGTTACCGCCGTGATGCTGATCTCGGTGCCAGAATTTTTGGTCGCGACGATTGCCGTCATGTTGTTTGCGGTCAAGTTGCGCTGGTTGTCGGCGTTGTCGCATACCTCCGATGTCGCCACCTTCGGCGCGTTCGTCAAGGCCTATGCGATGCCGGTGATGACCCTGTGCTTTGTGATCGTGGCGCAAATGGCGCGCATGACGCGTGCTGCGGTGATTGATCAATTGCGTTCCTCCTATGTCGAAATGGCCTTGCTCAAGGGCATCAATCCCACCCGCATCGTGTTGCGTCATGCACTGCCCAATGCGATTGGGCCGATTGCCAACGCGGTCGCCTTGAGCCTGTCGTATCTGCTCGGCGGTGTGATCATCGTCGAAACCATTTTCAATTATCCCGGTATCGCCACCCTGATGATCGATGCCGTTACCACGCGCGACATGCCATTGGTGCAAGCCTGTTCGATGATTTTCTGCGCTGGTTATCTGTTGCTGGTACTGACCGCCGATGTGCTTGCCATCGTTTCCAATCCAAGACTGAGAACACGATGAAATCCTCTTCTGAATCCAGCGTGGATACGGCACCAGTGCCAGTGGCAACTATCCGTCGTCGTCGCTCGCGCCGTTCATGGCTGGGCATGATTGGTCTGGCGCTGGTTGTGTTCTGGCTGGCCATGGCCATGATCGGGCCGCGGATTTCACCTTACGATGCCGCCGCCATCGTCGACACCGATGTCTTTAGCGGCATCAGCAGCAAGTTCTTGCTGGGCAGCGATTATCTTGGACGCGATATGTTGAGCCGGATTCTGTTTGGCACGCGCTATACCATCGGACTGGCCTTGGCGGCGACTTTGCTGGCCAGTTCGGTTGGTACTACGCTGGCCTTGTTTGCGGCGCTGGCCGGTGGCTGGATCGACGCCACTATTAGTCGTGCGCTGGATGCACTGATTTCAATTCCGAGCAAAATGTTCGCCTTGATGATGGTGGCCACGTTCGGTTCCTCGATCTGGTTGCTGATTCTGACTGCCGCCATTGCCAACATGCCGGGTGCCTATCGGATTGCCCGGTCACTGGCGGTCAACGTGCAGGCGATGGAATATGTTCAGGCGGCGCGGGCGCGCGGTGAAGGTGCGCTGTATATCACCTGCGTGGAAATGCTGCCGAACATGATCCGTCCTGTGTTGGCCGATCTGGGCTTACGCTTTGTGTTTGTGGTCTTGTTGCTCAGCGGCTTGAGTTTTCTCAGCCTGGGGGTGCAACCGCCGGACGCCGATTGGGGGTCACTGGTGCGGGAAAATATTTCTGGTCTGGGCGAGGGGGCCACTGCCGTCATCATGCCGGCGTTGGCGATCGCCAGTCTGACCATTGGTGTCAATCTGCTGATCGACAATTTGCGCGGCCGACGCGCCGGAAAGGATTGAAACCATGAATCACAATGACAAGGATGGCGGCCGCGAACCAAGCACACTGGTCGAGGTGAGCGGCTTGCGCGTGGTGGTCCGCAAGGACGACGACAGCGAGATCGTCATCGTCAAGGATGTCGACTTTTCGATTGCACGCGGCGAAGTGCTGGCCTTGATCGGCGAATCGGGCTCTGGCAAGACCACGATTGCATTGTCGCTGCTGGGTTATGCCCGCAGCGGCTGCCACATCGTCGGTGGCCGGATTCGTATCGGTCAGCGCGAGGTGTTGTCGCTGAACCAGGCCGCCCTGGAAGGCATGCGCGGTTGCGAGGTTGCCTATATTGCACAAAGTGCCGCAGCGGCGTTCAATCCCTCGCGCACCTTGATGGATCAGGTGATCGAAAGTGCGCTCAGTCACAAGACCATGTCGCGCGCTGCCGCTGAAGCCAAAGCGATCGGCCTGTTCCGGGCGCTGGCGTTACCTGATCCGGAGCATATCGGCGCGCGCTATCCGCATCAGGTCTCCGGCGGCCAGTTGCAACGTGCCATGGCCGCGATGGCATTGATTACTGATCCAGAACTGGTGATTCTCGATGAGCCGACGACGGCCTTGGATGTCACCACGCAAATCGAAGTATTGCGGGCGTTCAAGAACGTCGTCAAGGAAATTGGCACCACTGCCGTGTATGTCTCGCACGATCTGGCCGTGGTGGCGCAAATGGCGGACCGCATCGTGGTGTTGCGTGACGGCAGCGTACGCGAAGTGGGCGATACCGCGCAAATCCTGACAGCGCCGCAAAACGATTACACCCAAAGCCTGCTGGCGGCGATTGCACCAGCGGCACGGTTGCCGCTCAATGTTGCAGCACCGGACACGGCATCGCTGGCAGTGCAGAAAGAACCGTTGTTGCGCATCAAAGGTTTGATTGCCGGTTATGGCAGTCTCGACAGCCGGGGTTTGCCTGGTGTGCGCATTCTCGATGACATCAATCTTAAAATCGAACGCGGTACCACTATCGGTATCATCGGTGAGTCCGGCTCGGGCAAGACCACGCTGGCGCGTGCGGTGGCCGGTATGGTCGGACTGGCGCGCGGTAGCATCACACTCGACGGCGAGGCCTTGTCACCAAGCTTGGCCGGACGCACGCGTGAACAGTTTCGGCGTATCCAGATCGTGTTCCAGAACGCCGACACGGCGCTCAATCCGGCGCATAGCATTGGCCGTATTCTGAGCCGGCCCTTGGCTTTCTATCATGGTCTGTCAGGCGAGGCGATGCGCCGCCGCACGGCAGAGCTGCTTGACTTGGTGCAGTTGCCTGCCAGCGTTGCCAATCGTGTGCCGAGTGAATTGTCAGGGGGCCAGAAGCAGCGCGCCAATCTGGCCCGTGCACTGGCGGCCAAGCCGGATCTGATCTTGTGTGACGAGGTGACCTCGGCACTCGATACCGTGGTGGCCGCTGCAATTTTGGAGTTGCTGGCTGAGTTGCGGCGCGAGTTGCAAGTCTCCTACATGTTCATCAGTCACGATATCAGTACGGTGCGCGCCATCTGCGACGACATTGTGGTGTTGTATGCCGGCCGGATGGTGGCCAATCGTCCGCGTGAAGCGATGATGGCGCCGCCGTATCATCCTTATTCCCATTTATTGCTGTCGTCGGTACCGGCGTTGCAGCAAGGCTGGCTGGAACAAGTTTGCGGCCGCACGCCAACGCAGTTGCCGCCGATTGGCGACGTGCTCGATTCACCTGACATGTGTGCTTTTTTACCCCGTTGCAGTGCGCGGGTTGACGGCGTTTGCAACACGGTGCCGCCGCGTCGTCGCAACATGGAGCATGGTGGCGAGATTCTTTGCCACCGCTCTGATGCCGATTTGCAGCGGATACAGTCACCGTTGCTGGCAGTCGAGGGAGTGACGATATGAGTTCAAGTACGCGCGCGCGCTTTGTGCGGCTGGGCGAAAGCGACCGTGTCGCGGTCGGTTTTGTTGTCGATGGAGAAGCGGTATCGGCCTTGCAAGGCGATACCCTGCTGACGGCCATGCTGCAACACGGAGGCCATGTCAGGCAGTCTGAATTCGGTGGCGAGAAACGCGCCGGATTTTGTCTCATGGGGGCTTGCCAGGATTGTTGGGTCTGGACCGCTGATGGCGCACGCCTGCGCGCCTGTTCGACCGAAGTGGCAGAGGGCATGGCAGTATCGACCAAGGCACCGGAGCTGACATGGCCCAACCTCGCGTAATCATCGTCGGTGCCGGCCCGGCTGGGGTGCGTTGCGCCGAAGCCTTTGTCGCAGCCGGTGTGCGACCAACAGTCATTGATGAAGGTCGGCGTGATGGCGGCCAGATTTATCGACGTCAACCCGTCAACTTCTCGCGCTCCTATACGACACTGTATGGCACGGAAGCAGGGCGTGCGCAAGCCTTGCATGCCTGTTTCGACCAGTTGCGCGAGCAGATCGACTATCTGCCGCAAACGCTGGTCTGGAATATCAGCGAAGGCAATGTGCATCTGATGCATCAGGATGGCACGCCGCGTGCAGCCAGTTTGCCTTACGACATCTTGGTGTTGTGCACCGGTGCCACGGACCGCCTCATGCCCATGCCTGGCTGGGAATATGCCGGCACCTATAGCTTGGGCGCGGCACAGATCGCGCTGAAATCACAGGCGGTGGCCGTCGGGCGCAATATCGTTTTTCTCGGCAGCGGCCCTTTGCTGTATCTGGTCGCCAGTCAATATATCAAGGCCGGTGCGCAGGTTGCGGCAGTGCTTGATACGTCGCCGCTGGTGCTGCAATGGCGCGCTTTGCCCAAACTATTGTCACGGCCCTGGCTGTTGTTCAAAGGCATGGCGCTACTCAAGGCGATTCGCCGCGCTGGTGTTCCAGTGCTGCGCGGGATCACACCATTGCAAATTACCGGTGATCCGGACAACGGAGTGCAGGGGGTGCGCTATCGCAGCGCGCAGGGCGTTGAAAAAAGCCTCGATTGCGATACCGTCGCCATGGGATATCACTTGCGTGCCGAAACCCAGTTGGCCGACCTGGCGCGTTGCGAGTTCAGTTTCGATACGGCCTCGCAGCAGTGGTTGCCGCAAGTCGATGCGCATGGTCGCAGTTCGGTGGCCGGTGTTTATCTGGCGGGCGACGGTGTGCGTATCCGCGGAGCCGATGCCGCCGAAAATGCGGGCCGTTTGGCTGCCTTGGCAGCCTTGGCCGACCATGGCAATGCAGTCGTGCCAGCGCAGGTCGCGCAATTGTGTCGGCAGCAGTTGCCAATGGAGCGCTTCCGACTCGGCTTGCTGCAAGCCTTTCCCTGGCCTGCGGCACAGGCAGCGAGTTTGCCAGATCATGCCGTGGTGTGCCGTTGTGAAGGGATTACGGCGGGCGAACTGCGCGCCGTCGTCAATCTCAAGGGTGCACGTGAAGCTAATCGCGCCAAGGCATTCAGCAGGGTTGGAATGGGGCGCTGTCAGGGGCGCTATTGCGGTCATGCCGGTGCCGAGGTGATTGCGGCGGCGGTCGTCTGTCCGGTGGTGGAAGTGGGACGTTTGCGCACCCAGGCACCGGTCAAGCCACTGGCATTCAAGATTGTCGAGGAGCCGCAATGAGTGCACAGCAATACCAGGCCGACGTGATTATTGTTGGCGGCGGCATCATGGGCAGCGCGGCGGCATTTTTTCTGCGCCAGCGCGGGCGTTCGGTGATGTTGCTGGAACGTGGCTTGCTCGGGCATCAAGCCAGCGGCGTCAACTTCGGCAATGTCCGTCGGCAGGGGCGCAATCTGTTGCAACTGCCGCTGGCTAATCGCGCGCTGGCGATCTGGCGCAAATTGCCGGAACTGATCGGCGAAGATGTGGAGTTTCTGCCCTCCGGTCATATGCGGATTTGCTACGGCACAGAGCGCTTGGCGATGTTCGAAGACTATGCAAACAAAGCGCGCGATTACGATCTGGCGCTGGAGTTGTTCAGTGGTGCCAAGCTGCGCGAGCGTTTCCCTTTTCTTGGCCCGCAGGTCGGTGGCGCTTCTTATTCTGCGCTCGACGGTCATGCCAATCCGCGCCTGGCTGCTCCGGCATTCGGCCGTGCCGCAGCGCGTGCCGGTGCGCAGATCTTTGAAAACACGGACGTCGCAGCGGTGGAAAAGGACGGCGTCGATTTTCGCGCTACCGCCACGGATGGCCGCGTGTTCCGTGCACCGGCGATGCTGATTACGGCAGGTGCCTGGGCCAATACGCTCAGCACGCAGTTTGGTGAGCCGGTCCAATTGACTGCGCATGGTCCGCAAATGGGTGTCACTGAGCCGGTACCTTACGGGCTCAAGACCGTGGTAGGGGTATCTGCTGCAACCGATTTGGAAACGCTGTATTTTCGCCAGATCCCACGCGGCAATATCATCTTCGGCGGTGGTCAGCGCGGCCCGGCTTATCCCGATCTCAAACGCGCCTATGTCCGGCCGGAAAACACGCTCAATCAACTGCGGCAATTGCAACGGATCGCACCGGCCTTGCGCCAGTTGAACGTGATCCGCGTCTGGTCCGGTATCGAAAGCTATCTTCCGGATGATCTGCCCATCATGGGGCGCAGCGTGCGTGAACCGGGTTTGCATTATGCGTTCGGCTTTTGTGGTGCCGGTTTCCAACTTGGCCCTGGGGTCGGCGATGTCATGGCTGAATTGATTGCCACTGGCAGCACCTCCACACCGATCGCCCCTTTTTCCATTAGTCGATTTGTGCCGCAGCATGCCAGCGCGGTGACTGCCTGACCAATTATTTTATTGCAGAGAATATTCATGAGCCATATCGTCATCGTAGGTGCGGGCATCGTCGGATTATCTGTGGCCCGTGATGCGCTCAAGCGCGGACATCAGGTCACGATCCTGGAGCAGGGCAGTTCACCCAATCCACGCAGCGCCTCGTTCGATTCACATCGCATGATCCGCTATCACTATGGTGCTTTCGGCGGTTACACGCGCATGGTGACACCGGCCTTTGATGCCTGGGAGCGCGTATGGAGCGATCTCGGCACGGAACATTTCGAAAATACCGGCGCCGTGGCGATCAGTCTGCAAGCCAATGACTATGGCGAAAAAACCCTCAAGGCTTTTCAGGAAGTCGGTCAGGAACACGAGGTCCATGATCGTGCCGCCATGGAAACGCTCTGTCCGCATTTGACCCTGCCTGCTGGCGCCTGGGGTGTCACGGGTGGCCGCGGCGGTCCATTGTTTGCCGGCCAAATTGTCACCGAACTGACGCAATGGGTACTTGATCGCGGCGCAGTCATACGGGCCCATTGCCAGGTCAATGCTGTCGACCTGGAACGCGGGGTGGCGCGCCTGGCCGATGGTAGCGAAGTGACTGGCGACTTGCTGCTGGTGGCCGCCGGCGCCTGGATTTCGCGCTTGCTGCCGGAGCGTTTCGGCAATAGTCCAACGTTTCGCCAGGGGCTATGCTATGTCGATCCACCGGCCAACTATGTGGAGAGCTGGCGTCAGGCTCCGGCCATTGTGGCCATTGGCGACCACGGCGGCTACACCTTGCCGGATCGTCGCGGCGCCGGTCTCAAATTCGGTCATGGCGGTCATCGCAAGCTGGCCAAGCCGGAGGAATTGGGTTTTGGTTCGGACCTGGCAGCGGAGAGTGCCGTCATCTTGGGCGCGTTCAAGCCGTTCCTGAAAGAGCCGCAGGGCTACAAGCCGACGCGCATTCAGGTCGGTTTTTATGAAATGGATAGCTCACGGCGCTTCAATGTCGAGATGCATACACGTGGTGTTGTGGTGACCAATTGTGATGGCCAGATGTTCAAATTTGGTCCCTTGCTTGGTGAACGCATTATGGGGATGTTTGAAGGCGGGCAAACTGCGGCAGCGCTGGGCAGGTGGGCTGCGGGGTATTGATGGGGGTATCAGATAGCGCTGTTCTAACCGAACAACATGACGAGCTAAGCGCCACATTTACTTTTACCTATATTTGTTGCTGAAAAGAAATTCAGTCCAAGTCTTGACTTAGTCATTTCTAAGATATATCTTAGTAAGTGTCTTAACCAAGAAAGGACAAGTATGTTTAAACGTTTTATTGGCGGCCACCATGGCGCCCCCCATCATCGTATGGACCGTCCGCATCACGGCGGCGGCTTGTTTGAAGAGCGTGGCCGTGGTGGCCGCGAAGGTGGACGTGGTCCGCGTATGTTCGAGCAGGGCAGTCTGCGTCTGGTGATCCTGCATTTGTTGCAGGACAAGCCACGGCACGGCTATGAAGTGATCAAAGCCATCGAGCAGTTGGTCGGCGGTAGTTATAGCCCCAGCCCAGGCGTGATCTATCCGACCCTGACCTTGCTGGAAGAAATGGGTTACGCCGCCGTCGAAGCCGAAGCTGCCGGCAAGAAGCTCTATCGCATCACCACCGAAGGACAAGCCTTCCTGGTGGAAAACGCTGCAGCGCTGGAGCTGATTCTCAAGCGACTCGAAATCAAGCAGCAGGCCAGCGGCACAGACACGCCGGAGCTGCGCCGGGCGATCCAGAATTTCAAGCTGGCACTGCATACCCGGCTCGGCAAGGGTGAACTTGATCAAGCCCAATTGCATGCCATTATCGATCTGATCGATGCTGCTGCCGTCGCCATCGAGCGCACCTGAAGCTAGTTGAGGTAGGGAAAGGAAATCGTATGAGAGAACATCAATACCGCATTACGCTGGAACATCTGGCTCCGGCTTCGGAGGGGCAGCCGCAACATGCGCCGCTGCAATTCGAGGTCGGTAATCATGATGATATTTTCAGCATCATCGAACGTTCGCGCGGCAAGGGGCATTTCGATGACAACACTAGCGCTGCATTGGTGCTGGGTTTGAAACTGTTCACCGAGGTCATGCTCAAGCAGCGCAAACATCCTCTGTTTGCCGACATCAACCAGCCGATGCGTGATTTCATCGGCAAGCTGAAAACCCTGGAGCCGGTCGCGGCTGCCACCGTTACTGCTGGCATAAGCGCAGCACCGGCAGCGCAGGACTAATCCCTGCTGGGGGCAATCATTTCCGCATAGTCGTAGAGCGCGCCGAGGATTTCTTCGCCGCGCTCGTCGACGTTTTCCGACAAGGCATCGATCTGCTCGAACAGCGCGTCAAGCGTACGGGCGCCGCCAACACCGTCAAACAGACGGGCGGCGCGATGGGCTTCCCAACGCGCCATTTCCTCGGCCGACAGCGAGGCGGGGAAGTTGCGCGCACGGTAGCGGAACAGCAGTTCTTCTAGACGCACATCGTCGAAACCGATGCTGGCCTGAGCCAGTTGCGGCGGTGTCATGTGGCGCAGATCGGTCAATTGGCGGCGGTCATTGTTGCCGATGAAGCCGCCATATAAATCTTCGTCAACATCGGGCGTGGCTTCCTTGGGGCGCTGATAGACCTTGCTCCAGAGCGCGCTCAGATCGGGCAGGGTGGCGGCAATCGTCGCATGTTGCAGCGCTGTGTCGATATCCAGGCCCAGTTCGGCGGCGCGTGCCGGTGTCAGGGTCTTGAGGCTGGCAATGACCATCGGTGACTTGTTCAGATGGATCGATTTGACTGGCAAGCGTTTGACGCCTTCGGGCAGCGCGTCGGTCTTGGTGAACATGCGCAAGCGGATAGTGTCGGCGTCCAGTGTTGGCAATTCGCTGGGATCCTGGCTCAGGTCCCAGGCCAGGATTTCATTCTTGTTACTGGGGTGGCTGCCGAGCGGCCACATGACGGCCAGGCAGCCTTGTGTGGCCGGGAACATGCCGGAGACATGCAGGAAGGGCTTGGGCGTGGCCATGCCGATTTCGGCGGCGACGCGATCTTTCTTGTGCAAGGCCAGGCAAAATTCGAACAAGCGTGGTTGCCGGTCACGGATCAGTTTGGCAAAGGCGATCGTGGCGCGCACGTCGGAGAGCGCATCGTGGGCAGCTTCGTGCAGCAGGCCGTTGGCTTTGCTCAGGTGTTCCAGCTTGAAGCTGGGGGAACCGTCTTCCTTTTGCGGCCACTCGATACCTTCCGGGCGCAGGGCGTAAGTGGTGCGTACCACATCGAGCAAATCCCAACGGCCGCAGTGGTTTTGCCATTCGCGTGCATACGGATCGATCAGATTGCGCCAGAACATAAAGCGCGTGATTTCATCGTCAAAGCGGATGGTGTTGTAGCCCACGCCGATGGTGCCCGGTTCTGCCATCGCCTGCTCGATCTGCGCAGCAAACTGGTATTCGGGAATGCCACGTTCCAGGCAGATTTGCGGCGTGATACCGGTGATCAGACATGACTGCGGATCGGGTACGAAGTCGGGCGCCGGTTGGCAATAGATCATGATCGGATCACCGATCTCATTGAGTTCGGCGTCGGTGCGAATCGCCGCAAACTGCGCCGGCCGGTCGCGCCGCGCCTGGGCGCCAAAGGTTTCGTAGTCGTGCCAGAGGAAGGTGTGATTGGACATCGGTGCTTACAGGAAAGGAATTCCTGCGATTTTAACCGACGCCATGCTCTGGTGCGCAGATTGTGACCGTGCTGCTATTGGCCGTTGCTGTGCGTGCTGCTCTTGAGGATGCCTTGCAAATTCTTTTGCAAATCGCCTTGGTGCATGCCTTCAAGTTTGCTGCCGCCATAGACGATGTTGTCGATGACCCAGCCGCGCGCATCGCGGCTGAGCACGATGCGGTCAATCGATTTGAATGGGGTCGTCAGCTTGACGTCGCGGTAGATGACTTCGACTGAGCAATTGCTGCTGTCCTGGTCGATCTGGCAGGTCAGCAGGCGGAAGTCGGTGGAACCTTGCGGATTGGTGGTGAACAGGTCGCCATCGACCAGCGGCGGGTCCAGATTGTCGGCTTGCGCTTGATGTGCTTCTTCGGCAACCGAGACATCCTTGAGCATGTCGAATAGCGGTATCGACAAAAATGGTCGGAAGGTGATCAAGTCGTTGAGTGACAGCGCGCCACCAGGACGGTTGGCTTGATGTGTTTGATAAAAATGGGTGACCAGATTCTGCGCTTCTTCGTCGCTGTTGGCGCTGCAGCCGACCAGTAGCAGACTGGCGATCAGAATCAGTTGTTGTCCGAATGGCACCACGCTCTTGCTCTCCTACGGGATGTTTTTATTCGCTGTGTCTTGTTATTTCATGCTTGCGCGACAGCAAGTCGTGGTCAGCATGGGCCTGCAAATCAATCCCCTATGCTACCGCAGCCAGGTTCCGCTACTTGTGCCGAGTTTGCTGGAAGAAGTGGCGTATTTCTTCAATATGCCGCTGGACAACGGTACCGGCGGCAAGGCGCTCAGTTGTAATCCTTGACGATACTGTTCAAGGTATCGGTCAGATATTCGCGTTGCGAGGATTGGCCATTGCCAATGAATTCTATATCGTCGATGCGCCATTGCTGGCCTTGCTTGACCAGCAGCAATTTGTCTTTCCAGCTTTCATTGCCGCCGGATTTGTTGTCGTTTGCGCTGCTGGCATGACGAAAATCGACCAGGCAAGAGGCGTGCAGGTCGTTGTCATCGTCGCCTTCGCAGCTGTCGACGGCGAATGCGGTGGCGCCTTCGAAAAGGGAGGTGAACAAGTCACCATCGACCAGCGGTGGCACCGGATCTTCCGCTGCAGCGTGATATTTGACTTCGGTATCGGAGGCCTGACTGAGCAAGGTAAACAAGGCTGACGACAAAAACGGCTGCAATTGCTTTAATTCATCGACACCGGGAATGCCGGGGCTATGGGTTTTCAGATGCTGTTGGTAAAACCCGGTGATGACTTGCTCTTGCAAAGCGGTCGCGTCCGTGGATTCGCCGCAGGCTGCAAGCAGGGCAACTAGCAATAGTGCAGCGAGGCGGGAAGAAATCTTCATTCAGTCAATTCCGGGGTGTTCTAGGGTGAAAAAACGGGGCTAACCTGGCGTCGAGCATGTTTCAAGTCGCGCAGGGCCAGGCACGCCAACAATGCCATGCGCAGCTTAGTACCTTGCTGGCGCGCCGCGTTCCCACGTTCTGGCGGCCTAAATATCAATAGTTGCCGTTCGACACCAAAATGTCTGGCGGCGATAGCTTCACCTGCCGCCATGACGTGTTGATGACACTTAGAACCTGTTCACGATCTTATTGCGAGCCCATGATCTGGCGTCGGGCGGTGCTCCAAATCCTCATGTATTCCAGTACATTCCAGTTTCTGCGCTCCGGCCACCAGCGCGATAAGCTTTAGTCGGATGCGCTCAGCAGCGAAAAATGTTCGACCTGTGGGGCGCTGGCAAAAAACGGGCCGACAATGCCTCGCCATTCGGTAAACGCAGGTGATTCGCGGAAGTCGATCGTGTGATTTTCCAGCGTTGCCCAGTTGACCATTAATACATAGCGTTCCGGCGCCTCAACGCCTTTTTGCACCTTGTGTCCCAGATAACCTTTGGCTTTGGCGATGGTGAGGGCGATACCGCGTGTGATGGCGGCGTCGAATTCAGCCTGTTTGCCAGGCTGGATGCGAATGTCTGCAAGTTCTAGAATCATGCTTGTCTCCGGTTGATGGTATGCGGGGTGTCGATTATCACATTTTCCCGGCGGCATTGCGTACTCGTGCGTTTGACACCGTCGCCAATGCCTGCGCCGAAATGGTGATTGGCGGCAGCTTGCCGGGGTAAGTGCGCACCGTCGCGACGCACGGCAGCGGTGGACGCAATTTTTTTCTGCTTTCGGGCCGATTCTGCGCTGCAAACAATTGTTATTTTCATCCCGCCTCAATACACTAGCTTCCGGTCATCCAATAACAATTCGCAGCCTGCTCGCAGGTGGCGACCAATAACAGTCGGAAGGATATTCATGGCGGGTTCTTATTTTCCTCAATGGCGGCTACGCAGCAGCACGGCCGATGGGCAGGGGCAGGTGATTGCCACCGACGAACGTTTGCCGATGCCACAGACAGTCGCCATGGGCGTGCAGCATGTGGTGGCGATGTTTGGTTCGACTGTGCTGGCGCCGTTACTGATGGGTTTTGATCCGAATCTGGCGATCCTGATGTCGGGCGTCGGTACCTTGCTGTTTTTTGTATTGGTGGGCGGTCGCGTGCCCAGCTATCTCGGCTCCAGCTTTGCCTTCATCGGGCTGGTCATTGCGGTTACCGGCTATGCCGGTCATGGCGCCAATACTAATCTGGGCGTAGCGCTCGGCGGCATTGTCGCCTGTGGCGTGGTCTATACGCTGATCGGTGTACTTGTCAGCCTGATCGGTACGCGCTGGATCGAAAATTTGATGCCGCCGGTGGTGACCGGTGCCGTGGTCGCGGTGATCGGTTTGAATCTGGCGCCGATTGCCGTCAAGGGCGTAACCGGTAACAATTTTGATGCCTGGATGGCGCTCGGCACGGTATTGTGCGTCGGTCTGGTGGCGGTGTTTACACGTGGCATGGTGCAGCGGCTGTTGATCTTGATCGGGCTGCTGCTGGCCTATGTGATCTATGCCATCCTGACTAACGGCGCGGGCCTGGGCAAGCCGATTGATTTCAGTGGCGTTGCCAATGCGGCTTGGTTTGGCATTCCGACATTTGTCGCACCTGTATTCAAGTTCGATGCGATGGCCTTGCTGGCGCCGGTGGCGGTGATTCTGGTGGCGGAAAACCTCGGCCACATCAAGGCCGTCAGTGCCATGACCGGGCAAAATCTCGACAAATATATCGGCCGTGCGTTCATCGGTGACGGCTTGGCGACCATACTCTCGGGCAGCGTCGGCGGCACTGGCGTGACTACCTATGCTGAGAATATCGGTGTGATGGCAGTCACCAAGATCTATTCGACTCTGGTGTTCGTGGTGGCGGCAGTGATTGCCTTGATCCTTGGTTTTTCACCCAAATTTGGCGCGGTGATCTTGACCATTCCGGGCGCAGTGCTTGGTGGTGTCTCGATCGTGGTGTTTGGTCTCATCACGATATCGGGGGCGCGTATCTGGGTCGAGAACAAGGTTGATTTTTCGAACAACACCAATCTGATTGTGGCTGCAGTGACACTGGTACTCGGCGCCGGTGACTTCACCTTGAAACTGGGTGGCTTCGCCATGGGCGGTATCGGTACCGCAACGTTCGGCGCGATTATTTTGTATGCGTTGTTACGCAAGCGCGGTGCTTGATTGCTGAAAAACGCGGCAGCTTGCCGCGTTTTTCACATAATTACGACAATGTTGTAAAAATTTCCATTCGGCAATTTCAGTAAACATGCGATATAGTGACGGGCGTCAGTTTTGAGCATGCACTTACGCCAGCCGGAATGATCACTCAAATAACAGGAATACGCCGTATGAAGACTTCTCTCAAGCAAAGTTTGCTGTTGTTGTGCCTCACCGCACCCTTGCTGGCTGGTTGCGATGCGCTGGCAGGCAAGAAGGACTATGCCTATTTCCGTCAGCATCTCGACGAAGCTAAATCGGTGTCTGATCAGTGTCAATTGAATGGTACCTCTGGCATGGAGCAGTCGCAGATTGCACAATGCAGTGCCGCGCGCGATGCTTATTCCAATCGCAATTATGCTTATTGACGCGACCTAGGCTTGTCACATTTTTGTCAAAGTCGCCCGGTAGAATCTAGCGTTTCATTGTCGATTTCGTTGCCCAATGCAAACTGCTACAGACTCTCCACAGGCTTTGCATCTGCTCTATGAACCGGCCGGGTTCATTTGTGCATTCCGTTTCGATGAGGGGCGTGCTACACCACTGAAGTGGCGCGAAGTCCTGGCCGACAAAGTTGCCGCCCCCGGGTTCAGTTGGCTGCATGTCAAGACGGCTGACGTCAAGGTGCGCCAGTGGCTGGAGCACAATGACGATATTGCTGAACACATCAGCGAATTCCTGCTCAGCAACGACACCCATCCCTGTTTGCACACCACAACCAATGGCGTCTACGGCACCTTGGCTGATATCAAGATGGAAATCGGCGACACCGGCACCGAAAAGGGCGCGCTGCACTTTTTCCTTGATGGCAATCGCTTGCTGACGTTGCGCACTCAGCCGCTGTGTTCCACCAACATGTTGCGCCAGAAGGTGCTCGATGGTGTGCATGTAGCCAATACCATGGAATTGTTTGCTGAACTATTGCGCTGCCTGGCTGACGGCTTTGATGCGCGCGTTGCTACGCTCAACGACAAGGTCGATGACATCGAAGAATCGGTGCTGTCCGACCGCCGTGCCGAAGACCGCGCCGGGCTCAGTGCCATCCGTCGGCAACTGGCCGAGTTACGCCGTCACATTACGCCTGAGCGGCGCCTGCTGAGTCAACTCAATCGCTTGCGTCCTGCCTGGGTCCCGGCGGCGGCGCTGGAAGAATTGAATCATGCGCTCGACGAACTCAATGAATTGCATATGACCTTAGAGGCCTTGTATGAGCGTGCCAAGTTAGTACAGGAAGAAATCGCCTCGCAAATGTCGGAACAGATGAATCGCAATTTGATGGCGTTGTCGATCCTGACCGCATTGTTGATGCCGGCAACCTTGGTGTCAGGAATTTTCGGGATGAATGTGGCGGGCTTGCCGGGCTTGCACGATGAGGCCTCGTTTACGATGGTGATCTGGGTGATGCTGGGCTTGGGTGTGGCCACTGTGGCCTTCCTGAAGTGGCTGAAAATCTGGTGAGGCTTTGTCGCGGCCATAAAAACGCAATACAAGCAAGGGACTGCTCTATTTTTCAAGGCCGATTTTGTTCTTGTAATAGTTGAGCCAAAGCCTTCACTTTAGGTTGTATCGAGTCTTTGCGCGATATAAGCATGGTGTTGACGGAGTGTATTTTCCCTTTGGGGTAGTGCTCCGAGAGTCTCGCACGCTCGGTATAGGTTTCTAGAACTGCAGCAGGTATGAGTGCGATGCCCATGCCAGCGACACAGCAACCAAGAATCGCATGATAAGAACCCAACTCCAAAATCTTCAGAGGAGCGACTTCTGCGCTGGCACACCATGCTTCAAGACGCTGGCGATGAGGGCAGTCTGATTCAAATGCCAATAGAGTGCTGATTCGCATATCTTTTGCGGTGCGTATCTTTGGGTGACCAGGTGGACCAATAATCACCAAGGGTTCTGTATAGGCCAATACGCTGTCAAGCCGAACGTCCGATACCGGTTCAGCGACGAGCGCAGCATCAAGCTCTCCGCTAAGTACGCGCACAGTGAGTGGTCGAGGGGCGCCAGTTCTCAGTTCTACTGAAAGTCGTGGATATCTTTCATTCAATTTGCCGAGCAGCGACGGCAGTCGTATCGCCGCAGTACTTTCCATTGCTCCCAGCGCCAGAACACCGCACGGGACAGTATCGTGCATCGCAGCCTTTGTTTCTTCCGCTAGCGCCAACAAACGCACTGCATAGCCAAACAATAATTTCCCATGACCTGATAACTGAAGACGATTTCCTTCTCGAATAAAGAGAGAAATATCGAGATCTGCTTCCAATTTTTGAATGCAGGTCGTGACGTTGGAGGGCACGCGATGCAGAACAGACGACGCATTGGTGATGCCTCCTTCCTTGACCACGGCGAGAAAGACGCGCAGATCTGAAAGTTTCATTTTCTTTTTTAGGGAATGAAAAATTCATTTTAATTCAATATTAAAGAATATATATAACATCTAGACTTCGCTCCTCAGTCTTCGTTTCGAAGGCCAAAATCTTTTTGGAGACAACATGTTGCTAACGGTATTCCGCTCAAGACTACGTCTTGAAAATCAAGAAGAGTATCTGGCTTGGGCGTCACGCATGAGCTTATTGGTAGCAGAAATTCCAGACTATGTGTCACACAAGGGATTTGTCGCCGCAGATGGAGAGCGGGTGACGATTGTGGAATTTTCTAGCGAAGAAGGGATGAAAGTATGGGCGACACATCCGCAACACATGGAGGCAAAGAAGAAGGGACGAGAGTCATTTTTCTCAGAGTATCGTGTTCAGATTTGCAATGTCTTACGAGATAGCGCGGATCGAAACCGTTAAAGATCATCGGTTGGCGCCTTCGGTATCCCATTTGTCTGCGCCAAGTGATGACGTAGACTACAGTGTGCATGCAACGCTTTGTTAAGACAAAAAAAAGCTGTCATTTTGTTGTCATTCTCAAGCCAAAATAGCCCAAAAACAACCCATAATGACAGCTTTTACTTCTTAAGTCTTTGATTCTAAAGCAATTAATGGTGGAGCCGGCGGGAATCGAACCCGCGTCCGCAAGCACTCTACAGACAGTTCTACATACTTAGCGCTGCCATTTGATTTAACCCGAACGACGCGGACGCGCACGCTTCGTTAAGGCGAGTCACCTTAGATTTAACCTCGAACCAAGTGACCCGGCTCAAAGCGATTCCTTGTAAATGACTCTACTGCTGTTTTACCAGCCTACCCCAAGGAAGAAGTAGTGTAGAGCAAGCGGGGATTAAGCCGCTTGTGCGTACGAGTTATCGTTTGCAGTTATATCTTGTCTGATTGTATTTACGAGGTAGTCAGGCCTCGGTATGCCCTGCGCTGCTTTGCAACCCACGTCGAAACCAAGTCGGCCCCATGCAGATTTCCATTATAACCCACTGGGGCGCTCGCTTCCAGTTGTCTCGTAATAGTCCATTGCTAGGGCGCCCATGGTCATTGCTGCAAGGTTAATTCCACCCGGCTACCAGCGCCCTGGTCCTTGATGCCGTCGGCGTTGAGCTTGGGCGCAATCAGGAAGATGCGATCAGCAGAGATGATGCTTTGATCCTGCAGGTAATTGCGCACCAGATCGGCCCGCCGCTGCGCCAGGTTGCGTAAGTCGTCTTCGCTGATTTCTGTGTTGTCGACGATCAATTTTTGCATTTCTTCCGGCGGCAATGACTTTGCCAGGCCAATGACGTTGCGCGGTTTTTTGAATTTTTCGTCGGAATAGACCTTTGCCAGATAGTTGGTACGCTCGGCATCGCTGAGCTTGAGGTCTTCGGCGTCGGCTTGGCCTTGCTTGGCAATGACGTCCTTGCGCTTCAAGGAGCGTATTTTGCGGTTGAGCAATTCCTGACGCAGGCCGGCGTCATCTAGGGCCGGGTCAACCCGTCCCATGACGTCGATCTTGAGCGCCGGGCGTTGGTGCAAGGCATAGCCGAGCGTGTCGAGCTTCTTGCGGATGTCGGCGGTCAGTTCCGCCGAACCGGGTTCAAACTCGATGTAACTCAATTCGCCGGTGCTTTCACTGCCAAACATGGAACTGATCAGCGCAAATGGCGAAGTCACGGCTTTCAGAATCAGGTTGGTGAACACGCGCAAGATGATGCCGCCGATTGAGAATTGTGGGTCCGACAATGAACCTGAAATCGGCAGATTGAGATTGATCGTGCCGTCGCGGTCCTTGAGCAGCGAGATCGCCAGCATCACCGGCAATTTGGTCACACTGGGGCCGTCGACGTGGTCACCAAAGGTCAACTGTTCGATGCGCACATCGTTTTGTGCGACCAGTTTGTCATTCTCGATCTTATATTGGACATCCATTGACAACTTACCCTTGGTGATCGGGTAGCCGGCATATTTAGCAGAGTAGGGCGTCAATCGCGGCAATTGGATGCCGTTGGCGCTGGCCTTGATGTCGAGGAACATGGGTTTGAACAGCGGGTTGAGCGTGCCGGAAATCTGTAACGGTGCGTCGTTGTCGATTTTACCGTGCAGATCAATTGCCGCCGGGGTGGCGTTGTCCGACGCGATGCTGCCAATGGTGCCGCTCATGCCGGTCATGTTGGCGGTGTAATTGGGTTTGACGAAGTTGTCGGTGAAGTTGATGTTGCCACTTTGCAGTACGGTCTGACCGACGCGGATCACAGGCGCATTCGGATCAGGTGCCGACGGCGTTACCGGCGCTGCCGACGTGGTGGTTTTCGCTACAGTGCTCGCGCTTGCTGCGGTCGCGTCTGATGCTGTGACCGAGCTCGGTGCTTGGTCCTTGCGCACGATGATGTTTTGCAGATTCAGCTTGCCTTGATCGGACAGAATTGCGCGCGCGTAGAAATCCGACAAGGCAATTTTTTCCAGTGTGACCAGCGTTTTTCCGGCCACCTTGGCATTGATGCCTTGCACATTCAGCGAGCGCCAGCGCAGGAAGTCGCTGCTGCTTATCTTGTCGAGAATGCGGAAATTAGTGAGATTGGCTGACCCGTTAAACTGCAAGGCCAGCGCTTGTTTGTCGATTGGCGGTGTCAGCGCAAGCTTGCCCTTGGTGCTGAGACTGCCACTGGTCAAAGTCACATTGAGATAATCAGTGAAGTAACTCTGGAATGGCGCAATCGGCAGATTGTCTGCGTCTAACGTGAGATTGATCAACTTGAACTGGGGACTGGCCTGGCCGCTGACGTTGAGCTTGCCGGTTTTGTTCAGCCGAGCTTGCAGCGCCACATGGGAAGTCTGGTCGAGTTGCGTGGATAGATTGTCAATCTTCAGATCAAGACTATCGATGCGCAATTTTTGCAGCGGTGTGAGGCTGCTGTCTTCATACGATAGACCGCTGTCGCTGATCGCCAGATTGCGCAACCTGGCTTGCCAGGGGATGGTTTTGCTATTTGGCTTGGTCGGTGCTGACTTTGCAGCCGTGTCCGCAGTTGCGGAGGCCGATGCGGTTGATGTGGTTGGTGTCGTCGAAGGTAGCAGCAAATCCTGTAGATTCAAGCGACCTTTGGCGTCGCGGCGCAGATCACCGTTGAGACCGATAATCCGAAATGCATCGGCACTGGCTGTGTGTGCGGGCAGATCGATGGCGGCGTTGTCGAGTGCGATGGTTTTTGCGCCGATGACGTTGTTGCCAGTCTTGCTTGCCGTAGTCGATTTGCCGGCCAGTTTGAGGTCGTCGAGCTGCAATCCCAGTTTGCTGATCTTGAGTTGACCAGCCGCCAGTTGCAGGTTGGCTTGTCCCGACAGTTGCCCGCTCAAGTTGCCATTGAGGGTGCGTTGAAGGTAGTTTTGATAGGCGCTCAGTTGCACCGCCTTGAGCGTGGCCTGTCCATTGATGTCGGCTTTGAGTGGCGAGAGCGCGCCGTTAAAGCCAATCGTGCCATGCCCGTTTTCCCTGAGCGATAAGGCCAACTTGGCAGGCTTGGCATCGGCCAATGTCGATACCTCGTCGGCATCTACCGTGATGCGATCTAGCACGACTTGCTGACCCGGCTTGGCGTTGGCGTCATCACTCCAGTTGAGGCTGCCGTCACGCACCGCCAGTTTGCGGATGGTGATGGCCGGCGCGGCCTTAGCAGCTTTTTCTTCGGTAGCCGTGCTGGTTGTGGCAGCAGGATGTTTCGCCGCAGCTTTGGCCGTGTTGTCGCTTTTGCCGATGCGCGTCCAGTTGATCTCGCCATTGCTGTTTATGCTGGCCCAGACTTGCGGCTTGTCGATGCTGAGCTGATCGATCACGCCAGTGAGCTTGAGCAGATCGAGTTTATTGATCTTGGCCGTGACCGCGCCTGCTTTGAGCAATTGCGCGTTGCTCTTGTCCTGTAATGAAATGTCCGCCAGTGTGATACTGCCATTCAATCCGATGAGCGGCTTCTCCTTGTCGCGGCTGAAAGTGAGATCGAGCGTGCTCGACAATGTGGCGCTTTGCAGTTTGACCGGCAAGCTGACAGGTACAAACGGCAAATAACTAGCGATATCGAGTTTGTCGATGTCGATGGCCAGCGTCGTTTCGAGTGAGTTGGCGAATGGCTTGCTGCGACCTTTAAGCGAGAATGGCGTGCCATTGACGGTCATCGACAATTGCGGTTGCACGAAAGTATCGACATTGCGTGGCAAATTGGAAATCGATGGTACGCCGATGGTGAGTGCGCGAATATTGATGGTTTTTCCGCTGACCTTGTCGTCGAACTGGATGTCACCGTTTTGCAACTGCAGGTTAGAGAGCGAAAAGTAAGTCTGGCCTTCACTCTTGGGCATCTGCTGGATGCGATCGATCACATCCGAGAAATTGTAGCGACCGATACCTTCGTCGCTCAGGCGTACCAGATGGATCTTGGGCGCAACCAGTTTGATTTCATCCATCACTGCCGACAGGCGCAGCAAGGAGGTAGAGGACGCGTTGAGCAGCAGTTGTTGGGCGCGCAATGCTGGGGTGGTTTGGTCTGGTTCGTAGAGAACCACGTCGTTGACCGTCAGTGCCAGCAATAAAGGATTGAAGCTGACTTCGCCAAGTGTCAGTTTGCGACCGATCTTTTCCTGGGTTTGTTCGATGGCCATTTTCTTGACCAGCGACGGTAGGGCCAACCAACTGACCAGAGCCAGCAACACCAGTACTGACAGGATACCGCCGAACCAACGCAACGCGCGTGGTTGCCAGGCGGGACGGGGATGTTTCTCCATGATCTTTTCCTCGCAGATAAAGGTCGCCGGCAGACAGGCGCTTTTTTGTTATGTGTCGTGCGGTCGGGCAGTGCTCGACCTGGTTCTGATTATGACTTGATCAGGTCCAGCAAGTGCAGTGGATCATGCAGCAACGCATCGGCTTGCCAGGATGCTGGTTCGACATGGCCGCAATAGCCCCAGGCGGCAGCCACTGTTGCCATGCCAGCAGCACGGCCAGCCTGGATGTCGCGTAAGTCGTCACCAACGTACCAGCAGTCTTGTGGTGCCAGTTGCAGGCGGCGAGCGGCTTCCAGTAGCGGTTCGGGATGCGGCTTGGCATGCGGCGTGGTGTCGCCCGAGACGACGCAGCCGGCGTGGCCGAGGCCGATTTGCGGTACCAATGGATCGGTGAAGCGGGCTGCCTTGTTGGTGACGATGCCCCATACGATGCCGCGTTCGTCGAGTTGTTTGAGCAATGCCACGACGCCATCGAACAAGCTGCTGTTGACGACCAAATTGGCAGCGTAGTTGTTCAGGAAGGCCACACGCAGCTCTTCGTAGGCACCATCCTCCGGTTTGATGCCAAACGCTGCGCCAATCAAGCCGCGCGCGCCGGCTGAAGCGACTGGACGAAGTTGTTCGTAAGGCGTGGGCGGCAAGCCGCGCTGTGCGCGCAGCATATTGAGCGCTTCGGCCAGGTCAGGAGCGGTATCGGCAAGCGTGCCGTCGAGGTCGAACAGGATCGCGCGTGGGGTGGGCAGGGACATGGTGGATTAGCGAATGAGGTTTACGGCAAGGCGCCAGGCGCGCCGTTGGTTCGGCAGGATGCAGCACGGATACTGCATCAAGCAGCACCTGTGCTGGTATTCTCTATTTACAGCGGCTTGCGGCAAGCCACCATGTAATTGACGTCAGTGTCTTGGTTGAGCGCGTAGATCTTGGTCAAGGGATTGTAGGTCAGGCCTTTGATGCCATCGAACGTTAGATCTGCTTCTCGGATGAAGCGAGCCAGTTCTGCCGGTGTGATGAACTTGGCATAGTCATGGGTGCCGCGTGGCAGCATGCGTAGCAGATATTCGGCGCCGATGATGGCAAACAAATAAGACTTGATATTGCGGTTGAGCGTCGAGAAAAACACATAACCGCCCGGTTTGGCCATGGCGGCACAGGCACGCACGATGGAGGCTGGGTCGGGCACATGCTCGAGCATTTCCATGCAGGTCACGACGTCGAATTGGCCAGGTTCGCGCGCGGCCAGTTCCTCTGCGGCAATTTTCTCGTAACGGACCTGTACACCGGAATCCATACCATGCAGGTCAGCCACTTTCAAGGCTTTGTCGGACAGATCAATGCCCGTAACCTTGGCACCTTTGCGCGCCATTGACTCGGCCAGGATGCCACCGCCGCAACCTACATCGACGACGTTTTTGCCGAACAGGGCAGCGCGTGCATCAATCCAGTCCAGACGTAGCGGGTTGATTTCGTGCAGTGGACGAAACTCGGAAGTGGGATCCCACCAACGATGGGCGAGATCACTAAATTTTTTCAGTTCTTGAGGATCGGCATTCATAGAGTGAATGATAGCCGAAAGCATCGCCTGCTCGTTGCAGCATCGTAAAAAACAAAGCTTTTTCCCATAAAAAAACCCCGCCGAAGCGGGGTTTTTTTCGATCGAAAATCGATTACTTGGTACGTGTACCAACGACTTCGATTTCAACGCGGCGGTTCTTGGCGCGGCCAGCAGCAGACTTGTTGTCAGCGACTGGTTGCGATTTGCCCTTACCTTCGGTGTAGACGCGGTTAGCTTCAACACCCTTGGAGACCAAGTATGCCTTGACCGATTCAGCACGACGAACCGACAGTTTTTGGTTGTAAGCAACCGAACCAACGGAGTCAGTGTGACCGACAGCGATAATGACTTCCAGGTTCAGACCCTTCAGGTTGCCGACCAATTCATCGAGCTTTTCTTTGCCAGCTGGCTTCAGAACTGCCTTGTCGAAGTCAAAGAATGCGTCAGCGGCATAAGTAACTTTTTCCGATGTTGGTGCAGCAGCTGCAGCAGGTGCTGGAGCTGCAGGAGCAGCAGCAGGTGCAGCTGCAACGGCTGGAGCTTCTTCGCATGGACCGTTGACGAACGCAGTTTGCCAGCACAGACCAAATCCGCTGCGAGTCACGACGTCACGGCTGTCTTGCAAGTACAGGCTGTTAGGACGAACCTTGATGTCCTTGATTTCCTGTGCAGTCGCAGACAAAGCGATGGCTGCGGACGCAGCAGCGAAGACGAGTTTTGCTAATTTGTTCATGTTTCTCCTCTCGGGTGAGATATCCGCAGATAAACTGCGCTACAAAATTACGACATCAAAAAAAACGAATAATATCATGTGTTCAGGTCGTCACAGGCCCCCTTTTTAGGGAGTCCTGCAATGAACTTAGTCGCCATTCTGCCACAGGCTGGTGCATTCAGCGAACGTTGCCAAATAGTCCAATCAACGTTTTCAATACTCTGTTGTTTTTTGGTAACAATGTGTTTTCCTGCACAAAGTTGATAAAAGCGATGTAAAAAAATCTAATTTTTTCGTAAAAAACCTTATTTTTCATGCTCTTGGGATGCAATAACCTTTCGAATTGAAGGTGATAGACAAGTTGGTAATTTCTTAAAGGAAATTCTTGGGTGCGGATTTTTGTATTTTTTCATGGTTTGTTCATGCCTGAATTGGTGCGATTAATTTATTTCGTTTTGGAAACTCAGGAAAGGAATCTCGAATTGTTTGAGTGATATTTGCTGAATATGTTCATAAAATTGCGAACCTAGATAAGATTTTTCTTTGAAATAAATCCGAGCAAGCTTCGAAGTCGTGCTCCTTGCTACGATCTCGCGGCATATTATTTAGCCTGCTTGCCTGGCGGCAAGAGGCGTCTTGCAGGAGCTACAGGTCGTCTGTGTTGTGGGATGGCGATCCGGTGCAGCTTTTTGGGGCGCTGTCACAGCGCTACCTGCCAGGGGCTGGTGGCGCTAAAACCCATGGCAATAGGGGCGGGCATGCTAGAATGCCCGGTTTAGAGCCGCTGTTCGCCAAGCGCTCTGTTGCCTGTGTAGCAGAGTTCGTGCCGCAGACCTGATTTAACAACCAAGATCAATACCTCTCGACTTGCCAATGGATCAATTCGCTAAAGAAACCATCCCCATTTCCCTTGAAGAAGAGATGCGCAAGAGCTACCTCGATTACGCCATGAGCGTGATTGTCGGTCGTGCTCTGCCAGATGTTCGTGACGGCCTCAAGCCAGTGCATCGGCGTGTGCTGTTTGCGATGCATGAAATGAACAACGTCTGGAACCGCCCATTCGTGAAGTGTGCGCGTGTGGTCGGTGAAGTCATGGGTAAATACCACCCGCACGGTGACGCGTCGATTTATGACACGCTGGTGCGGATGGCGCAGGACTTTTCGCTGCGCTACATGCTGGTCGACGGCCAGGGTAATTTCGGCTCGATTGACGGTGATGGCGCGGCTGCGATGCGTTATACCGAATGTCGTCTGGATAAGATCGCCAACGAATTGCTGGCCGACATCGAGAAGGAAACCGTCGATTTCGATCCCAACTACGATGGCAAGGAAAGAGAGCCGTCGGTGTTGCCGACGCGTATTCCCAACCTGCTGATCAACGGTTCGTCCGGTATTGCAGTGGGGATGGCGACCAATATTCCGCCACATAACATTACCGAGGTCATCAACGGCGCACTGCATGTGCTCAGCAATGCCGATTGCACGATTGATGAATTGATCGAATTGATTCCAGCGCCGGACTTCCCGACCGGCGGCATCATCTATGGTGTGTCTGGTGTACGCGACGGTTATCGCACTGGCCGTGGTCGTGTGGTGATGCGCGCCAAGACTCACTTTGAAGAGTATGGCCGCGAGGCGCGGATCGCCATCATCGTCGACGAGTTGCCTTATCAGGTTAATAAGAAGGCGTTGTTGGAACGCATTGCCGAGCTGGTGCGCGACAAGAAGCTGGACGGTATTTCCGATCTGCGCGACGAATCCGACAAGTCGGGTATGCGGGTGGTGATCGAGTTGAAGCGCGGCGAAGTGCCGGAAGTGGTGCTCAATAATCTGTACAAGCAGACGCAACTGCAAGACACCTTCGGCATGAATATGGTGGCGCTGGTGGATCGTCAGCCGAAACTGCTGAACCTGAAGCAGATGCTGGAATGTTTCCTGTCGCATCGCCGTGAAGTGGTGACGCGTCGGACCATTTTCGAACTGCGCAAGGCGCGCGAACGCGGTCACGTGCTGGAAGGTCTGGCTGTAGCGCTGGCCAATATTGATGACTTCATTGCCATCATTCGCGCTGCGCCAACACCGCCAGTCGCGAAGACCGAATTGATGGCGCGTGCCTGGGATTCGTCGATGGTGCGCGAAATGCTGTCCCGTACCGGTGCTGAAAATACCGCCGGCATCAATGCTTTCCGGCCAGAAAATCTGCCGGTGCATTACGGTATTCAAACAGATGGTCTGTACAAGCTGTCCGACGACCAGGCGCAGGAAATTCTGCAAATGCGTTTGCAACGCTTGACTGGTCTGGAGCAAGACAAGATCGTCAATGAGTACAAGGAAGTGATGGAGCAAATCGCTGACTTGCTGGACATCCTGTCCAAGCCGTCCCGCGTAACTGCGATCATTACCGACGAACTGACTGCCGCCAGGAACGATTTTGGTATTGCCGTCAAGGACGAACGTCGTTCGCAGATCGAGCATAACGCTACCGATCTCGGCACTGAAGACTTGATCACGCCGCAAGATCTGGTGGTGACCTTGTCGCATACCGGTTACATGAAGTCGCAGCCGGTGTCCGAATATCGTGCGCAAAAGCGTGGTGGTCGCGGCAAGCAAGCCATGGCGACCAAGGATGATGACTGGATCGATCAGCTTTTCATCGCCAATACTCATGATTACATTTTGTGCTTCTCCAACCGTGGCCGTTTGTACTGGCTCAAGGTATGGGAAGTGCCGCAAGGCTCGCGCAACTCGCGCGGCAAGCCTATCGTCAATATGTTCCCATTGCAGGATGGCGAAAAAATCACGGTGATTCTGCCGTTGTCGGGCGAGAACCGGGTCTTCCCTGAAGACCGTTATGTGTTCATGTCGACCAGTCTTGGTACTGTCAAGAAAACGCCATTGTCGGATTTTAGCAATCCACGCAAGGCCGGCATCATTGCAGTTGACCTCGACGACGGTGACTTCCTGATCGGTGCCGCTTTGACTGACGGCCAGCATGACGTGATGCTGTTCTCCGACTCCGGCAAGGCTGTGCGTTTTGATGAAAACGATGTGCGCCCCATGGGCCGTACGGCACGCGGTGTGCGCGGCATGAATCTGGAAGATGGTCAGCAAGTCATTGCGCTGCTGGTGGCGGAAAACGAGCAGCAATCGGTGTTGACCGCGACGGAAAACGGTTTTGGCAAGCGTACGCCGATCACTGAATACACCCGTCACGGCCGCGGTACCAAGGGCATGATTGCGATTCAGACCAGCGAACGCAACGGTAAGGTAGTGGCAGCGACGCTGGTGGAAACCAGTGACGAAATCATGCTGATCACTACTGGTGGCGTGCTCATCCGTACCCGCGTGGCAGAAATCCGAGAAATGGGCCGTGCTACCCAAGGCGTGACCTTGATTGCGGTGGAGGATGGCACCAAGCTCAGTGGTTTGCAGCGCGTGGTGGAATCCGATGCCGAAACCGAGATCGAAATTGAAGCCGGTCCGGACACGGATACCGGTACCAACGGTGCGGCTGCAAGCGAAGGCGATGCAACTGCGGAATAATATGAAGTAACCGTGAAGCGGCCGGATTTCCGGTCGCTTCCTTTTTTGCTTCCTTTGTTTGCGATCCAGATCATGATTTACAATTTTTCTGCTGGTCCGGCTGTTTTGCCGAAAGAAGTGCTGCAACAGGCAGCAGATGAAATGCTGGACTGGCATGGCAGTGGCATGTCCGTGATGGAAATGAGCCATCGCGGCAAAGAGTACATGTCCATCATTGAGGCCACATTGCGCGATATGCGCGAACTGTTTGCCGTGCCGGATAACTATAAAGTGCTGTTTCTGCAGGGTGGGGCGATTGCCGAAAATGCCATCATCCCGATGAATCTGGCGGGCTTGCGCACTGGCAATGGTCAGCCTGGCGTGGCCGATTACATCAATACCGGCTCCTGGTCGGTCAAGTCGATCAAGGAAGCGCGTCGTTACTGCGAAGTCAACGTCGCTGCTTCATCCGAAGCCGAGCAGTTTGCCAGCATTCCTGCGCGTGATAGCTGGAAGCTGTCGCGCGATGCTGCCTACGTGCATGTGTGCACCAATGAAACCATTGACGGCGTGGAATACCATTTCACCCCTGATGTTGCCGCCGATACCGACAATGCGCCGCTAGTAGCAGACATGTCTTCGCACATCCTGTCGCGCGTGGTTGATGTGTCGAAATATGGCGTGATCTACGCTGGCGCGCAAAAAAATATCGGTCCGGCCGGTGTCACCATCGTCATCGTGCGCGAAGATCTGCTTGGCCATGCCTTGCCGATCTGTCCTTCGGCCTTCAACTGGAAGATCGTTGCCGACAATGATTCGATGTACAACACGCCACCGACTTACGCGATCTACATCGCCGGTCTGGTATTCCAGTGGCTCAAGCGCCAAGGGGGCGTGGCCGCGATGGAAAAGCGCAACATCGCCAAGGCGGCCTTGTTGTACGACTATCTCGATAGCACCGAGTTTTTTCAGACCAAGATTGTCAAGCAATGCCGCTCGCGCATGAATGTGCCGTTTTTCCTGCACGACGAGCGCTTGAATGAAGCATTCCTGGCCGGCGCCAAAACGCACGGTCTGTTGCAGCTGAAAGGCCATAAGTCGGTCGGCGGCATGCGTGCATCGATCTATAACGCCATGCCCTATGAGGGCGTTGCTGCATTGGTGGATTACCTGCGCGAATTCGAACGCATGCAAGGCTGATCAGGCCGGTCGACAAATACTGTCGGATGAGAACCGGCGCCTTCGGTGCCGGAAGGTCGTTGCCAGCGCTGTTGTACGGCGGCAGCGACAGGCACTGCAACAAGAAAGACAACCATGAGCGACGATAAACTTTTGCCGTTGCGTCAACAAATTGACGCCATCGATGCACAAATCCTCGATTTGCTGAACCAGCGCGCGCGCGTTGCGCAAGAGGTCGGACATGTCAAGGCAGAAACCAATGCGCCGGTATTTCGCCCCGAGCGCGAAGCACAGGTTTTGCGCAAGGCTGCCGAGCGTAATCCAGGCCCGCTGTTGGGCAGCGATATTCAAACGATCTTTCGTGAAGTCATGTCGGCTTGCCGGGCGCTGGAAAAGCGCGTGACCGTGGCCTATTTGGGGCCGCAGGGTACCTTCAGCGAACAGGCCGTCTATCAGCAATTCGGCCATGCCGTCGAAGGTCTGCCTTGCGCCTCGATCGATGAAGTGTTTCGTGATGCAGAAGCCGGTACCGCTGAGTTCGGCGTGGTCCCGGTCGAAAATTCATCGGAAGGCGTGATCAATCGCACGCTCGATTTATTACTGCAAACCACCTTGCGTATCAGTGGTGAGATTTCCATTCCTGTACATCACAGCTTGATGACCAAGGCGGGCGGTATGCAGGGCATCACCCGTATTTGCGCGCATTCGCAGGCGCTGGCGCAATGCAATGCGTGGCTCAATCAAAATTATCCAGGTATCCCGCGCCAAGCAGTAGCTTCCAATGCCGAGGCCGCGCGTATGGCCAGCGAAGACACTACGGTGGCAGCGATCGCCGGTGAAATCGCCGGACAGAAATACAGCCTGCAAACGGTCAATGCCCATATCCAGGACGATCCGCACAACCGCACCCGCTTTGCCGTGATCGGCCGGTTGCAGACGGCGCCGTCCGGGCGTGATCAGACTTCCATCGTGTTGTCGGTGCCGAACAAGGCCGGTGCAGTCTATAACTTGCTGGCACCATTGGCCAGGCACGGTGTGTCGATGACGCGCTTTGAATCGCGTCCGGCGCGCATGGGTGCATGGGAATATTATTTCTATGTTGACCTTGAAGGTCACGAGCAAGATGACAAAGTGGCCAAGGCGCTGGCTGAGTTAAAAGAGAATGCGGCGTTCTTCAAGCTGCTGGGCTCGTATCCGTTCGCTGTTTAATTACCGTTTAGATTACGGTCTCATTCATTCAAGGTTTCTCATGTCCATGCAATTCGGTCCCGATTATGTGCGCGCTATCGCGCCTTACCAGTCAGGCAAGCCCATCGCTGAAGTCGCGCGTGAATTCGGCCTGGAAGAAAGCAAGATCATCAAGTTGGCATCCAATGAAAACCCATTGGGCATGCCAGAGTCGGCCAAGTTGGCTATGCAGCAGGCAGTGGCCGAGCTGGGTCGCTATCCGGATGCCAACGGTTTCGATCTGAAATCCGCCATCAGCGCTAAATACGGCGTGCCGCAGGACTGGATCACACTGGGTAATGGCAGCAACGACATTCTGGAGTTGGCCGCGCATGCCTTTGTGCAGCCGCGTCAATCGGTGGTGTTCGCGCAATATGGTTTTCTGGTCTATGCCCTGGCCACGCAAGCAGTGGGGGCGCGCGCGATTGAAGTCACGGCGCAGGATTTTGGTCATGATCTGGTCGCCATGGCCGCAGCAATTGCCGACGATACGCGGCTGGTCTACATTGCCAATCCGAATAATCCAACCGGCACTTTCCTCACGGCTGCGCAGTTGGAAACCTTCCTCAAGGCGGTGCCGCAGCACGTGGTGGTGGTGCTGGATGAGGCCTATAACGAATATCTGGCAGCCGAATTGCAATATGAATCGACCGACTGGGTGCGCACTTATCCCAACCTGATCGTGTCGCGCACCATGTCCAAGGCCTATGGCCTGGCCGGTTTGCGCGTTGGTTTTGCGATTGCCCAGCCGGTGGTGACCGATTTGCTCAACCGCATCCGTCAGCCGTTCAATGTCAATTCGCTGGCACAGGCAGCTGCGGTGGCTGCCTTGAATGACAAGGCATTCTTGCAAAAGAGCGCCGACATCAATGCACAAGGTTATCGTCAACTGGTGACGGCATTCGAGACGCTTGGCTTGACCTATGTGCACTCGTACGGCAATTTTGTTTTGGTGAAAGTCGGTGACGACGATGGTGCTGGTGCGCGCGTGAATTTGGCGCTGTTGAAGCAGGGCATTATCGTCCGTCCGGTGAGCAACTACGGCTTGCCGCAATGGTTGCGCATCTCGATCGGTTTGCCGGAAGAAAACGCGGCGTTCATTGGCGCCTTGAAGACCATTCTGGGCTGAAGCGGTCGTATATTGTGAAAAAAATAGTCGTTTTTGGCGTTGGCCTGATTGGCGGGTCGTTTGCACTGGCGTTGAAAAAAGCCGGTGCCGTGCAGCATGTGGTTGGCGTTGGTCGTTCGCAGGCCTCACTGGCGCGCGCGCTTGCGTTGGGCATTATTGATGAGGCCGCGGTATCGGTGGAAGCTGCCATGCAAGACGCCGATCTGGTGCTTCTGTCCGCGCCGGTGGCGCAGACAGAAACGATTCTTGCCAGCTTGGCGCCGTATTTGCAGGCTGGCACCGTTGTCACCGATGCTGGCAGTACCAAGGGTGATGTGGTGGTGGCAGCGCGTGCGGCACTTGGTGACAAGATTGCCCAGTTCGTGCCCGGTCATCCGATTGCCGGCCGTGAACAAAACGGCCCTGAGGCCGCAATTGTCGATTTGTATTGCGGCAAAAAAGTCGTTATCACGGCCTTGCCGGAAAATCAGGATGCTGATGTCGAGCGGGTGGCACAAGCCTGGCAGGCCTGCGGTGCGGTCATTCACCGGCTCAGTGCGCCCGAGCATGATGCCGTGTTCGCAGCGGTCAGTCACTTGCCGCATTTGTTGGCGTTTGCGCTGGTCGACGACATGGCGTCGAAGCCGCATGCCGATATTTTGTTTCAGTATGCCGCCAGCGGGTTTCGTGATTTCACCCGCATTGCCGGTTCCTCGCCGGAAATGTGGCGTGACATTTCCATCGCCAATCGCGCGGCGCTGTTGCATGAACTTGATGGCTATCTGATCCAGTTAATTCGCATGCGCAAAATGCTGGTCGAACGCGAGGCCGGCGCACTTGAACAAATTTATGCCAATGCGCAGCAGGCGCGGCACAATTGGACTGTAGCGATAGAAGCTGCCGAGCGACAAAGCAAAGATGGCGGCGATTGAATCTGGCAGCGATTGCCAGCAATGGCTGTGGCACGATTAACCAACTGAATGACTATTTTCGATGAAGCAAGCATCCTATCCGCATCATATTGATCTCGCTCCAGTGGCGCACGTGCAAGGCACGGTCAAGCTGCCGGGTTCCAAGAGCATCTCCAATCGCATCCTGCTGTTGGCAGCATTAGCCAGCGGCACGACGCAGATCAAGGACTTGCTGGCGTCGGACGACACGCTGGTGATGCTGATGGCGTTGCAGCAGCTTGGCGTTAAATGGGAGCAGGTGGGTGATACTCGGGACTACATCGTGCATGGTGTTGATGGCGTGTTGCCGGTACACCAGGCCGATTTGTTCATGGGCAATGCGGGTACCGCGATTCGACCATTGACAGCGGCCTTGGCGGTTATTGGTGGCGACTACACACTGCATGGTGTTGCGCGCATGCATGAACGGCCGATCGGTGATCTGGTCGATGCCTTGAATGCAGTTGGCATGCGCATCGAATATACCGGCAATCCAGGTTATCCGCCTTTGCACATCCGGCGCGGTGCACTCAATGCGCAGCGCATGAAAGTGCGCGGCAATGTGTCGAGCCAGTTCCTGACGGCCTTGTTGATGGCCGCACCGTTGATGGCCAAGCACGAGAGCCTGACCATCGATGTCGTTGGTGATCTGATTTCCAAGCCGTATATCGAAATTACGCTCAATCTGATGCGCCGTTTTGGCGTCGAAGTCACGCGTGACGACTGGCGGTCGTTTACGATTGCTGCCGGTCAGCACTATCGCAGCCCGGGTATCATTCACGTCGAAGGCGATGCCTCGTCGGCATCGTACTTTCTCGCCGCAGGTGCCATTGCCGGCGGCCCGATCCGAGTGGAAGGGGTGGGGCGCGACAGCATTCAGGGCGATGTTCGTTTTGTCGAAGCCTTGCAGCAAATGGGTGCCGATATTGTTATGGGCGACAATTGGATCGAAGTGTCGTCGAACGGTGTGCTGAAAGCGATTGATGCTGATTTCAACCACATTCCCGATGCTGCCATGTCGATTGCGGTTGCTGCCTTGTATGCTGATGGCACCAGCGTATTGCGCAATATCGCCAGTTGGCGCGTCAAGGAAACCGACCGTCTGGCAGCGATGGCGATCGAATTGCGCAAATTGGGTGCCACAGTGGAAGAGGGTGCTGATTATTTAAGCGTGACGCCGCCGCCCAAGATCTTGCCGGCGACCATTGATACTTATGACGACCACCGCATGGCGATGTGTTTTTCGCTGGCTTCGCTGGATGGTGCTGCACGCCAGGGTGCGCGGGTACGTATCAATGATCCCAAATGCGTAGCCAAGACGTTTCCAGATTACTTCCAGGTTTTTCAGCATATTGCTGAACAGACACTTATTTAATTGACCTATTTTTCATAGATTTAACGGCGATTTCCATGAGTACGACAACTATTCCCGTCATTGCCATCGATGGCCCGACTGCGTCGGGCAAAGGCACGGTCGCGCAACGCGTGGCGCAGCAACTGGGGTTTCATTATCTGGACTCAGGTGCGCTGTATCGTCTGACCGCGTTGTCGGCGCTGCGCCGCGGCGTCGCGCTCAATGATGAGCATGGGCTGGCCAAGGCTGCCGAGCATTTGAATTGCCATTTCGACGGCGGTCATATTTTTCTGGCAAATGAAGATGTTTCCAGCGCGATCCGGGCCGAGGAAATCGGCAACACTGCATCGAAAATTGCTGTTTTGCCAATGGTCAGGCATGCTTTGTTCGGCCTGCAACTGAGTTTCCGCAAGGCACCAGGGCTGGTCGCTGACGGCCGCGATATGGGCACGGTGATCTTCCCGCATGCACCGTTAAAGGTGTTTTTGACGGCCAGTGTCGAAGCAAGGGCGCTAAGACGTTATAAGCAATTGATTGACAAGGGTTTTTCTGCTAATATGCAAGACCTCTCGGAGGACTTGCGCTCACGCGATGCGCGCGACATGAGTCGCACGTCTGCCCCGCTCAAGTCCGCCGAGGGTGCACATCTACTGGATACTTCTGATATGTCGGCTGATGAAGCCGTCAAGCAGGTACTCAGTTGGTATGCCGCAATGTGAAGTTTTACCTGGTCGTACCTGTAGCATCATTGGTGCTCGTCGGATGCAAAGTCTGGCGAGTGTTGATAAACCTAAACCCATTATTGATAGCCGTTCAGCTTTCTCGTTTGCAGTATCGACGTGTCGGGCGGCAACTGAATATTGGCCAACACCTTTCTTAATTCTATGTCAACCACAACTATCCTGGCTCCTGGAGCCGCTGGCGCTGATGCATTTGCAGCGCTGTTTGAAGAATCGCTGTCACGTCAAGACATGCGTTCTGGTGAAGTCATTTCGGCTGAAGTCGTTCGCCTCGACCATAACTTCGTTATCGTCAACGCCGGCCTGAAGTCCGAAGCCTTCATTCCTATCGAAGAATTCAAAAATGACAACGGCGAACTCGAAGTCAACGTCGGTGATTTCATCTCCGTGGCAATCGAATCGCTTGAAAACGGTTTCGGCGACACTATCCTGTCGCGTGACAAGGCCAAGCGTCTGGCATCGTGGCTCTCGCTCGAAAAAGCGATGGAGTCTGGCGAGATCGTCGTTGGTACTGTCAATGGCAAGGTCAAGGGCGGTCTGACTGTTCTGACCAACGGCATCCGCGCGTTCCTGCCGGGTTCGCTGGTGGACACACGTCCAGTCAAGGACACAACACCTTTCGAAGGCAAGACCCTGGAATTCAAGGTCATCAAGCTGGATCGCAAGCGCAACAACGTGGTGCTGTCGCGCCGCGCTGTCATCGAGGCATCGATGGGCGAAGAGCGTCAAAAGCTGATGGAAACCCTGAAAGAAGGCACCGTGGTTACCGGTGTCGTCAAGAACATCACCGACTATGGTGCGTTCGTCGATCTGGGTGGTATCGATGGTCTGTTGCACATCACCGATCTGGCATGGCGTCGTGTGCGTCACCCATCGGAAGTGCTCACCGTTGGTCAAGAAATTACTGCCAAGGTCCTCAAGTACGATCAAGAAAAGAACCGCGTTTCGCTGGGTGTGAAGCAATTGGGCGACGATCCATGGACCGGCCTGTCGCGTCGTTACCCACAAGGCACACGCCTGTTCGGTAAGGTCACGAATCTGACCGACTACGGCGCATTCGTTGAAGTCGAGCAAGGTATCGAAGGCCTGGTGCACGTTTCCGAAATGGACTGGACCAACAAGAACGTCGCACCGAACAAGGTTGTTCAGTTGGGTGACGAAGTTGAAGTCATGGTTCTGGAAATCGACGAAGAGCGTCGCCGTATCAGCCTGGGCATGAAGCAATGCAAGGCTAATCCATGGGATGACTTCGCGATCACCCACAAGAAGGGTGACAAGGTCAAGGGCGCAATCAAGTCGATTACCGACTTTGGCGTGTTCATCGGCCTGACCGGCAACATCGACGGTCTGGTGCATTTGTCCGACCTGTCCTGGACAGAAACTGGCGAAGAAGCAGTGCGTCGTTTCAAGAAGGGCGACGAGCTGGAAGCAGTTGTGCTGGCAATCGACGTCGAGCGCGAACGCGTTTCGCTGGGCGTGAAGCAACTGGAAGGCGACCCGTTCAACAACTTCGCTGCCATGAACGACAAGGGTGCACTGGTTACCGGTACAGTCAAGTCGGTCGAGCCTAAGGGCGCAGTGATCCAGTTGTCCGAAGAAGTCGAAGGCTATCTGCGTGCATCCGAAATCTCCCGCGATCGTGTGGAAGATGCCGGTACTCACCTGAAGGTCGGCGACAGCGTCGAGGCTCTGGTCATCAACATCGACCGCAAGGCACGCAGCATCCAATTGTCGATCAAGGCAAAGGACAATGCGGAAACTCAGGAAGTCATGCAAAAGATGTCGTCAGATTCCAGCGCCGCTTCTGGTACTACCAGCCTGGGTGCACTGTTGAAGGCAAAGTTCGACAACAAGAACTGATTAGTCGAACATAATGACCAAGTCTGAGCTGATCGCTCGCCTGGCTGAGCGTTATCCGCAACTTGTCGCCAAGGATGCGGATTACGCGGTCAAAACCATACTCGATGCAATGGTCGATGCACTTGCGACCGGCCAGCGCATTGAGATTCGTGGTTTTGGCAGCTTTGCGTTGAATCGCAGGCCGCCTCGCATAGGTCGCAATCCCAAGTCGGGTGACAAAGTAATGGTGCCGGAAAAGCGCGTGCCACACTTCAAGCCTGGCAAGGAATTGCGTGAGCGTGTCGATGCCATGGTGGGGCAACCCATCAAGGAAGACTAAGCATTTGCCGCCGTTGTGCAGACAGCGGAGGTGGTTAGGTGCAGCAGGTGTAAAAGCGTCTAACAAATCAAACGGCATCTTTGGATGCCGTTTTTTTTCACGTACAATTTCAAATGTGTTGTGCTGCATTACCTTAGTCGTCATATAGTGACGTCGAGTTAGCTAATATTTCCCGTAATAACCGCAATTGCACCATCACGAAAAGGACTTGCCCCATGAAGATTGTTTCCAGATTGATAGCGGCCATCCTCTTTGTTCTCTTCTTTTTCTTTGCGCTCAAGAATACGCAAGAAATCACGCTGCATTTTTTCCTCGGCTATGAGCGTACCGACCCGCTGGTGCTGGTATTGCTGGTGTGCTTTGTTGGCGGTGCCATCCTTGGCGTGTTGGCGATGACGCCTATCGTGTTCCGCTATCGGCGCGAAGCGGCACGCCACAAGAAAGCGGCCAGCGTGTTGCACAAGGAACGCGAAGCGCAGCAATTGGCACAAATTCAACCGCCGTTGCCTGACAGTGTGGTCCCTCCCCAACATCTCATCTAAAACAACAACGGCCTCATATGGAATTTGAATTTTGGTGGTTGCTTGGTATTCCTGTCTTTTTCGGCCTTGGCTGGATTGCTGCGCGCGTGGATATCAATCAATTGATTTCCGAGTCGCGCACCCTGCCGCGTGGCTATTTCAGGGGTTTGAATCTGTTGTTGAATGATCAGCCAGACAAGGCGATCGATGCTTTTATTGACATTGTCAAGCTGGATCCGGAGTCGGTTGATCTGCATTTTGCGTTGGGTAATTTGTTTCGCCGCCGTGGCGAAACCGAGCGCGCTATTCGTGTGCACCAAAACTTACTGGCACGTCCCGATTTGCCGGCCGATGAGAAAGCCCATGCGCAATATGAACTGGGCCAGGATTACCTGAAAGCCGGTTTGCTTGATCGCGCAGAAGAAACCTTCCATCGGCTCAACGAGACCCAATATGCTGCCCAGGCAGGTCGCGCCTTGCTGGAAATCTACCAGCGCGAAAAAGAATGGGCGCGCGCCATCAAGGCTGCTGAAGCCTTGCAGGACGCTGGCGCCGGCAGCCGCCAAAAGGAAATCGCACAGTTTTATTGCGAACTTGCTGAAGACGAACTGGTGCATACCAATCCGGAAGCGGCGATGCAGATGCTGGAAAAGGCGCTGGCCACTGATCGCAATGGTGTGCGCGCCAATATTCTTCTGGGTGATGTGTATCTGGTCAAAGGCGATATCGAGGCTGCACTGTTGGCATGGCGTCGCGTAGAACATCAAAGCGTGCCGCATGCGGCCTTGGTGGCACAGCGTTTGCTGGATGGTTACCAGGCCGTCGGACGCAAGCAGGAAGGCTTGAATTTACTGCGCTCTTATTTGGCGGAGGCATCGTCAATTGATTTGCTCGAGGTCATTTTCAAGGCGGTACTTGAACTGGATGGCGTCGAAGCGGCGAACCAGTTGGTCACCAATGAGCTGCACCGCACCCCGACCTTGCTGGGTCTGGATAAATTTATTGAGGCGCGTATGATGACGGCGCCGCAGGAAGTGCAGCCGGAACTGGCCGTGGTCAAGACGCTGGTGCACAGCTATACACAAAAGCTGGCGCGGTACCAATGTACCCATTGCGGCTTCAAGGCGCGCCAGTTTTACTGGCATTGCCCTGGTTGCAATCGTTGGGAAACATATCCTCCGCGCCGTACTGAAGAATTGAATGTAATGAATTAGTGTGCATACATTTGCACCGATAGGGAATACGATGAAAATTACAATTATTGGCACCGGTTACGTCGGTTTGGTGACGGGCGCTTGCCTGGCAGAACTTGGCAATGATGTTTTTTGCCTCGACGTTGATCAAAACAAAGTTGATATCCTCAACAATGGCGGCATTCCCATTCATGAGCCGGGTCTGGAAGACGTCGTTGCACGCAACCGCGCTGCGGGCCGTCTGCAGTTTTCTACTGATGTAGCGGCCAGTGTCGCACATGGTGATGTGCAATTTATCGCGGTCGGTACACCGCCCGATGAAGATGGTTCGGCCGATTTGCAGTATGTCGTGGCAGCCGCTCGCAATATCGGCAAATACATGACGGGTTTCAAGGTCATCGTTGACAAGTCGACGGTGCCGGTCGGTACTGCCGACAAGGTGCGTGCTGCCGTGGAGCAGGAATTGCAGTTGCGTGGCGTCAGCGATGCCTCGTTCTCGGTGGTGTCGAATCCTGAGTTTCTCAAGGAAGGTGCGGCAGTTGAGGATTTCATGCGTCCCGACCGCATCGTGATCGGCCATGACCAAACACCGCAAGGCATGCAAGCTTATGCTGAGATGAAAAAACTGTATGCCCCATTCAACCGCAATCACGAACGCACTTACTGGATGGATGTACGTTCGGCAGAGTTCACCAAATACGCCGCCAACGCTATGCTGGCCACACGTATTTCATTCATGAACGAGTTGGCCAATCTGGCCGACAAGGTTGGGGCTGATATTGAAGCAGTTCGTCACGGCATTGGTTCCGATCCGCGTATCGGCCATAGCTTCCTGTATGCAGGTTGTGGTTATGGTGGGTCTTGCTTTCCCAAAGATGTGCAGGCACTGGAGCGCACTGCGCGCGGTCTTGGTCAGGAATTGCATATTTTGCGCGCCGTCGAGCAAGTCAACGATCTGCAGAAGCATGTGTTGGGGAAAAAAATCGTTGCGCGTTTTGGCGAGAGCTTGCAAGGCAAACATTTCGCGCTGTGGGGCCTGGCATTCAAGCCCAATACCGATGACATGCGCGAAGCTTCGTCGCGGGTATTGCTGGGCGAATTGATCCAGCGTGGTGCTACTGTTGCGGTGTATGACCCGGTTGCCATGGCCGAAGCCAAGCGTGTTTTTGCGCTCGATTTTCAAGATGATGATGCAGCCCTGGCGCGTATTCGTTTTAGCGACAGTCCGATGGATGCGCTGCAGGATGCCGATGCGCTGGCGATCGTCACCGAGTGGAAGGCTTTCCGTAGCCCCGACTTTGCTCAGCTCAAGAGTAAGCTGAAAACACCTGTGATTTTTGATGGCCGCAATCTGTTTGAGCCCAAAGTGATGGCAGATGCCGGTATTGAGTATCACGGTATTGGCCGTTCGATTTTGACCAAGGGTTGATGACCATGCCTACCAAAGCTGTTGATGCAGCACGTATTCTGATCGTTGGCGATGTCATGCTGGATCGCTACTGGTTCGGTGAAGTCAATCGTATTTCGCCGGAAGCACCGGTGCCAGTGGTGCGTGTTGAGCGCCGCGAGGAACGCCTGGGTGGCGCTGCCAACGTCGCGCGCAATGCTGCGACCTTGGGCGCGAAAACCGGTTTGCTCGGTGTGATTGGTGCCGATGAAGCTGGCGATGTGGTCGAGAGCCTGCTCGGCGAACTCGGCATCGACAGCTATCTCAACCGTGACCAGGCCATATCGACCATCATCAAGTTACGTGTGATCGGTCGGCAGCAGCAATTGGTACGGGTGGACTTTGAAGATGCGCCTACCGATACCGTATTGCGCGACAAGTTGACGCAATTCAATGCGTTGGTTGCCGATTACGATGTAATTATCTTATCGGACTATGCCAAAGGTAGTCTGGTGAATGTTGCCGACATGATTGCCGTGGCTGCCAAGCTCGGCAAGCGTATTCTGGTCGATCCCAAGGGCGACGATTTTGCGCGCTATAAAGGTGCTTCCGTGCTGACCCCCAATCGTTCCGAGTTGATTCGGATCATCGGTCAGTGGAAAAGTGAGGAAGAACTCACTACCAAGGCGCAAAACCTGCGCAAGTCACTGGCGCTGGAGGCATTGTTGTTGACGCGCTCGGAAGAGGGGATGACGTTGTACCGCGACGATGACGTGACCAACTTTCCCGCTGTTGCACGTGAGGTCTTCGACGTTTCAGGCGCCGGCGATACCGTCATTGCGACGCTGGCAGTCATGCTCGGCAACGGTGTGGCGTTGCCAGAGGCTGTCGCTATCGCCAATCAGGCCGGGGGCATTGTGGTTGGCAAGCTTGGCACCGCGACCGTTACGCGCGAGGAACTGGCGCTCTGATTTATCCGGATTACTGAATCAATGTTTATCTTTTGATAATTGTTTCTTTCTGACATCGTAAAATTCTGCCGTCGGTTACGTGTTTAGCCGACGCAATTTTCCCCTTCGGGGTTAAACGAAACGTCAGAAAGGAACGCAATGTTGAAACAACTATTCGCAGCAGCATTTATCTTCATCGTCGGCATCGGGGCAGTCATGGCCCAGGTCGATGTCAATCAGGCCGATCAGGTCGGCCTCGACGGCATCCGAGGTATTGGGCCGACCAAATCGAAGCAGATTCTGGAAGAACGTAAAAAAGGCCCGTTCAAGGACTGGAATGACCTGGAAAGTCGTGTCAAAGGCATCGGTGGAAAGAGCGCTGCCAAACTATCCAGTGCTGGATTGACTGTCAACGGCAAGCCGCGTGGTGGGGCAGCGGCGCCAGCCAAACCAGCGTCAACACCGTCTGACGCCAAGGCAAAGACTAAAAACTGACGCTAGCCTGCGCTAGATCAACCCCGCTCGGCGGGGTTTTTTGTTGTTCTTTGGTTAGTCGCGCGAGCATCCTTGCTTGCGAAGAAAAATGATCGGCATTAAAGTCATTGGAATAACTAGTAAAAATTCGAGATTTGTCTTTGTCAGTCAAAATGTACAGCGGTGAATGCTCTATTGAGCGTAGTCGAATAGAAGGTCGTTTCGCGATATTGATGTGGCAGATAGGGAGTGTCCTGTTTGCTGCCATACACACATTGCTGATCATCGGGGCCTATGAAAATCGCTGATATTCCTGCCAATGAACAGCAGCGTGTTGCCGAGCTGCATTCACTAGAGATACTCGATACCCGGGCTGAAGAACGATTCGACCGCGTGACCCGGCTTGCGCGCCGCCTGTTTTCGGTGCCGACCGCACTAGTCAGCCTGGTTGACAGCCGTCGCCAGTGGTTCAAGTCGCGCGTTGGACTGGATGCCTGTGAAACATCACGGGATGATTCCTTCTGCGCCCATGCAATCTTGCGTGACGGTATTTTGGTCGTCAACGATGCGCTACAAGACGATCGGTTTCGCGATAACCCGTTGGTGGTCAGCGATCCGTATATTCGTTTTTATGCCGGTTGCCCAATCAGGGGGCTGCAAGGCCATAAGCTTGGCACGCTGTGCCTGATCGACCGGCAGCCGCGTCAATTCAATGACGATGACCGGGCACTGTTACACGACCTTGCCAGTATGGTGGAGCAGGAAATGGTCGCGGTCCACCTGGCCACCATGGATGAATTGACCAAGCTATCGAACCGACGTGGATTTGAGTCGCTTGCACAGCATGCACTGGGCATGTGCCGGCGATTGCAGACCGGCGCGTCCTTGTTGTATTTTGACCTCGATCTGTTCAAGCAAATCAATGACCGTTTTGGTCATGCCGAAGGGGATCGCGCGCTGACTGACTTTGCCACCCTGCTGGCGCACAATTTCAGGGAGTCCGATGTCATCGGCCGCCTCGGCGGAGATGAATTTGCCGTGTTACTGGTCAATTCCAACTGCAATCACGCGGCAACTGCCTTAAGCCACCTGCAACAGGCCATCGATGGGCATAATCAAACCGCGCAGCGTGGTTACGACTTGCTCTACAGCGTCGGAGCAGTAGACTACGACTCGCTTCAGCATGATACGATGGCCGACTTGATGACCCATGCAGATACTTTGATGTATCAGCAAAAAAAGCGCCGCCGCCAAGCACATTAAACTTGGTGGGGCATATGGTTCCCGCTTGTTAATGAAACGATAGATAGATGATCGCTCTGCAGCCCGTAATTCTCTCCGGCGGCTCCGGCACACGTTTGTGGCCGCTGTCGCGTGAACAACATCCAAAACAACTGTTACCGCTGGCAAGCGCAGAAACCATGCTGCAAGCTACTGCCTTGCGCGTGCAGGGTGACGCGCAGGCATTTGCGCTGGTGGCGGCACCGATTGTCGTTTGCAATGAGGAATACCGTTTCATCACTGCGGAACAGTTGCGCGCCGTTGGCAAAGCCAGTCGCCATATCGTACTCGAGCCAGTCGGTCGCAATACGGCACCGGCATTGACGTTGGCGGCATTGCTGGCAGCATTGCCTAGCAACGGTGGCGAGGCCGATCCGGTCTTGCTGGTGATGCCGGCCGACCATGTGATACAGGATGGCGCTGCCTTCCAGCAGGCAATCTGTCAGGGCATGGTTCATGCAACGGCCGGTGCCATGGTGACCTTTGGCATCGTTGCAGATCGTCCCGAAACCGGTTATGGCTATATTCAGCGCGGCAAAGCGGTTGATGATGCATTTGCCATCACGCGCTTCGTTGAAAAGCCCGATGCAGCTACTGCCCAGACTTATATTGATTCCGGCGAATACCTGTGGAATAGCGGCTTGTTCATGATGCGCGCCAGCGTCTGGTTGCGCGCGATTGACCATTTTCAGCCCGCAATGGCACAGGCTTGCCGTGCCGCTTTCGACGGTGGTCAGCAGGATCACGACTTTTATCGCATCGACAAATCCGCATTTGTGGCCTGTCCAGCCGACTCTATCGACTATGCCGTGATGGAAAAACTGGCCGATTCAGCTGCGCTGGGCATTGAGGGTCGCATTATTCCATTAGATGCCGGCTGGTCCGATGTTGGCGCCTGGGATGCCTTGTGGCAGGTTTCGGCCAAAGATAGCGCCGGCAATGCCGTGCGCGGCGATGTCTTGCTGGAGCAATCCTCGGATAACCTGGTGTTTGCCCAAAGCCGCCTGGTGGCCGGCGTCGGCATTGACAATCTGGTGATTGTCGAAACGCCTGACGCGGTACTGGTGGCAGACAAGAACAATATGCAGGCGGTCAAACAGATCGTGTCCCGCCTCAAAGCCAGCCAGCGCGGCGAAGCGCTGGTGCATCGAAAGATTCATCGGCCCTGGGGTTCCTATGACGCTATTGATGCCGGTGAGCGTTTCCAGGTCAAACGCATCATTGTCAATCCCGGCTGTTCGCTGAGCCTGCAAATGCACCACCATCGCGCCGAACATTGGATCATCGTCAAGGGCACGGCGCGTATCACGCGTGGCGAGGAAGTGTTCCTCTTGTCGGAAAACCAGTCGACCTATATCCCGCTGGGCGTGACGCATCGTCTGGAGAACCCCGGTAAATTCCCGCTGGAAATGATCGAGGTGCAATCCGGCAGCTATCTGGGCGAAGATGACATTGTCCGTTTTGACGATACTTACGGCAGAAAGTAAATCGGCGGCGGTCGCTCAATTCTCCGATAGAGCGCGAAGAGGGGCTGGAAATAGAATAAAATGCCCTCCTGAACCAATGTTGCCAACGTCGCCGTCTATCGCTTATGTCCTACCAAGTCCTCGCCCGTAAATACCGCCCCCGCAGCTTTGATACGCTGGTCGGGCAGGAACACGTCGTGCGTGCGTTGACACATGCACTCGACCAGCAACGACTGCATCACGCCTATCTGTTTACCGGTACGCGTGGGGTGGGCAAGACCACCTTGTCGCGGATTCTGGCGAAGTCGCTCAATTGCCGTGGCGCTGATGGCAATGGCACGATCACGGCGCAGCCCTGTGGTGTATGCGAAGCCTGCGTGGCGATCGATGCTGGCCGTTTCGTTGACTATATCGAAATGGATGCCGCCTCCAACCGTGGCGTTGATGAAATGGCGCAATTGCTGGAGCAGGCGATTTATGCCCCTTCCAACGCGCGCTTCAAAGTCTACATGATCGACGAAGTGCACATGCTCACCAACCACGCCTTCAACTCCATGTTGAAGACGCTGGAAGAACCGCCCGAACATGTCAAGTTCATCCTGGCCACGACCGACCCGCAAAAAATTCCGGTGACCGTGCTGTCGCGTTGCTTGCAGTTCAATCTGAAGCAAATGCCGCCGGGCCACATCATCAGTCACCTTGACAACATTCTTGGTCAGGAAGCGATTGAATTCGAAACGCCGGCTTTGCGTCTGCTGGCGCAAGGCGCACACGGCTCCATGCGCGATGCCTTGTCGTTGACCGATCAGGCGATTGCCTATGCTGCTGGCAAGGTCACGCTGGAAGCAGTGCAGGGCATGCTCGGTGCGCTGGATCAGTCTTATCTGATTCGCGTATTGGATGCCCTGGCCGCACAGGATGGTGCAGCCTTGCTGGCGGTCGCTGATGAAATGGCCACGCGTAGCCTGTCGTATAACGCCGCGTTGCAGGATCTGGCAACCTTGTTGCATCAGATTGCCTTGGCGCAAACCGTGCCGGCAGCGCTGGCCGAGGATGCGCCACAACGCGAAGATATCGTTCGGCTGGCCGCACAATTCACGCCGGAAGAAGCACAACTGTTTTATCAGATCGCCGTACATGGTCGCAACGAGCTGGGCCTGGCGCCCGATGAGTACGCTGGTTTCAGCATGACGCTGTTGCGCATGCTGGCGTTCCGCCCGGTTGCCGCTGGCGCTGGCAACACTGTTGCTGCTGCATCCGCCCCGACAGCGCGGACTGCAGTCAAGTCCACGCCTGCGGTGGCACCGTTAAGCGCAGCGCCGCAAGTGGCGACTGCAAGTGCGCCGATAGCCCGTCCAGCACCAGCACCAGCACCAGCAGCAACTGCTGCCGCACCTTCCTCTGCACGTGCCGCAGCGCTGGAAGCTGCGCGTGCCGCTTCCGGCAAGAGCAGCCCACGACCGACAACGGCGACGGCACCAATACCGGCGGCTGCGTCGGTTGCTGTTGCCGCACCGAGGCAACACATCCCCGCACTCGACGATGTACCGCCGCCGTGGGATGAAGAGTCGACTACGGTCGGGGCTCAAAAAAAAACTGAACAGCATTCATCCGATCGAGCTGCCAACGAGCCACTGAGCGCAGCCCCTGAACCTGTCGCTGCGCCACCAATGAGTACTGTGACGCCAGCGATGGCGGCACAGACTGCGAAAGTTGCCGCCGAATTGAAGTGGGACGGCAACTGGCCGCAACTGGCCGCCAATTTGCCCTTGCGCGGTATGGTGCAACAGATGGCGCAGCAGAGTGAATTGCTGCGTTGTGAATTGACCGGCAACACCGTCTGCTTCCATCTGCGCATTCCAGTTGAAACGCTACGTGCCTCGGGCAACATCGAGCGTTTGACTACCGTCTTGAGTGAGCACTTCGGGCGCAGTGTGCGCGTCGAAACCGAAATCGGCATGGTCGCCAATACCGCCAACGCCAGGGCCACAGCTGATCGGGCCGAGCGTCAGCGCGAAGCTGAAATGACCGTACAGCAGGACCCGTTTGTGCAAGTCATGATGCGTGAATTTGGCGCATCGATCGTGCCAGGGTCGGTACGGCCGCTATAGGCGATAATAGGCACCTCAACCATTTAACTTAGTGATCCAAGGAGTACAAGCATGATGAAAGGCCAATTGGCAGGCTTGATGAAACAAGCCCAGGCGATGCAGGACAACATGAAAAAAATGCAAGACCAGCTTGCATTGATCGAAGTCGAAGGGCAATCCGGCGCTGGGCTGGTCAAAGTGGTGATGACCTGTAAGAATGATGTCAAGCGCATCTCCATCGATCCTTCGTTGCTGGCTGACGACAAGGACATGCTGGAAGACCTGGTCGCGGCAGCATTCAACGATGCCGTACGCAAGGCAGAAGCATTGTCGCAGGAAAAGATGTCCGGCATGACGGCTGGCATGCCGTTGCCGCCAGGATTCAAAATGCCGTTTTAAATAATTGTTCGGTGATGTAACAACACTGCCAGAGGGGGCAACATGTTCGTTATCTCGATTACCTATACCAAGTCGGCAAGTGAAATCGATGCGTTGCTGACTGCGCATAAGCAATTCCTGAACGAGCACTATGCCGAGGGCGTGTTCCTGATGTCGGGCCGCAAAGTACCACGCGGTGGTGGCATCATCATCGCCGACGCCAATGATCGCGCCGAAGTGGAAGCGATCATTGAAACTGATCCCTTTTATATCGGCGGTGTCGCCGAATATGAAATCACCGAATTTGTGCCGTCCATGACGGCCGAAGCCTTGTCCGTGTTCCGGCATATCTCAGAGAGAAATTGAAAACCCCATCCAGCCTCACCTTGCTCACGGAAGCGCTGCGCCATCTTCCCGGCGTCGGTCCCAAGTCGGCACAACGGATGGCCTACCATCTGCTGCAGCATGATCGCGACGCTGCCATGCAGTTGAGCCGTGCGCTGGCACAGGCCGCCGAGACCATTCGTCACTGCGCGTTGTGCAACACATTTACCGAGCAGGTCATCTGCGATACCTGCCAGGACGGCGAGCGCGATACCACCATTCTGTGCGTGGTGGAAACCCCGAGCGACCAATTGATGATTGAGCAGACGCTGACCTTCAAGGGGTTGTATTTTGTGCTGATGGGGCGCTTGTCGCCGCTCGACGGTATCGGGCCCAAGGATATCCATTTGGAAAAACTGATCACGCGTGCTACCGATGGCGTGGTCGCCGAAGTGGTATTGGCAACCAACTTTACCAATGAAGGCGAGGCCACCGCGCATTACATCAGTGAAACGCTCAAGGCGCGCGGTTTGAATGTCAGCCGTCTGGCGCGCGGCGTGCCGGTCGGCGGTGAACTGGAATATGTCGATGCCGGCACAATTGCCCGCGCCATGCTGGACCGCCGCGCGACCTGAGTGGCCAGATGGCGCTAGCATAAGCGTCAGTAAAAACAAAAAATAACAGGAGCAGCGACGCGGCATACGACACCGTCAGTGGTACCGCGCGCAGGAGACTATGGAAAAAAAATCAATCGCTGGCCCTTTGTCCGGCATCAAAGTACTGGAACTCGGCACCCTGATCGCTGGCCCATTCTGCTCGCGCATGCTGGCGGAATTCGGCGCTGAGGTGATCAAAGTCGAAGCACCGGAAACGGGTGATCCGCTGCGCCAATGGCGCGTGCTCAAGGACGGTACCTCGCTGTGGTGGTCAGTGCAGGCGCGCAACAAAAAGAGCCTGACACTGAACATGAAAAATCCGCGTGCACAGGAGATCGCGCGCCGGCTGGCGCTGGAAGCCGACATCATCATTGAAAATTATCGTCCCGGTGTTCTCGAAAAGTGGCAGCTCGGCTACGACGAGCTCAAAAAACTGAACCCCGCCACCATCATGGTGCGTCTGTCCGGTTATGGCCAAACCGGGCCGCTGCGTGATTTGCCCGGTTTTGGCGCCATTGGTGAATCGATGGGCGGCTTGCGCTATGTTTCAGGCTTTCCTGATCGTCCACCGGTGCGGGTAGGTATTTCGATTGGCGACTCGGTCGCGGCGCTGCATGGCGTGATCGGTGCCATGATGGCCTTGCGCCATCGTGATGTGACTGGAGGCCGCTGGAACGGCAAGGCAGGCGACGCCTGTGTTGCCGGGCAGGGACAGATGGTCGACGTGGCACTGTATGAATCGGTGTTCAACCTGATGGAATCGCTGGTGCCGGAATTCGACCAGGCCGGTGTCGTGCGCGAGCGCACCGGTGGCGCTTTGCCCGGCATCGTGCCATCCAATACCTATACCTGTGGCGATGGCAATAATATCGTCATCGCCGGCAATGGCGATGCCATTTTCAAACGGCTGATGACGGCGATCGGGCGTGACGACATGGCCAACGATGTACAACTGGCGCGCAATGACGGGCGCGTGCCGCGCACCGCCGATATTGATCGCGCCATTCAGAATTGGTGCGCTACCCAGACCATCGATGCCGCATTGGCAATCCTGCAAGTCGCCGATGTGCCGGTCGGCAAGATTTATTCGGTGCGCGACATGATGAGTGATCCACAATTCCTGGCGCGCAACATGTTTGAGCAACATGCATTTGCCGACGGCACACCAATCAAAATGCCAGCGGTCACGCCAAAACTGTCAGAGACACCGGGCGGCACCAAATGGATAGGCCCGGCGCTGGGCGAGCATAACGCTGAAATCTTGCGTTCGCTGGGGTATGATGACGCTCAAATAATGCAGCTGCAGCAAGATAAAGTCATTTAACGACAATCAAAACAATCCCTGAGCCGCCAGGGACGATAACGAGGAGACGACATGAGATTCAACCTGAAACAATTTGCCATTGCACTGGCGCTGTTTTTGGCGGGTTATTTGACCTTCCACAGTGACCTGTTTGCCCAGACGTTGGAAAAGCCCAAGGTATCGATTGCCGTTGGTGGCAAGAACCTGTTTTACTATCTGCCGCTGACGGTGGCCGAGCAGCTCGGCTACTTCAAAGATGAAGGCTTGCAGGTCGAAATTTCCGATTTCGCCGGTGGTGCCAAGGCCTTGCAAGCCCTGGTCGGTGGCAGCGCCGACGTGGTTTCGGGCGCCTTCGAACACACTATTCTCATGCAGGCCAAGAACCAGCCTATCGTCGCTTTCGTGCTGCAAGGCCGGGCTCCGCAAATCGTGTTTGCGGTCAACAACAAGACCATGCCGAACTACAAGAGCGTGGCTGACCTCAAGGGTAAGAAGATCGGCGTGACCGCGCCTGGTTCGTCGACCAGCATCATGGCCAGCTACGTGCTCGCCAAGGCTGGTTTGAAGCCGACTGACGTCTCGTTCATCGGTGTCGGTGCGTCCGCTGGCGCGCTGTCGGCAATCCGTTCCGGCCAGATCGATGCGATTGCCAATCTGGATCCGGTCATCGCCATGCTGGAACAAAAAAATGAAATCAAGACGATTGCCGATACGCGTACGCTGAAAGATACCAACGCCGTGTTTGGCGGACCGATGCCGGCAGCCACACTGTATGCCTCGGAAGCTTTCATCAAGAAGTACCCCAATACCACCCAGGCGTTGACCAATGCCATGGTGCGCGCATTGCGCTGGATCCAGAAGGCGGGTCCGTCCGACATCATCAAGGCTGTACCTGAAAGCTATCTGCTGGGTGACCGCGCCCTGTATATCGCCGCTTTCCTCAAAGTGCGTGAAGCTATTTCGCCGGACGGCATGATACCGGAAGCAGGTCCAGCGATTGCCTTGAAGACGCTGCAGGCATTTGATCCCGAACTGGCCGCCAAGAAAATCGACTTGTCGCGTACCTACACCAACGAGTTCGTCAAAAAAGCCGACGCCAAGTACAAGTAAACAGTTAACTGCACATCGCTTGAAGGAGGGTGCCTGCGCGTGCCCGCCTGTTTTTTTTGCCCGGTTGCCACGCTCACACCGTCTTTTTCTTATTTGCAATATCGCTTCGTTTTCTACTATGACGCCAGCACTTTTTCTTGATGACATCACGTGTACCTTCGTCTCCAAAGATGATCGCTCACAACGCTATACGGCTGTAGCCAATACCACGCTGGCGATTGCGCCGGGTGAATTTGTCTCAGTGGTCGGCCCCACTGGCTGCGGCAAATCGACCTTGCTCAACGTCGGCGCCGGCCTGCTGCAACCATCCTCGGGCAGCATCAAGGTGTTTGGCGAAGAACTCAGTGGCATCAACCAGCGCGCCGGTTATATGTTCCAGGCCGAAGCCTTGATGCCATGGCGCAGCGCCTTGCAAAATGTAATTGCCGGCCTTCAGTATCGCGGCATCGCCGAACGCGAAGCGCAGGAGCTTGGTCAGCAATGGCTGGCACGGGTCGGCCTCAAGGGTTTCGGCGACCGCTATCCGCATCAATTGTCCGGCGGCATGCGCAAGCGGGTGGCATTGGCGCAAACGCTGATCATGGACCCCGACATCATCCTGATGGATGAACCGTTTTCGGCACTCGATATACAGACGCGCCAGTTGATGGAAAACGAAGTGCTCGATCTCTGGAATGCCAAGAAAAAAGCCGTCCTGTTCATTACCCATGACCTCGACGAAGCCATTGCCATGTCTGATCGTGTCGTGGTGTTGTCGGCCGGACCGGCGACGCATCCCATCGGTGAATTTGTGATTGACCTGCCGCGTCCGCGCGATGTCGCGGAAATTCGCATGCATCCGCGCTTTGTCGAATTGCATCAGCAAATCTGGTCGGTCTTGCGCGACGAAGTGCTCAAGGGCTATCAACAACAAAAAACCGCCGCTTGAGTCAGCAGAACAACCAGAATCGAATAGCAAATATTATGTGGAAATTCATCAAACCAAGTTACAAAAACCTGCGTCTCTGGCAATTGCTGGTCCTGGTCGTGGTGCTGGCGATCTGGCACCTGGCCACGCGCAACGAACAGACTGCCTTCTTCTTCGGTGAGCCGCTCAAGGTGTTGGTGCGCATCTGGCAATGGTTCACGGTGGGCAGCGGCTCACTTGAAGTTGGCTTTGGCGATACGACTTTTTTCACGCTGAATTTCCCTGCGGAAATCTATTCCCATCTGCTGGTCACCTTGACCGAGACGGTGCTGGCATTCGGCATCGGCACCGTGCTGGGACTCGGCGTCGGTCTATGGCTGGCCTTGTCGCCGCTAACCTCGACCATCCTTGACCCCTATGTCAAGGCCGCCAACTCGATGCCGCGCGTGATTTTGGCGCCGATTTTTGCAATGTGGTTTGGTCTGGGCATCTGGTCCAAGGTAGCGCTGGCCGTCACGCTGGTGTTCTTTGTCGTGTTCTTCAATGTCTACCAGGGCGTCAAGGAAGTCAGTCCAGTGGTGCTGGCCAATGCCCGCATGCTGGGCGCCAACGCCCGCCAGTTGTTACGCACGGTGTATCTGCCGTCGGCGACCTCGTGGGTGTTTTCCAGCTTGCATACCTCAATCGGCCTGGCCTTTGTCGGCGCGGTGGTTGGTGAGTATCTGGGTTCGGCACGCGGTGTCGGTTATCTGATCTTGCAGGCCGAAGGCAGCTTCGATATCAATACCGTGATTGCCGGGATTGTGGTGTTGACCGTATTTGCCTTGATTCTGGATTCGGCCGTGGGCTTGATCGAAAAGCGGCTGATGAAATGGCAGCCAAAATCAGGTGAGACAGAGCGCTTATAAGTGATTTGCGGAAGGGGGTAATTCTGGCTGTCTGTCCTGAGATTGATCAGTCGGGTGTCGTGTGATGTGCACCACAGGTGTCAGCGACTGTTCACGACAGTCTTGACACCTGCCGAATCGGCGATCTGCCCTTCAAATTACGAATATGTGAGTGAGCTGAATTGGCATGGGATCTACCAGCAGCATCGGCAGACAATTAAGGAGTTTTTTTGTCTGGCGATGGGCCTGCATTGCTGCCTTGGTTGAACAGAGGGGTGATACTCCAACCATACTTCGTTCTTTGGGCGACGAAGTACTCGGAATGCAAATTTTTTGCGCTATAACCGACCTCCTCCTTGGCATTCATATCACCTCGACAAGCTGAAAAAATAACCTCTTCATATCTTGAGAAGTCCGGATTGTTTCGAATCATGTCGAATACATCGGATAGTTTCAGTGATGATTGCCAAAAAAATCTTCCTTTGACAGTGAGTACGTCCGTGTATGTTCCGGTAGTTTTTTTTCGATTGTTATCGATGGCATTCGTTATGGATTTAGTGTCTTCTTTAGTTGCGTCTCGGTATTCACCGCCGCCATATCGTCCAATTTCATAGTCCATGACTTCGCCGATCCGGTCCACTCCCTGTACAGAGATTGGATTGCCCGAGGCATGATACTGACTGTTTTTGCTTTTGTATTTATATTCATTGACTTTATAACCAGACTTATCGACAGTCGCAAAGGGCAACCAATCGTCATCGTTGATGAACTCAATTCCAGGATCATTGAGATATCGCCCGTGCGGGCCTAAAAAATCTAATTTGATATTTTCGGGAATTGATGTCGAGATAGTCGAACTCTTAAAGCCTCCATGAGCAGTGAGATATAAACGCTTGGCCGGCCTGCTGGATCGATATAAGTTGAATTTTCCAGCTATATTTTTTTTATAAATTTTCGTTTTGCTTTGGGACGTATTTTCATCAAGGATGAGCTTGCCGTCGTTACTTGCTGTGCCAAGTTTTTTTCGGGAGGACATTTTTGCAGCTACTGATTTGATCTTCAGATCTTTTATCTGTTCAAATACCTCCTCATTATACCATTTTGCTGGAGAAAGCATCTTTACATTGGGTTTGTAATCGAAAGGACCAAGCATAGAACTGCTGGAAAATTTCGCATTGGCAGGGCCACCGGTGATTTCTTGGAATTTCACTAACATGGATGGGTATTTGTCAAAATACGACCTCATCTGGGCAGCCCATTCGTACTCGCTATCGATAATGAAGGGCTGCTCCACGTTCCAATTCTGGAATTGAGCCGGGGTCAGATCGATTGCCATTCGTTGTCCCTTATAGGTTGCAAAGACGACAAAATGACTCTGTAGGCCACCGTCATTTTCAAAAGCTTTTTCCCAAATGCCCATATTGCCTAGTCGTACATTAGTGATTCCCGGCATCTGTTTTAGGTGAGGTGCAAGTTTCTTGACCGCGTGCTCACTCGTTTCTTTCAGATTGTTGACAATGTTGTTGAATTCAGGAAATTCAGTTTGGATCTTTGTCTTAAAATCAGCAATGATCTCTAGCTGACTTTGCTTCATCATCGGTCTCGGTGGTACATAGAGTTCTTCGGCCTTGAATGTAACTTTGCGCAGATTTTTTCTTGAGTGAAATTCGTATGGAATTTTTTCTAAACGCATACTCTTCGCCATCGCCATCATCTCGTGACCAGCGACCACTTTTAGCCCCTGAGGGGAGCCAGTGACGGTGACCGGAGGCATCCAAGCACCGTGGTCCAAGTCGTATTGCAATGATTCTTGCAAAACGGAATTGAGCGGCCTGTCGTCGACAAAAAACTGATCAAAAGGGGCGTAAGGTTGCGGATCTATACCCGTCTTCCATGTCTTGATCTCAGTAACATCATAGTGTCTTGGCTGCCATGTATTTCCGCTTTCGATGTCAATAAAATCCTCATCGTTGTACAGAAGATAATGCTGTTCACTTGTGGCGGGATCATGATAGCTATAGAAATGCTCCTTGTTGGCTTCGTAAATTTCGACATATTGATGCGGGACTTCATGCGCAGAATTGGCGAGCGTTATCTTGATCGGTGTATTGAAATTGGCTTTATCTCCTGCCAACAGCGCGGCATGCGATTGCCCAATTTTGGCTGAATCGGCGATGCCTTCCTTGAGATAATTTGTGATTTCGACGTCAGGAAAATTTGCTGCAGACAATCTGACAGAAGCGTCAAAAACAACCATGACCAGAATGTTTGCGATATCGGACTCGGTCTGGAATTCTGCTTGAGCCAACTCTTCATCATTGTCAGGGGCTAAAACTTTGAAAATGTCGAGTGATAACGTAATGAAAGGTCCGACTGGATCGGGGAAAACACTATCGACTGCCTTGAAATAGTCGATCATGGCATCTCGATAGACTTCGTTGTTGGATTTAATCAGGAGGTCGCTTTCTGAATACATCCGTTCTTTTTGTCTTTGCTTGATTGCTTCCAATACCTGCAATTTAATGACCTTCTTCTTTGCCCATATCGCATTCGGATCAATGGTTTTGTTTTCCACCCGCTTTCTCAGTCCAGTTTGCAAAATGGAGTCGTTGAGATCGCTTAAACCAAAATGGTTAGTGATCATTTTTTTCTGATCCCCCATGAGGATATTGTCTATCCAAGCCCGCAGCTGTTGAACGTTGGGGAATTCCCTGGCGCAATATGCACGTGGCATATAAAGCACGATTTTTCCAATAGAGTTCTCTTGAAAAACTAGCATATCGGTAGCTGTGCTACCGTGGATATCAAACAGGCTGACGGTTACCTGCGACGTACTATTGTCTGTAAAGAGGCCGAATCCGCGGAGCAGTACATTTTTTCCTACCTCCGTCAAATCGGACTTATGAAGAGTCATCGCAAGTGTTCGTGCGTTCCGTAGTTCCTCCGATTTATTGTTCTGTTCACTGTTCCAATAGGCATCCAGTGCCGGTATATAGATATTGTTATAAAAGTTCATTTCACGGACCATCTCCATGAACCCGAGTGGGCTTATCTTGAGGCTATGGGCGGTGTCAAAAGCACCGCTTGGTTGATAGCTGTTTGGGTAGAATCCCCACGAATTTTCGTCCACACCAATTCGGTCGGTCGTAGAAACCTCAACATTTCTCAATAAGCGCTCGGTCAGTGTGGAACTGTCGCTGGCAATTACGTTGGCTTGTTGTAATTGTCCTGACTCCCATATTTGCGTGTTGAAGTGGTAGAGCGTAATGGCATTAGGGTCGATTTCAAGATTCAATTTTTCTTTAAATTTTTTCTTGAGTGCGTCGGTTGCCATTTGTTCGATTGTTGGGAAATTTCCGCTCGTTAAATTAAGTGGACTGTTTTCATTTTTCCAGAATTTATCATCCGGGATGGCGTTGATATCCGTCCTGAAAATCCATGAAAAATCATTCTTCATTTTTGAGTTTTTCAAGAAACTGAGATGATGTTTCAGGTTACTAATTTCCTTGCGGGAACCATTGTTACGGTCGACGCTGTCGCGCTGTGCTGCCAATTTAATTTGTTGGCTCGAAACATCAATTGGCAGATTCCAGCTTCTAGAATTTGGACCCTGAGCTAGCGCAATTTTGACGCCAATTTTCAATTTTGAGAGTCCAGGGTTTGTTGACCCTGCTCTTATCAACTCATGCTTGAATTTAAAATTTTTATCATCACGATAGAAAAGGGCAACGTAAGGTACAAATTTTATGTTTTTTGCATTTATCGTTTCATTCGTCAAGGCTGAAAAATCGGTATTTTGATAAAACTCGACGGCATTATTGAACGCGTGCTGTGTCGGTTCAACCGATAGTTTTTCACTTATATTCGGAAGGCTGAGAAACTGATCCAGGGGATATGAGTCAGGGTATTGTTGTTCAAAGAGTGCTTGCAGTTTGTTCACGCAATTCTGTATGTCAGCTTTAACTGCTATTGATTGGTTGTCGCCTAATGCCGAGAATTGTTCAATTTTCTGTGCTATTTCTATCATTTCAGAAAATTGGTCTTTTTTAAACCTATTCTTTGCATGGTTTTTGATGCTGATAAAGGCAATGTCAGGGTCGAACATTAACCTAGGGAGCTCGTCCAAAGCGATTTGCCAAGATGGATGGTCAAATATTGATTTTTTTGGGAATAGTTTCTTACTAAAAATATTTTTTAGTTTTTCATAGTCGCTAAAAATCCATAATTTCGCTGCAGTCGTCATCTCGCTGGAGACTACAGAAATTGAACTATTTAGAGGGGCGGCAATGTCTCTTATCGAGATGGAGGATGCCTCAATCGTTTCGTTATCTGTTTGGTTGGCTTGATGCGCGTGCGATTGTGGTTCTACCATTTGAAACGGCGACACGATCTTTGAACGCAGATGATCAAAATTGTCTGCATGACGCGTGAGTGATCGCGCTTCTGCCATTGGAAGTGGCGACACGATTTGTGAAAATACATGATCAAAAACGCGCAGTGGGGCTGCGATGACCTCTGGCATTTTCCATGCTGCGTTGGCCGCGACGGCACCGCTCTCTAAATTCGTTTGCTCAATGCCATCAAGCGCTTGTGTCTCGGTGGTCGGGGTTTTTGCAGCCGCTGGTGCGGTACCAGCCGTGATTCTATGCTGCGGGGCAAGACTGAGGTGGCACAACAACAATAGGGCGATGGCCGTTGGTTGCTGTTCTGGCGTAAATTCAAACGGTGTTTCCTCTGGTTCCAATCGAGGCGTGACGTTGTTCCTGAGGTATTTATGCGCACTATTTTCGTGTTTTCCTCGCGCTTTCTTTCGCCCCTTGTAGTAACTCGATTCGTGGCCCATGATTTTTCCGTGACAAGATTATTACAAATCCGATGTCGAACGTGATTAATACCTTGCACTGTGAATATCGCCGGTTGTATCGTGTGCGTCACAAAGCTGATGCGAGGATGGTACTCAGTGTTGTCTAAAACAGATGAAATATGGTTGGAGAGTCTGAATAAGGATTGATGCTTCCCGTTGAGCCTGCTTTTTTTTGGGGGGGGGGCGTAGCAGGCTGGCAGGCAGGATCGGTAAAAAGCACGCTCCTTCGTTGCGTCACGGAGATTGACAAGGTGGATTGGAGCAAGCGTCAACGCATGTGACGTGCATGTGAACGGGATATACGAAAAAAATGAGCCGCAGTAGCGGCTCATTTTTTTAGCAACAAGACCCAATGTGCGGGTGTTCCATCGCGTATTTAACGCGCACACTGCATCAGAGATGATGTAGATGCTGCGTAGATTTACTCAATCTGGTTCTTGATGATTTGCGTCAGCATAACCGTGTCGGTACAAAACTGCCGAATGCCCTCGGCCAGCTTTTCGGTAGCCATGGCGTCATTGTTCATATACAAACGGAAGTCGCTTTCATTGAACAGCGATTGTTTTAGATTGCTCTTGAGCAGCTTTTCCTTGCTCAGCTTGCGTTCGACCGGTGCATCGCTTTCTGACAGCTTCTTGAGCAAGTCCGGGCTGATGGTCAGCAGATCGCAGCCCGCCAGTTCCAGGATTTGTGAGGTATTACGGAAGCTCGCGCCCATGACTTCAGTGCGATAGTCAAAGTAACGGTAATAATCATAAATACCGCGCACCGACTGGACGCCAGGATCATCGGCGCCAGTGTAATCCTGACCAGTGGATTTCTTGTACCAGTCGTAGATGCGGCCGACAAATGGTGAAATCAATTGCACATTGGCTTCAGCGCAGGCAATGGCTTGCGGCATCGAAAACAGCAAGGTCATATTGCAGTGGATGCCTTCCTTTTCCAGTACTTCGGCAGCACGGATGCCTTCCCAGGTTGAGGCAATCTTGATCAGGATGCGGTCGCGCCGTATACCAGCGTATTCATACAGTTTGATCAGCGCGCGGCCCTTGGCAATGGTGCCGTGGGTGTCGAAGGACAGATGCGCATCGGTTTCGGTGGAGACGCGTCCGGGAATGATCTTGAGGATTTCCAGGCCAAATGCCACCAGCAACTGATCGATGATTTCATCGGTGCTGGCGTAGCGATTGTTGCGCACGGTCTTTTCCAGCAAAGGCTTGTACTCATCCTTTTGCACCGCTTTGAGAATGAGCGACGGATTGGTCGTGGCATCACGCGGCGAAAATGCCTTCATGGTCTGGAAGTCACCCGTATCTGCAACAATAGTGGTGAATTGCTTGAGCTGTTCTAACTGGTTCATGGTGGTTTATCTCATCGGTAAGGACCAACTTGCATTTTACGTAAATCCGGCGGCGCTATCGTCTTTTCGGCAACGGCGCGCCAATGGCATTCAATGCTTCCAGGTAAGCGCCGAGCGGATGGTAGAAGTCGGTCTTGCCATGTGGCGGTTTTTCGGGGCCGTAACGGGTATTGTCGCGCTGCAGGATCCGGTACCAGCCGCCACGCTCCTGGTCGATCAGGTGTTGCATGCTGTATTGCCACAGTTGATCATAAATTTCCCAGTAAATCGCAACGCCGGTGCGTTGCGCCAGCAACGCGGCAGTCGCCAGCGACTCAGCCTGCACCCAGAAATATTTGTCGCCGTCGCACACGCGCATGTCGGGCGCGATACCATAGAACAATCCGCCATGCTCCTCATCCCAGGCCACCGGAATGGTGGCGTCGAACAGGGCTTGCGCGCGCGGCGCCAACCAACTGGCATCGTTCTGCAAATGTTCGGCATGGCGCTCCAGGATCAACAACAGCTTGGCCCATTCGGTCATGTGGCCGGGTTGATAGCCCCAGGGCCGGAACATGTTGGTGTTGTCGTGGCGGTTGTAGTCCCAGTCGATACGCCAATCAGCGTGATAATGCTCCCAGATCCAGCCATTGGCCAGCGCTGCCTGGCGTACCGTGATGTTGCGCGCCAATTGTTCAGCGCGTTGCAGATAGCGCGGCTCGCCGCTGGCTTCGAAGGCCGCCAGCAAGGCTTCGCAACTATGCATGTTGGCATTTTGGCCACGATAGGACGATACTTCGCCGGCCGCTGTTGCTTCATCTGCATACAGGCCGTGTTGCTCCGACCAGAACAGCTTTTCCATCAGTGCGAACGTGGCAGCGATAAACGGCCGCGCTTCTTCGATACCGATTTCCAGCGCATGCGCATAGGCCAGCAACACAAATGCCAGACCGTAGCAATGTTGTGTGCGGTCGCTGGCGACGCCATCGGTCAGCACCCAGGCATAGCCGCCGTAATCAGCCTGCCAGTGCTTCTCTTGCAGAAAGCGCAGACCGTGACGCGCCGCCTCGCGATGGTGTTCGTCAGCCGTGAAGCGGTAGGCCAATGCGTGGCAGAACACCATGCGCGTGCTATTGACCAGATGGCGGCTGGCACCATCGTAGACGCTGCCATCATCGTTGAGATAGTGGAAAAATCCACCTTCGGGATCGAAGGCATGAGTGTCAAAAAAATGGATGTCGCGTTGCAACCGTTCGTGCAAGAAAGCGGGATCGCGGAAGGAGAGTGTAGTCGTTGCCATGAGGAAAAATCAGAAAAGGATCAACGGAAAAACGAATCGAACTGCATATCGAATTTTTGCAGCGATTTCTGTGCATTCTGCATCTTTTTGCGGAATTCCGGGCCGCGTCGCAAGGCCAGGCCGACTGCCAGGATGTCGATCACCACCAAATGCGCCAAACGGGCCGAAATCGGCGTGTAGGGATCGATATTGAAACTCAGGTCAATCGGCACCAATACCGTTGCCAGTTCGGCCAGCGGCGTACCGCTCGGTCCCAGTACGATGATATCGGCACCGCCACGGCGCGCCAGTTGTACACTGCGCAACAGCGCAGCATTGCCGCCACGCTGGGAGATCGCCACTACCGCATCGCCCGGCTTGAGCAAGGCCGCGGCGATACTGTGGATGTGCGGATCGGAGTAAGCCACGGTTGGCACACCCGAGCGGAAGAACTTGTGCTGCGCATCGTTGGCGACGATGCCGGAGGTGCCTTGGCCGTAAAACTCGATCTTGCTGGCGCGTGCCAGCACGTCCAGCGCCAGTTGGATGGCGTCGGGATCGAGATGGTTGCGCAAGTCCAGCAAGGTATTGATGGAACGGCTGCAAATCTTGTTGACCAGATCCACCGCAAGATCATCTTGACCCAGCGATTCGTTCGCGCCAGGCAAGGCCAGCGCCAGGCTTTGTGCCAGTTTCAGCTTGAAGTCATGCCAGCCCTCGTAACCGATGGCACGGCAAAAGCGGATCACGGTCGGCTCCGACACTTCGGCATTCTTGGCCAGCGCGGTCAGGTTCTCTGCCAGCGCCAGTTGTGGATTGGCCAGGATGGCGGCCGCCACCTTCTTCTCCGATTTGGAGAGGGCGTCGATATGCGTGCGGATCGAGTCGAGTAGCATAGTGATGGCTTAGACTTCCGGCAATGCTTCTTCGCGCCACTGCAGTCCGTCGCGGCCGATCAGTGCACTGGCAGCGGCCGGACCCCAGGTGCCGGCACTGTAGGGAATCGGATCACTTTCTTCCTGCTCCCAGTGATTGAGGATAGGCTCGACCCATTCCCATGCCGCTTCCAGTTCATCGCTGCGCATGAACAGTGTCAACTGACCGCGCAACACGTCCAGCAGCAGACGCTCGTAGGCTTCCATGCGCGGCGTCTTGAACTTTTCACGGAAATCCAGTTCCAGTTCGACCGGTTTGAGGCGCATGCCGTCACCGGGCGTCTTGGCCATCAGGTTCATGTGCAAGCCTTCGTCTGGTTGCAGGCGGATCACCAGGCAGTTGGGCGTATTGCTATTGCTGTTCTGCGCGAAGATCGAATGCGGCACGCTCTTGAAGCGCACCACGATCTCGGCGAGCTGGTCGGCCATGCGTTTGCCGGTGCGCAAATAGAACGGCACGCCGGCCCAGCGCCAGGTGTCGATCTCCGCCTTGACGGCGACAAAGGTTTCGGTGCGCGAATCGGGATTGGCGTCTTCTTCTTTGCGGTAGCCGGGCACGGCAACGCCATTGACATGGCCGGCGCGGTATTGGCCGCGCACCACGTTCATGGCCAGCGTGGTCGGGGTGAAGCGTTTGAGTGAGCGCAAGACCTTGAGTTTTTCGTCGCGCACGGCATCGGCCGAATTGGATACTGGTGGTTCCATGGCGACGATGCATAACAATTGCAGCAAATGGTTTTGCAGCATGTCACGCAATGCGCCGGAGGTATCGTAATAGTCGAAGCGGCCACCGACGCCAAGTTCTTCGGCAATCGTGATCTGTACATCGGAAATCCATTCGCGCCGCCACAGCGGTTCAAATAGCACATTGCCAAAGCGCAGCGCCAGCAGATTTTGCACGGCCTCTTTACCAAGGTAATGGTCGATGCGGAAAATCTGCGACTCGTTGAAATAGCGGCCAACCTCGGCATTGATTTCCTTGGCGCTCTGCAGGTCGTGACCCAGCGGCTTTTCCAGCACCACGCGCGAGTTTGGCGTGGCCAGTTTGGATTGCGACAGATTGTCGCAAATCATCGAAAACAAGGTTGGCGGCGTCGCCAGATAAAACACGCGCGAAATGCTGGCATCGTCGCGCAGCACTGCGGCCAGATTCTGATAGGACGCGGGTTCCTTGGCATTGAGCGAGACGTATTGAATGCGCCCGCAAAAGCGCTGCCACACTTCCGCATCCAGTGTGGCGCTGCTGATATGCGGTTTGGATTGCTGTTCGACGACCTGGACGAATTCTTCGTTGCTCTTGCTGTCGCGGCCCAGACAAAGAATGCGTGCCGTCGGCGGCAGATCGCGAGCACGGTCGCGCGCATACAGTGCCGGCAGCAGTTTGCGCATTGCCAGATCGCCGGTGCCGCCAAATAAAACCAAATCAAAGTCAGAAATAGCCATAGCTGTGTTTTCTCGTTGGGTTATTGCTTAGGTTCTTGTCAGGTGCTGGTGATGTCAGGACAGTGCCTGCTTTGCCAGCGCAATCAAGGCATTGGTCGAACTGTCGTGCCGTTGCGGATCGGATGTGCCGGAGAGTTCGGCCTGGATGGTCTTGGCTAGTACCTTGCCCAATTCCACGCCCCACTGGTCGAAACTGTTGATGCCCCAGATCGTGCCTTGCACGAAGGTCTTGTGTTCATACAGCGCAATCAGCGCGCCCAACGCGGCCGGCGTCAAGGCATCGAGCACCAGCGTATTGCTGGGGCGGTTGCCGTTGAAGGTCTTGTGCGGCAGCAGGAAATCGATTTCATCATCGTCGACGCCTTGCTGGCGTAAATCGGCACGCACTTCTTCGGCTTGCTTGCCGCGCATGAAGGCTTCCGATTGTGCAAAGCAGTTCGCCAGCAGCACCGCATGATGGCCGGGCAAGTCGTGGCTGGGCTTGAGCACAGCAATGAAATCGATCGGCGTGATATCGGTACCCTGGTGCAGCAACTGGAAGAACGCATGCTGACCATTGGTGCCGACGTCGCCCCAAATGAACGGACAGGTGGCGACACCGACAGCGCTGCCGTCACGCGTGATGCGCTTGCCATTGCTCTCCATTTCCAGCTGTTGCAGATAAGCGGGAAAATGGCGCAGGCTGTGATGGTAGGGCGCAATCGACAGCGATTCGCTGTTGTAGCAGTTGCGGTTCCAGATGCCGATCAGGGCCTGGATCACCGGCATATTCTGTTCCAGCGGCGCAGTGCGGAAATGCTCGTCCATGGCGTGGGCGCCGGCCAGCATGTCGCTGAAGTTTTGGAAACCAATGGCCAGCGCGATCGACAGGCCGATCGACGACCACATCGAATAACGTCCGCCGACCCAATCCCAGAACGGAAACATGTTCCTGGTATCGATGCCGAATGCGCGCACCGCTTCGGTATTGGTCGATACCGCGACAAAATGGCGCGCCAGATCGGCCTCGCCGGCGCGTTGCAGAAACCAGTTGCGCGCTGATTGCGCATTCATCATGGTTTCCTGCGTGGTAAAGGTTTTCGAGGCAACGATAAATAATGTTGTATCGAGATTAATTTTTTGAAAAGTTTCATGCAGATCGTGACCATCGACATTGGAAACAAAATGCATCTGCAGACGCGTATGGGAAAATTCGCTCAGCGCCGTGCAAGCCATCTGCGGGCCCAGATAAGAGCCGCCGATGCCGATATTGACGATGTCGGTAATGGCTTTGCCAGTGCGCCCCAGCCAGGCGCCATTGCGCACCTGCTCGACAAAATCGCGGATGCGATCGAGTACAGCATGAACGTCTGCATTGATCTGCTGTCCATCGACTTCCAGGTGGTCGCCGCGCGGTGCCCGCAGGGCGGTATGCAGGACGGCGCGATGTTCGGTGAAGTTGATTTTTTCACCATGAAACATGGCATCGCGCTGGGATTCGACTTTGCGCTCGCGCGCCAGCTCAAACAGCAACTTGAGCGTAGTATTGTCGATTCGATTCTTAGAATAGTCGAACAGGATGCCAGCGGCCTTCATGCTCATGTGCCCGAAACGCTGTGCATCGGCGGCAAACAGGTCGCGCATGTGTCGATGCTGGACTTCGGCGTGATGGTTCTGGAGTGCCTGAAAGGCTGCGGTCGCGGTCAGTGCTGTATGCGGCATGTTCTGCAATCTGGTCTGGGTGCTGAGGAAGGTCTAGTGTGCCTTAACTATACATGAATTACTACAATGAAGGTAATTTCACTACAATGTTGAATCTCATGCAATGTTCCTTGGTTAATTTTGTGTCATCGTTCAGTCAGGTTTTGTCTGGCTTGCAAGCACTTAGTGGATAAAAACAAAAAATGGTTTCATTTGTTTTTACTGGTCTGGAATCGCAAAAAGAAGGAGTTTAGTTTAACAAATTGTAGTAAAATTACATTTCTCGATGCTATCAGGAACCCCAACATGTCCCTTAACGCTACCTTAGCCAGCGTCACCCGACGCATCGCCGAACGTAGTCGGCCTTATCGCACAGCCTATCTGGCGCGTCTCGACGCCGCGCGTCATCAGGGCGTACAGCGTGGCGCGCTGTCTTGTACCAATCTGGCGCACGGGTTTGCCGCATTTCCCGCCAATGACAAATTGAAGCTGAAACAGGATCGCGCCGCTTCGGTAGCGATCATTTCGTCGTACAACGACATGTTGTCGGCGCATCAACCTTTCGAGCGCTTTCCGCAGATCATCAAGGATGCCATCCGTGCCGAAGGTGGCGTGGCGCAATTCGCCGGCGGTGTGCCGGCCATGTGTGATGGCATTACGCAAGGCCAGACTGGCATGGAGTTGTCGCTGTTTTCGCGCGATGCCATTGCCATGGGCACGGCGGTGGCCTTGTCGCACAATATGTTTGATGCCGCGCTCTATCTGGGCGTGTGCGACAAGATCGTGCCAGGCCTGTTGATCGGCGCCTTGCACTTTGGGCATATTCCCGCCGTGTTTGTGCCTGCCGGTCCGATGACCAGTGGCATGACCAATAGCGAAAAAGTCAAGATTCGCCAACTCTACACGGAAGGCAAGATCGGCCGCGCCGAATTGCTGGAAGCCGAATCGAAGTCTTACCACGACGCTGGCACCTGCACCTTTTATGGTACCGCCAACAGCAATCAAATGTTGATGGAAGCGATGGGCCTGCACTTGCCAGGGGCCGCATTCATCTCGCCGAACACGCCGATGCGTGACGCCCTGACCGCCGAGGCGGCCAAACAGGCGCTGAAGATTACCGCGCAAGGTCAGCAATACACGCCAGTGGGCCGACTGGTCGATGAAAAATCGATCGTCAATGCCATCGTCGCCTTGCTAGCCACGGGCGGCTCCACCAATCACACCCTGCATCTGGTGGCCATTGCCAAGGCCGCTGGTCTGGTGATCGACTGGGATGATTTTTCGCAACTGTCATCGGTGGTTCCGCTGGTGACGCGGATTTATCCAAACGGCACTGCCGACGTCAATCATTTCCACGCTGCCGGCGGCACCGGTTTCGTGTTGCGCGAGTTGATCGATGCTGGTCTGATGCATGATGATGTCATGACCATTCTTGGTCATGGCTTGCGCGCGCACGCAACCGAACCTTTGCTGGAAGACGGCAAGGTGACCTGGAAAGCAGCACCCAAAGACAGCGGTGACGATGGCGTCTTGCGTACGGCGACGGCGCCGTTCTCGGCCGATGGCGGTCTGAAGCTGTTGCAGGGTAATCTGGGACGCTCGGTAATCAAGGTGTCGGCGGTCAAGCCAGAACATCGCGTAGTGCAGGCACCAGCGATCGTGTTTCATTCGCAGGAAGCCTTCATGAAAGCCTTCAAGGCCGGCGAACTGGACCGTGATTTTATCGCCGTGCTGATCTTCCAGGGGCCGCGCGCCAATGGTATGCCGGAGCTGCATGCACTCACGCCAGCGCTGGGAATTTTGCAAGACAAGGGCCGCCATGTTGCCCTAGTCACCGACGGCCGCATGTCGGGTGCATCGGGCAAGGTACCGGCGGCGATCCACGTCACGCCCGAAGTGCTGGCGGGCGGCCCCCTGGGGTTGGTGCGCAACGGCGATATGATCCTTCTGGATGCCGAAGCCGGTATATTGGAAGCGCAGGTAGATGCAGCACAATGGGCTGCACGTACGGTTGAAAAGGCTGATTTGTCGGCCAATCAGACCGGCATGGGGCGTGAGTTGTTCAGTGTGTTCCGTGCTAACGTCAGCGCAGCAGAAGAGGGCGGCACCAGTTTTGGTCTGCCACCAATCTTGGAAAATGAGAAAGCGACAGTATGAAAAATATCCTGGAAATCATGCGCACCTCGGCCGTCATTCCTGTGATCGCCATCGATAAGCTGGAACATGCCGTGCCGTTGGCCAAGGCGCTGGTGGCAGGCGGCATCCGTGTGTTGGAAATAACCTTACGCACTGAACACGGCCTGCCAGCGATTCGCGCCATTGCCGAACAGGTACCGGATGCCATCGTCGGCGTTGGTACCCTCACCAACCCGGAAGAATTCGCCGCTTCGCGTGATGCCGGTGCCGTGTTTGGCGTCTCACCCGGCTTGACTGCGGCCTTGATTGCGGCGGCCAAATCGAGCGGCTTGCCGCTGCTGCCAGGCGTGATGACGCCTTCTGAAGTGATGGCGGCGCGCGAAGCCGGTTTCCGCCAACTGAAATTGTTCCCGGCCATGCAGGCCGGTGGCATCGGGATGCTCAATGCGATTGCTGGTCCGCTGGGCGATGTCACGTTCTGTCCGACCGGCGGTATTTCGCAGGAAACGGCATCGCAGTTCCTGGCCTGCAAGAACGTGGCTTGCGTCGGTGGTTCCTGGCTCACGCCCAAGAATGCCATTGAGATTGGTGACTGGGGCAGGATTACGGAGTTGGCCAGTGCGGCCAGCGCGTTGAAGCTGAAGTGACAATCGTCAGGATCGTGCTCTTGCACTGACAATGATGAAAAAAACTGGAACTCGCGCCGCGGTTCCAGTTTTTTTTATAGGATGAACGGAATGTCGATTTACTGAGACAGAAGTGCGGCACGCCATGTGCCACCTGCGACGATAGACTGCCTGCTGGTTCGACTGCGCCTGTACGACTGCACCTTCAAGGCACCGAAAGCGGCACACCAAAAATGCTGATTTGACGCAGCACGAGCGGCGTGCTTGGCGATTCCGGCGCGTGCAGCAGCAACTGGAAGTAACGCGCCGGCAACGGCGCAAATAGATGTGCTGTGCGCCCCTGCTCGTTGTCGGTTGCCGTACCCACGGTGATCCATGGCGCGTCCTTGCTGGAGCGCAGTTGGGCGACATAAGAGCGGGTATTCCACGGATGTGGTTCTTCGACATCATAGGCGATTCCGATCCAACTGGAGCAGTGACTCAATTCCAGATAGCTGATCAAATATTCGCCTTGCAGATCAATACTGATAATCACGTCCTGGGTTGTATTGCGTGCCCAGTAAAGATTGTCCTGAATATTACCGTTGACCAGATGCGACAGCAGGGTGGAGGCATCACCGGCGTCGACGCTATCGGCATTGACGGGTTTGCCGGCGGTCGCATTGACCAATACCGGCTGTGCGGAACATAGGCCCTCGCGCACGAAAGCTGCGAACCAATTGTAGGCGTATTTGCGATCGCCGTTCAAATTGGGGTGTGTCAGATCGATGTGATCGGCACCGATGCGAATGTCAAAGTCTGGTGCGTGATCGACCGCGGTCACTGGTGACGCCGTCGTGTGGAGTTCTTCTGCCAGCGCGGGAATCATGGCAATCATCGTCGCCATATCGGGTAGATCGGGACGAATAGGCGGATACATGCCGAGAAAGACGCGGATGCTGGGATTGGTGATCCGCATCTTTAGTATGATGCTGCGCAAGCTGTCGATAGTGTCCTCGGGCGAGCGTTGAGCGCCCTGAATATCGTTTGCCCCCAATAACATCAATACGATGTCGGGTTCGGCCAGATCCATCCAACTGTCAATGTAGTGAGTGTCGACTTCTGCAGCGGTAATTCCCGAGATGGCGGAATGTCGCGATGTCAACGTCGTCAGCTTATCGACACCGATTGCCCCGACAAAATTGACGTTGTAGCCTACCGCACGGCAGCTTGCCGCCAGCCGTTCGCGGTAGTTCTGGTCTGGCAACATGACAGTGACCGAGTCTCCCAGCGCCATGATTCTCACCGGCTGGGCTACATCGAGCGAATCGTGCGTTTGCATATCGTGCCTCCTGATGGAAAAAGAGCGTGTTGCAGTCGTATCAACGAGCGTTGTCAAGCAGCATGGGATCGCTTGTGTAGGCATTGACGACACATTGATACGGTTCGGCACATGCTAGTGCTGTCGAGCAGTACAGGCGCCCCCCATCAGGGGGCGGCATCCGATCATGCGTGCAATTGTTTCTACCACCGTTCACATTGATGTTCTCTGTCCTGTGCGCGCATCACGCGCACAGGCCGCTCATGCACGTGAGGGGAACTTGGTTGGTTTTTTGTTCCTGGCAGAATGCACGAAGAAGCCATACTTACGGATTCTTAAACAAGGCTGCCGTCAAACGTGCCCTCATTTGACGAAATGTGGGCGTCAATCCATTGCATGCGGCTGAATTCAATGCCGCATTGGACTGGGATGTTTCCTCGACGTCGGGAATCGAAGTCGGAAGACTGGTATTGATGAAATATTGCCCATTCCTAAGTTCCCATCGGGAGCCAACTAGTACCTGGCTGCTGGTAGTGCTGGCCAAGGTGTTCATATCGAGGACGGCGGCTGTCAGGAAACTTATATTGGATGTGTTTATATATTGCACCAAATTAACATTGATCTGATTCAATTTAAGCCAATGGGGCCGCCCCACGACGTGGATTGCATTGTGGTCGAACTCCTGTTCATGAAGTCTGTCGCCGCGGTTGGTGGGCCCGATGAATAAATTTCCTGGCATCCATATAAAATACTGACCTAGCTGATCACGTCCCGGGGGGGGGCGGGCGTTACTTTGCGCATATACCCAGCCAGTTGCCTGCCCCAATGCCAGGTTACTGGCTTGCACGATTCCGGTCGCGATAGTTGCATCGGCGCAATTTACGCCGCCGTTGCCGGCATACTGTCGAATATTGTTCGACAATGTTTCCATCAATGGAGCTAATGTGCGCAGATGGCCATTCGTGATCGCTGCATTGTAAGCCAGGGACAGGGTGCGGAGGGAAATGACGGGGTGGCGGCTGACTGGCACTGTATAGGCAGCACCTGTTCCTTGTTGGGTCAATGAGGCATTGAAATTGAGCAAGAGAGAATAGGGGCTAATCGATGGGGTGGTCTGAATGAGCAAATTGCTGGCGCCTGGAATCAGAGTGGCGACTTGTTGCGCCAGGCAGATGCAGCTTGAAGAGCACATTACAAGCACGACAATGAGGTTTTTGAGGGCGGCCATACCAAACTCCTGTTTGTTGAGTCGAACTGAAAGTCGGAATACGTTCAGCCATGACCAGGCTTGTGGCAAACGTAGATCGCTACTCATCGCACAACGACCGACCGCAAGGGAGAAGTCGTTGAGTCGTCGTGCATGCTGATGGGGAATCAAAGTCAACCGCCAGCGCGCTCCTACGCAATGCGTGCATGTCGAGCATCATGTCGGATTAAATACAAAGGTCAATTTCGCGCTGGTGTTTGGTCGAGCGTGGGTGTGGTTTCCAATAATGGTAAGTAGCACATTTGTGTACGGCAAGCCTGGTGCGTTTCTGCGTTTACTGATTCAGTACAGAAACGGCCTGGGCACCTCCGGCGTTAATCCGAATCGTAATGGGAATGCCCAGTAGCCAAGCATCCCGCATGAGTTGATAGCGTGCAGTGAACGTCGCGTCGATGGTCACGCATATTTCGTTGTCGTTTTGTTGTCGCATCCGGAAACGGTAGTTATTCCATCCATCGTGATTCATTTGAGCAATCAGCCTTCCGCTGTACTGGCCATTAGGCGGGGTACCGGCGGGACATTCCAGGTTCGCGGTCTGGGCATAGGCGCCACTGGAGATCAGCAGGCCGATGAGAACGAATTTTGCTTTCACGATTGGCTCCTTGAGTTTCAGGTTTGGAAAATGCCCGACGACATGCGGCGAGGGGCGAGATTGGTGTTGCCGTGAACTACATTGAGAAAATGAAAATGTCTCAAAAAATGTATCAAGTTATGTGCTGAAGAGAATCGAGATCGGTAGCGTCGTGTGCCTGCCTCAACGATAGCGGCACCATCACCCCAAGTCATACTTGTTGGACTTCCCAATCGCGCTTCCCGATCGTGATTGTGTGCATTTTGCCGAGAAATCTTATCAATCCACTCCGCAAAGCCGATGTGCCAGCTTGTTGACTCCAGAATAGTGACTTTTTTATTCCGTGCCCCCCCCATACAAGGGGGGGCAGTTAGGTGGTGGGGCTTGATGCCTGTTTCGCGCCGATTGTGTCCAATACAATCGG
>JAMFSU010000118.1 GCA_026225475.1 Duganella sp.
GCAGCCTGGGGCTGTCGGCCCATAAACTTGAGCGTCGTCAAGAATATCCGGAAGCAAATGTCAGCGCGGTCTATTTCAACGGAAAAAACTGGCAAGGCATTGGCATTACCGAAGACATTCGAAATATGGAGCATCCGATACAAAATATTAATTTTTGTCTGTTCGGTGAGCACCAGGCGTTGTGCGCATTTACGTCCGGAAAGTATTTGGATGATCCGAATGACAAAGAGATGGAGATACTTCTCGATCAATTAGGGCGCATAGAATTCATTGATCCCGACAAATGACCAACACTTCATTTGGCCCTGCCGACGGGGGGGCAGCGTGTGCGAACAAGAGCCACAAGTCCAAGATACGCGCGCCGCGCGTGGAGACCAGGAAACCAAGAATATGCGTAAGACCGCCAGAACGCTAGGCGCCATTCACCGCGACTGCTCCAATGCCTGCAAAAAGCTGCGGCACCACCAGTGCACATCGAACTCGCGGATATTTGCCAGCAGGGCCGCATGGCGCTCACGGCGTTCTGCCAGCGGCATTTGCAAGGCTTGCTGGATGGCTTGCGCGGTGCCGTGGGTATCGTAGGGATTGACCAGCAAGGCTTCCTTGAGCTGTTCGGCGGCACCAGCAAAACGCGACAACACCAGTACGCCGGGGTCTTCTTCGTCCTGGGCCGCGATGAATTCCTTGGCGACCAGGTTCATGCCGTCGCGCAGGGGCGTCACCAGCGCCACGTCGCAGGCGCGGTACAAACCCGGCAGACGTTTGCGCGCTACCGTGCGGTGCATGTAACGGATCGGCATCCAGCCGAAGTCGCCGTAATCACCATTGATGGAGCCGCACAGACTTTCCAGTTCGCGCTGGATATCGGCATAGGCATCGACATCTTCACGACTGGGCGAGGCAACCTGCAGCAAGGTCGCGCTGTTGCGGTTTTCTGGATATTGCTGCAATAGTTCACGAAATGCGCGAATGCGGTGTGGCAAGCCTTTTGAGTAATCGAGGCGATCAACGCCAATCAGCAGTCGCCGGCGTGAATATTCCTTGCGCGTGGTGTCAAAAGTTTCACGCGCTTCGCGTGCGCGTCCCAGTCGCTGGAAATCATCGACATCGATACCAATCGGAAAAGCACCCGCAAGCACGGTGCTGTTGAAGGCGCGGAACTGGCTGCTGCCGACGGTCTCTGCGGTGGCTTCGGCCTTAACGTAATGGGCGAAGTGCAACAAATCGGATTCGCTCTGGAAGCCCACTACATCGTAGGCAAACAGCGCGCGCATGAGCCATTCGTGCGAAGGAATCGCTGCCAGGATCTGTTGTGGCGGCAAGGGAATGTGCAGAAAAAATCCAATGCGGTTGCCGCAACCCATGGCGCGCAACTCGGCCGCCAGTGGAATTAAATGGTAGTCATGAATCCAGATGATGTCATCCGGCTTGAGCAGCGGCATGAGCTTGCGCGCAAACAATTGGTTGACGCGCCGGTAGCCACCCAGATGACCAGCTTCGAAATGCGCCAGATCGAGACGGTAATGAAATACCGGCCACAGCACGCCGTTGGCATAGCCACGATAGTAGGCGTCATGATCTTCACTGCCAAGATCGAGTTCGGCTAGCGTCACACTGCCGGCTTGGCTGACGTGCAAGGCGCCTTCACCGGGCGTGCCGCCCTCGATGACCTTGCCACTCCAGCCGAACCACAGGCCGCCGGTGCGCCGCAGGGTTTCGCCGAGCGCGACGGCCAGCCCTCCGGCGGCAGCTTTGCGGGGATCGGCGAGACGATTCGATACGACAACCAGGCGAGACATGGGCGAACTCCTATTTTGTTGTGTAGGTCAGGATGTGTGCATTACATGCGGGCCGCTGCAATGGCAGCGAGCGATTACCTGCCAGGGATCAAATAACGCTCTCCCAGGACGCCGACAAGCGCATGGCGCAATTGATGATGCCGACCATCGAATAGGTTTGCGGGAAATTACCCCACATCTCACCGGTGACTGGATGAGTGTCTTCCGAGAGCAGTCCAACGTGATTGCGCGCCGCCAGCATGGCTTCGAAAATTTCACGCGCCTGTTCCTTGCGGCCGATTCGTGCGAGCGCATCGATGCGCCAAAAGGTGCAGATATTGAAGGCAGTTTCGGGCCGGCCGAAATCGTCGGGCGCTTCGTAACGGCGCATGTAGGGGCCGTCGCAGAGATACTTTTCGAGCGCATCGACGGTGGCGATGAAGCGCTTGTCGGTCGGCGCAATCAGGCCGACTTCGACCATCAGCAAGACACTGGCGTCGAGATCGCGACCGCCGAAGCTTTCGGCATAGGTTTGCCGCTCTTCATTCCAGGCTTCTTTCAGGATGCGCTCGCCAATCAGGGTGGCGCGTTCTTGCCAGACCAGGGCCCGTTCGTGCAGCTCAAGCCGCACGGCAATCTTGGCCAGGCGGTCGCAGGCGGCCCAGCTCATCAATGCCGATGAGGTATGGATGCGCGAACGCGTACGCAATTCCCACATGCCGGCATCGGGCCGGTCATACATGTCAAAGGCACGCTCGCCAACCGCTTCCAGATGTTGAAAATGTTCGATGCCAGCACGGTTGCGCAGACGCAGATCATGAAACGCCTGCGCTGCGCCGAGCACGATATTGCCATAGACGTCATGTTGGAAATGTTCGTACGCCTGATTACCGACGCGCACCGGTGCGTGGTGGCGGAAGCCCGGCAAGTGATCGAGGATTTGTTCCGGCAGCGCTTCTTCCAGGCCGATGCCGTACAGCGGCTGCACATGGCCGCCGGCTGAGCGCACCAGAATATTGGTGAGCCAACGCAGGTAATCTTCCATGGTGCCAAGTTCGGACAAACTATTGAGCGCGCGCACGACAAAAAACGCATCGCGCAACCAGCAATAACGGTAATCCCAATTGCGGGCACTGCCTGGTGCTTCCGGCACACTGGTGGTCATGGCGGCGACGATGGCGCCGGTATCTTCATAGAGCGAGAGTTTGAGCGTGATGGCGGCGCGGATCACGGCTGCCTGCCATTCCAGCGGCGTCGCCAGACTGCGGCTCCATTGGCGCCAGTAACTCAAGGTTTCCTGTTCGAAATTGCGCGCAACATCGGCCATGCCGCTGCTCAATGTTTCATCGGGGCCGAGCAGGAAGTCATAGGGACGAATCAGCACAAATGCGGTTTCGTCGAGCAGGTAGCTGATCGGGGCATCGGTATTGAGCCGCAAGGTCATGCTGGTGCCGACATAGCGCACATGATTGCTGCCGCGCGTGATGACTGGCTGCTCACGGCCCCAGTCATAGCGTGGACGCAGCCGTATGCGCACACGCGGCGAGCCGTTGAGCGGCTGAATCCGGCGCACCAGCATCAGTGGCCGAAAGTAACGTCCGCGGCTAGGGAAACGTGGGGCGAAATCGGTAATCTCTATGCCCTGGCCGAGGGTGTCAAACAAGCGTGTTTTCAGGACGGCAGTATTAGGCTCATACCATTGTTCGCTGTGCGAAAAATTCTCCAGTTCGAAACTCCACAAGCTTCCACTCTCATCCGGATCGAGCAAGGCATTGAACACCGGATCGCCATCGAAGCGCGGCAGGCAGCACCAGACCACGCGGCCCAGTTTGTCGATCAATGCGCTATAGGAACAGTTGCCGACCACGCCCAGATCGAGCGTCGAGGTAGAGGGCCGTTGGCCATCGTTGAAATTGCCGGTGGAGGTGTCGTTGCTGGCCGTATCGATCGAAGTTGACGTGTTCATGTTGCCCTTCTTTTTTTGTTATCGCTGCTGCGTTCAGAAAAAATACTGCGATGAGACTTGCCTTTTCAATGTGATGCTGCGCTACCCAAAGTGCGTGCCAGCCAATCGAGCACGGCAGCCGGGTTGTCGAGCCGACGCAGGGCCTGGCTGCTGCCGCGACCGACCTTGATGCCGATGCCGCCAGCGGCTTGCACCTGCACAAAACCGGCCTCATCGGTGACGTCGTCGCCGACAAACCAGGGCTGACGGCCAGCAAACGGTGCCTCGGCCATGAAGGCGGCAATCGCGTCGCCCTTGTCGGCCACAGCCGCCTTGGCTTCGACCACCATCTTGCCAAGCAACAGGGAAAATCCCGGCACCCGCGAAACAGCATGACGCATCGCCTCGATGCAGGCCTGCTCCAGATGCGGAACCTGGCGATAGTGCAACGCCAATGCGCCGCGCTTGGGTTCCAGCAGCAAGCCTGGATGGCGCGCCACCAGTGGCGCCAGACGTTCCATCAGGCGTACCGCATCAGGCGCTGGCAATTCGATCAACTGGCTTTGCGCATCGCGCCGTTCCAGACCATGCACGCCCGCCGTCGGCAGCCGCAATGGCACCAGGTAGTGGTCGAGTTGGCTCAGCGACCGGCCGCTGACCACTGCGAGCGCACCATCCAACGCCTGCTGTAGTTGCGTCAATACGCTGATCAATGGTGCTGGCGTGACCACGCCGTCGGGCTGTGGCGCTAGCTCTACCAAGGTGCCATCGAAGTCCAGAAACAAGGCCACGGAGGCAAGATTGAATTCTTGATTTTGCAGAGACATACACTGTGAGGTCGAATTGGAAACGATAAGTTCCAATAAAAATTTCGACAACAGCGAAGTATTTTGACTATTTATTTACAGAAATAATGCGAGCAAAGCTATGGCAAGCAGGCTATGAAGCAGCCGGCAAGGCGCCCCGTGTGAGGATATGCATGACACCTCCCGCGAGGTGCAACATGCGAATCGCGGGAGGGGGAAACTTGTAAAGAAAATGCCGAAATAACAATAGAAAATCAATGCGCCGGGCTATCCGCAGCAACCCCCACTGGCACTTGCGGAATCGGCGCCACCAGTTGTGGCAAGAGCGATCCGACCACCATACCACCCAGACTCATCAGCAAGCCCACCAGTTGCGGCGGCCACATGCCTTCCGGTGCGAGGTATTCCAGCGTGATCCACGAGACCAGACCGAGAATCATCGCCGCCAGTGCGCCCTGCCGCGTCGCACGTTTCCAGTAGACACCGAAGGCCAGTGGAATGAAGGCTGCCACCAGCGTCACCTTGTAGGCGTTTTCCACCATTTCGTAAATACTCGACTGGCTGTTGAGCGCCAATGCAGTGACGGCGACGGTAAAGATCAACACCACCACGCGCATCGAGAACAGGAATTCCTTGTCGCTCTTCCACGGCCGGATTTCCTTGAGCACGTTTTCGGTGAAGGTCACCGAGGGTGCCAGCAAGGTGGCGCTGGCGCAACTCTTGATGGCCGACAGCAAGGCGCCGAAGAACATGACTTGCGCGAACACCGGCATCTTTTGCATGATCAAGGTCGGCAGAATCAGTTGCGGGTCCTTGTCGATCAGGTCGGCCACCATCTTGGGATCGATCAGCGTTGCCGAATAGGCCAGGAAGATCGGAATGAACACAAAGAAGAAATAGATCACGCCGCCCAGCACCGAGGCGCGCACCGCGATCTTTTCGGTCTTCGACGACATCACGCGCTGGAATACGTCCTGCTGCGGAATCGAACCGAACATCATCGTCACCCAGGCCGCAAAGAACCACAGCACCTCCTTGAGCGTCGGCGCCGGCCAGAACGCGAATTTTCCTTCGGCTGCCGCATGCTTGATCACCACATCGGCGCCGCCGACCATGCCGGAGACTTCCCAGCCGATGTAGAGCATGCCGACCACCACGATGATCATTTGCAGGAAGTCGGTGATCGCCACCGCCCACATGCCGCCCATCAGGGTATAGATCAGCACGCTGGAAGCGCCGATGATCATGCCCAGTTGCATCGAGATGGCACCGTCCGAGACGACATTGAACACCAGACCGAGCGCCTTGATCTGTGCCGCTACCCAACCGAGGTAGGAAATCACGATGCAGATAGTGACCAGCATTTCAGCAGCGCGACCGAAACGCCGTTTGTAGTAGTCACCGATGGTCAGCAGGTTCATCCGATACAGCGGCCGTGCAAAGAACACGCCCACCAGAATCAGGCACAAGGAAGAACCGAAGGGATCGGCGATGATACCGCCCAGACCTTCTTTCAAAAAGGTCGAGGAAACCCCGAGCACGGCTTCGGAACCAAACCAGGTGGCAAACACCGTGGCGGTGACCACCGACATCGGCAAGGAGCGGCCGGCGATGGCAAAATCCTTGGCATTTTTGACAAACTTGGTTGCATACAGGCCGATGCAGACAGAAATCACCCAATAAAGTACAACAAACCAGATCAGCGCATTCATGCATATTCCTTAGGCGTAAAGAGGCTCAAACAGCAAATGACACAATTCGAAAACGCGCATTATAGGCATATTCCCCGCAGGTTTTAGCACCTTGACAGGCTATCGTCAGCAAATTTCGCGCCAGCTATACCGGGTGTCTCACGGCAACCAAATTGCGTTCTGAAAATTTCTTTTATGCAACCTCTCGCCGCGCGATCCATATAAAAAAACAGCCGGATTGCTGAAAGGCAATGCGGCTGCTTCGTCATGCTGTTGCGCTCCTGGCGCAGGCGACTCAGGAAACGATCGTTTCCAGTGCAAACAGGTCGGCGGGATTTTCGCGTTTGCGGACCAAGTGCACTTGGGCACCATCGACCAGCACTTCCGCAGCGCGACCACGTGTGTTGTAGTTCGAGGCCATGGTCATGCCATAGGCCCCGGCTGACATCAGCGCCAGCAGATCGCCAGGCGCAATCGCCAGTTCACGGCCACGTGCCAGCCAGTCACCCGATTCGCACACCGGACCAACCACGTCGTAGACGCGCGCTGCTTCACCGCCTTGCTGCACCACTTGTACGCCATGCCAGGCTTCGTACATGGCCGGACGCATCAAGTCATTCATGGCCGCATCGACCACAGCGAAATTCTTGGCTTCGCTGTGCTTCAGATATTGCACTTCGGTAATCAACACGCCGGCATTGCCGACGATGGAGCGACCGGGTTCAAACATGACCTTGACCGGTGCGCCAGCGTATTTCTCTTTGCGCCAGGCATCAATGCGCGCAAACAGGCGACCCAGATAATCACCCACTGGCACTGGCTGTTCGTCGTCATAGGTAATACCGATGCCACCGCCGATGTCGAGATGGTGAATATGAATTTGCTCAGCCTCGAGGCGGTCGATCAACTCGATCACTTTGTCCAGCGCTTCCAACAGCGGCGCGTCGTCGAGCAACTGCGAACCGATATGGCAATCGATGCCGACCACCTCGATATGCGGCAGCGCCGCTGCTGTACGGTAACAGTCCAGCGCGTCTTCATAGGCGACGCCGAACTTGTTTTCCTTGAGGCCGGTGGAAATATAAGGATGCGTCTTGGCGTCAACGTTCGGGTTCACGCGTAACGATACGCGCGCGCGCTTGCCGGCCGCGCCTGCAACTTCATTGAGCCGGTGCAGCTCGGGAATCGATTCAACGTTGAAGCACAGGATGTCGTGTTGCAGTGCCAACTGCATCTCATCACGGCCCTTGCCGACCCCGGAAAAGATCACCTTGCGGGGATCGCCACCGGCAGCGATGACGCGCAGCAACTCGCCACCCGAGACGATATCGAAGCCGGAGCCGAGCTTGCCGAGCAGATTCAGCACTGCCAGATTGGAGTTCGACTTGACCGAATAGCAGACCAGCGCAGCATCGCCGCTACGGCCATTTTTCTTGCAGGCATCGGCATAGGCGGCGTAATTGGCCGTCAGTGCCGCCGCGGAATAGACATACAGCGGCGAGCCAAATTGCTTGACCAGTGCTGTCAATGGCAAATCTTCGGCATGCAGCACACCGTTGCGATAAGAGAAATGAGACATGGAAATTTATTTTTTGACTGGGGTAGCAGCGGTAGCAGCATTGTCGACATCAGCGGCAGGTGCGGTACGGATCACGCGTTCTGGCGGTTTGGCCAAAAACAGCGGTCCTTTCTGGCCACAGCCGAGCAAAGACAAAGACACAGTGGCAGCAGTCAAGCTGACCAGAACAAGGCGGGAATAAAGTTTTGGAGACTTCACGATAGAATCACGGGTTACATCAATGTCTCGGAGTGTAGCATGACAGAATCAGAATTCCTGGCCTTGGCCGATTCCACCCTCAACGCCATCGAAGGCGCGCTGGAAGACGCCACCGACAATACCGACCTCGATGTCGAATGCAGCCGCAGCGGCAACGTGCTGGAAATTGAGTGCATCTCCAGCGATACCAAGATCATCGTCAACAGTCAGGCGCCGATGCAGGAACTGTGGCTAGCCGCCAAATCGGGCGGTTATCACTACAAATTCAATGGCAGCCAGTGGCTCAGCACACGCGACAACTCGGAGCTGTATGCCACCCTGTCGGCTGCTGTCAGCGAACAGGCTGGCGTGGCTATCCAATTGCAGGCGAGCTGAGACGCTGTCTGCGATCTGACTGCGAAGCCATCAGCCAGCGTCGGCCCAGGCCTTCGCTGCGCCGACGGCACGCTGCCAGCCGCGCACCAGCTGTGCCGCCTGAGCAGGCTCCATTGCCCGGGTGAAACAGGCTTGCTGACGCCATTGCTGGCGCAACTCTTCCTGATCGGCCCAATAGCCGACCGCCAGACCGGCCAGATAGGCGGCACCGAGCGCCGTGGTTTCGGTCACTTGGGGACGAATCACGTCCAGGCCCAGAATATCGGCCTGGAACTGCATCAATAAATCATTCCCGGTAGCGCCGCCATCGACGCGCAGTTGCGTGATGTCCAGTCCGGCATCGGCTTGCATGGCATTGAGTACGTCCATGGTCTGGTAGGCAATGCTGTCGAGCGCGGCGCGCGCCAGATGCGCTGCCGTCGTGCCGCGCGTGGCGCCGAACATGGCACCGCGTGCGTGGGGATTCCAATGCGGCGCACCAAGACCGGCAAATGCTGGCACCAGGTAGACGCCGTCGCTGTCGGGCACACTGCGCGCCAGCGCCTCGACCTCGTGCGAATGACGCAGGATGCCGAGGCCATCACGCAGCCATTGCACCACGGCACCACCGATGAAGATACTGCCTTCCAGCGCATATTGCACCTGGTCACCGATCTGCCAGGCAATGGTCGTCAACAGATTGTTGCGCGACACGATAGGCTTGTCGCCGGTATTCATCACCATGAAGCACCCGGTGCCGTAGGTATTTTTGACCATGCCGGGCGTAGTGCACATCTGGCCGAACAAGGCCGCATGCTGATCGCCGGCAATACCGGCAATTGGAATGCGCGAAGCAAATACCGTGGTCTGGGTGTGACCGTACAACGCGCTGGAGGGCCGCACTTGCGGCAGCATGCTGCGCGGAATATCGAACAGCGCCAGCAAGTCGTCGTCCCATTGCAAGGTGTGGATATTGAATAACATGGTGCGCGCGGCATTGCTGGCATCGGTCACATGCAATTCGCCGCGTGTGAAATTCCACACCAGCCAACTATCGACTGTGCCGAAAGCCAGGCGGCCAGCATTGGCCAGCGCGCGCGCGCCGGGAACGTTGCCGAGTATCCAGCGGATTTTGGTGGCAGAGAAATAAGAGTCGACCAGCAAACCGGTCTTGGCGCGTATCGTCGCCTCATGACCGTCAGCTTTCAGCGCATCACAAAACGCTGCGGTACGACGATCTTGCCAGACGATGGCGTTATACACCGGACGGCCGCTGTCGCGATCCCAGACGATGGTGGTTTCACGCTGATTGGTGATGCCAATGGCCGCAATCGCAGCGCCGTTGAGTCCGGCCTTGGTGGTCGCTTCAGCGGCCACGCCAGCCTGGGTGGCCCAGATTTCCTGCGGATCATGTTCGACCCAGCCCGGTTGCGGATAAATCTGCTGGAATTCCTTTTGCGCCGTGCTGACGATGTGCCCGGCGTGATCGAACACGATTGCGCGGGAACTGGTAGTGCCCTGGTCCAGCGCCAGAATGTACTGCTGTGACATGTCTTCCTCCTACGGTGCGAACAGGATTTGTGCAATCCTTTGTGATTTTTTGATAACACACAGACCGGAAAGTGTGGCACGCACAAAATAAATTCCTCACTGTGCACCAGTGAGGAGCTTGCGCAGCACTAGCCTGTTTTATACTCTCGCATCTTGTCATACTTACCGTTCCTCTGGAAAGCACGTTCAATGCGCAGCAGCCCGACTATCGCCCCTCTTCTGCCATCGCCAGCACGTCAACGCGGATTGACCAAAGTCCAATTGCTGGCAGCGCTGATCGTGATCGCAGTCATTGCCGTGGTGGCAGCACCGCGCCTGCTAAGCGTAGTCCATCACGCGCATAACCCGGAAATCATCAGCGCCGAGGAAAACATCAACAACATCGAACAAGCGTTGCAGCACTATCGCCAGGACAACGGCCACTATCCCAGCAATGAACAAGGCTTGCTGGCGTTGATCATCAACCCGAACAGGGCGCCGCTGGCCAAGCGTTGGCAAACTGGCGGCTATATCGACCGTCTGCCACGCGACCCATGGAGTCACCCGTATCAATATCGTGTATCGGAAGACGGCAGCCAGTTTGATGTGTTTTCCTACGGCGCCAAAGGCCCGGATGAAGGCGACGACAGCGAGACCATCATCCGCAGCAAACACTAAGAGCGGCAATGCCATTCGGTTAAGAAAAGGCCGGCATGGTTTTCTTGGTTGCTGATGCTTTGTTTTCTTCGGACGACCTTGCCGGGTACCTCAGTGCGTAGTTGAATCTTTGTTTTCTTCGGACGACCTAGCCGGGGGCGGCCCGGCAGCCGCTCACTTTCTTTGGTCTCGCCCAAAGATAAGTA
>JAMFSU010000119.1 GCA_026225475.1 Duganella sp.
ATGCTCAAGCGCGGCTTTACTACGGTGCGGGACGCCGGTGGTGCCGACTGGGCGCTGGCGCAGGCAATCGCCATCGGGCTGGTTAGCGGCCCGCGCATTTTTCCATCGGGCAAGGCCTTGTCGCAGACCGGCGGTCATGGTGACTTCCGTGAACGCTCCGATCATCTGGAACCTTGTTCGTGTGCATTCCGTGTCGGTGCCATTGCACGCGTGGTCGATGGTGTCGATGCGGTTCGCCTGGCAGCGCGCGAAGAGATACAAAAGGGCGCAACCCAGATCAAGATCATGGCCTCCGGTGGGGTTGCTTCGCCGGTCGACCCGATTGCCAACACGCAATACAGTGAAGATGAAATCCGCGCCATCGTGGCCGAAGCCGAAGCAGCGCAAACCTATGTAATGGCGCATGCCTATACCGGTCGGGCAATTGCGCGTGCCGTGCGTTGCGGTGTGCGGACCATTGAACATGGCAATCTGGTCGATCGCGAAGCCGCCGATATCATGCGCCAGCATGGCGCCTTCGTGGTGCCGACACTGGTGACCTATGATGCGCTGGCACGTGATGGCGCCCGCCTGGGCATGCCGCCCGAGTCGATCGCCAAGGTTGAAAAAGTACGTCAGGCTGGTCGTGATTCATTGCGTATTTACGCCGATGCTGGCGTGCCGATGGGCTTTGGTTCCGATTTGCTGGGCGAGATGCATGCTGACCAGTCGCAGGAATTCCGCATTCGCGCCGAGTTGATCGGCAACCTGGAAGCGATCCGTTCGGCAACATCGATTGCCGCTGCGATTCTGCAACGCGATGGCGAACTGGGTACCGTCACCGAGGGCGCGATGGCCGATCTGATCGTGGTCGATGGCAATCCATTGACCGACATCAGCGTGCTAGCCGATGGTGATGCTCACATTACGCTGGTGATACAGGGTGGTCGACTGCAATAAGCCGACTGCAATAGGCCGACGGTGGCAGAGGGCGCTTGGACAGGCCTGAGGTTTTAAACTATCATGGACGGCTTCCTACCTACCGGGCCGCTCATGCGCATTTCCCCTCTGCCGCCGCTCCAGTCGCTGGTCGCATTTGAAGCCGTGATGCGGCATAACAGCTTCACCCGTGCCGCCAATGAACTGCATCTGACGCAGAGCGCGGTCAGCCGGCAAGTGTCCCAGCTGGAACGTTTTCTCGGCAAAAAATTATTCTCGCGGCAACGGCGCGCGCTCAGCCTGACCGTCAGTGGCCAGATTTACGCCGAGCAAGTGCGCTATTTGCTGGTCAATTGCGCCGAAGCCACCGGCAGCCTGATGAAACACAAGGGCGGCAGCGAATTGACGGTGGCTTGTTCGTCCGGTGTCGCAACCCTCTGGCTGGCGCCCAAATTATCGTATTTCCGCGCCGAGCATCCGGAAGTCCATCTGCGTCTCATCGTCAACGATAGTTTGGCGTCCTTGTCTGAAACCGATTTCGACGTTGGCATCTACTATCTGCGCGAAGGTGCGCCCAAGGGCCTGGCGGTGCGCCGCATCTACGGCGAGGAAGTGATTCCGGTCTGTTCCCCCAAATATCTGGACGGACGCAGTCTGGCGCCGACCGATCTGGCGCAGGAAGTGTTGCTGGTGCTCGAAGATGGACAGCGGCAGTGGATGTCATGGGAAACCTGGTTCTCCCAAAACGGCATCCCGTCGTCCCGTTTGCAGACAACCTTGATGGGCAATCATTATCCCTTGCTGGTGCAACTGGCGATTGCTGGCGAAGGCGTGTTGCTGGGCTGGCGCCACATGATCGACCCCTGCATCCGCGAAGGATTGCTGGTACGTGCCTGTGAGGGTAGTGCCAGTCTGGGTGGCGGTTACTACACGGTGTGGCCGAGCGAGCGCGCCGAACCAACGACTTCTTATACCTTCCGCAAATGGCTGATGCTGGAAAGCGCGCGCGGCGAGCTTGATCTGTCGGCAGTGTGAGGCGGCGCATTGCCGCGCTCACCGCTATTACACAAACATCGCGTATTCCATGCTATCGACCGGCATGCGCGGCAGCGCATATTCGAGTAGCACCAACTCTGCCTGAACGGCATGGACTTTGGCCGAGGTCATGGCCTTCTTGTAGCTGCGGATGTCTGCCAGCGCAGGCACCGTGTCCTGACCCTTGGCGGCGCGGGCACCCTGATTGACGACGATGGACAGTGCTGCACTGGCGTCATCGTGGGCGCTCCTGAGTTCGATCAGGCTGCGAATCAATGCCTCTTTCTTGTCCATCGTCCACCTCATGAAATTGGATATCTGGAGCGTAATTTAGAGTATCTTCAGACAAATTCCAAGCGCAGCTGAACCGTAGATTTTTTGTCATTTTTTGTGCGCAATGGCCAGTTCATATACTGCCAAAAATAGTGGCATCGAGTCGTTCAGGCTTGTCTGCTCTGGCTTGTAGAGGCGGTGGCTAGTTTTGTTGCAAGTGCCGTCGCCATGGCTGGCATGGGCGGCTTTCATCAGGAAAGCATTCGGCTTCCTGTTTTCCTACAAATAAATGCGTGTTTGCCTACCGCGCAGATGTTCGTTTTTTTGTCGATATTTTCAATGTATTGCAGATCAGGCAATGACAGGTTTGCATGTTTTCGCAGCGCCAGGTTAAACCGTCATATTGACTTCAGTGCGCGGTTGCCGCTGGTGTATCCGCAAGGGGTTGTGCAGCCGCAGGCGCACTCAATCGAGTCGCTGCTCTTCCCATGCCATCCGAAAGCAGCCCCATGCCAGAATGACGGCCGCAATTGCCAGCAGATAGGCCAGGTTATCTCCTTGCAGCAGGGTATGCAGTTTGCGTTTGTAGGCGGCAACGATCAAGGCCGGCGTGCCGCCAAAGCGTTGCGCCTCGTCGGCATCCTGTTTTGATTCTTCATCCTGCGCCAGATAGGCCTGGCCACCAACAATGCGGTACTGCGCAGCCGTGTTCGCGAATGCCCGGATCTTGACGGCATAGGCCAAGGCAAATCCGGCGCTCAGTATGAGGATGCCTGCCGCCAGCCAGAACTTGAATGTTGAAGAGCTTCTTTGCATGCTGGTGTTCCTTGTTATGCAATGTGCAGCGAATTGGTGCCTGGATTGCACTACCGTCATCGGTTCGCGTCCGCAAGCAAGAACGGATTTTACCCGGTGGCGCCGGTTTGCGCGCTATGCCTGGCCTGTGCCAAGGGCGCAATACTTGGTCCTGTTTCTTTTTGCCAATTATTGCTTGATGGTTATTTTTTGACCCGGCCAGTAGACGAATTCCAACGGTCTTTCGGCCCTGAAAAAGACAATGCCGGTGCAAACCCAAGGGCCGTTGCATGGCCCAATACAGGGGCGTGGCGCTGGCTCGACTTTATGCAATTCAAAACACAAGAATTGCTATCCATGCCCAAATTTGAATTGTATGATTCACAACCACAGCATTGCAGTGCTCGACGAAGGATTCATTTTATTTAGGGGGAAATATGGCTGAGGCAAAAAAATATCGTCTGGTCACACGTAGCGACTTTGATGGCTTGGTGTGTGCAGTCCTGTTGAAACACTTGGACATGATCGACGAAATCCTGTTTGTGCATCCGAAGGATATGCAAGATGGAAAAATCGCCATCAGCGACAATGACATCACCACCAACCTGCCGTTCGTTGCGGGCGTGCACATTGCATTCGACCATCATCTGTCGGAAACCATCCGCAATACCGGCGAACGCAAGAACCACGTGATCCATCCCGATGCACCATCGGCGGCACGTGTGGTGTATGACTACTACGGCGGCGAAAAGGCGTTTCCGGCAACCTGGGGCGAAATGATGGCGGCGGTCGACAAGGGCGATGCGGCGCGTTTCAATGAGCAAGAAGTCCTCAACCCTGAAAGCTGGGATTTACTGAATTTCCTGATGGATGCACGCACCGGTCTGGGCCGTTTCCGTGACTTCCGCATTTCCAATTACAACCTGATGATGGATTTGATTGAACTGTGCAAAACACACTCGATCGATGACATCATGGCGTCGCCGGACGTCAAGGAACGCAAGGAACTGTATTTCGAGCATGCCGAAAAGTGCAAGGACCAGATTCGCCGTTGCGCCACCATCCATCACAATCTGGTGGTGCTGGACTTGCGCAATGAAGAAGTGATCTTCGCAGGCAACCGCTTCATCATCTACGCCATGTTCCCGCAGACGAATATCTCGATTCATGTGCTGTGGGGCTTGAAGAACCAGAATACCGTGTTCGCTACCGGCAAGTCGATTCTCAACCGCACATCGAAGACCAATATCGGTGCGCTGATGCTGGAATACGGCGGTGGCGGGCATGAAAATGCCGGTACCTGCCAAGTTGAAAATGCCCGTGCAGCAGAGGTGCAGGCCGAATTGATCACGCGTATCAATGCAGATGGCTAAGCTGCAAATCGCCGTGGCGACTCTCGTCGCTTCGCCAATGAGCACATAGGAGTCAGCGGCAAGGGCTGAGTCTGATTCAAGTCAGCACTCAGCCCTTGTCCGTTTACGCCAGCGAGCACCTCGTCCAGTAGCGCGAGGCTCGGTGCTTGATGGAAACGCCGCTCGCTGTCGCCGTACGTCTTCAACATCGTCAGATAGAAACAATGCTGGAGCGGGTGCAGAAACCGATCCCAGATGCCTTGTCTCAGGAGGAAAATACCAAAAATAGGATCAAGAAAAAGTAGATTGAATAGGGGCGTTCGTTGTACTTGATCGCCCTAGAATGGCATCTTGCAAAATTGGTACCAGGAAATATATTCGTGTTTGAATGGAAATATTTCTGTACAGCCACCTTTCCTCTCGCTTACAATTTGCTTACATTTGTAAGTAATTACAAATAAATTTATGTTTTTGCAAATAAATAATAAGAGGGATGGTCAGCAGTTGGGCGCTTAGCCGCTTCGGTACCACAAAAATAAAAGATGATCCGAAATGTTTGGCGTAAGGGGAAATACAGGCACAGGTATTCCCCGTCAATAACGCAGCTGTTGTTACCTGTCCTCCGCTTCAAACTTGGTTTTCCCCCGCTTTGCCCCCTCCTGATTCTGACAACATTCGCATTGGTAGTTTGCTTTAACCAACCCGTTGTCGCCCAAACATCTTCTCCTGATCCAGAGTATCAACGCCAGCAAGAGCGCGAACGTGCATTGCGCCGCCAGCAAGAGCCGCCCACCGATGCGCGCATGCCGGCAGCGCAAAAAGAGGGCAGCGAGGCGGTGATTCCGGAGCACGAAACACCGTGTTTTCCGATTGCACAGATCGTGTTGGATGGTCAGCAGGCTGATCAATTCAAGGAGGTGCTCAGCGTCGTCACCCAAGGACCTGAGGCGGTACTTGGCCGTTGCCTCGGCGTGAGCGGCATCAAGGCCGTGCTGGCACGCGTGCAGAACATCCTGATCGCGCGTGGCTACGTGACCACGCGCGTGCTGGCAGCACCGCAGAACCTGTCGAGCGGTGTGTTGCAAATGACGCTGGTGCCGGGCCATGTGCGTGTTATTCGTTTAGCGCCCGGCGCCGATGCGCGCGCCACGCTGTGGAATGCGCTGCCGGTGCGGTCCGGCGATCTACTGAACCTGCGCGATATCGAACAGGGCCTGGAAAACCTCAAGCGCGTGCCGACAGCCGAAGCGGATATTCAGATCACGCCGGCCGAGGGCGAAGCGCAGCCCGGTGACAGCGATCTGGTGATTGCCTATCAACAGGGTTTTCCGTTCCGGCTCGCTATGTCGGTCGACAACAGCGGCTCCGACACGACCGGCAAATACATGGGTAGCGTCACGCTTTCCTACGATAACTGGTGGACGCTCAACGACTTGTTCTACGTCAGCATCAACCATGACCTCGGCGGCGGTAATCCGGGTGGCCGCGGCACGGGTTCAACCACCATGCATTACGCAATGCCGATTGGCTATTGGTCATGGGAAGCCACCACCAGTGACAGCCAGTATTACCAAAGCGTAGCCGGGCTCAATCAAACCTATGTCTATCGCGGCAAGAGTGAGAACAGCGAAATCAAACTCTCGCGTCTGGTCTATCGCGATGCCACGCGCAAAACCACCATGTCGTTCAAGTTCTTCCTCAAGACCTCAAGCAACTACATCGACGACACCGAAGTCGAGGTACAGCGCCGCCGCACGGCGGGTTGGGAGTTGGGCGTTGCCTATCGCGAATTGATCGATGCCAGTACCTTGGACCTGAGCGCCGCCTATCGGCACGGCACCGGTGCACTGGCCGCGCTGGCAGCACCCGAAGACGCCTTTGGCGAAGGCACTTCGCGCTTCAAAGCCCTCACTGCTGACCTCAACCTGGTCGTACCTTTCACGCTGGCACTGGCTGGCGACAAACAAAACCTGCGCTACAGCTTGTCTGGTCGGGCACAGTGGAATGACACGCCGCTCACACCGCAGGAGCGCTTTTCCATCGGCAGCCGCTACACGGTGCGCGGCTTCGATGGTGAACAAAGCCTGTTGGGCGACCGTGGCTGGTATCTGCGTAATGAACTCGGTATCGCACTCGGCAGCAGCGGCCAGGAACTCTATCTTGGCCTCGACTATGGCGCCGTGGGCGGTCCCTCCAGTGCGTTGCTGGCCGGCACCCGGCTGGCAGGTGCGGTGGTCGGGTTGCGCGGCAATTATCAGCGGGTTTCCTACGAAGTCTTCGCCGGTACGCCGATTTCCAAACCCGACAGTTTCCAGACCGCAGCGCTGACGTTGGGCTTTTTGCTCAGTTGCGCTTATTAGCACTCAAGTGGCACAGGCAAATCTGGCATTTTTTTCAAAGAATACAAAAAATGGATAAGCATTTACGCGTAGCACTTCCCGGCAAACTTCGTGGCCCGCAAGCAAGCGGGACCAGAACGCGTGACGCCGCCGGGCGGCCAACGCCACTGGCGCGATTGGGGGCGTTGGCATTGGCGGTACTGACCGTGATCAGTTCGACCTTGCTGACCTGGCCGCTGGCACAGGCGCAAATCATTGCTGATCCAAGTGCGCCCAAGTCGCAGCAGCCGGTGATCCTGCCGACCGCCAACGGCCTGCCGCAAGTCAACATCCAGACGCCCAGCGCGGCCGGTGTGTCGCGCAATACCTATAGCCAGTTTGATGTGCAGGCGCAGGGTGCGATTCTCAATAATGCGCGCACCAATGTGCAGACGCAGTTGGGCGGCTGGGTCCAGGCCAATCCGTATCTGGCCACCGGCACGGCACGGGTGATTCTCAATGAAGTCAATTCCAGCAGTCCCAGCAGTTTGCGCGGCTATGTCGAAGTGGCCGGTGATCGAGCCCAAGTCGTCATCGCCAATCCGGCCGGAGTGACCTGCGACGGCTGCGGTTTTATCAACGCCAACCGGGTCACGCTGACCAGCGGCACGCCGATTGTCAATGGTGGCAGCCTGGACGGCTATACGGTACGCGGCGGTAATGTGATCGTACAAGGCAATGGGCTCGACGCCAGCCAGGCCGACTACACCGACATCATCGCGCGCGCAGTGCAGATCAATGCGGGTATCTGGAGTAAGGAATTGCGCGTCACCAGTGGCGTCAATCAGGTCAATGTCGACAATAGCCAAGTGACGTCCGCGGCTGGCGGCGCGAGTGGCGCAACGCCAATGTTTGGTATCGACGTCGCGCAACTGGGCGGGATGTATGCCAACAAGATCATTCTGGTCGGCACCGAAGCCGGTGTCGGCATGCGCAATGCCGGTATGCTGGCCGCCAACAGCGGCGATCTGATCCTGCAAAACAATGGCTGGCTGAGCAACAGCGGCAGCATGCAGGCGGGTGCCAATTTGCAGGCGACAGTGCAGGGCGATTTCAGCAACAGCGGCAGTGTCTATGCCGGTAAAGATCAAAGCTTGCGCGTGAGCGGGCAACTCAGCAATAGCGGTGGTCTGATTGCAACGGGCAGCACCAGCGTCGTTGCCGACAGCGTCAACAGCAGCAGCGGCAGTCTGCTTGGCGCCGGTATCGCGGCCGATGGCAGCTATGTCGGCAGCGGTAACCTCAGCGTCACGGCAAACCAGACACTGGTTGCACATGGACAGAATCTGGCCGCCGGTGATCTTAGCCTCAGCGCCGCCAGCGTCGATGTTTCCAGCAGTCAGACCGAAGCGGCCAACATTGCCTTGAGCGCGGCCAGCGGGGATGTGAGCACGGCCAACGCCAGCGTCACCACGGTTGGCACACTGAGCATCAGCGCCGCCAATCAGGATAGCCAAAGCCTGAACAATACCCAGGGCAAACTGACGGCCAGCCAGCTCGCACTGACGCTGGCCAATCTGAACAATAACCAGGGCCAGATTCTGCAAGTCGGCAGCGCCGCCAGCACCATTGCCCTGAGTGCGTCCAATGCCGTGCTCGACAACAGCGCCGGCACCATCGCCAGCAACGGCAGCCTGACACTGGCAGCCAATACGCTCACCAATGACGCCGGCCGCATCAGTGCCGGAGGCAGTCTGGAAGCGAGCTTGCCTGCGGTCGGTGGCGTGCTGTCCAACCGTGGCGGCACGATCATTGCCAATGACGACGTCACGCTCAGTAGCGGCAGCGTCGACAACACGCAAGGCACGCTGGCATCGGTCAACGGCAATCTTAGCGTCACCAGCAGCGGCAGCACGCTCAACGATGGCGGTAGCTTGCAGGCGGCGCAGACGGTCACGCTGCGCAATGCCGGACTGAGCAATGGCCTGGCTGCCGGTGCCGCGTCGTCGAGTGCGGCATCCTATGGCAGCATCAGCGGTACCACGCTGGCGGTCGATACCAGCGGCCAGACACTCAACAATGCTGGCGGTACGTTGTCTGCACGTCAGAGCGCCAGTGTGCTCGCCGGTACTTTCGACAACAGCAGTGGTCTGGTGCAAAGTGGCGGCAGCCTGAGTCTGGCGCTACAGGGCGATATCAGCAACAGCGGCCAGTTGATTGCGCTCGGCAATGCCAGCATTGCCACCAGCGGCGACTTTGCCAATAGCGGCAAACTGCTCACCGGCGGCACCCTGGAGGTCAGTGCCAGCAATATCGACAACGCCGCCAGCGGTGAAATCGCCGGCACCACGACCCAACTCACTGCCAGCGCCACCCTCACCAATCGCGGCCTCATCGATGGCAGCGATACCCGCATCAATGCGGCTACCGTCAACAACATCGGCAGCGGTCGCCTCTATGGCGACAACCTCAGCATTGCCGCCGGCAATCTCACCAATGACACTGAAACCGTCAACGGTGTAACCCAAGCCGCCACCATTGCGGCGCGCAACCGTCTCGATCTGGGCGTAGCCGATACATTGACCAACCGCGAACATGCATTGATCTACAGTGCTGGCGACATGGCCATCGGCGGCAGTCTGGATGCCAGCCGGCGCGCCACGGGCGCAGCGGCGACCGTCAACAATAACAGCGCCACGATTGAAGCCGGTGGTGCATTGAGCATCAGTAGTGCGGCCTTGAACAATACCAATGAACATCTGGCTTATCAGGTGGTGATCGACAAGAGTGTGGCGATCAGTGATTTTGTGCGTACGGATGGGTCTGCGATCAATGCTGCGGATGTGAGTTTTGTTATCAATTACCCGAGTCCTGGTTATGGCATGGGTACTGGTCGCTTGATTCCCGTTAGTGCGGGCATTACGGCAGCGCAAAAAAATTATTACTATGGACTTGATCCTGTCACGCAAGGAATCTGTAACGGTGACGGAGATAGCCGCACCTGCATGCCAGATGTTGTCAATATTGGCATTAATGATCCAATGTGGGCTTTTTTCCATGTCACGGCGCCTGCAACTGCTGATCCAGTTTGTCTAATCCCGGGCGGTGAAACTGGTTGTTACGCATGGGGACGAGATCCTGCATGGACAACGTTACAAAACCAACTGAATGCGCTACGTGCCACGGTCAATGCCGCCGTCGTCGAATTCTACGTTTGGCGCGACTACACCAAAACCACCTACAAAGCCGAAGTCACCAGCACCGATCCGGCGCGCATCGCCAGCGGCGCTGCCATGACGCTCAACACCAGCGGTCAACTGCTCAACGCCAACAGCAATATTCTGGCAGGCGGTGCCCTCAATATCACCGGCAGCGCCGTCACCAATGAGGCCTTGCAAGTCACCACCAACACCACCTTCATCGGTGTCAGTCACGACTACGCCATCGTCGGGCAGGATTGCGGCGGCTTCTTCTCCGGTTGCAGCGACATTTGGCAGACCCGCACCTTGGCCTACAACGCGCTCTTGCCAGCAGTCGTCAACCTGAGCGTGGCACAAAGCATCGGCAACACTGCGGTCAGCAGCACTACCTCCAGCAGCAGCCTCACCCACGGCACAGACGCCACCAGCGCCAGCGCCGCCAATGCCAGCGCCACCAGCAGCCGCAATGGCGCCGTCCTGGAATATGCCAAGACCGTCATCGCCGCCAACGGCGACAACATCGTGCGCACCAGTGATCAAGCGATCCAGTTGCCCGGTGCCAGCCTCTATCAAACCAACGCCGCCGCCAGCGCCAGCTATCTGGTGGAAACCGATCCGCGCTTCAGCAACCAGCAGCAATGGCTCAGCAGCGCCTATCTCACGCAAACGCTGAGCCTGGACCCCAGCGTGACGCAAAAGCGTCTCGGTGACGGTTACTACGAACAACAACTGATCAAAGATCAAGTCGCACAACTGACCGGGCGCCGCTTCCTCGACAACTACACCAGCGACGAAGCGCAATATCAGGCGCTGATGAACAATGCCATCAGCTTTGCCCAGAAAACCAATCTGCAACCCGGCATCGCCTTGAGCGCCGAGCAGGTCGCGCAACTGACCAGCGACATCGTCTGGCTGGTGCAGAAAAGCGTGACCTTGGCCGATGGCACGACCCAGAATGTGCTGGTGCCGCAGCTCTACGTAGTGACCCGCAGTGGTGACCTCGACGGTAGTGGCAGTTTGCTGGCCGGTAGTGACATCAACCTCCAGCTCAGCGGCGACCTCAGCAATAGCGGTCAGATTGCCGGACGTCAGGTGGTGCAGATCAATGCCGCCAATGTCAACAATCTGGGCGGCAGTATCAATGGCGATGCCGTCACCGTCGTGGCGCAGCAAGACCTGACCAACAGCGGCGGCAGCATCAGTGCCGTCAGCAGCCTGACGGCACTGGCCGGGCGCGACCTGAGCGTTGCCAGTACAGTGCAAAGCGCCAGCAGCGAGACCGTGCAACGACAAGCAGTGGACCGCGTCGCCGGCCTGTATGTCAGCGGCACCAACGGCGTGCTGCAAGCAGGCGCCGGGCGTGATGTCACGCTCACTGCCGCAGCCATTGTCAACAGCGGCACCGGTGCCACGGTAGTCGCCGCCGGCCGCGACCTCACGCTGGCCAGCGTCCAGACCCAGGACAGTGTCAACGCCACCTGGGATGCACAAAACTACCAACGCTACGGCACCCAAAGCGAAGTCGGCACCGAAATCGACGGCGGTGGCGCCATGCAACTGAGCGCCGGCAACGACCTCACCGCCCGCACGGCCACCGTGCAAGCAACCGGTGCATTGGTCGCCAGTGCCGGCAACGACCTCAACATCGTCGCCGGTCAAAGCAGTCAGTCGCTGGCCCTCGGCTACCACGCCGAAGGCTCGGGCTTTTTGCAATCGGCCAGCGTCACCTCGCGCACCAGCATGAGCAACACCCAAGCGCTGGCATCGAACCTGAACGGTGCCTCAGTCACACTGCAAGCCGGCAACGATCTCAATGTCGTCGGCAGCAATGTGCTGTCCGACACCGCCACCACACTGGTCGCTGGTGGCAACATCAACATCGCCGCCGCGACCGAAACCGCTACGCAAAGCAGCCTGCATGAAGAGCAACGCTCCGGTTTGTCGCTGGGCGCCATGGGGGTGGGCTACAGCAGCAGCGCCAGCAAAGACACCTTTGACACTAGCGCGGTCACACAAAGCCAAAGCGCCAGCACCATTGGCGCGCGCAACGGCAGTGTCAGCATCACCGCAGACAACGATGTCGCGGTCCGCGGCAGCAATGTGGTCGGCTTGACCGACGTCAGCATCACGGCCACCAACGGCGCGGTGGCTATCGTCGCCGCGCAAGACAGCAGCCAAACCGCCGAGACGCACGAACAAAGCAAATCCAGTTTTGGCGGCAGCTATGCCAATGGCGTGGCCAGCGTCGGTTTTGGCAATGCCAGCGCCAGCGCACAATCGAGTATCGAATCGCTGTTGCATAACGGCTCCAGCGTCGCCGCCGTCAATGGCAATACGCGCATTGATGCCGCGCAAGACCTGAGCGTGGTGGCCTCCGGCGTCAGCGCCGGGCAGAATCTGACACTGATCGGCGCCAACGTCGATCTTGCGGCGGCACAAGACATTGTGGTCGAACACAATGCCCAGCAATCAAGTTCCAGCGGCTTCTCGATCGGCACCACGCTCAATCCGCTGGCAGCCTTCCAAAGCGCCTTCCAGCAAAGCGCCAACAACAATCCCAGTACCAGCATACTGGGCAAGAGCACCAAATATGCCGATGCGACCACGGACGGCGTAGCAGCAGCGACCACGGCGGTGGTGGTACAAGCCGGTTCACGCAGCGCCAGCAGCACCGAAGACCATGCCACCAGCACGGCCCAGGTCAGCTCGCTCAACGCCGGAGGAAGTTTGACCATCCTCGCCACCGGCGGCAGTATCAGCAGCCAGGGAGCCGCCATGAGCAGCGAAGGCGATGCCACCCTGGTTGCCAAGGACAACATCAACCTCGACGTCGCCCATAACTACGAAAGCCAGGGCCAAACCAACATCGCCAGCGGCTGGAGCATCGACAACCGCGGCACCATGCCGCTGGGCGTGTTCAACAACAACGCCAACGGCAACGGCAGCAGCGACACCATCAGCGGCACCAGTCTCTCGGCTGGTGGCAGCGCCACCCTCGGCACCACCAATGGCGACATCACGCTGACCGCCACCAACCTGGTCGCCAACCAGGACCTGAGCATCAGCGCCGCAAAAAACCTGACCATCCAGAGCGGTCAGGACACGCTCAACAACGCCAACCAGAGCGACAACCAAGCCATCGGCAAAGTGGTCATCTCCGACACCGAGCGTTTCTCCGGTTACCACACAGAAAACAGCGACGGCAGCAACAGCGCCGTCACCCAGGTAGCGGCCAATGTCGGCAGTCTGCAAGGCAATGTCACGTTAGCGGCGGGCGACACCTACACCCAGCGTGCCAGCAACCTGCTGGCTGCCAACGACATCGACATCAGCGCCAAGACCATCGACATCACCACCGCCGACAACACTGGCAGCAGCGCGCAAAGCAGCGACAGCCTCAAAGTGGGCGCGTTTGCACGCGTGAGTTCGCCGCTCATCGACCTGGTCAACAACGTCACCAACGCCGCCAAGTCCGATGGCCGCCTGCAAGACATGCAAGCGCTGGCGGCTGCGGCCAATGGCTATCAGGCATTGGCCGGCTATACCAAATCCAGCGGCAGCATCGTCAAAGCCGAAGTCGGCATCGGCATTGCCACCGCCGACAGCGCAGACCACACCAGCTACGTGCAGGCGCAGGGCAGCACCATCCAGGGCGGCGGCAACGTCAACCTGACCACGACCGAAGGCGACATCAAAGCCACTGGCGCCAGCGTTTCTGCCGGCGACACCCTGACACTGGATTCCGCCCGCGACATCCTGCTAACAGCCGGCAAGAGCACAGTCACCAGCAGCGGCAACAATAGCAACGCCGGTGTCGAAGTGGGCGTAGGCGTCTCTGTTGGCGCACAAACCGGCGTCTACATCTACGCCACCGCCAGCGTCGGCAGCGGCGAGTACGACTACACCGCCAACACCAACAGCAACACCCAACTGAGCGGCAACACCGTCACCCTGAAGTCAACCGGCGACACCACGCTCAAGGGTGCCGAAGTCAAGGCCAACACCATCAACGCCGACGTCGGCGGCAAGCTGGCCATTGAGTCGCTGCAAGACACCGTCACACAAAACAGCGAGCAGAGCAGCGTCGGTGGCCGTGTACAGATTGCAATTGGCACGGCCTGGGAAGTCTCTGGCAACATGTCGCAATCGAACGCCAACGGCAGCAGTGCCATCGTCACGCAACAGTCGGGCCTGTTTGCCGGCGACGGCGGCTACCACGTCAGCGCTGACAGCGTTGCCCTCAAAGGCGGCGCCATTGCCAGCAGTAACGCCGCCAATTCCGACCTGACGGCACAATCGATCAGCTTCGAAGACATTGCCAACAAGATGGATTACGCGGCCAGCACGATGAGTGTGTCTGGCGGGTATGGCGAATCCCAGGCCAAGTCAGGCACAGACGGTGCTGCGGCCACAAAGCCGACGGACGCAAGCGCGAACAGCAAAGGCGGCCCCAGCTCCAGCCTGACGCCGGGCATCATCCTGCAAGAAAGCGGCAGCGCCAGCGGCACCACCTATGCCACGCTGACCGAAGGCAACATCAACATCGGCGGCAAGAGTAGCAGTGCGGCTGAACTGGGCGCGCACACCGATCTGGCGACTGCCAATGCGGCGGTGGAAGCCTTGCCGGACCTGAAAAATGTCATGCAAGAGCAGCAGGCGATGGCGGCTGCGGCTAATACCGTGATTGGGACTGCGGTGCAGTTTGCCGGTGATCAGGCGAGAACGGCGCAAAACGAAGCGGATCAGGCAACAAAATCCCTCGACAAGGCCAATGACAGCATTGCCAATGCACAAAAGGTGCTTGGCGACAGCAAAAGTAGCGACGGCGCGAAATCCGACGCACAGGATGCACTCGATACCGCTACGCAATCGCGCGACAGTGCGCAAGCCGCACTCAGTGCAGCCAAGGCGAGTGAGGCAAACTGGGGCCCGACCGGAGACTACACGCGTGCCCTGAAAGTCATCACCGGCGTACTGGTTGGCGGTGTCGCGGGTCAAAGCGTGACCCAATTGGCGGCCAACGCCAGTGCACCGTATCTGGCGCAGGCCATCGGTGATTACTTCACCCAACCCGGTAATGAAAACCAGACCGCGCAAGTGTTGAGCCATGCGGTGTTGGGCGCACTTCTGGCTGCGGCCAATGGTGGTAGTGCAGCAGGTGGTGCAGTTGCAGGTGCTGGCGGCGAACTGGCCGCGCAGGCAATCAGCAAAGAACTGTATCCCAAGGCCTATGACGCCGATGGCAGCTTCCATCCGGAGAGGCTAAGCGATAGCGAGATGAATACCGTGATTGCCTTGTCGTCGGCAGTGGGGGCGATGTTGGGTGGTGTAGCAGGTGGGACGACGCAGGATGCGCTGGTGGGGGCGAATGTGGCGGCGAATGCTGTGACGAATAATTTCCTCGGCAACGCTAGTAACGCAAAACGGAATGAAGCCCTTGCCAAGCTGCGTAAAGCCGAAAGCCAGAGCATATTTCAAGCGCTCTTCGATCCGGTGACTGGAAAGCTAGATAGCGCCAAGGTCGTTGGTGCCCTGAATTATGTGGATAAGCGTAGCGACGAGTTATTGAGGGCATGGCACGACGATCCGACTTCGTTGAGTACAGCAGACAAAAATGAGCTAGCGGTTTATATTGCCGATTATGCGAGGCAAAATGGAACCGCAGCGGCACAATACTTAGTAAATACTGGATCGGGCTCTTCGGCAGAGCCGGGTGACGTACCGAGCTTATCGTTGGTCGCAAAAGGCCTGTTGCTCATCGATAGTGTACAACAGGCTCAAGCGGCAGTAGGTAACCCAGCGCTTGGTCTTCTCACAGGAGAAGTTGGCACCGTAGTGCGGATAGCTCTGATGGCGCAAGCTGGGTATCAAATTGGTACTGGATTGGGGCAGTTGAATGACGGAGACACCAATGGTTTGCTCAATATTGGTTTGGGTTTGCTGGGGGCAGTTGGCACGGCAGCAACCCAAGCAAGCGTCGCAAATCCTTTGGTAACAACGAAAGGTCTAGGGGCAAATAGTGGCTTGGTTGCAGATGAGACTGCAGCATTAAACCGAATTAGTCAAAATCCAACGGGGCCAGTTCTGGAATCGGCGCGGCCCTGGCCCGGCTGGTCGAGGCCGACCGGTCGGCCATCCTGACCGCCCTGCCCGCACTGTCGAACCTGGTGGAGGCGCTGGGCGATCGCAACGAACCGATCGGGTGACCGGCGAGGAGCCGTTTACTGGCCGAGGTGTCGGGTGATCAA
>JAMFSU010000120.1 GCA_026225475.1 Duganella sp.
CATCGTCCGCGCTAATGCAGGGAGGACGGCGCCGCGCCGTCAGGAGCAATGCCATGGCTCTCCAGCTCAACTTCGCGGTCAGTCTGGTTGTTTTGCATCAGCTCATGCACCACGGCATACACCTGCGCCACCGCCTCGTAACTCGACTTCGGCACTACCGTGTCGGGCCGACAGGCGGCATACAGCGTGCGCGCCAGCCACACATGGCGAATCACCGGAATACCGCAGTCGCGCGCGCGCTGGATCATGGCCTGAGCCACCTCGTCGCGCCCCTTGGCCAAGACCAGCGGCACCATCACTTCCTCGGCGTCGTAATACAGCGCCACCGCAAAGTGGGTTGGATTGACCACCACCGCATTGGCATCCTCGGTCTTGGCCACCGGGCCTTCGCTAGCCCATTGGCGCGCCAGCCGCTTGCGCTGGCCCTTGATCATCGGGTCCCCTTCCGACTCCTTGTTTTCGCGCTTGATTTCTTCCATATCCATCATCAACTCCTTTTTGTGGAAATGATGCTGGATCGCAAAGTCGATCACGCCAAGGATCAAACACAGCACCACCACGGTATGAAAGATCTCCTGTAGCAGCGCGACAAATACTTCATAGACATCATTGGGATCACCATTGGCCAAGGCGATGATGGTGCCCAGATGACTGCGCACCAGGCTGTAGACGATGCCGCCGATGGCGGCCGCCTTGGCGCAGGTGGCCAGCAACTCGACCAGCTTCTTCACCGAAAACATCTGCTTGAGCCCATTGGCTGGATTGAGCTTATCGAACTTCGGCTGGATCGCTTCCGGCGACACCAGCACGCCAAACTGGCCCCAGTGCGCCGCCACCGACACCAGGATGCAGACCAGAAAGCAGACACAGAACACCGCCAGCAACAAGATGCCGGCACTGGTCAACAACTGTTCCATGGCCAGCGAAAAATCGCGCGTCACGTCGAGCACGCTGGTATTGAACAAATTGAACAAGGCATCACGCCACAACGGCTGGGTAGTAAAAGCCACCTCTGCCATCGCCACCAACGTGGCCAGCTTGGCCAGATCGCGGCTGACCGCAATCTGCCCTTTGTCGCGGGCATCATCAATCTTTTTCTGGGTGGGTTCTTCGGTCTTGTCTTCGCTCATCGATGCACCTCGACCAGACTGGCCAGCAATTCAAGTACATGTGAGAAATCGCCGACCACGTAATGCGACAGTGTCGACCAGTACGCCAACAGAATCACCAGGCCGGTCAGGCTTTTGATCGGGGCCGAAGCAAACGATACTTGCAGATTCGAGGCAAACACGCCGACGATGGCAAAGCCGAACTCGATGAGCAGCAAGGGAATGATCACCGGTGCACCATAGACCACGGTGTACCACAGCAGATCGCCGAAGCGCTTGATCAGGATATCGAAATGGCCGGGTTCAAACGGCGGCATCAAGGTATAGGCAGGCCAGATCGCATAACTTTCGATCAAGATGCGCGCCATCGCCGAAAACAGCCCGGCCTGTACCATCAACACCACCACGGCCTGGATCAGCATGGCGCCGACCGCACTGGCATCGCGGTCCACCGCTGAATTATTGGCCTGAATCTGCACCGGCGAACGTTGCATGTCAAAAATCGAACCGACCGATTGCACCACCCACATCGGCAGCGACAGCATGACCCCGAACATCAACCCTACCATCGCCTCCTTGAAGGCCAGCATGCCCGAGAACACCACATCCGGTGCATGCTGTTGAACAAAATAGAAGGTCGGCAAGGCCGCCGGCAGGGCAATCGCCATGGCAGCGGCGTTCTTGGCCATGCCGGTCAGGACAGTGAGGCCGAAGCCGGGCAAGATCACCAGGCACACCAGCACCCGCGGCGTAATGATGGCAATCGTCACCATCAGCGTCTGCATGTCCAGCAACAGAGAGGAATTCATCGTCGCCAGACCAAGCGAAGTGGCAGCATCATCAGTGGCCGATCAGTGACCAACGTCAGGCACCATGGCCAGCGCCAGCTCAGTCAGGCGGATGATTTCCACGCCAATCCAGCGCCCCATGCCAGCCAGTGTCACCGCGACCGCCACCAGTTTCACCACATAGGGCAAGGTTTGGTCCTGGATCTGCGTGACCGCCTGCACCAGCGACACCACCAGCCCGCACAGCGTGGCAATCACCAGCGGCGGCGCCGCCATCATGACCGCCATCCACAAGCCTTGCTGAAAAAAATTGATCGTATCGTTCATGTTCGTGCTTTCTGAGATGAGTGGAGTGCCACCGTCGCGGTAGATCAAAGATAGGACAACGCCAGTGCATTGAGCAGCTTGCCCCAACCGCCGACCAGCGCAAACAGCAATAGCTTGAGCGGTACCGTAATGGTCTGTGGACTGACTTGTTGCATGCCCAGTGCCATCAACAGATTCGAGACCAGCAAGTCAATCACCACAAACGGGATATAGATCAGAAAGCCGATTTCATAGCCGGCCTGCAATTCCGACACCACGAAGGCGGGAATCAGGATCAACGCATCGGTGCCCTGGGCATCGCGGGCGGCTTCCTTGGGCCAGAGTTTCTTGGCCGACGCCAGAAACATCTCGCGTTGTTCCGGCTTGCTGTTTTTCACCATGAACTTGCGCACCGGATCGAATGCTTCCTGCGCCTTGACCAGCAACGAACCAGTGCGGTTGCTGGCGGTATTGTCAGCCATCAGCACGTGCTTGCCGATCTCCTGCACGGTTGGTGCCATGATGAACATGCTCAGCGCCAGCGCAATGCCATAGATCGCCAGCGTCGGCGGCACCTGTTGCACACCGATGGCATTGCGCAATACCAGCAATACCAGCGAAATCTTGAGAAATGAAGTGGTTGTCATCACCATCAACGGCACCAGCGCCAGTGCCGCCAGCAATATCGAAAACGAAACGATGTCGTATTGACTGGTCAACGTGGACCTCCCCATTGCGTGATACGCACGCCCAAGACACCGTCCACGTCCACCACCTCGCCACACCCGACCAGGCTGGTGCCGCAACGGATGCTGATGGCATCCGGCGCACCGCCCTGCAAGCTCAATACACTCAGTGGCGCCAGACTGCGCAACTGCGCCAGTGGCAGACTGACTTGCCCCAGTTCAAAGCTCAGCGTCATCAACACCTGATCGAGCAGCGCCGCTGCGGCGGCATCGGGCTCCTGCTCTGCAGCCACCGATAGCGGTATGGCAGGAGCAGATTCTGGCAAGGCCTCCGCAGGCGATGGTGGCAATGACGACGCCAGTTCTGCCGACACAGGTTCGACTGCGGCCCGCAACTCCTCTGGCGCGGTCACGGTGACAAGCATTTCTTCGGTTTCCAAACGATTCTCCAGAGCGACAAGTTGTAGAGCGCCGGGCGCTTGATAGCGCACGCGCCAACGGCGTGCACCAATGTCGGCGACGCCATTGCCGTCGACACTGAAATAACGACTGGTCGGCAGCACGATGTCTCCGGCTGCCAGCGTGCGTAGCGTTGGCCACGGCAAGCGATGTTGCGCCAGGCAGATGGCCTGGGTACTCAACAGCGACAAATAAGGTGCCAGCGGCAATTGCCAGCGTCGCTGGCGCAGCGGGGCCAGCCACTGCAACCAATCGGCCGCGCTGGCGCGCATCGGTACGCTGATGGCATGGCCTTGCTGGAGCAGCCGCAAGGTCAATTGACAACTTGACGCCGCTAGCGCGGTGCTATCTGTGACCGCCGTCACGGTCTGTAACGCCGCCAATGGCGTCGCCGCCAGACGCCCGGTCAATGCCGCCACAAACCAGGCTGGATAGTGGCCATCGGGCGCGGCCACGGCATCGAGATCAATGCCGGTCAGCGCCTGCAACAGGCGCGCGCCATCGCCGATCTGAAAGGCACCGGCAGCACCGCGCAACAACAACGGCCGCTGCCATGGCAAGGCCTGATCGTCAGAACTCAGAGACGTACTCAAGTGCAAACTCAGTTGCGCATCGGCCAATGCCAGCGGCAATTGCACCCCCTGGCCAACCAGGCGACTCAGTTCGGCCTGCGCGCGGCTGATCCGCCCGGCCTGACGCAATAGCAGCGGCGCAGATGCCGACAAAGGTGCGACTGCAGCATTCGTGCTGGCGAAATCAGTAGCGTGCATCGCGGCTTTTCAGTAGTTGTTCGGCAGGGAGACGGCAATCGGCGATCCGGCTGACGGTGCTGTCACTGCGCTGGCGGCGCAAGCGCGGTTACAACACGGTGAGCCTGACCAGCTTGTCCATACGTCGTCGCAAGCCGCCTTCCAGTTCCATTTGCTTGCTATTGAGCAAGTCGCGCATGGCCGCACTCTGCGGCGACAGGATGAATGCGGCTGTCGATGCGCCGATATCGACCATCACGCCCATGCTTTCACCGTTGGGAAACACCACTTCGAAAATGCCGCTATTGCCTTGTGTCGGCAGCAGGTCCATCACCAGTTCGGCGTCGTAACCGTCACTGGCACCGCCAGCACTGCGCTGGTCAGCATCCTCTTCCTGGTCGCTGGATTCGTCAGATTCACCCTCGCCGCGGGCCTGCTCATCGGGCAAGGTCAGGTCCGGTAGCCATGCTCCGGCACTATCGGCAAGCTTGCTGGCGTCATCCCCTCGGCCATTGGCATGCCGTCCTTCGCGCGCTTCGCCAGGACGTCGGGGTGGCGCTTTCGGCGGGTTCTTCTGTGCCGTATTGGGCACCGCTTTCGCCGCCGCCGGATGAGGCACGACAGCTGTTTTGGCCGGTATTGCCCGCGCTGGCGTCTTACGCGCACCTTCGCCCGCCAGCAGCGATGCTAGCGACGGCGGGCTCGGCGGCGTCCGGCGCGCACGCGGTGGCGGATCGAACAACGGCTGTTGCAGCGGCTCCATCACCATCGACAGTAGCGCATCGAATCCCATCTCCTTACTCCTCGGTTTGGGTCAGCGCACGCAGTTCGTCGCGCATGATGGTCAGTTTTTCTTGCTGGCGGTTGGCGTCCAGCACACATTGGCGCGCCGCGAAGAAGCGCTCGCCGGCTTCGCGGCAACGTTTGAGCTCGTTCTGGCAATCCAGATAAAGCTGTGCGGTTTCCTTTTTCATGCGTTCATAGACTGCCTTGGCCATGCGGAACTGGCCGTTGCTGATGGTCATGGCGAGGAAACTCTGGCGTGACTGCTGCCACTGCAATTGCGTATCCTGCTGCGCCTGGCGCCAACGCTGCTTGAGGGCATGCAATTTCTGGCGGCGCTGCTGCCAGCCGCGGCGCGCATCATTGCGCTCACGTTCCAGCCGGCTCAGACGCTGCTTGCGCACATGCAACAGTTGATCCAAACGCCGATCCTGCGGCTTGCGCTCGGCCACATCAATCACCTCGCGGCGTGCGCGGGGCGCGCCAAAGGCAGCGGCTGCGCCCGACCTCATTGCTGCATCGCCATGAGCCGATCCAGCGTGGTCTGGAAATCATCGCTGCTGCTGGTGTCCTGGCGCAGGAAGTCCAACTGTTCGGGACGCAAAGCGACTGCCCGATCAGCCACCGGATCGGTACCCTCTTTGTATTCACCCAGCCGGATCAGCAACTCCATTTCCTGGTAGCGCGCCATCAGCTCGCGAAACTGCGAAGCCGCCTTGCGATGCTCACGGGTGGTGACATTGCTCATCACCCGGCTGATGCTGGCCAGCACATCGATGGCGGGATAATGACCTTGTTCGGCCAGCTTGCGGGTGAGCAGGATATGCCCATCGAGCAGCGACTTGGCTTCATCGCCGATCGGGTCCGAACTGGACTCACCATCCACCAGCACCGTATACATGGCAGTGATGGAGCCTAACTGGGTGGCGCCGGCGCGCTCAATCAAGCGCGGCAGCATGGTGTAGACGGATGGCGTAAAACCGCCGCGAGCCGGCGGTTCACCCGCTGCCAATCCGATCTCGCGCTGGGCACGCGCAAAGCGGGTCAGGGAGTCGACCAGCAGCAAGACCTTCTTGCCGCGGTCGCGAAAAGCTTCTGCGATGGCGGTCGCCGTAAATGCGGCGCGCGAACGTTCCATCGAGGTACGGTCCGAAGTAGCGCAGACCACTACGGTCTTGCGGATCAATTCGGCATCCAGTTCATGTTCCAGAAATTCATTGAGTTCACGCCCGCGTTCGCCAATCAGGCCGAACACGATGGCGTCGGCATCACAACCGCGGGCGATGGCCGCCATCAAGGTGGTCTTGCCGCAACCGGGGCCGGCAAATACGCCGATGCGCTGCCCTACCCCCATGGTCAGCATGCCATCGATGGCGCGCACACCGGTGGCCAGCGCGGTGGCAATGCGTGGCCGGTCGGTGGCACGCGGCGCATCGCGGATAACCGGCGACATAGCGCGCCAGGTCGCCACATTGTCACGCGCCGCCGGCGCCCGAAACATCCAGCGTCCGAAACCATCCAGCACGCAACCAAACAGATGGTCACCCACCTCAATCGAATGCGCGCGTCGCAACGGCTCGATCACGGTACGGGTGGAAACACCCTCCAACGGACTAAGCGCCGACAGGATTGCCGCCTTGTCGGTAAAACCAACGACTTCAGCCAGCATTTCCTTGCCAGGCACATCGGGATCGATCAGATTGCACAATTCACCGATCTGCACCGGCGGCATGTGCGCCTCAATCAACGTGCCCAATACCTGCGAGACCTTGCCATGACTGCTAAAACCAGGCTTGGCAGGCAATTGTTCGCGCCATTGCGGCAGGCGGCCCTGTAGCCGTTGCAGCTGTTGTGTCAGTGCGTCGGTCGCCTCGGGTGCGCTGATCATCGGCTTACCAGGTCACGTTGATGGCGCGCTTACCGGTGAAGCTGAGCTGATTGCCCTCAATGCCGGCCAGCTTCATGCCACGGTATTCATCGCCAACATAGAGACGGCGGCCATCATCCGTCACAATACTGGCATTGCTGCCCGAAATCACCTGCTCAATCTTGAACGGCAACATCGCTTCGGCACTACCGATTTTGGCGTTGACCGGAAAGTCGATGGCATATTTCTTGATGAAAGCGCCGAGCATGCGCTGAAAGCGGTCGGCATCGTCTTCGTCGAGCGCCGCCTGCATCGTCCAGGAGCGATCCTCCAGTTGCAGATTGAAGCGCCGCAGCAAATCCACTTCTACCAGCCGCTTGCGAAACGCCGTGCGCAATTCGTCCTGCGACAATGCCGGAATTGCCTTCACCGCTGGCGTTGCCGTACTCAATTTTTCCAGTTTATCGAGCGACATTCTGGTCATGCCGGTGCGTGGCAAATTGAGCCGCTGGCCAGGCTTGTCCATATTATGGTCGCGCGCCATGCGCTCCATTTCCTGATGTGCTGCTGCGTCCAGTGGTGCGGTGGCGGTGGTATTGTCGTCGCCATTGGCGCGGTCGATTTCGGCTGCGGCATCAGGCATGGCGCCATTGATGTCCAATGGCATATAGGTGCGTGTCATCGCATAAGCCGCTGCCGCCGACAATACCGTCGTCAAGGCCAGCGGCACCAGAATCCAGGCACGCTTGCGCGCCAGAAAGCCGGGTAAGGCCGGCGCCGGAGCAAGCGCGGCAGCAGCCACCGGCGCTGACGGCATCGCTGGCTCCGGCGGGTCATCGTAAAGATCGGCTGTCGCCATGATAGGGTCGGTTTCTGCTGGCGCATCAACGGCATCGCTTGGCGCCATCGGTGGATCCTGCCATGGACTGTGTTCATCGACCAAGGTCAGCCAGATATGGTCGACCCGGGCAAACTCCCCGAGCGCCAGATCCAACTGCGTTACCGCCTGGTTGCTGATGGCATTGCGCAACACGCCGTCGAGCGTGTGCAAGCGCCAACCGGCCCCGGCCAGGCTCACTTCGGCGTGCTCCTTTTGTACGCCAGGATCGGCCAGGACAACATCGGCATCATCGCCGGCACCAATCGTCAATATAGTGTCGGGATCGTTGAGCGGCATCGCCGCACCGCGGTGATAGCCGTTAAGAATACGTAATTCAAGCATTTGTTACTCCGCTAAGCCGTGCATGGTCCACGCCCGTCACACCAGCCACCGCATTGCTACGCCTGATGGCGCCAGCAAGGCGGACACTGGCAGGGGCCTCTTCCATAGGTGGAAACCACAGGCCTGCAGTTCCCCCAGCATGGCCAGAGGACAACTCAATCCAGCGAGGTCTTCAGCAATGCCAGCAGCAGACTGCCGCGGCTGTTATGGGTGGCCGGATCAAGCGGATTCCAGTTCGGGTTGTCGCTATTGCACAAAGCCCCGATGACCATCGCTTCGGCCAGTTCGCGCCGCTGTTTGGCAGCGCTCTCGCGCTCGCGGGCAGCGCCGCGCAAAGACACGGCATCGCTCGGCTTGCTGCGTAGCAAAGCCGGTGTGCGTTTGTCCTTTTCGGCCAATGCCTGATTCACTTCGCGCATGACATCGCTGACAAACAGACAGCACTTGTCGCGCAACTGCTCCAGATCCTGAGCCAAAAACTTGTCCTTCCTGGCGCGCTCGATAATCTGCAACGCTTCGTCATGCGTCATCGGCAATACCTGATCACGCGTTGACATTTCTTTGACGGGAAGACTCATGACTTCGCTCCATGGTTAGTCAATCAGAATGAAAACTTCGACGCGCCCCGCTCAATGAAGAGGCGGGGCGCGCACTTGGCGTACCTAGCAAAATGTCGCCAGGACGCTGCCAGCAGCATCTTGTCAGGCTGAAGCGGGCTTGCCGTCCTGCTGCGCCGCAGACGCATTGGTCTTGATGTCATCGGCATGCTGCCGCAGATAGCCATCAATATCGATTGGCGCCGGCTCCGGCATGTGATTGGCGCCCTGGGCATTGGCCGAACTGCCGAACAATTCCTGACAGAAGGCCGCGACCTGCCGGCTGATCTCGGCATAGATGGCGAACGCCGCCTTGAACTCCTCCAGCGTCAGTTCTTTCTCGCCAGCCTGCGGCGGCGGGAACACGTCGGCAAACTTGGGCAGGTGCGCGTCGATGTTTTCTTTCAGCGATGGTTTGCTTGATGCCGTCCCTAATGGCTTTTGCGATTGCTTTTGCGACGCCAGGACCAGCGCAGTTTCGGTGGCATGTCCGGCTTGCGGCGCAGGCTCTGCCTTGGGTGGTTGCTTGGCTTGCGCTGCGTCCCGGCGCTCTGGTGCTGTCTCGGCGTTGACCTCTTCCTTGGCAGATGCTTTCTTCAGATTGTCGAGCGCCTGATCGGTCAGCTTGCCAGACAACTGCGCGATGTCTTCGCTACCGTGCGACGCCGATGCATCTTCCAGACGCTTGAGCGTGGGCGCATCGATACCTTGTTGCTGGCCCAGGCTACGCACTTGTTCCTGTGTCACCGCCCCATTCGTTGCCGCTGTTTCAGCAACAGCGGTAATCCGCTTGCGGTTTTGTGGTGCCTCATTACGTAGCGACGCACCATGGGCGCCGCCGAGTTGTCCCAACTGACTCCTGAGCAAACTTTCGACAGGCTCAAAGCGCTGCCTGACGGTGTCGATCAGACTGGCCAGGTCAGGCAAGCCAGAGCCCAACTGTTTTGCCAGTTGCGCGGGATGATAGGCGGCAATCGCGTCATAGACGCTTTGCGCCAGTGTGGAAGCAGACGACTTCGGCGACTGCTGTGCGTGCTTGGCGCCATCTGCCTTGCCGTCATTGTCAATGTGATCGACCCGTTGCGTCGCAGACGCATTGGTCGAATGGATACCAGGTGCCATAAATTACTCCAGTGAATTCTTGTCTGTCCTCTATCGCAGGGACGGTCGTCGGCACCGATGACAGCGCAACAATGGATCAGGCGGCCAGTGAGGCTGCACCAGTTGTGGTTGATACGGCAGCAAGGCCGGCGTGCGTTCGAGCACGAAAACAACGGTCTGTAGCAGCGGGGATCAGCAACCGTGATTATTTTGTCTGTTTTGCGTGCCAGTGGGCACCGCAGATCGGCGGTCCGATATCTCTATATGTCGGTGGCAACCAACAAGTTCCGCTGATGCTGCGGTGGGCCGGGCGCTAAATTTCGATCATGCCGACCGGCTTGACCTTGGCGTGCTGAGTCAGCTCGGAAAATGCAAATACCGGCACCGAGAAGAATTCCTCTTCGATCAGCTTGCGCACCGAACGGCGGATATCGGCTGCCGTCACCAGTACTGGCGGTGTAATCGGCGTGCAAACATTGGTAGACAGATCATTGAGTTTATCCAGCAGCATCTGTTCCAGCTCTGAATCGATATCCAGATAACTGCCCTGGCTGGTCTGGCGCATGGCATTGCGCAATTGATCTTCCAACTCCGGCGACAGCAGGATCACTTCAATGAGGCCCTCGCGCGAGGCTTCGAAACACAACTGACGTTTGAAGGCCAACCGCACATAGTCGGCGATCACGTCCGGATCGCGTTCCTTGGGTGCCCAGTCAAGCGTAGTCTCCAGCAGCAGTCGGGCATTGCGCAGCGACACGCCTTCCTTGGTCAGACGCTGCACCACTTCCGTCAAGCGCGGCAAGGTAACCGTCTTGAGCACTTCCTTGCCAAGCTCCGGATAGCGCCGCTCGGCCCAGCGCGTAAAACGGATCACTTCATTGACGCCGACAAACATCTGGCAATGACGCAACAACTCGACTTCAACGTCGGCAGCGAAGACGGTCTCCCAGCGCTGCACCAGGATGCCGGCGGCACTGAGCTTTTCTTCGTCATCCAGACGCAGCCACACACGGCGTCGGCGCGAACCGCTGATGGGCCGTTCGTGCGCCTGAAAGCCCAGTTCGGTCACGCGCTCCAGCGACTCGCGCGTAGCGCCCCAGCCAATCATGATTTCGTTGTCGACCAATGGCACTTCAGCCATCAGAAAATGGACGCGATTGGAAGGCATCGATGAAGAAAATTCGAATTCAATCGACTTAAGGTCAGGAATACCGCGCTTCTCCAGCATGCCGTTGCGCATGATGCGTACCGAGTTGCGGATCATTTCGGCTTCTGGCGTAGCCCGAATCGCTTCCGGCATGCGCAGGATGAATGGCGTCGTCGCCGAAAAATTGGTCAGATCGACAATCCCAGCATTCTTGCGCTCCAGTTCTTCGTTTTCACGCTGGATTTCCGCATCGGCCAGCGGCTTGAGCCAGCCAACCACACCCGACACCAGCAAGGCCAGCGAGAGCGAAATGAACACCATGCTGGGCATGCCGGGAATCAGTGCGAACAACAACATGATGCCGGCCGCCGTCATCAGCGCCTTGGGTTCGGCAAACAGCTCGCTGACGATGTCGCGGCCGACGTTGCTGGCATCCTCGCCTTCATGCGCATCATCATTAGTCACCCGCGTGGTGATGATACCGGCGCCCAGCGAAATCAGCAGTGCCGGAATCTGCGCAATCAAGGCGTCGCCAATCGAGAGAATCGAATAGACCCGCATCGATTCACCGGCATCCAGATTGCGCTGCAAGATGCCGATCGAAATGCCGCCCACCAGATTGATGGCGACAATACAGATACCGGCAATGGCATCGCCCTTGACGAATTTCATGGCGCCATCCATGGCACCGTGCAACTGGCTTTCCTGGCCGAGCAAGGAACGCTTGGCCTTGGCTTCTTCGGCCGTCAGAATGCCGGCGCGCAAATCACTGTCGATCGACATCTGCTTGCCCGGCATGGCATCCAGCGAAAACCGCGCCGACACTTCCGACACCCGCTCCGAGCCTTTGGTAATGACGATGAATTGCACTACCGTCAAGATCAAAAAGATCACCAGGCCCACCACCAGATTTCCGCCCACCACGAAATTGCCAAACGTCTCGACGATATGGCCGGCATCACCTTCGAGCAGAATCAGGCGCGTGGTCGAAACCGAAATGGCCAGCCGGAACAAGGTAGTCAACAACAACACGGCTGGAAACGTCGAAAATGCCGTCGGTCCCGGCATGTACATCGCCACCACCACAATCAGCCCGGAGATGCACAGACTCAGCGCAATCAAGATATCGAGCAACCAGACCGGCATCGGCAACACCAACATGAAGACGATGCCGATGACCATGCCTGCCGCTGCCAGCTCAGCACGCTTGGCCATTTGTGCAGCCAGTTTGTTCAGCGCCAGTACCACGCCCATGATCGGCAGGTTCTTGACCTGGGCGCGCCCATTACCGTTCTTGCCGTCGAATTTACTGGCGCTGTTGCTCATGGACTTGACCTTGTGGATGCCGGCAGTCTGGCATCGGAGTAAAAAAAACGGCAACCGCGAGGCCACCAACTTGTCATCATGCTCACGCAGCGCTGCGTGGCGGTCCGTCCAGACGACGCAACACCAGATCGATCCAGGCATCGGTATCCGGTGCACGCAAGCGCTCCAGTTGTTGCCGGTCTACCGGCTCCAGCACTTCGGCGGCGGCGTACGCTGCCATCAGTTGCAAGTTGCGGTCTTGCGGCCACAACTTCAGGCAGCCCAGGGCCAGCATGTAGGCATCTTCATACTGATAGGCGTTCATATGCCCCCACACCAGGCCGATGGCCAGTTGCAGTTCCTCCGGCATACCTTCACGCGTGGTCTTTTTCCGCATCGCTGGACTCCTGTTGTTGTGTTAGTGATGGCTCAACCCCAGCCTCGCCTTCCAGCTCGCTGCGGCGCATCTGTTGCCAGCGCAAACGCCAGTTGACAGCCAGTTCGACCACCCGGATTGCCTCCATGCAGGGGCGCCGTTCCGCTTCGTTCTGAGTCAGGGAAAATTCAATCAGTTTTTTTTGCAGAGCGCGCATGCGTGGAACCGGGTCGCCGCTCCAGGCCGCACTATCGACACTCAAGCGGCGTCCCAGCAAACCGGACAGCATTTGCTGCGCTGGATCGACTGGATAGTCCTGTTCTGGCAATGAGGCCGTAATTTCGCCCGGCAACAGTGCAGGCCAGGCCTTGGCAACCGGCAGGCTTTCCTGCAGCGAATGGATCTCGGCCTGTTCACCCAGTTCGGCGATGCCGGTGCGACTCAGTCGCGACAGCAGATCACTCACTGAGCAGCTCCTCGGCGGCATCAATGGCATCCGACGACAACACGGTCATGTCATCGCCATGTTCGGTCATGCGACGCACCACGTACAGGCTGCCGTCATTGAACATCGCCGGCAGCCAGTCACCATAACGGATCAGGTCGCGCTCACGTTTGCGCAACAAATCCTCGGCCCGCACCTTGGCGTCCGGTCCGGTGCCCATGGCAATGAGCATGCCCTGTTCAAGCGGATAGGCAAACAAATGCAAGCCGTTATCCAGCGTCGTCATGGCCACCGCTTGCTGGATACGGGCATCGGCGGCCAGTTTCATCAGTAATTCTTCCATCACCTGTGCTCCTGCTCGAATGATCCGGCGCGCTTATTCGCGCGCACGCTGCTCCAGCTTGCCGGCCGCCAGCAAGGTCTGGCGCCATTCCTGCTCGCGCACTTCTTCGCGCGTCGGCAGACTGGGCAAATTGCCTTGCAGATTGTGCAACTGGCGCGTCATCTCTTCGAGCAATTCACGGCGCGCGGCCAGCTTGTCCTGACTCCACAAAGTCAACGGCAATTGAGCAAAGGCGTCGCGCACCAGTTTGAATACGCGCGCGCGCTGCCCGGCGTCAGCATTTTTCATCTCTGAAATTTGCGCCACAAGTTGATTTGCCTTGCCCTTGCCCCAGCCCGATTCCGCTGCTGTGAGCAGAATCACCGCCAACTCTGGCGGTGTGACTTTGACATACACCTTGGCCTGATCCGACAATTCGCGGCGCAGACTATCGGCAATGGCAACGCTGGACGTGACCAGCGTGAATGCAGATGCATCCGACATGGTCAACCAGTAACGGCCCATGCTGCGCTGTGGATTTTTTCTTAGATCTGAACGCATGAATTTTCACCCCCAACAAAATAGCTGCCAAGCAGCAGCACTCAACAAGATCACTGATATCCCTGACCGCCGCGTTCGGCCACGCATGCTAGAAACCAATCATCATGCGCGAACGCAAGCCGGTCAAAACAGCCATGCACTTGTTCACGCCAAAGTTCTTGATCAAGGCTTTGAGCATGGTCAACGGCGTCAACGAAAAATCCTCATTGCCAATTTGCTTGTCGCCGATCAATTGCCGCAATTCGCGCGTGGACACCAGCCGCTTGCCCAATTCATCGCCGGAAAGCGCCTGCAACGCCGTGAGCATGGCGTCACGATCCTGCAGGCCACGCCGCAATTCGTGCGGGTGTTTTTCATGCAGATTGGTCATCATGTCTTCGAGCGCGTTTTTTATCGCGATCTTTTTGACCGGCGCAATCGGCTCGTCCTTGAGCCGCTCCAACGCTTCAGCCAGGACATCGTAATGCCCCACCACATCGAATAATTCATTGAGCGACTCTTCCAGTTGCGTCCGCCGGTCACGACTAGTGTCGTCCTGCAGCAGCTCCAATGCATCCATTGCTGCGTCGATGCGGACATACTCGATGTCCTCTTCGTCGACCGTGTTAGCCCGCTGACTGCTGCTCTTGCGCTTGGCACTATTGCTGCCACGGCGCTCCTGGCTGTTCTTTCGGTTTGTCGTATTGAAGCGATGAAGCAAATGGCGCGGTCGATAACTGACCTCCTTGAATCCGGCCAGGGCCAGCACCAGTTCGGTCGGCGACAGCTCGGTGACGGCACTGGTCTGCGCGCTATCGAGCGCAAGCTTGACGCCGTTCTTACCCAACGGCCTGACCTGCGGGACGTTAGGCGTTTCCAGTTGACCGTTGCCGGTGCCTTTGATTTGCATATACATGCTCGTTCGTGGCGCGCCGATGACAGCAGGTTCCATGCTCCAAACCACGACGCCGGCGGCCGTCAACGCGCCGCTACGCGCTCGCTGGCAAACCAGAAACAGTTCCATCGAAATGCAAAAATTAACTGCTGGACAGACCGCTAACGGCTGGCATACGCTTTGATTGGCTTATGTCACGACGCCGGTTTCAAACCAGCGTCACCAACCATCGCCCGCGCTGCCTTGCCCGACTTCTTGAGTCTGAACGAGGCCATGCGTCAGTGATGCGTCCTCACAGTTCGTTCCCGCCGGTAGTGCTGAACCTGTTCTCCCTGCCGGGCCGGTGGCCCCCTGCCAGCACGCACATGATTGCTTGTGGTTGATGGACACGAAGCTGTTCCGTGTTGAAGTCAGGAGATTTCTCAATTTTCTTCAATGTCTCACGAATGCTCACGGAATCGATTCACCTGTTGCCGGCGCTGCTATCTTGCAGTCATCGCTGCTGCGGCAGTGTTTGGAAATGCGACGGCAAGGCCCAGAATTTTCTCATCAACATTAGTGTTTCAAGGAGTAAACGCTATGCACCAAACAACTTATGAATATCGCGACACCACTGACTTCGATGCGCATGACGCGCCGTCAGCAACCGGCGCTGATATGAGCACCGAAGCGACCAGCGAATCGGCAATTGAATTGACAACGGAAGCAGGCATGACATTGCATCTGCTCTCTGCCCAGGTGTCACCAGAAACGACCAGCATGAACCCGCAACCGATTGACATCGTCGAGCTCTATACCGAGCATCGCAGCCATCTGCTGCGCTTTGTACAACGCTATGTCGGCAATCATGAAGATGCCGAAGATGTGGTCCAGAATACTTTTATCGAAGCCGTCAAATGCGCCCATCGATTTTCCGGCCTGTCCAAGCCATCCACTTGGCTATTCGGGATTGCCTTGAATCTGGCACGCAACCAGGTACGCCGCAATATTGCCGATCGCTATGACAGCGTCGACGATACTTTCATGGAACAGATCGTCGACAAGCATGCCGATCCCGCCAAGCTGTTCGAACTACGCCAGATTGCCGAAAAGATCGACGGCCTGCTGAGCGAATTGCCACCGAGAATTCGCACTACCTTTGAAGCGGTGCTGGACGGCGATGCGACTTACGAGGAAGCTGCCGAGCAGTTGCAGATTCCCATCGGCACCGTGCGCTCGCGGGTGTCTAGGGTACGGGCCGCGGTGCGTCAAGAATACGGCAACGGCCGCAACTGAGCATGACAAGCCGCCCGCAGCTTACCCTGGTGTTGCACACAACAAGTGCACGGCGCTACCAGTGCGATGGCACGTCAGGAAGAAAATGGCGTGCCGGCGGCGGCCTGCAAGGCCGCGTAATAATTGGCAGCAATATCGGCAGTATCGAGAATCGCATCCATGACACTGCGGTCGTCGCAGAAATCACGCACCGAAATACGCCGCACCACAATATAGCGACCTTCGTCGGCATGCCACAACACATCGACCGATTCCAGCCGCTCTGGCGCCAGTGCCAGCGTGGCTGGCAACGGCTGACAATGTGCGGGCTGGCATTTTGGCAAGCTCGCTGTCACCGACAGGTAATGATCGACGCCGCGTCGTTCGACCGCAGTGCGTGTAAAAAAATCGCCGATCTGCAATTCCAGGACCGGCGCACCGGCAGTCTGCTGTCCGGCCATGGCGATCAATTCTTGCAGCAGGCGATGAACCTGTGCCACAGAAACCTGATCGGGAGTGTCGTCATCGCGTTGACGCATCATGTGAGTGTACAGTTGCAGCACGCTTCGTTGCCGCGCAAGGGTGCTGATACTGGCTGAATAAATGGAAAGTGTGTGCATTTTACCTCCTAAGAAAGCAAAGCAGGCATCGCCACAATGGCAATGCCTGCACTGGTGTCAACCGGCTGATTCATTTCGTCAATCGTTACGGCCAACGCTGGCACGCCGCAAGGCCTGCCAGCGGTGCCGTTATGGCAGCATTTGCAATTTCCGCCAAATCGGGCTACCCAGTTCCACGATGGTATCGACCGACTTGCGTACTTCGACTAGCACGCTGTCATCGAGCGGTACCTCGCGGTCATTGACGTGGATCGTCTCGTATTGCTCTTGCATGCGCTGCCATACCTGGGCCGTGATCGCCGCAATATCCTGGCTGGCTGCTGTCGGCGACGACAGCGTGCGATACACCAGACGCTGACAGAGCGGCGCTGCCACTGCCGTGCCTAGCAACGGCGCAGCAAACATCTGGTATTTCTTGGTCTGCCACTGATTGTCAGCAATCACATTGTTGAGGCGCCGGGCTGGCGCAACGTCTTGTCCGGCACCACTGAGAAAATAGATCTTGGCTGGGGTTGCTACCACCAGCACGGCAGCGATGCGGGCGATTTCGGCCAGGTTTTTTCCAGCCATCAGCGGCAACGACACCAGGTCCAGCAGCGTCTTCGGACCTTCTGCCAAGACATCCAGCAGCGCATCGAAAAATGCACCATCGGGCGTCAATTGCGAAAACGAAGTATCTGGTTTGAACTCGACCGTCTCGCGCCGTACCGGCAAGGCCAGGCCGATCTTGGCCAGCCACTGATCGCGCCGACCAGCGCTCATGCGACGCGCACCGCGGACATAGACATCCTCGCGGAAACAAGTGTTCTTGAGATAATCTTTCAAGGTTTCGCGCAGGATGGGATCGGCCACGCCGTCGAGCAACAGGCGTTGATCGGCGCTCAGGCTCAGCTCCGGGAACGCCCAGGCCAGCCCGGCCGAACCGACATACTCAAGCTTGGCGCTGGCACCGGCGCGCGCCACATCGGCGTGATACAAAGGCTGCCAACCCTGGTTCATGAACTCGTGCGCGAGGTAGCCGCTGCGTTGTTCGTGCTGGGCAATCTTGAGATAGTGGCCGAGCATGCCCGCATTGCTGGTGAGATAACCGGCCTTGTTCTGCACCAGTCCATCCAGCAACAGGCGCATTTGCCGAATCTGTTCTTGCGGACCGCTTGGATACAGATCGACGTGTTCCAGAATCAGGCGCTGCAGCGGCAGGGTACTGGTCCAACCGGGCATGGCGTTATAGCTGATATGCGCAATGCCGCCCGGTTTCAGATAACGTGCAATGAAGCGCATGATGTGCGCGCGATTTTCCGCATTGACCCAGCTATAGACGCCATGCAGGGTGATGAAATCGAACTGCGGCAAATCAACGCTGCCGTCGGCCAGATCAGCAAAGCTGGCTTCCAGGAAGACCATGTTGTCCAGTTCGGCCGCTTGCGCCAGTTGCGCGCTGGCGGCAACATGCGCCGGATTGAAATCGGCAGCATAAAACCGGCCTTGCGGGTTCGCAGCCGCCAGCAGATTGCTGGTAAAGCCTTGCCCGGAACCGAGTTCGAAATAGCTGAACGGGCAATCCAGCGGCACTGGTTCGACGCCGTTGAGGATGCAGACGAAGTTCAGATGTACCGGACTTTGCTCCGGAAAGAATCCCACTTCGTAATCGATATTTGCAACGTAACCTTCGTGCCAATCCATATTCACTCCCTGCAAAATTGATCGATGGCCGCCTGCCTGCCAGCATTGGCACGGGAGGTAGCGCGCAGGCGTGGGCCGACACTATCTGCCCACGCGACCGCAAACATCTTATTTTCTCGACATGCGTCGAATCCGATGCCAGTGAAAACTATCGTCCAGCGCAGCTGCGCCATCCAGGTGTAAAGCGTGAGCCATGAATCCGTCGGTACCAGTCGACATCTCTTCCATTGAAAATGCATGCTTGTCCATACCATCCATCCTGCAAGGTGAGTTGAATTTTGCGTCGCGAACTCGATCGCGCGCACCAGCGCAAACCATCCTGCGGCCAGGATGGCAAGCGCTTGCTAGCGGTAGCCGCAGTGACAATGCGGCTACTGAAAACGCTGGAACTGCGCCCGCTGTCGGCACGCCATGTTGGCTGCCAGCATGGCGTTGCTGGCAAGCAAACCAAGTAACTGCAGCGCTGGCGTGCTGATGTTGGTGACGCTGCCAGCGCTGCTGTTGGCCACCGGCAGACCGGCGACACGCGACTGATAGACGGGATCGGGACGGATCGGCCGTTCGGCGGAATGGTTGGCCGGAATCGCCGCCGACAACGGCACCTCATCCGGCGCCACGTTTCTGGCCGGTACCACATCGGAACGATCGCTGACACCTGGCAAGACATTGAGTGGTTTGCTGCGCCGCCGACTTTTTGGCAGCGTGACAGGCACACCACCGAGCGAACGGCGCTGCGGGTTGTCCATCGCCCGGCGCTGTGGCGTGGCGTCTGGTGCAGGCGGGGGCGGCGCACTGAGCGCGGCGCGTTGATCCTGCAAGGTGGCGTAGTCATTCCACAGTGCCGACAATCCTGCCGCCCTGGAATACCCTCCCGTCACCCTTGATATTGCGGAAAACATGATAAAAACTCCTCTTTTCAATTGCCCCGCGTGCTACCAATCGATCATTTGAGACCGACACGGTTGCCTGCGGATTCTTATCACCACAGGTGCCGCGGCATTGCTGCCATTGCCGGCACCTGGGTCTACTGCATTCAATACAACTGTGTTCAAACTGGGCCAGCCAGGTCAACCGTGCAACACGGATAAACTGGCTGGCACGCTGTCATTGCGATAAACCAATCACGTTATGCCGGGATAAGACCTTTCGTGCGTGCCTGATCGGCATCCCCGGCACTCAATTCACCATCGTGCTTGCCGTTGGTGGCCGATTCCACCTGCTTGAACAGGGCGCCACCATCGGCCATATAGGTCTTGGCAGCGTTCTGCACCTGCGGCGACACTTCGACGCTCTTGCCATCCTTGTTGGTGTAATAGCCGGTGTCGGCGATCTGTTTCATCTGCGACGCACTCAACAAACCGATGTCGTTGTTCTTCTGGAAGTTCTGCATGGTGTCGACCGCGCTTGCTGGCGACGGCAACGACGATGCGCCCTGTCCACCGTTCGGATAGCCGCCCGGCACGCCGCCGGGATAACCACCCTGACCACCTGGCTGCGACGAGAACGGTGGCGGGTTGCCACCGTATTGACCACTGTGGTCCACCACCGGCGCACCACCGGTGCCGGTGTCGATGATGCCTTTCTTGCGTGCTTCGTCCGGATCACCCATGCCCAGTTGGCCGTCATTCTTACCATCGGTGGCGGCCTCGACCTGCTTGAACAAAGCACCGTCGTTGGCCATATAGGCTTGCGCAGCCTTTTGCACATTCGGCGTTGCCAGCACACTCTTGCCGTCGCTATTGGTGTAGTAACCGGTGTCGGCGATCTGCTTCATTTGGTCGGCACTGATCAGACCGATGTTGTTGGCCTTCTGGAAGTCCTGCATGGTGGTGGCCGCACTGGAAGCCGATGGCAATGACGATGCGCCCTGCCCGCCACTGGAACCACTGGTAGGGAAACCGCCAGGGAAGTTGCCCGGGAAATTGCCGGACCCGCCATTTTGCGTGCCACCGTTCTGGTTGCCGCCATTCGGACCATATTCACCATTGAAGTCGACCACCGGTGCACCGCCTGTACCGGTGGCGATGATGCCCTTCTTGCGCGCCTCGTCCGGATCACCCATGCCGAGCTGGCCATCATGCTGACCATCGGTGGCGGCCTCGACCTGCTTGAACAAGGCACCGTTGTTGGCCATATAGGCTTGCGCGGCTTGTTGCACATCCGGCGACACCTGCACGCTCTTGCCGTTGTTGTCGGTGTAATAGCCGGTGTCGGCGATCTGCTTCATCTGCGACGCACTCATCAGACCGATATTGTTGTCCTTCTGGAAGTTCTGCATGGTGGTCGCCGCGCTGGCCGCCGATGGCAACGGCGTAGCGTTCTGCCCACCATTGGAGTAGCTGCCAGGGAAGTTGCTCTGATAGTCATCACCGCCAGTTTCACTGCCGCCGTAGCCGCTATCCTGATCGTCGTCAGTCTGCGAGCTGCCATAGTTACCGCTTTGATCGACCACCGGCGCGCCGCCGGTGCCATAGGAAATAATGCCCTTCTTGCGTGCCTCGTCCGGATCGCCCATACCGAGCTGACCATCGTGCTGGCCATCGGTGGCGGCTTCGACCTTCTTGAACATGGCCCCGTCGTTGGCCATATAAGACTGTGCTGCCTTTTGTACGTCGGGCGACACCTGCACGCTCTTGCCATCGTTGTTGGTGTAATAGCCGGTGTCGGCGATCTGCTTCATCTGCGCCGCACTCATCAGGCCGATGTTGTTGTCCTTCTGGAAGTTCTGCATAGTGGTGGCGGCACTGGCTTCCGACGGCAAGGTCGATCCACCCTGGAATGCGCCTGGCTGATAGCTCGGCGGCATATACGATGGGTTGTAGTTGGATCCGCCGTTGCCACCATTGTTGCCATAGGATTGCGGCGCAATGGTACCGTCGCTGACTGCTTCATTGAAATCGCCCTGGCCCAACTGACCGTCGTGCTTGCCATCGGTCGCCGATTCCATTTTCTTGAACAGCTCGGCATTGTTTTCCATAAAGGTCTGTGCCGCTGCCTGCACTTTCGGCGAGACTTCCTGGGTCTTGCCGTCCTTGTCGGTGAAATAGCCGGTCTCGGCGATCTGATGCATCTGACCGATATTCAACAGACCGATATTATTGTCTTGCTGGAATTGGTTCATGGTCTTGGCGGCGCCATATTCGGAGGGGCGATTGGTCGAGACCTGCCCATTCATGACGGCCGACATGAAGCCACCCTTTTCCAGCCCATACACTTGCGGACGGGCACTGGTGGTCGGATCATTCGGATTCGAAGAAATGGTACCGTCGGCGACTGCGCGATCGTAATCGCCCTGGCCCAACTGGCCGTCATGCTTGCCGTCGGTGGCCGATTCCATCTTCTTGAACAAGGCACCATTGTTGGCCATGAAGGCTTGTGCCGACTGTTGCACATCGGGCGAGACCTCGACGCTCTTGCCGCTCTTGTCGGTGTAATAGCCGGACTCAGCCATCTGCTGCATCTGATTGACAGAGAGCAGACCAATGTTGTTATCTTTTTGGAACTGGTTGATGGTTTTGGCTGCGCTGGCATCGGATGGCAAGGCACCTTCGCTGCCTACGCCCATCATGTTGCGCAAATAATTCTTGATGCTGTCGGGAACCGGCAGATTGTTGATCCATGACGCCACCTGATCCGGTGGCATGTTGCTGCCACCTTGAATATCCTGCGAGCCGCATTCATTGCCCGAACGCGGCATGTGCGAGAAGCCCGGAGGAATCCCTCCGTCGTAATAATTGTTGGTGTTGATATTGATCACTGTAGCCGACATACTGTTCTCCGAAATAGGGGTGGGTATTCAAACGACTCCGACACGTCGCGTTCTCCGGCAAGGGAAACGGACCTGGCCGGGACGATCCACTACCCGACAACAACAACGACAGGTCCTCACGGACTACCTGTTAAGTGTTAAGAAAAAAATGATAGTTCCAGCAAAAACCGCACTTGCAAACAGTGCCGGATGCAGCAGACGTAAAGCGCCGCAAAGCCAAGCGTCACAACGCCGCTTGCGCACCGTCTTCGGCGGTCTTCATCATTTTGGCAAACAGGAGAACGTTGGCCAGCTCACCCTGGGCCTTGGAGACAGCCTGGGTGTCTGCAACACCTTGACTGGTGGCGCTGGTGATGGCCGCGCTGGATTTGGAAGAACTGGTTGCCATGGCAAACCTCGCAAGTATTCCCGGCAGCCGACCGTCACGTCGCTGCCGTTCGGCAGGCAACCGGGGGGGGGTTGGTAGTGATGGGCAACGCCGGCAGTCGGTAGCGCCACAGCCGTCGTTGCAGGCAAATCAGGAGGCGTCGATACGCCAGCTTATTGCTGGTCGTTGACGTTCTTTGCCATCGTATTGAAGATCTTCAGTTTCGCCAGCGAGGAAGCCTGTTGCGCTACCCACATCTGGAATTCCACACCTTGTGCCGCACCCGCTTGTGCGGCTGCCACGGTAGCACTGCCGCCATCGCGCTGGGTCGGATTATCGGTCGGCGTATTGAGGCCGAGCTGGCTTTGAAAAGTAGACATCATGTTCCTTTCGAACCTGCGGCAATCGCCCAACCGGCGACGTGACAACACAGGAAAGCTGGCATAGATATGCCAGAGCGCGCATATCTATGCCGTTCATCAAGCACTGCAATACAAACTTAAAACAGATCCTTGTTACCGTCGTTCACATCCTTCTTGATCTTTGCCGCAGTTTGCGCTGCTGCCAAGATGTCTTGATCGGTCGAGGCGACTGCAATGTCACCTACACCACTCAATGTTGACGCTGTTGTGGCTGCGCTTGTAATAGCACCCATAGTTACCTCCATCAAAGTTAAGAAAGAAATACCGTTCAGATCGACAGATTGATGTGAAACAGTCTCCATAGGTGGAACAACGAATCGCTGAGTTCCACCAGCAGCCGAACAATTTTCTGTGCCGTCGGCAGTGTCTGTGACATTGCCGGCCGGCGCAACTGCAAGGCCTGCTCCATAGGTAGCGCCAACCGGAAAATAGTTCGCTGAAAACAGTGCTGAAAGCCGCGTCCTGCATGTTGCAAAGACTGGAACTCTTGCCGCTGCAGGGGTGACACATCCTCGCATTACTGATGTTCGATCAACCCCTCTCTTAAGGAATCACCATGAGCGTTAGCATTAACATTTCCGGAGCTTCAACCTCGGCCATCCCCAGCTCGGGAGAAATGAACTCGTTCAGTCAAGGTTTGAAAAGCCAGTCGACCGATAACCTGCTTACCCAACGGATGAGCAACTCGACACCCGACTGGCAAAAAGACGCCATTGACAAGGAACTGCAGAACCGCGCAAATGCAAACCAAGGCACAGACGGCACCAGCGGCAGCGACGACTCATCCGGTGATAGCAGCAGCGACATCGCACAGTTGATGAAGAAACTGCAGGACGGCACCATCTCGCAGGAAGAAATGCAGAAGCTGGCAAAATTGCTGGGAGTTGATCCATCACAACTGGAGGCAATGAAAGGCCAGGGCAGCACTGACACTTCAGGCAGCAGCGATATCTCTGGTGGTTAATCGGTAACAGCGGTCCGGCTGACGCAGCCGGACCGCTTTGCACAACGGGTTCAACCAGCGCACGGCCATTTTTCTGGCCTATCTGATTTGCGGATTCCGGTACGCCCTGCCAGCTTAGTGAAATGATGTCGTCTGCGCGGCCAGAAAATGATCGCCACGCCATTGGTGCGTCATCGCCGCGACATCCACAAACACGTCCTTGAGTAAGGCCAGCGTGGCTTGCGCCAGATCGAAGCGACACATCAACACAATACAGTCGCGCCCGGCATCGTAAGTAAACGCCGAATGGCGAATGCTGAACAGATAGGTGTTCAATTCCAGCAGCCGCCGCAGGATAGGCTCACGTGCGGCCAGCGGCACATCGCCAAAGTCGCAATGCAACAGCACACTGTCGGGCGACAGAACCCCGCCGAAATATAAACTGAATTGCGAACCATAGGCATGCAGGCGCGTTACCTGTTCGCTGTCTTGCGCATCGACCAGGACGAATTGCGCAGCGAGCTGCTCTACCAGGTCGCGGTAGCGTTCTATCGACATACTTCTGTTCCCATCGTTTTTATTATCTGCCGATCATTGACGGCCGCCGCAGGAAAATCCACCAACACCGGCGGCGGCCGCTCTGTTCGCTTTTTACTTATTGGATATCGTCAGACGACGGCGCTGGCGGCTTTGAATTTCCCGTCAGTGTGCCGATGGGATCAAGCAGTGCGCCAACAGGATTGGACACAATCGATAACGGGTCGGGTAAGCCAGGAAGCAGGGACATTTTTTCTCCTTGAAAATGTGCTTGAAGTAAGCATCAATAGGTCAGTTGTCACTGCCACGCGGTTCCAAAATTTCAAGCATCGATGGCGCTACCGTTGACATCGCAGCAAGCACTCGACGTTACCGGCCATTACGGTGCGATATAGCCTAATTCGGACGAAAAACGCTGGGCACCGGCCATCAGGATGGCGGCATATTTTGCAAGGTTTTCAGGCGGCACGCGACTGCTCGGCGCAGTCATCGACAAGGAGGCGATCACTGCACCAGTGGCGTCCCGCACCGGCGCGGCCACGGCGACAGTATCGGTTGTCATCTCCGAGAACGACGCGCTATAACCCTCGGCGAGAATTCTTTTCATTGCGCGTTTAAGCTCAGTGCGCTTGACAATCGTGTTGGGCGTAAATTGCTCCAGCTTGCCGCTCAGGATGCCTTCCTGTATGTCAGCAGGCGCATGCGCCAACAGCAATTTGCCGGAGGCGCCGACGAACAGCGGACGGCGGTCGCCCAACTGGCTATGGACACGCAAGGCATGGGCAGCATCCCACCAGGCGACACAGACTGTCTCAGCACCGTCACGAATGCGCACCAGTACGCTCTCGTTGCATGCGCGTCCAATCGATTCAAGAATGTCTTTGGCCACATGAATCAGACTCAACTGGCTCTGCGCTGCAGTACCGATGATCAGCGCCCGATAACCAAGACTGTAGGTCGCCAGCGGCAGTTGTCGCCGCACCAGCCCGCTTTCTTCCAGTGTGGTGAGCAGTCGAAACGCACGTGCCTTGGTGTTGCCGGACAGTTTGGCAAGTTCGGTAACGCCCTTGCCGCCCTGTTCCGCCACCAAAAAAAGCAGCTCGACTGCTTTACTTACTGCGTCAACGGTATAACTCATAGACCTTCCTTTTTTATCCATCATTACTGATGGTTCTTTTATAGAGTACCGCCTTGGTCGTGACAGCCTTGAACACGTCCGCAAGCGTGCGCCTCAGACGTTTTTTTGAGGCCCGGCTTTTCATTTTGGATGGCTATTTTGGCAGAAGGCCTTGCTTCTGTCAGCCATAAACTGCTGGAAACCTGCGCCGAGTCTAGGTTTCAGAAAAATGCCTTGGTAGCTGAAAATCTCCCGCCGCCGCCATTCCCTACTGATGGGAATGCAATGCCGTGACCAGAAGCAGTCGAATCAGCGTCCTTTTTCGCACTTGCCTTAGTGATTGCACGAAAAATGCAACATTTCTGCAACGTCCAAGCATCACGTCGGCATCACGCAACGGCGCTACTCTGCAAGAACTTTTTGCGCAGTCGATACGACTCAGGTGGTCTTCAATCATTCCTCAGTCATCAACAATGCATCCCAGTTTCACCTTGGAAGAAGCCTTCCAGCGCGCCCGACATGCCCGCTTGAACCGACGCGCCCTGATCATGCTGCTGCAAGACCAAGGCAGCTACTGGTGGGGCGGTCATATCGATAAATGGCATCCGCAACCCACTGTCTTTCCCTCACTCGCCGCGGCCGAACAATGCCGTCAATTAATTGATCGTTTCCGCCACGGCCGCACCAACAAGGGGCATATGCTGCTGATCCACCACGACGGCGCCATTGCCGCTGTCCTGCTTGGTATCGAATCGCAGGACGAGGCCCAGCAATGGCTCGATGACACGGTACTGGCTTGTGGTGGGCGCGCTGCCGCTATACCGGCAGCGGCAATGACCGTGCGCGCGGCATGCCTCTGAGCAAAACGGCCACTAGCGCGCACCACCGCAGCAAACCCATCAAGACCATTCCGGCGACGGAACTGGTGCGGCCGGGCAGACATTCATGGATAACCGCATTTCCGACCGCCAGACGCGTTCTCAACTTGATGAAAAAAACAACACCATGGACGATCAATTTTTGCAGTCGTCGCCATCCGGCTTCTCCTTGTGGGGATTAGTGCATCACGGCGCGCTTGATCCCGAGCCCGGCGCCCAGGATCAAACTTTCTACATCAACCTGCATGGCCAGGGTGGCGTACTGACCTTCGCTTCGGCACTCGATGCCGAGATTTATTGTCAGCGCCTGCAGGCTGCCGGCATGGAGGGATGGTGCCGCTGTCGCCTGGAGCGCATCGATCTGGCCCGCGTCATGGCCACGATGCCGGAGCCACAACGCCGGCTGATGCTGGCACTGGGCTTCTTCGCTTCGGACACCAACGACCTGCTGCTCGACGACGATCAAACCTTGATCCCGCCGTTGCTGCCAGTACCGTTCGATATGACCCACAGCCTGCACGGCATGTCGCAGTTGCATATCCAGGCAGAGGTGCTGGCGTTCATTCATGAATGGTGGGAACGCATCGGCGGGCTCAACTATGCCGAACAAGTCCATCTGCTCGATGGCTGGTCCGATCTGGCGCTGGCGCGCTGCGCCACTGAGGCGCTGGACAAGGCCCAGATCATCGGCCTGACGCAATACAACGATGCCTGGACCAGCAACGGCACAGTCGAAGAATGCGCTGTCTTCGTACCAGAATCGGGCACCTGGCAATTCACCCCGCTGGCCGGGCCACGTCAACGTCTGCTGCACTAGAGCAGATCACAGTGCGGCTGGTCTGCGGACTCTCTTTCAATGTATGCCGGCGCCGCTGTCATGGCGCCGGATCTCTCATCCTCCATTTTCATGAAGACCTTTTTACTCTATCTGCTCACCGGCATGCTGGTGGGCATCATCTATGCGCTCGCCAAAGTGCGCTCACCACTTCCGTCGATGCTGGTCATCGTCAGCTTCGCCGGCATGTTTCTGGGCGAACAATTGCCCGCCTGGATCGAGCAATACCGACACGGCGAAATCATGCTGCTACGGCCAAAGTCGCAGCAGCAACTACCGGTCAAACTGCGCATGGATGCAGCACCACAGGTGCAACTGTCGTCGTAATGCGGGATGCTCAGCGGCGCTGCCACTTTTCCTGGAACCATCGTGGGCCGCTCAACATCCATAAAAAATAGCCCACTGCGCCCGCTGGCGCAGTGGTCACCAATCCTCACGTATAACGAGGTGCACCTTGTTCGCCAGCTCCTTTCAACATTTTTTTCACGGATTTTCAACCAACAATATTCATACTGGCGGGCAGCCGGTTGAAAACAACTTTGCCTCGACTCCGCATGCGTCACAACGGCAACACCATGCCAGCCAGTTCAATCCTGCCAATCTGGCGCAGATGATGGGGCGGCAACCGGCATGGATGGGCAAGCTGGTACAGATGCAGGTGCAGATATTTATGTTTCAGATGAAAATGGCGTCAACGCTGATGCAAACCGTGGCCGGCCATCTGCATGGCAACCAGAGTAATTTTGGTCAAGCACAGCTACCGTTTCACGGCAGACCAGAAACCCCGACCTCGCCATTTTCCAGTAACTGGAATTTCAACCCCGCCAGCAAAAGCTCGTCGACCCGCTGGCTTGACGAACATGGCCAGCAATGGCATTCGATCATGAATTTCGAGACTGGCCAACACACCTCCATGAATGCTTGGAGCGCGCCCGACAACGAGGGCACCTATCGACGCGAGCAGCAGGTCCACAATTCCGGTGAACATTGGTTCGAAGAGTACAACGCTGATAAAAATCTGCACCAGTGCAGTACGGCGTTTTCGGCAGCGGACAACAACGGCTTCCAGTACCGCAAGACGCATGACTACAAGACTGGGCTCGACTGGCAGGAAGCAAAAAATGACAATACCGGGGTCCACCTTTCCGTCAGCAACTGGTCACACCCGGACGAAAACGGCAACCGCATGCGCTGGGTCAACAATCACCAGACCGGAAAACTGTATCCCGAGCACATGGGGCCGGAACAGGCCAATCCACAAGCGGGTGCGAGTGGCGAGACAAAACCCTCGCGCCAGGAAAAATTCGAGGCACGTTTTAATGAAGAAGAACGCCAAAATATAGCGAAATACCTCGGCAAGCTCGGCTTGGGCAGCGACGCAACACGCGCGGACATTCGCAAAGAGCACAAGAGATTTGCCAAAGAATTTCACCCCGACAAAACCAAGGGCAACCCGACGGCTGAAGCGACATTCAAAGAGAAGCAGGGCGCCATCGACAAATTGCAGGATTACATGGCTTGGTTAAAGGACGAGGATGCCAAAGACGCGGAAGAAGCCGCGAAAGAGAGTGAAGCTAAGCCGGAAGCGACCGCATGATCAACCCCGCTCCCGCGTTCATGACCGGCATCCCGGCGCCGGCCTCGTTACAGCCGCCACCGTTTGACCGCGCCACGTTGCCGGACGCCGGTGTGCTACCGGCGTTACCGGCGAGCTTCAATCAGGACGTGCTCACACGCCTGGAGAATGATCCATACTGCGCGGCCCTGCTCGATCGTCTGCGCAAGGCGACGGCAGAGGGTTTCGCCGACGTGGTCGATCAGCTTTACCGGGCACTGATGGTCAGCGGGAAAACAGCACCGGTGATCGGTGTCGCCACCGATCTACGCACCGTCATCGCCGCCTCACGGCGTAGCGAATCACAGGGCCGGCAATGCCGCGAAACGGCAGAAGCGCTGGCACTCGGCTATCTGCACAATATCGACAATCCACACTGGGACCCTGCCGATGCCGCCACTAGCCGAAGTGGCACCGACAACGTGCTGCTGACGCTGTTGACCGGGCCGCTGCCAGCGGCCCGCTGAGAATCGCCGCCAGCGACCTTACAGTGCCTCCTGCAAGCCACGTGGCAGGCGCATGCCGCCATTGACGATACGCAGGAACAACTCGCTATTCGGCGCGCTGCTGCCAAGGTGTCCATCGTCGCGCGGCAACGCCGCATTGCCTTGATCGGCGCTCTTGTTCTTGTCGCTGGAAGTGGCATTGTTATCATTGATCGCACTGGCATAACCGGGACTGCTATAGGCCGCCGGCCGCAGGCTCAGGATGCCGTCGACGTACACAATGCGGTAATTCGCCGCGCTCAGTCCCTGCGCACGGATGCTGTAGTCGCCCAGCGTCGTGGCGCCTTGGGCGCTGCCGCCATAACTCAGGCTACCGCTGAGCACCGCGGCATTGTCGCCTGCACCAAAGCCGGTATAGGTCACACCATTGCCACCGCTATAGGGGTTGGCGCCAACGCTGCGACTGTCATTGTTGGCCATGACAGTCAGTGTGGCAGGCGTGATCTGCAAGCTGGCGGCACCATAACTGATGTCATAACCATTTTGCCCCGAGTACAGGCCCGACAGCGTCAGCGTGCCGGTGCCAGTGCTATAGCTGCCGACATCGCGCGCAGCACTGGTGTAATTGAGACTACCCAGCAAGCTGGCGCCAGTGGAACTGGTATAGGCGCTACTGCCGCCGGTGGTGCCGTCGTAATCCCTGAGCACCGGCGCACTGGCGGTGACCGTGATCGGCCGCAGGAAACTGCGCAATAACGGCAAGGTGCTGCCTTCATAGATACGCCACAGGCTGCTGCCGCTGCTGTTGGTGATATCCCAGCCGGCCGCGGCATAGGTGGCCGCACTACCGGCCTGTGCGCTGGTCAAGCCCATGGTGGCACTGTCGATGGCACCGTCATTGGCACCGAAGCCGCTACCGTTGGCCAGCAGCCAGAACGAATTGGTCACAGTGGCATCGGTACCGTTGTAACCGACCAGGGCACCTTCGTAAATCGTTGCGCTGACAGTGCCGCTGGCATACGCATGGTTGATCAACGATCCGTTGACGTTAAAGCCGACCAGACCACCGACATAGTCGACACCGCTGACATTGCCGCTGGCATAGACGTTATTCATCATGCCGCTGCTAGCGCCTGCCAGCCCACCGACATAGTCGGTGCCGCTGACATTGCCGCTGGCATAAGTATTGTCGATCTGGCCGCTGCTGGCACCGGCCACGCCACCGATGGTGCTGACTCCGCTGACAGTGGCACTGCTGTAGGAATTGGCAATGCTGTTGTAGTTCTCGCCAGCGATGCCGCCGACATCATTGTGGCCGCTGATGGTGCCGCCACTGACCCAGGCGTTGTAGATATTGCCGTAACTGCGACCGATGATGCCGCCCACGCTCGACCAGCCGCTCAGGTTGGGATTGATCAGGCCGACATCACGCACAATACTGCCGCCGCTGGCATAGCCGACCAGACCGACGTAATCGCTGGTACTGCGCAGGATAGTCAAATTGCTGACGGTATGACCGAGACCTTCGAAGATGCCACGGAACTCGGCCACGTTGCTGCCCAGCGGGACGAAACCAGCACCACCGTTCCAGGCCGCCGTAGCCGTGGCGTCGATATTGCTGCCCAGGGCGTAGTAACGGTAAGTCGCATTGTCCAGTGTCGCATTGATCGCCTGCAGCGATGCCAGATCGTTGATCACCCTATATGTATTCCCAGAAATGGAAAGATAAGGATTGCTGCCGCTCAGATTGATGGCGGCATTACTCAACAGGAACTGGCCGCTGCCGCTGGCAGCATCGCCACCGTTGCCCGTATTGGGATTGATGATCAGACCGGCACTGTTGCCGCTGGCCGTCATGTCAGCCTGCACCGTGACGTTGTTGGAGGCGGTCAAGGTGAGCGTGGTGTTGGCGCTCCAGTTGACGTTGTCGTTGATCAACAGATTGCCGCTGCCGCTGGAACCTGTGGTCGTGCCGCTGCTGCTTTCAAGTACCACATTGGTCGTATTCAGATTGGCCGACAAGGTGCTGCCGCTGATATCGCCACCACTGGCGGCCACCGTAAAGTCGTGCGGATCGATCAGCCAGACCCCGGTGCTGCCGCTGGCGGCGCTGGTGTCGATGCGGGCATTGTCCGCCACCGTCACCTTGGCGGCGCTGGTTTCAATGCTGCCGCCATTGCCGCCATTCGGCGCCGAAGCATCGAGCGTGCCGCCGACGTGCACCACGCCATTGCTCATGTCGCCCAGCAGCCGGATCTGGCCACTGCTGGTATCGACCGCATGCGCCTCGATCACGCCGACATTGTTGACCACGGCTTGAATCAGCGCATCGGCCGCCTTGGCGGTCAGCAACACCTGGCCGCCGTCGGCACGTATCAACTGGCGATTTTCCGCCAAGGCCTGCAAGGCGCCTTGATTGACGCTCACCCCCAGCAAACCATCGCCGGCAAAATCGAGCGTGACATCACTGCCGGCGGCCAGCGTGACATTGCCCAAACGGGCGCTGAGCGTGCCCTGATTGCTGACCTGGCCACCCAGCAAGACAATATAGCCGCCATCGGCTGCCGTCACCGTGCCCTGATTGACAACACTCCCAGCGCTGCCGCTGAAATGAAAATTGCCTGCCATGAAATCGCTATCACTCAAATTCAGTGTGGACGCCACCAGTCCGCCGACATTGACGCTGGCGCCGCTGCCGAACAGGATGCCGTTGGGATTGAGCAAAAACACCTTGCCATTGGCATTGAGATTGCCGTAGATCTCCGACGCGCTGTTGCCGAGCACGCGATTGAGCGCAATGGCACTACTACTCGGCTGCACAAAATTGACGGTTTCGCCACTGGCAATATTGAAACTATCCCAATTGATCGCCAGCTTGTCACTGCCTTGGGTAATCGTGGTCGTGGCACCGCTGGCGCTGATACTGCCAACGCCACTGCTGACGTTGCCATTGCTCGGTGCCGCCCAGGCCGAAGCAGCCAGCGATGCCAGCGCCGCGGCCAGCACGCCACGCGCAAATAAAGACTGACACGACAAGCCCGGCATACTGGCCCAACTGGCTGGCGCGAAAAAATCGCCTGCATTGGCAAGTGGATGACGGTCTAACTGTTGGTAGCGAAACATGGTTCTCTCTCCCTCATCGGTACATTACAGAATGCAGCGTCGTTAAAAGACCTTGGCCATTTGCAGCCAGAATCTGGGCGCCTTGTCATGGTCGGAAACCGGCGCACTATCAGTGCGCCAGGCCAGTATTGCCTGCCCGCGATAGCCATCGGGGCCGTTCCATCTGCCCCCCAGCCCCAGCCCGGACAAGGTGCGCAGATTGTTACCGTCAGTATTGATGGGACTGTGATTGAGGCGGCCACGGGCGATATCACCGAACAGCAAGCCCTGCCACTGTGGCGTCAGCGTGCGGCGCAGTTCCAGATTGAGCATGAGCACATCGTCGGCCGGTGCCTCACCGGCCGGATAGGCACGCACTGCATAAGGTCCGCCCATGGACATCTTTTCGGCGGAATCGAGATTGCTGCCACTGAGCTGCGCGTTCACCTGCAGCAAGACGCTGGTAGGCTCATTGAGCCGTTGCAGGCGCGTCCACTGTAGATTGCCTTTGACGAAATTGCCGTCGGTACGATGGCCGGTGGCATCCAGCGCCGCACTAGCCTGGTCCAACGTTAGTTTTCCCCAAGTCACACTGAGGCTGTCCAGATTCTGGCTGGCGCTGGTGCTGGCATCGCCAAATAGGCTCAGCGTCAAATTATTGAGCGACTTTTCACTACCATCGCTGGTCAAGCCGATGCGATCGACCAGCAGCTTATGTTCGAAGCGCACCTGCCCATTGATATTGAAGGCGCGGCTGCGCAGCAAGGGATGCGTGAGCGACACCCCGGCAATTCGTGCCACGCCGTAAGCATCAAGCTCGGCAAAGTCTTGCCCCAGCCGGTAAGCCATGCTCGCGTACGAGAAGGCCAGGCGCGTGCCGACATCGTTGAGAGGCAACTGGTAATTGATTCGGCCATAGTTGAATTCGCCGCCCGCACTGATCACATTGGCCGATAGTTGGTCGCCGATACCTGATGGATTATTGATCGTGATATTGGCATTGCCGTGGTATTGCCCGGTGTAGCGGTTACCGTCATTGTCGAAGCTGACGTCGCCATCAACTGCACGTGCTTCGGTGATGACCACATGCAGATCGGTGGAACCAACCACCGTACCCGGTGCCAGCGCCGAGCGCACCACGATGCCGGGCGTGTCGCTGAGCAGCAGCAAGCTGCTTTCCAAAGCCGCCCCCTGCAAGGCCTGATCCATGCCAATGCGTTGCAGACGGCGCTGCACCACATCGCTGCTCAGACGCGAGCTGTTATCGATGACGATATTGCCAAGTCGGCCTTCCAGCACATGAATCTCGACCACACCGCCATCGATGTTCTGCTCTGGCAAATAAGCACGCGCCAACAGATAGCCGTGTTGACGATAGAACAGCGTGATCCGCGTGACAGCCAACTCCAGCGCGGCCAGGTTACGCTCCGGCCCACGCAGATCGTCCAACAAATGCTGTAGCTGCTCGGCGTCGAATGCGCTGACGTCGTTAATCTCGAAACGCGCTATCGCAAAGCGCACATCGGACTGCAACGTCAGCGCCGGTTCGACCGGTGGCGGTAACGGCAATACCTCAGTGCCGGCGGGCGGCATGACCGGCATCGGGCTGACATCGTTGAGCAAGCGCCCAGCATCTGGCAATACCTGCGCCTGGATCGGCCGCGGCACCACCAACACCAACCCCAGCACCGCGGCCGGAATCGACCATGCGCCAACTGCCAACATCGGCACTGGCAAGCAGAATCGAAAGCGCAGCGCGTGCGGGAAGCGTCGGCCTGGTCCGGCATTGCGCCCAGCGCAAGAACCTAAATTAGCATCCACAAAAATCCTCCGATCAAATGCGTGGGCAAAGCTCGCCCCCAAGGCGCATCGATGGAATCGATCGCCTTCGCCTGGTGTGTTTGAAATTGCCTACGGTATTCGGATACGGACTTCTTGTTCGACTTCTCGCGCCGTATTGCTGGTCGGCATGGGTGATAATTTATGCGATTTCTTTACACATGTTTCTCAAAAATTCTCACTTTTGGCGAACATATTGAAATGACATGGTTTTTTGCAAACGCCGATAGCAGCGCTGTTTCAGCGCTGCGACAAGCGTTTTTGCGAGAAAATGGGGGGATACTGTGCGACGACAGCGAGAGAGAAACACGGAACTTTTGCCGGCCCGCAGACATGCGCGCCGGCGACTACAAGCCACTATTTTGGCAGCACTTCGAACACCAGCAACTGGGTCACCTGACTGGCATTGAAATTATTGTCTGACACCAGCACCAGGCTATCGTGACCATTGGCCAACTTGGGCCCCCAGGCGATACCTTCCAGGTTATCGACCCGTTCTAGTCCGCTCTCATCGAAATCGAGAATCAGACGTTTGCTGGCCGGCGTGAAGTCGGCCGTTTGCAACGACACGCGCGCGCTGATGTCACTGGCCTGGCCGACATCCATCTCATAGAGGCGGATGTGAAAATGAAATACATTCTGCAAATCCTGCACGCCGGAACGCTCGATCACCAGCAGATGTTGCGCATCGACCGCCAGAACTTCGGACACGCCGTTGTCGGCATAGCGTCCTGGATAGGCCAGCGGGATGGCATCGATAGGATAGGCATATTGCGCGCGCTGATGACCATTGCGGTCATATTGTGTCATCCGTGAAAATGCCCCGTCCTGCACGCTGGCAACTGCACCGTCCTGAAACAATGGCGCTTCCATTGCCAGCCACAAAGACTTGCCGTCGACAGAAAAACTCAAGCCTTCGAACGACAGATTGTCACGCGGCCCTGCCACCGCATAGCCGGGCTTGGGCGCCAGATCGAACAAGGCGCCCACCGGAAAAGTCGCTAGATAGCTGCCGTCGGCTCGCGCGTGTTTGACAAACGGCGGCAGTCCCAGCCGACGTCCCCCCTCGCTGCTATACCAAAGGCTGCCATCCTGCGGATCGACGCGAATCGATTCGAGATCAGGCACTTCACCGCCGCGCTGCGAAAATTCAGCCTGCCCCGGATACGTGCTGCCATCTGCTTGCCGGAAATAGCGCATGTCGGTCAGCTCCAGCCCATGAAATCCAGCCAGATCATAGTCCAGACGTAAGCGGTAAAAGCGCGCCGGATTGACCTCCGAACGATCATCGCTTTCGCTGACCCAGGTGTTGCTCGCAGCATCGTAGTCAATGCCTGACAAGCCACCGACGGTGGTCTCCATGAAGTGAAAATTATGTGCAATGCGTTGTTCACCGAGCAGGTGCAGCGTGGCGATGCTGTGGCGCTCTGACGACTGCGCTGGCGCACCGGCGGGTACCGCGCAAGCGGCCAATGAAAGCACGGCAAGTCCGAGCAGCAAACCGCCCAGCCGCCGTCGGCATGGCGAAAAAAAAGCGAACATCAGACGATGGGACATAGGCAGTATTGGTTCCGGCACGACAGTTCTCCCGCAATCAAGCATGGTATGGAAATGCAGCCACGTCACAATACAGGCCGACGACGAATGCTGCAATCCATGTCTTTACGCCAACCCGCCTTGCCGCCGTCGGAGCAGGATCAGGCCGGATAACTGCTGGTGCCGCGCTGGCCTTCGGTCTTCTGCACTTTGGCATAGACGGCACCGGTGGTCCAGCCAAACTGGCGGCTCTCCGAGGTGCGTTCGCTGGTGGTCACCTTCCATGGCTTGAACGCTGCCAGATGCTGCAATATCTGGTCGCGGGCGGTATCGGTATGCAGCGCCTGCAAGGGCCGGTCGTTGATGCGTTCCAGCTCTGCCTTGCCGGCCAGGCCATCGAGTAGCGCCGCGGGTGCGGCATTGAGACAATGGCTGAGCGAAAAGACATGGCGCGAATTGCCTTGCGATTTTTCACCGGCCTGATCCAGCAAGTCGTAGAGCCATTGCTTTGCCACGCGCGCCTGAATATGCAACTGCGGCGGCGCTTCCTGACTCTTGAACAACTGTTCCCGGCCCAGGTCGACCAACTCGCGCTGGTGCTCGTTGACGCGGGAAAGATGATGCTCGAAGTTGACATCTTCGAAGTCGACGCGCGTGTCCACGGCACTGGTCTCACCATCGCGGAAGAGGTAACGCAACTTGGCATCAACGGCCGACTCGGCGAACTGCCGCTGGCGGCTGAGCAAGCCACCGAAATTCTCGCTACTGCTACTCATCGGATTGATGGCAAACAAGCCATTGACCGAAATCAAACCGGCCTGCCCCCAACTGCTGCCGCCGCTCAAGGCATTCGAGCGGGTCATTTGCATGAAGCCGGTGGCGTCGCGTTGCCGGTACAACTTGCTGCGCCGTTCCGATTTGGTGCCCGCACTCAGAATCTGAATGCGCGAGGCATCATCCCCGGTGCCGCCGGCCACGGTCAACAACGATGCCGACGGCACCGTCTCATTCCGGTACAGTTCTTCGTGATAAGTACCGACCACACTGACAGATAGATTTGGATGACCCGCCAGTAGATCGCCCAGGACCTTGGGCAGCATCTTGACGCCATCGGCCGAGGTCATCCACGCGCCGATACGTGGATCTTCCTTGCTCGACCGGGGCGAACCATTGGTGTCGAGCAACGTCTGCAACACCGCCAGCGCCTCGTCACGCGTCACTTCGTCGTTACCGGAGCGCGGCAGACGCAACCAGACGCCTTCCGTATCGGCACGTTCAAACGTCAGCGTTTTGTCCACCCCGGCACCGGAACTGATGCCTGCCTCCCAGCCCAGGCGCACGCCGACACCAGCACCGACGCCCTTCATTTTGCGCGTTTCCGATCCAATGAAAATTTCAAAGCCGGTGGTGGAGAAACCGATCTCAAACACCGCGCAACGGGTAGCGCCACCTTTGACTTCGCCACGCACAGGCAGCACGACCGAGATCGTCCCCGGATCCAATGACAGCGGCCAGGAAAATGCCTTGGTGCTAAGGCCAACCGTGCCGCCTTCCATGGTCTTGAGTTTGCCGCGCAATTCGAACTGATACACCTTCGGTGCCAGATAGGCGTACAGGTCTTCCAGCGATTCGATATGCGTCACTTCCTCGGTGGAGGTCAGGTGACGCACGACGGCGATCTCCTTGAGCAACTGGTCCTTGATCTTGCCAGGCTCTCCATCGCTCGCCCCAGAGCCGATATGCTCCTTGATGTCATCGACAAAATCGACCAACGCATGCGGGCCGGCGACGGTATTGCCATGCGTGTCGATGAATTCCTGCAGGTCCGCGCGGGTGAATTCGTGACTCGAATCAACACACAAGCGGCGCAACTTATCCTCGATCAGTGCAAACATCGCAACACCATCGGCACTGTTCAGGGCGACATGACCAGGACGAACCTCGTTGATCAGGTATTCGCGCTTTTTGGCCGCCACCATGAGACCCGCCAGTCGCGTCACTTGCGCGGCCGTCAAAGACTGGTCCGTAATGCTGGAACTCGCAGCGCCAAGTTCATCGGCAGCTTTCTTGGAAGAGGCATGTTTTTCGATCAAATCCAGTGATTCCTCAGGGACCAGATCGCGCAACCGTGCCACCGCGTCCCGCAGGTTCTGGTCCAGTCGTGCCATTGGCCGGGCCGGTACGTCATAACCCAAGGTCGAGGTCAACGCCTGTAGTTTGAGTATCTGGTCGCTGAAGGGGCGCTTGTCTTTCAAGACGCTCAAGGAGCGCTTTTCGTCGGCTGGCGCAATCCACTCGGTCAACATCTTTTCCATCCAGCGATTAGCGGCCAGCACATTGGCATCTATCTCGGCGCGATCGTCCAGACGCGTAAAAAAGGCATTGCGCACCGCGCTGTAACTGGCATTTTCCAACACACTGCGGTGTTGGAGAGCGCCTCCCTGAAGCACTGCCGCGGCGGCGCTCGCGGCATTTTCCAACACCAGCTGGCGCGCGCCCTGGTGTGCTCCGGCAGTCGCCAGCGCCTGTGGTCGTTCCAGACGCTCCAGCGTGGTCTGGGCAAGTGCATCGACGCGATGCGCAACCCGTTTTTTCTTATCCTCGATGACGGCCCCGGTAATCTGTTCATAGGCCAGCATGCCGCCCGAACGGGAGGCAATCAGTTTCAGCGTCTTCTGTTTCAGCGCCTCGTCCAGCGGCGTGTCTTTCTTGATGGTGCACGCCAGCGCGCCGATGAAGATATCGGTCAGCACAGGCGCCGGAATGCAATGGGTATTGACAGAAAATGGCCTGTCTTGGTGATGCTTGAGCGCGGCCTGAATAAATTGCCGCACTTCCTGCTTGTCTGTGCGATGCTGCAGTCCTGGCAGGGACTGCAGGGCATGGTCGATTTCCGCCTGATGGCAGATGCGCAGTTCTGCATTCAACTGCTGCGCTGCTTCGCGATGGCCAACGATGGCACCATCAATCGCGGTCATCAGCAGCTCCAGCTTGCGCAGCATCGCCGGCACGAGTTGCGGCGCCTGCAGCCCCAATGCGATGTCGCGCCGGACCACGACCTTATCCAATTTCGCCTGCTCCGTCAGCAGCGCCAGTTGCCATTGCTGGGGCACCAGGTCGGCCGCCGTGGCACTGGCAATTTTCTTTTGCAACAGCGCAATGGCGGCGTCCAGTTCTTCACTGCGCTGATCCGCCATCAACAGCTCATGCTCGGCCGTGGTTCGTCTGCTGGTGATTTCATCGAGGATATTGCGGCGCACGATACTGCTATCGCCACGCAGACCCTCAGCCTTGTCCAACGCATCGCGCAGGACATCGAGCAGCTCAACGGTCTCCTGCCGCAAGCGCTGCAATTGTCGGCAACGGTTGTCGGCAGTCAATACCTTGAGAAACACCGGCATGCTTTGATAGCCTTCCTGCAAGGGTTCAACCGCAAACGGCGCTGGCTTGGTGAGTTTTCTCGGGCCCGGTTTGCTGCCCAGCCGGATGGCAGTCTCGGTGTTCTGCTTGACATTGCCTCGATCCGGTACCGACAGGATTTCCGCGGCACCGCGGCGCACTTTGCTGGCCAGGTTGCGATGGCGGCGCAGCTCAACCTGGTCGGCTTCCAACTTGTTCAATGCCGCCAGCATGCTGTCGATATCTTCATGAAATTGCTTGGGATAGGCGAGCAAACGCGCCTGCCACGCAGCGGTCGATAAAGGCGGGCGTTTCTGCAATGGTGCATCGGCATTTTCGATCACCTCCCTGGTTTGATCATTGCGCGTTTTTTCGTGCCGCACGCTCGTAGTGTCACGTGTGACCAGATAACCGACACTGAGTTGTTGCGTATGTCCAGCAGGATTAATGGGCATTTTTTTCCTTGTGCAGAGGGGGATTGTCGGGTGTCTCGATGAAACACCGTCCTTCAGGCAGACCAAAGTGCCGCACATGCGCAGCAGAGAACAGTCAATGGATATGCTGCGCATGCAAACTGCGACACCGCCTTGAAAGTGCTCATGGGTGTGGAGCTGCAGCAGGAAGTTGCATGACATTTTCGTGACATGAGATCACTCACCAAGGCCGCTCTGCACGGCTTTTCCAGCCTTGCTGCCGCTCACAAAACGACCGGAACTAAGCGTCCATTGCGGTTACCTACCAACACCCTTCCAGCACCGCAGGCGACGCTACGCCGCCAATTGACGAGACGCATGACATGAGACCTGATCCGATTGCCGACCGAAGCGACCTCACGATGGAATGGGAGACAGGCCGCGCCAGCGACCGCGCTACGGCGTCATCGCCGCCAGCAATAGCGGTGCAACAAACGCTGCGGCGTCGATCCATACCCACCCATACACCTGCCATCGCATCGCAATTGCTGGCGCAGGTGCCTCGGCTGGTGCATCCGTCCAGCAGCCCGGCAGCGCTGGCAGCAGTACGCGCCAGCATGACGGCGGCATTGGCAACCGGTGTGCAAAAGTCCATGCAGTTTCTCGACCAGCACACCGGCCCGGCCTTGCAGCAGCTCGCCCCACTGGCCACACCTGCGACGCTGCAACTGGCTTATGCGTCGCATGATCAACAGGCCTATGCGATGTGCTTGCCAGACTTTCAGGCAGCATTCGATCTGCTCTCAACGCTGGCACCGGAGGTGCACGAAGAACAGGCCGATTGGCTGCAGCAACAATGCGACATTGAGCAGGAAACCATCCTCGCGCGCCTGGCAGAGGTATTTGCCGAAGCTGGCTGGCCAATCGATTTTCGCGCCGGTATCGAATGGGAAGCAGGCAGTCCGCTGGTGTGCTTGCGCCACGGCGACATGGCGTCCATGACGTTAGTGCATGCGGACCAGTTCAGTGGCGAGCATGGCTTGGTATCTAGCTACCTCACTGCCGGCAAACTCGGCATTGCCGCCAAGAGTGCCAAGCCGGGCAAGGCCGGCACTGACCTGTTGAGTCATGAATTCAGGGGCTATCGCCACGTCATCAGCAAGCTTGGCCCCCATCGCAATCTGATGACGCCGATCGGCTCCTGCCTGCTCCCAAAGAATGGCCAGCCGGTGCGTCATTTTTTGCTGGTGATGGTCGATGGCCCACAAGGTGATGCGGTCTTTGCTGCGCTACGCAAGTGTCGCAGCAGCGGCAAGCTCAGCGAGCGTGAGATTATCGGCGCGCAGCAATTCATCCTGCGGCGGCTGCTGTCGGTGGTCAATCATTTCAGACAAGCAGGCATTGTCTGCAACGATATCAGTCCCTACAACATATGTTTCGACCACGAAGGTGAACCGATACTCGGCGACCTTGGCATGTGGTCATGGGAAAACGGCACCGCCAAAGGATGCACGCCCATCTTCGCCGCGCCCGAAGCCATGCGCTGCGCCCCGGTCGACCATCGGAGCGACCTCGTCAGTCTTGCCGCCACGCTGGTGCACGCCTTCGACGGCGATCAGCTGTACATGCTCGACGATGCCGTGCCGGTTGCGCTCTGGCCTAGTACGGCGCGCGCCCTGGATGCGCCGCCGATCAGCGACCTGTCGGCCTGGCGACGCCATCCGGCCGACCGCAACACCACGCCTTATGAACAGGCAGTCGCGCGCCTGTTGCACCCTGACCCGGAACAGCGCCCCCATCTGGCGACGCTGTTGGACCCGGACCCGGCGCGACACACCGAGGCCGACCGGGTGCTGCTGGCATTCCTGAACCAGTGCGTAGACGGCATTGCAGCACCCAGCGATGACGAAGCCAAGGCGATTATTTTGCAAGCGCTTGCATTAATGCCGGATGCGCAGAAGGCATCGCCGCCAGGCTAGCGGGCAGCTGCGTTGACATAGCGCTGCAACGCGGCAAATGAACGCCGGA
>JAMFSU010000121.1 GCA_026225475.1 Duganella sp.
ACCCCGCAGGGGCGACGTAGTAGCGGTCGCCTTTCTTTGCTTACTTATCTTTGGGCGAGACCAAAGAAAGTGAGCGGCTGCCGGGCCGCCCCCGGCTAGCTCGTCCGAAGAAAACACAGCATCAGCAACACCGCAATTTAGGGGGACTCGTTGATCGTTACAGAAATGAAAACCGCTGGACTGTGAACACCCACCACGCAATGCGCAGCGAGCAGTTTAAAAATCCGCTTCTGCGCCACACCACCGGGAACCCCGCAGGGGCGATGCAGTAGCGGTCGCTTTTCTTTGCTTACTTATCTTTGGGCGAGACCAAAGAAAGTGAGCGGCTGCCGGGCCGCCCCGGGCTAGGTTGTCCGAAGAAAACAAAGATTCAATTACGCACTGAGGTACCCGGCAAGGTCGTCCGAAGAAAACCCAGCATCAACAACCAAGAAAACCACGCAAGCATTTTCTTAACTGAACGGCATTAACGTCCCTGCGGCGTATTTTTTATGCCGTGTATCGCCAGTCAAGCTGGCTGTAATCAGTTGTAAAACAGGTGGTCCGGCAACTGTGCCGGTCCTACATTGCAGTCTTCCAATGCGCCGGCCATTGTGCCGCCGGACGATATTGCCGCCCAAATGAGGAAACCATGGCCACAAGCGTCTTCCTGCAAATCGAGTTTTATTTGTTGATTTTGTTTTCGCTGGTGCTGCCAGCGATCATCTTTGGTGTCATGTTGCTCAAAAAAGCCCTGTCGCGCACCACGGTTTTGTTGTTCGGCGCGATGCTGCTGGTGCTGGCCGGATTGGATGTGATTTTGCTGCAAAAGCTGGCGCTGATGGCTAAGAATTCAATGTCGGGCGCCGATGACCGTATCTTCAGTTCCGAAACCTCGGTCTCGCTGTACTTGTTGCCAGCTTTTCTTGGCGGTGTCGGCACCAATGTGATTTCGCATATCCTGATCCGGCATCTGCGTGAAGCCGAGGATCAGTTTGAGCGCGAGCGCGAACCGTGAGTGGCAGCGACTATTGTCGCCACTCAGGTTCACTCATTGGCTTGCTTGTGATCGAAATGCTTGGTGTCGATATCGATGATGGTTTTGATAGATGTCACGTCCGTCTTTAACTTCGCGGAATCGAGATGGATGATGAAGCGACGCAGGAAGCTCCATGGTCGACATATCATGAAACTCTCTTCACCCAAAAATGGTAATGGAATCGTTCAAGTCCGACTCTGTGCTATTTATATCAAGCGCTAAACGCGCTGCTATCCATGTTTCACGCACAAAAAAAAGCCCGATGCTGTTATCAGGATCGGGCCTTTGCCTGCCTGCCAGTTTGCGTTTACCAGCGTGGTAATGCAACGGCAATTGTTGGTTCGCTGGTAGGCACCATGCAGTGCCTATTCTTGCTTACCAGGAAGTTACCACCGAGTTCTTGTACTTTTCGAGGACAAACTTCTTGATCTCTGGGCTGTGGTAAGCCTTGATCAGCTTGGCGACCCATGGCTTGTCCTTGTCTTCGGTGCGTACCGCGATGACATTCACATAAGGCCCCTTGCCGGCTTCCACGGCGATGCCGTTCTTGGTAGGCGACAGGCCAGCCGATTCGGCAAAGTTGCCGTTGATGACGGCAGCAGCAAAGTCATCCAGCGAACGTGGCAATTGCGCCGCATCCAGTTCGATGATCTTGACCTTCTTCGGATTGTCGACCACGTCCAGTGCTGTTGCCTTCAGGCCTGCATCAGCGCGCAGCTTGATCACACCTTGTTCTTGCAGCAGTAGCAAGGCACGACCACCGTTGGTTGGATCGTTTGGCACGCCGATACGGTCGCCAGCCTTCAGCTCGCTGAGCGACTTGATCTTCTTCGAGTACACGCCCATCGGGAAGGTGATGGTGGTGCCGACACTGACCAGCTTGTAGCCGCGATTCTTGACCTGGTCATCCAGGTAAGGCTGATGCTGGTAGCTGTTGGCATCCAGATCGCCAGCTGCAAGTGCCGCATTAGGCTGGATATAGTCGCTGAATTCAACAATCTGCAGTTTGACGCCATCTTTGTCGAGCAGCTTTTTCACTTGCTCCATGATTTCAGCGTGCGGACCACCAGTGACACCGATCTTGATTGGCTTGTCTTGCGCGAAAGCAGGTGCGGACACCAGTGCGGCAACGGCACCGAGGCCGGCGAAGAATTGAATTAATTGACGACGATTCATTGTTTCCCTTTCTTTTACTCTTGAAGACAGCGGATAGCTGCGTGATTTTTTGACGTTGTTAGCGATGGCTCAAACGTCGCACCAGAACATCGCCCAGTGATTGCACTAATTGTACAAATACGATCAGTATCAGCACCACCATTACCATCACTTCCGGCAGGAAACGCTGATAACCGTAACGGATGCCGAGGTCGCCCAGGCCACCACCACCGATGGCACCTGCCATGGCAGAATAGCCAACCAGGCTGACAAAGGTAATGGTAAGACCCGCGACGATACCAGCAAAGGCCTCAGGTACCAACACCTTGTAAATGATTTGCGAGGTAGTGGCGCCCATCGCTTGTGCCGCTTCAACCAGACCGTGATCGACTTCGCGCAGTGCGGTTTCGACCAGACGCGCGATGAACGGCGCCGAGGCAATCGTCAAAGGCACGATGGCAGCAGCAGTACCGATCGACGTGCCGACAAAGAAGCGTGTAAACGGAATCACCGCCACCAGCAGGATGATGAACGGGGTCGAGCGCACTGCATTGACTAGCAGGCCGGCGATGCGGTTGAACGCGATATTAGGCAAAATGCCATTGCGTTCGGTCAGATGCAAGGCAATACCAAGCGGAACCCCGAGCAGAGCGCCGACGATGCCGGAGATGCCGACCATCATCAGCGTTTCGCCGAAGGAGCTAATAAAAAGATCGATCAGTTCAGATGACATGGTTGAGCTCCTCGACGACGACGCCTTGGGCGCGCAGGTAATTCATCGCGTTGTTAATGTTGTCGGCAGTGCCGTTGGCAAGAATCGCCAGCGAGCCGAAGGCCTGGCCCTGGATCTCATCGATCTGGCCGTGCAGGATATTGAAATCGAGGTTGTAGCGGCGCACCGCTTCCGACAAATGCGGCTGATCGACACCGGAACCAGTGAAGGCAAAGCGGAACAGATGATCGGTGCCCTTGTTCGGATCGCCATCGTTATTGGCCAACCGTGCACGCAGACGCGCCAGCACACCCTTGGGTAATTCATGGGCGATGACATCGCCAATCAGGGCGCGCGTAACTTCATGCTTGGGTTCGCGGAACACGTCGAGTACTTCGCCCTGTTCGATCACCTGGCCGGCTTCCATCACGGCCACACGGTCGCAGATGACCTTGATGACTTCCATCTGGTGCGTGATCAACACAATGGTCAGGCCCAGTTCCTTGTTGATCTTGCGCAGCAATTCCAGGATCGAACGCGTGGTTTCCGGGTCGAGTGCCGAGGTGGCTTCATCAGACAACAAGACCTTAGGCTCATTGGCCAATGCACGGGCGATGCCGACGCGCTGTTTTTGACCACCGGAGATTTGCGCGGGATAACGATCCTTGAGTGCTGTCAGGCCGACCAGCTCGAGCAGAGGTGTCACCTTTTTGGCAATCTCGGCCTTGGACAAACCGGCCAGCTCCAGCGGCAGGGCAATGTTGTTATAGACGGTGCGTGAGGACAGCAAGTTGAAGTGCTGGAAGATCATGCCGATATGTCGGCGCGCTTCGCGCAAATCATCGGCCGACAGCGTGGTCATGTCCTTGCCGTCGAGAATAATGTTGCCCGAAGTAGGGCGATTGAGCATGTTGATGGTACGCACCAGCGTACTTTTGCCGGCACCGCTACGGCCAATGATGCCGAACACTTCACCTTTGCGGATGGACAAATCGACATTGCGCACCGCATCGACGGTACCGCTGCCACTCTTGAACCGTTGTGTAACGGCTTGAATTTCAATCATGTTGCTAGCTTGCATGTGGCAATGAAAAGGCAGACTGGCTGTGCCTTGTGGGACGACCAACTGCCTATATTATTTATATAGAGAGCGTGATTTTATGAGGATTTTGATCTATGCGGAACTACATTTTACATATTCCCTAATGAGCAAAAGGCATAACCACGCGGTTTTGGCGGCAAAACGACAGCAAGCCAGCAATTTTTCGGATGCGGACTGCTTGATTAAATATTGCTGCAGGGGAATATTTTGTGCTAACAAGTTTGCCGACATTGCCCTAAGATAGCGGGCTGATGAAGGAGCTGGTATGCCATACCTATTCAAAACCATGGAATCGCCCTTGGGAAAATTAACGCTGGTCGGTCGCGACAGCAAGCTGGCGGCGATTTTGTGGGAAAACGACAAGCCGACGCGAGTGCCCCTGGGACCGCTGCAAGAAGATCCCGCCAGTCCCATCCTGCTGGAAACCGAGCGGCAACTGGGCGAATACTTTAGCGGCCAGCGTCGGCAGTTTGATTTGGCGCTGGACTTCAGCGGTACCGATTTTCAGAAACGTGTATGGCAAGCCTTGCTGACGATTCCATTCGGCCAGACCCGCAGTTACAGCGATATCGCGTTGCAACTGGGCGATATCAAGGCGGTGCGTGCGGTCGGTGCTGCCAATGGCAAAAATCCGATTTCGATTGTCGCGCCCTGCCATCGGGTCATTGGCGCATCGGGCGAGTTGACCGGATTTGCCGGCGGCCTCAAGGCCAAAGAACTGCTGCTCACGCTAGAAGGTGCACATGCCTTGCATAACAAGCCGGGCACCGCAGTACCCAGGCGCAAGCGACGGACTGCCGATCCGGCGCAAGGTTTGCTGTTTGAGTAAGTTGACTAACTGCGAAGGCGTTATGACATAAAAAAAGACCTCGAATTGGAATCGAGGTCTTTTTCGTGACGCTGAAAGAAAGCAGAAGCTTTCCGGTGCACCCCGATTCCGTAGAAACGAGGCCGGGGCGCAGCCGAATTACATCATGCCGTCCATACCGCCCATGCCGCCCATGCCACCCATGCCGCCTGGCATACCGCCGCCGGACTTGTCTTCTGGCAATTCAGCAACCAATGCGTCGGTAGTCAGGATCAGACCAGCAACCGAAGCAGCGTTTTGCAGCGCCGAACGGGTTACCTTGGCTGGATCGAGCACGCCCAGTTCAACCAGGTCACCGTAGGTGCCGTTGGCAGCGTTGTAACCGTAGTTACCGGTGCCAGCCAGCACTGCATTGATGACAACCGATGGCTCATCGCCAGCGTTGAACACGATTTGACGCAGTGGCTCTTCAACAGCGCGCAGAACGATCTTGATACCAGCTTCTTGATCAGGATTGTCGCCCTTGAGGTTCTTGACGTTAGCGCGAGCACGCAGCAGGGCAACGCCGCCGCCTGGCACAACGCCTTCTTCAACAGCAGCACGGGTTGCGTGCAGAGCATCTTCCACGCGTGCTTTCTTTTCCTTCATTTCGACTTCGGTAGCAGCGCCAACCTTGATCAGTGCAACACCGCCAGCCAGCTTGGCAACGCGTTCTTGCAGCTTTTCACGATCGTAGTCGGAACTTGCTTCTTCGATTTGCGCGCGGATTTGCTTGACGCGTGCTTCGATAGCGATAGCTTCGCCGTTGCCGTCGATGATGGTGGTGTTTTCCTTGCCGATTTCAATGCGCTTTGCTTGACCCAGTTCAGCCAGAGTGGCTTTTTCCAGTGTCAGGCCGACTTCTTCAGCGATCACTTGACCACCGGTCAGGATAGCGATGTCTTCCAGCATGGCCTTGCGACGGTCGCCGAAGCCAGGAGCCTTGACAGCGGCGGTCTTGAGGATGCCACGGATGTTGTTGACCACCAGCGTTGCCAGTGCTTCGCCTTCGACGTCTTCTGCAATGATCAGCAGTGGACGGCCGGACTTGGCGACTTGTTCCAGGATTGGCAGCAGGTCACGGATGTTCGAAACCTTCTTGTCGAACAACAGGACGTACGGATTTTCCAGAGCAACGATTTGCTTCTCTTGGTTGTTGATGAAGTACGGCGACAGATAGCCGCGGTCGAATTGCATACCTTCAACGATATCGAGTTCGTTTTCCAGCGACTTGCCGTCTTCCACGGTGATCACGCCTTCTTTGCCGACCTTGTCCATTGCCTTGGCAATGATGTCGCCGATATCAGTATCGGAGTTAGCGGAGATCGAACCAACTTGGGCGATTTCCTTGTTGGTGGTGGTTGGCTTGGCCAGTAGCTTGACTTCACCGACGATGGCAGCAACTGCCTTGTCGATACCGCGCTTCAGGTCAGTTGGGTTGAAACCAGCGGCAACATACTTGAAGCCTTCGCGAACGATCGCTTGTGCCAGCACGGTTGCTGTGGTGGTACCGTCACCGGCGTTGTCGGAAGTCTTGGAGGCAACTTCTTTAACCAGTTGCGCACCCATGTTTTCCAGCTTGTCTTTCAGTTCGATTTCCTTGGCGACCGAAACACCGTCCTTGGTCACGGTTGGCGCGCCGAAGCTGCGTTCCAGAACCACGTTACGGCCCTTAGGACCCAGTGTTACCTTGACTGCGTTAGCCAGGATGTTGACGCCATTGACGATTTTTGCACGTGCATCATCGCCGAAAATTACTTGTTTTGCTGCCATGTTGGATTCTCCAAAATTCGTTTGAATTCGCCTATAGAGGCTGATCAGGAAAGCGTGTTGCTAAGCTCGTCTACGCTGCAAGCGCGAGGCGCTTGCGACGTTTAATTACTTTTCGACAACAGCGAACAGATCTTCTTCGCGCATGACCAGCAGTTCCTGGCCATCGATCTTCACGGCTTGGCCGGAGTATTTGCCGAACAGAACGCGGTCGCCGACCTTGACTGCCAGCGGACGAACCTTGCCGTCATCCAGGATCTTGCCGTTGCCGACAGCCAGAATTTCGCCTTGATCAGGCTTTTCAGTGGCTGCGTCAGGCAGAACGATACCCGAAGCGGTCTTGGTTTCTTGGTCGAGACGCTTAACAATAACGCGATCGTGCAAAGGACGAAGACTCATACAAACTCCTTAAAAATCAATAAGTTATTAAAATTAATTGCGGCATTGGCTGCAAAGTTTTACTTAAGCCTTGCAGCGTAACTCCGTGCCACATCGGAAAAAGTCGGTCGGCTGGGATGGGTTGTTAGCACTCTTCCCTGACGAGTGCTAAGTATAGGGGCGGTGTGGTGCTTTTTCAAGGGTGGTTTTGTGTCCAAGGGCACAATTGTCAGTGGTGGCATTCATTTAAGTTTGCACTTTTGTCGCTGAACTCCGAATTTTTTAGTTTTTATTTTTATATCTGTTACTCAATATTGTTCTATGGACATTTTTTTTGTCACCTCAGAATATTGTCTCCTTAATAAAATAACGAGGAAACGGACAAATGAAAAATGCAATCGGACAAGCGAGTACAAGCAGTACCTCGGGACACTTGGTTTCGTTGTTGCCGCAAAACGCCCTTTTTACGCAGCTAGCCGGCAGGATTAAAAGTGCTAAAAAAGCAAAACCACAAGCATGGCAATCAAAAGGGCGGGACTTGTTCCGTCTCGGGCTAGCGTTGAATCAAACAGCGCCGCCGAAAAAGTCTACCAAGCAGATCGCTTGTGAATTAGCACTTCACTGCACCAACGTTCTTACGCGTGGCGTCCGCGCACTGCCTGCAGAGGCGAGATGGAATGCGCCTCTGCAGAACGGCGCTGGTGCCACCATGCCATTGATTGGCGGCAGCGCTTTGACCGCCGAGCCGGATGCTGGAGCAATGCTACCGTTGGCAACGACAGTGATGCATCAGGAGCGCATGCCAGGGCGCGGGCTGACGATAGAAGACGGCGGCGTATTTCAGTTGCTGCAAAAGCATGGTTATCTGTCTGACAGCAACCAACATGACACGGTGTCAGGGGAATTGGTGAACGCTGCAATTGATTTCGTCTTGAAAGGTTCGCAAGAAATCCTGGCCAGAACCATTCTTCACACCCTGGGCGAGGTGGGCGGCAACGAGCATGAAAAGATAAGCGCATCCGAACAATTGAATGCGATACGGAAATGGATGGAATTGAGGATGTTTGACGGCAATCTGGAAGATTGGATTGTCCGATGCCTGGCAACCAGAAGTGATCAGCAATCATTGACCACGATCGATTTTGCACAATTAATCAAAGCAGAAGTTTACTCGCGTGTGATGGGCGACACCGAGCGCTTGGGATCTCTCCACGATGCAAGTATTGTGCATTGGATTTGGAAGCAGGTGATCGAGGATGCGGTGCCGTTGTTGCGCTATGCGCAGCAGGACGACGTCAAGTCTTTAGACGTGAAAAGCTATTTCTGGGGCGCAACCAATGCCGCTTTGCTTCTATTTGATTGTCGGCAGATCAACGTCGATTCAGCCTTCGATCAATCCGTCATGGATACTGGCGATGGACTGCTGGCCATATGGCTGAAAAAGAAGAATGATCCTGAATATTTTCCCTTGTTTCGATTGCACGCGCGGATTGTTTATCTTGCAAAATCCCAGGAAGAGATGCCGGAGCACGGTAACGCTGCAGCGATACCTGTGGACGAAAAAAAGCTGAGTGACTATTACCTCGGCGTGTTAGAAAAATATCTCAGCATCGTTATAGAAGCGCGGCGCCTGGCAAAACAAATCCAGGAGATCAAGCCGAGAGGACAGGGCGCATTTGAAGCATGTGGCGGCACCCTGAGTCTGGAGGTAATAAACAATAGCCCGGGCGGCCAATGCAACCTTGAGAAGCCGATCAGCTTCAATGATCCGACCAAAGTTTATGCCTCGCATGTGAAAGCAGTTACCGCGCAGTTTGCAAAAGTCGATGGTATGGCGCTCGACTTTGTATTTTCGGCGCTGAGCCGTGAAGAACATCGATTTGTCATGCGCACTGACGCTGTCACGCAGAGAATAACTGCCGCTTTTTCTCCAGTGCATGAATTCCGCTCAGCCTCTTCCTTTGGTGGTAATCCATATAGCCCGTCGATATTAACGATGCCTTGTGTTGGTGTGGACATTTTTTCCGTAAAACACCAAGGGGAAGAACGAATTTATGTTTTGCGAGCATCGAAATCGGGTTTCTATGAGGTCGAACGCGTAGATCGTGATGCAAAAAAATACTATAAATTTACCAATGACGCCTCGCGGGTTAGCAATACTTTCTTTACATTGAAACTGAACGCTTTAGACGGAAAACTGAATCAGGTTGATGGTGCGAACAGATTTGCGAAATTGCGTATGCAACTGCTTGATGCGCATAAAAAAATGTTTTATGAGAAACTATTTTCAATGGGTTATAACGCGACTTATTCTGAAAAAAGGGAGGCCTTCGTTAAGGATGTCTTTGTCCCATTTTATGCCTGCGTACAAGCAATCAAACGGGAAGAGTATGCTGAGGCCGCCATTTCTTGCGGTGCTGATGTGGTGAATTTAGCCCTATTTTTAGGCACCCTTGCCTCGGTTTCCCTCAAGGCGGCTGGTGTGTTGTCCAGAAGCGCACTCCATGCATCCCGTGCGATGCGGATCGTGGAGTTTCAACAACATGGTTTGCGCTCCACAGGGCTTGCATTTCAGCGTAGTTTGGCAATCGAGTTCAGCCCTGTCGATGTCGGTCGTGAAGTCGCCGTTGCATTATTCAGATTGCTTGATCCGGGAATTGAGTTTTCGACGTTAATTGCACCTAAGGGCTGGAAAATCGTCCGTTCTCTGGCTTCTGTGACCGACGTATTTCCAGCGACAAAAACGGCATTGTCGCGTTTTCCCAAGCAGTTAGAAAAGAATTGGAAAAAGGCTGATCTGGCAAGGTATCGTACCGGGAGACTCGTCGGGATAGAGGGCAAACTTCTGGTGAAAAAAATCGCAAGCAATGAAGCCCGGCAAGGCATTTATGCCGCCGTTCGCTACGATGTAGCAGGCGTCGAATCTACCTATGGGCGCAAGTATATTTTTGCAGACCAGTATCGTCTGGAGCCGATGCCCATCTCGTCCGGTTCAAGAACAAACCCGTCCAGAAAGACCAATTTTTGTGAAATCCCTGGCGGGATAACGCATCGCATTTCTCGACGCAGTCCGGATCACCATGGCGCGCCATTATGCATCTGGCCTTGGCAGTCGCTCGTGCCATCTGGTCTTAAGAGGCTTTATCAGCCGCAAATCCCGGATGTCAATGTGGACGTGCTCAACGAACTGCGGCAAGGAGCTGCTCATTTGCGCGGCGTGGATCGGTATGTCCGCGATCGGGGAATCTCTCGGCAACTCCTGGAACAATACGTGTCCAGCGATGGACGGATGACTAGTGCAGGAAACGACCTGTATCAATCGGAGTTGGCACGTATCGAGCAACTGCGGAAAAAAAACGCAAACTTCAATCGTGGTAAATGGCCGCAATATCTGCTTCTTGCCCATGGCAATGAGGATCAACGGGCGTTGTTGAATAATGTTGTGCAATGGCGGAGTCAGGTTAGATCTTTTGCCGGACCTTTGCAAAAGACGGACATGCTGAACTTTTGCAAGAATCAAAAAATAAATTGCAATATTTTTCTTGCTTATGTGGGACTGGACGGGGCATTGAGTCCTAGAGGAATTATGCTGGCCGCCAATTTTGAAGGGCGCGCTCTGAGTGGTATTCCGCTAAAGAAACACCATGATCTGTGGGAGCAGGGGGCGGTCACTGTAGGCAATAATCGGAATTCAATGGTTGAATTTGCGCAGACTCACCAATTAGATCCTCTAGATTGGGAACGTAGTCTTCCTTCCAGCATGGAGGAAGATGTGGAAAGACTGGTGCGGTTGTATGAAGAGAACTTCGAAGGCCTCAATGCGCTAGAAGAAATGTGCACCAGGCTTCTGGTCAACGGAGAACCTTACCTGGGAAAAACAGGGCGATCTACTGCGGTAGGAGATAGGTTGCTAAAATCGGCAGATAGACGCTGGAGAGAAATATTGCAGTCCAGGTTGCAAGAGCGCGCGGGACCATTGCATCCTATACCCGCTGATGCCGGTTCTGCCATGAGCTCGCCCAGCAGAAGCCAGATGATGAGCCCGCTAGACCCGAACGATCCACTGGACAGCATATCGCAGCGTGGATCATCGCATCAACTGAACGACGATAGGCTACCGATTGAACAGTCAGATTTCAGTTCTACAAATCTTGATACGCCCGGATCTTCATTTGTTGCAAACGTCGGCGACAAATTCGATAAGCTATTCGACCAGCTTGGTCAGAACGATTAAAAAAGCGTCTGTCCGTTTTTGATTGTTGAGAAAGCCCCCGAGCAGTGAAAATGCAAGGGGGCTTTGTGCATTTTAGATGGCGACTAAAGACCATGAGTTTATTTGCTGTCTAAGCGTCAATATTGCCGACAGGCAGCATCGCAGTGTTGCTCCCGTTCGCTTGGCATCATCGATTTTCATACCAATCATAGAAACTACCGGTCGATACACCCCTGACCTAGCACATTGTACGGGTAGGCCAGATCGTGCAGTGATGAGCGAAAAAAACGGATGAACTTTCTGCCTCAACTGGCCAGCATCCAGCAACAAACGTTTAAAAGCGATACTTGGCGATGCGCGTACAAGGCGGAAGCAGTCGCCATATTGGCGCTCAGATTTCCGCATTAGGATGACTTAAGCAGAAATGACACGACAGAAAATGTGAATTTGTGTAAATTGCCTTGTGTGCGATCAATAAATAGATGGCGGGCAGAGCGGTCGCCGGGTGCTGTTGTCAGCCGCCCGACGTTCAAAATTGATGCTCCCAGTCGACGCAATATTCATCAAGAAAAAAAACTACTCTCAGGGGGAATTGCATGTCCAAATGGAAGTCGCTGTGCGCGACCATCGTGTGTTTGCTGGCCGCTTGTGCTGCTCCAGTCTACAACCAGGCAGACGTTGACCGAGTAACCAATGATATAAAAATGGCGAATGAGGGGGATCGGGATGCTGCCTATCGCGTCTGTGATAACTACTACCAGTTGAATAAAGTTGTCTATAACACGAGGGAGCTGGTCGATACCGCTTGGTACTGGTGCTCAAATTTAGCGAAGGAAAACAATCCGGCTGCCCAATATAGGGCGGGGATGATACTTTGGACCTACGACACCTCATATGGTCACCAATACTTTAATCCCATCACAGATGTCTACGTCGAAGGCCTGTATTGGCTCCAGCAAGCCGCCAACAACGGCTATCCAGGGGCGGCTGAATCCTATCAATATCACAAGAAATTTTGGGATGGAAAATATGGTGCCGGGCGCAACAGTGACGGCTTATTTGGGAAAATTATCGCCGGCGCATTTATCGCCGGTGTCGGGATTTCGGCCAATGCATCCGCTGCCACGACCGCGGCGGCGGTTGGGGCTTTCGCCGCAGATGCGTCTACCAACGGACAGGCTGGTGCAAGCGCCAAGTTTCTGAAAAATGCACAGGGGCCTTCGCAACTTCCGCCCAGGAAAGTCGCGCTTCCAATAGCGGATGTGACGCCGCTTCCGACGCAACAGGCACCGACAAAAAATGCGCTGCCGCCTGCAGTAAAGAAAACACCCGCTGAAAGAAAACAGGAAGCTGCGGCAAAGAAAGCGGAAGATCGCCAGATAAAAAATGCAGCCGCCGAGAAAAAACAAGCCGCTTTAACACTGGCCGACAATAAAACCAAAGCGTCGCCAAAATCCACAACCGCGCCTCGCGCAAGTTCTAACGGTTGCATTGCAAGAGGTGACATCGCCGACTTAGGCAAGATGCCCGTTTCTTGCCACAAAGATCGCAACAATACCTTCGGGTGGGGCGATACAAAAGCAGCTGCTTGCGAAGGAGCGCAACGCAGTGTCAAAGAAGAATTTGATGCTGAAAGCCATAATCCCAGCGGCTGTTATTGCAAAGCTAACGCCAAAGTCAATTCGGTGGTCCAGCCATTCGTCTGCTATGTCAATTTTGATTGAAATCAGTGATCACATTGACACGTGAGCGTGTCCGAATTTTTGTATAGACAGCGTTTCGTTGACTTCCAGGGATTCGGTCGCCAAGCTGTGGCGATGTGTGCGAGAGCGAACGAATAAAGGTGGCGGAGGATAGGCTTGATTCGGGAAACTGTAAGGCCGCCCAAACATCCTATTTATTCTTTTGCGCGCAGGATTGCTTCGTCTGATGCCTGCGCGCAAACTTCGTAAGCTACTTCTTCGGCGTTGCCCCAGGAGAAAAACCTGCAGGCCAGCGCAACAATCTCCTTGGCTTTGCGCCGCTCCCTGACTTCCCGTTCCGGTTCTTTGACCTATGTGTTCGTCATCGGTGGCACCGTCACGCCTGCCGGTATCAACTTCGTGTTTGCGCGCGGGGCGATTCCGACTGTCCGTAAAGCCGTTGACCGGATCGGGATGGCGTTTTCGTTCTGTAGCAACAAAAAACCGCCAGGATAAAAAATAAATTGAAAAGTGAGACGGGATGTCAAGGCCTATAAAAAATATGGGTTATTCTCGCGAAAAATCAACTTTTCAGCACTGTGTAAAGCAACAGTCATGGGGAAAAAATGCGCCACGCACACCAAAAAAAACAGCAAAAACACCTTATCAACAAGGGGCAGCTCACCGTTCTGACTCTGGCCTTATCCGGCGCATTGGCCGCAATGATGCCCATGCCGGGGCAGGCCCAGTCAACGACCATTTCGACTTCTTCTCCGGCAATCGCATGGGGTACCGACGACTTGATTGTCGGTGCGAGTGGCACCATCAGCGCGACGAACGCATCGGCGGTCAATGCCACAGGAACGCTCGGGACGTTGAGCAACAGCGGTACCATCTTGGGTGGCGGCGCCTTATCCGCTGGGATCAATAACAACGGAGGCACTATCAGTGCCTTGCTCAACAATAGTGGTGGTGCCATTACCGGTATCGGTGTCGGCATTTCCAACGCAGGGTTGATCGAGACGCTGACCAACAACGGTACGATCTACGGTGACTATCTCAGTAATAGCGGTACGGTGACCACTGTGTCCGGTATCTACAATAGCGGCACGATCAATACACTGAGCAATAGCATCAGCGGCAGTATTGTCGGCTATAACGGTGTCTACAACAGCGGTTCAATTTCCTCGCTGGAGAACAATGGCGCCATCCTTGGTTACTATGCCGTCAATCTTGATCACGGCACCATCAGCACACTGACCAACAACGGTACCATCAACGGATACCTCGATCCGTCCTACTTGGGCAACATGGGGATACGAATCGATCAAGGCAGCATCGGTACGTTAAACAATAACAATCTGATCTCCGGATTTTATCAGGGCATTTATAGCGATCATGGCAGCATCGGTGCGCTCACCAACAACAGCGGTGGCACCATCCTGGGCGTCTTCACTGCTGTCTACGTCGATGGCGGTACCATTGGCACGTTGACCAATAGCGGTCTAATCCGAGGTGGCAACAATGGCGTCTATGTCGACCTGAGCAGCAATAGCGCGCTGCCACTCAACGGCAGCGTCGGTGCACTGATCAACAGTGGCACCATTGTCGGCAGTTCCAACGGCGTGTTCAACTCCGGCAGCATTGGCTCGCTGGGTAACACCGGTACCATCAGCAGTAGCATGACCGGCTTCGGTATCCAAAACGTCGGCAGCATCGGCACACTCAATAACGGTGCTTTGATCAGCGGCGGTAGCGGCATCTATAACAACGGCGGCACCATTAGCAGGCTGCTCAACAGCGGTACCATCAGTGGCATCGTCGGCATCGACAACTTTAATGGCACCATTGGTGCGCTCAGCAATAGTCGTTACATCAGCGGCAGTGTTGGCGTCTTGAACTCTGGCGGTACCATCAGCACGCTAACCAATAGCGGCACCATCAGTAGCAGCGCCACCTTCACTTCCATCTCGACCAGCACAATCAGCAGCACCGTGTTCAGCGGTGGTATCGTCAACACGGGTTCGATCGGCACACTGAGCAACAGCAACTTTATTAATAGTAGCGCCAGCATCGACAACAGTGGTAGCGGCACCATCGTCACCGGCGGCATTGTCAATACAGGCTTGATCAGCACGCTGAGCAATAGTGGCATTGTCAGTACTAGTGGCAGTATCAGCGGCACCAATGCAGGCTACTATTTCAGCGCCGGCATTTATAACACCGGCACGATAGGGACATTGAACAACCTCAGTGGCGGCACCATCAGCAGCCGCGATGCCTATGGCACCACCGGGACTGTGGGCATTGCGATCCAAAATCAAGGCGCCATCGGTGTGCTCAGCAACAGCGGCCTGATCAGTGGTGCCAATACAGCGCTCTCGCTTGATCAAGGTAGTACCTTGGCGAGCTTGATCAATGCGGGAACGATTGCTGGCAATATTTCTAATTTTTCTGGCACTGCCTTGACCATCTATGGCGGCAGCGGCAATAGCTTCGGCACACTGACCGGCTATAGCGGCGGCATCGGCACCATTGATGTCGGCAACATCTACACCAATACTTCTCTGTCCTTTGGCAGCGGCAATCAACTGCTCAACGACAATATCAGCTTTGTTTCAATTGCTGGTACCGTCGCCAATGCCGGCACACTGCAAGTCAATAACCCGCTGACCATCACTGGCAACTATAACCAAAGTGCGGCTGGCAGTTTGATTTTTGGCGTCACCAATCCCGTGTTTAACGGTAATCTCACCGATACTGGTTACGGCCGTCTGGTGGTCAGCGGCAATGCCACTGTCGCATCAGGTTCCTCCATCAGTCTGAAATCGTTGGGCTACAGTTTTGCTCAGGGCCAGCGCTACGTGGTGCTGGCCGCTGGCGGCACCCTGACTGCCAGCGGTGTCATTTATTCTGCTACCGGCTATAGCGTGACCGGCACAATTCAGACCGATTCCAATAGTTCGAGCTATACCGATTTGGTGCTGACGTTGGGCGGTGCTACTGGCAACAACGCAGTCAATAACGCGACCAACGCCAATGCGACGTCAGCGCTGAGCGGCTTGTTTCGCTATGCCGGTACTGATGCGGCGCTGTTGGCCCTGTTTAATCCCGCTACGACACTCGATAAGGACGCCTCCAACAAAGCCGGGGAACAGTTGAACCCTGCGGCCGTGCATGGTGCCGCCACCCAAGCGGTCGGCGCGTCGACCCAGTCGGTCAACAACGTGGCGACTTCACACATGGATGGTTTCCGTGTGGCGCAGAACGGCAGCAGCGGTGTCGCCACCGGTGAAGCTACCAACAGCGTCGGCCTATGGGGGCAATTCTTCGATGGTCGTGCTTCGCAGGGCATGCGTGACAGCGTTTCCGGCTATCACGGCAATTTCCGCGGTCTGTTGCTTGGTGCCGATACGTTGGTGACTGACAATGTGCGTGCCGGCGGCTTGTTCAGTGCTGCCAAGGTGTCGGTCGCCAGCGATGGCGACAACACCGGCAGCTCGGCTAGCGTCAACAACTATGGTCTGACTGCTTATGCGACATACAGCGGCGCGCCGTGGTACGTGAATGTGCTCGCTGGCGTCGCCCGTCAACAGTACAGCACCGTGCGGGCCATCAGCTATACCGGCTTCTCGGGTGTCGCCGACGGTAGCTTCAACGGTCAGCAATACTCCACTTCGGTGCAAGCCGGTTATCCGCTGAACCTGGATGCCTGGTTGCCGGGGGCGACACTGACGCCGATTGCCGGATTGAGCTACAGCACCTTGCGCCAAAATTCTTACACCGAAACCGGCGGCAATGGTGCTGCGTTGACGGTCAATTCTTCGTCGACCAATTCGCTCAAGAGCGAACTCGGTGCCAAGCTGGAAAAGAGCTTCGACACTTCCTACGGCAAGATGCTGCCGTCGGTGCAATTGGGTTGGCGTCATGAATACAAGGATGGTCGTACCCAATCGGGCGCGAGCTTCTCAGCTGATAGCACTGGTTCAACTGCCTTTGTGACCCAAAGCGCCACACCGGTAGCCAATCTGGCGGTACTCAATCTCGGTGTCACGCTGACACAGAGCAAAAACCTCAATCTGAGCGCTGGCTATACGCTGGAGTCCGGCGGCGGTTACACCGCACAAACTGGCAGTGTGCAGGTGCGCTGGCAGTATTGATGACGAGCGATCCTTTACCGGGATCGTTAATCGCGCCATTTTGCCCCTGCTGCCCTTGAGAATGCGTGAGGATTTTGGTGTACTTACGAAAATTGCGCGATGCCGACACCAGCGGCATCGCGTTTTTGTATAAGCTTGTTGCCAGTGACCAGCAGTATCAAATGTAATTGAACACGCGTGGCCGCTGAAGGATAGTGCTTTGCCACTTCTCATCTCGCACGATGCCGACAAGGATCTGCCGCGCAGCCCATGGTAAAGTGGCAGCCGTAGATTTGTCTGGGGGGCGAGCGCGCAGCAGGCAAGCCTGATTATTTCCTTGAAAAAAATGACGGCCATTGCTGGTACGGCTGTGTACAACTCACCATGAAACAATTTTTCAGTAAATGCATGAGCGTAGTGCTCCTGCTGGCGGCGTTACCGTCCCTGGCGCAAGCAGAAGGCCCGCAAGCACTTTTTTATCGTTTACCTTACTTCGCAGCCGACGACACCGCTGCTTGCCGCAGTGATGTATTGGCTTATTTTCAGACCCAACCGCAGGTCAAGAAACTGTCCGCCGCCGAATGGGAAAAATTCTCCGAGGCCTTCTATCGGCAACTGGAGGCCAGAGATGTACTGCGGCCGTTGGTCGATGGTCGCCAGGTGCTCATCGGCACCAACATTCGCTGGCTTTCGGTGGCGCCTGCCTGCCACAATGTATTGTTGTCTTGCGACGCTAACAGGCCCGATAGCTGCGCTGAAATAGCCTCGTTGCCAAACGAGCAGGTGCTGACGCCGATCTATAGCGATCAGGAAAACATCGTGGCCGGGCGCGAAACCTTTGCAGGCGACGTACTCAATATTGCCAACACCGACTTTGTCATCAGCAACGACCATGGCAAGAGCTGGAGCGACATCGCGTTGCCGCTACCATGTAACAGCCGGGGTGTATCTTGCCGCTTGATTGCGCAGAGCGCGTTGCATTACACGTTGATATCGACCACGCTCAACCCCGATGGCGCTATTCGGCCATTCCAAGACGTCAGCTTGCACAGCACGCACGATGGCGGAAAATCCTGGACCACGGTCGTGCAACAATGGCGCGGCATCCAAATCCCGGAGGCTGTGTTTGTCAAGGACGATGTTGCCATCGCCGTACCGGAAGCAGACGGCGAATTCCTGACGATCTCCCGGCTCGATTTGGCAACCGGCAATCAAGAGACGCTGGCGACGCAGATCCCGGCTGCAAAGTGGGATACCCGCAACTATCGTTTCGTAGCCGATTTCAAGGACAGTTATCTGGTTCAGGTCGAAGCGCGCGAATCGGCACGCTTCGGCAAGATTGGTGTGTTTGTGGTTGCCAAAGATACGGCAGCGCCGTCGAGCAAGCTGGTCTGGCAATCGGATGGGGCATCCATCACGAGCGTCTATAGCTCGGCGACGGCGATCGTCATCCACAGCGCGACGATTGACACCAAGCGCAGCGCCCGCGCCAGACTTAGCGAAAAACTGCTTTACAGCCTGGACGGCGGTGCCAACTGGAAGCAGTTTGCAATGCCGGAATCCCTGCTTGGCAGCATGCTGCAGTTGATCGATAACAAGCTTTGGCTGTTCTCGCCGGCCGCAGTCAACACGTTGGATCTGGCTACGTTGAATCCGGACTGATCCAGCCTAGCGGCCACTCATGTCTGTCACAAAGCGCGCCACCGGTGCGGCTTATCGCTCCAGATACACACTGTAGACCGTCTTTGGTTTGAGTTTGAACAAGGACGCTTCGAGCGCATCGCGGTTGACGCGCGGCACCAGATTGGCACTGCCACCATCACAAATTTGTCATCATGCGGGCGAGGAGATTAGTTGCGAAACAGCGGGAGGAAAAGGCAGGCGAGCAGTGATAAGTCGTACCGCGCAGACATGGCTACAGCGCCGTAGCGCCGTAGCCATTTGAAGAGACTCAGATGTTGAAATAATGCGTTGATTGTTCAAGATCGGCAATCAAGCCAAGCTGGCTTGGTTGCCAGCCCAGGCGCTCACGCGTGAGCTGGCTGGAAGCGGGACCGTCGATCTGGGCAAAACCCGCCATCCAGCCAAAATGTTCGGCAGCTTGTTCGGGGGACAGGCTCACCACGGGAAGATTGAGGCGCTTGCCGATGACCTCGGCAATCTGCCGGAACGCAATGCCTTCTTCGTCGGCACCATGATAGCGGCCGCCGCTGACGCATTGCTCCAGCGCCAGCCGAAAGAGGTGGGCAGCATCCAATCGGTGTACGCCGGTCCAGCGGTTTTTGCCCTCGCCAACATAGGCCGACAGGCCTTTCTTGCGCGCCAGGTCAATCAACATCGGCACGAAGCCATGATCGCCATCTCCATGTACCGAAGGCGACAAGCGCACCACCGCAATGCGCACGCCGCGTGCTGCCAGCGTGCGGGCGGTTTCTTCTGTGACGGCGCGCGGAAACTGTTCGGACGTGAGGACCGGCACGGTATCTTCGATTCCTAGCTGGCCTGGCGAAACCAATAGCGTGCCGGAGGTAATCACCATGGGGCGATCCGATCCCAGCAATGCCGAACCCAGCGCCGCGACGGCGTGGCCCTCGATTTCACAGCAGGCTTTGAAGTTCTGGAAATCATGCACGAACGCCGTATGAATCACGCCGTCGGCGGCAGCGGCGCCTTGACGCAAACTATCGAGGTCTTGCAAATCGCCGCGCTGCACTTGGGCACCAACTGCCAGCAGCGTTTGTGCCGCCGCATCGTTACGTGCCAGGCCGAGCACTTCATGGCCGGTCTTGAGCAATTCTTGTACTACGGCGGAACCGACAAATCCTGTCGCTCCGGTGACAAATACACGCATGAAATTCTCCTTGCTGTTGAATGAAAAAATGGCCGCCTACAGCGCTAATGCTGTTCAGTTAAGAAACACCGGTTGGTTCGTTTCTTGGTTGTTGATGGTGTGTGTTCTTCGGACTACCTAGCGGGGAGCGGCCCAGCAGCCGGTCACCTCAGTGCGTCGTTGAGTCTTTGTTTTCTTCGGACAACCTAGCCGGGTGCTGGCTAGCAACCGCTTACCTCAGTGTGTCGTTGAATCTTTGTTTTCTTCGGACGACCTAGCCGGGGGCGGCCCGGCAGCCGCTTACCTCAGTGCGTAGTTGATTCGTTGTTTTCTTCGGACGAGCTTGCCGGGAGCGGCCCGGCAGCCGCTTACTTTTCTTGTCTCGCCAAGAAAAG
>JAMFSU010000122.1 GCA_026225475.1 Duganella sp.
CCAATTGCCGCCCAACGTCCCGGATGCATTGGCCGCGTCGGCGGAAACAGACCCAAGGTGCGCTGGCCGATGGCTGCCGACAGGTGAAGTGGTCCGGTGCCGCTGGCGATGAGGCCATCGGCTTGCTTGATGAAGCTGGTCAGTTGTGCCAAGCTCATTGTGCCGCAGATATTGTTGACATTCGGCATTGCGACCAACTCGGCAGCGTGCTGTTGCAACCATTCCCCTTCTTTGGGGCTTCCGGTCAGCCAAATTTGCACCTCGGCTTGTGCCTGCAGTGACTGCGCCAGCGCCAGATAAGATTCAATCGGCCATTCACGACCATGTCCATTTGACTTGGTATGCAAAATCAAATTGAAACCATGCGTTTGCAACAGTTGTGTGCTGGTTGGATCTTCTGGAATCGTGAAGTGATACAGATCAGGGAGTTCACCGCGAGTCGGAATGTGGCGGTCGCCATAAGGGCGCAGAAACTCAAAATTGATCTGTGCTTCGTGGTTGTCAGAACGTCCCTTGCTGAAGCGCACACGGCGATTGCAATAAAACAATTGATACAGTTTTTGACGCGCGTTGCCAATGCGATGTTTAATGCCCGCCTTGAACGCGGCCAATGCCAACGCGCGATCAGGTTGCGCAAGAATCACGGTATCAATATCTGAGCCTTTCAGATAGCCGACCAGATCGCTTTGAATATCCTCGATCTGGACCACATCATCAATATCGTCGCAATAGCGCACGACTTCGGCGGCATAGGCGCGGCAAAGCATGGTGATACGTACACCAGGATTGAGCTGTTTGAGGCGCGCCGCAATCGGTAACGTCAGGACGACGTCGCCGATATTGTCTTGGCGGCTGATCAGAATGTGAGAGCTGGTAATAGGCATGGGCGTCAGGTGTTCAGGTACATTTGCATTGATTGTGAATGGGTTGCATCACTTCTTTTTACGCTTGCGCAAATACTGGATATACCATTTGAAGCTTTCCAGCGGGCGCCCCTGGCGCCACATGAAGCGTGAATGCATGCGCATTTCCTTGCTGTTGCGCGGCAACTGATCAAGTGACATGTCTGACCAGGGCGATAACGCCAAATATTTACGGAATAGCTCGCGTGCTTCGTGTCCGCTCCATTCGGTCCACGGTTTGACGGCGCCGGCAAAGTGGATAAAGACTGCTTTGCCAACTGGCCGCATGGCGAATTTGTTGACGTTGAGGTCGTGAATCAAGTCATACAGATAATTCCAGCGCGGCGAGATGTAGCGCGCGCGGCCATTGAGCACGATATTGAGTGCATCCTGATCAGGGAAGCGCATGTCGCCCTTGTTGGTCAGCAAGGTCTCGATTGCCTGCGCAGTGATGTTTTCGCTGAGCCATTTGTCGACATTGATGAAAATGACGCCGCCATTGAAGTATTCATTGTGCTTCAGTCCAAGCGCGGCGACCCGGCGTTGCAGCGTCACCGGTGCATCTGGCACCACGATGGCGATCTCTTCACTGATATCCATGTCCACCAGCTCATCGAGCTTGTTGACGCACAGTATGTCGGCGTCAAGGTAAAGCACGCGATCGGTCAGACCCTGTAATACGGTCGGTAGCAAGAGTCGCGTGAAAATCGATAACGAATAGTGCGAATGGCCGAGAAAATGCGCAAATTGCGAAAACGAAGCAGGATCAACGATATGTAATTGCGTGCTGACCGGATACATCTGCTCCAGTTGTTTGAGGCGTCGTTGATGCTCTTGCGACACCTCGAACGCCAGCACGTGAAAGGTGAAATGCTGGCCTGGGTTGTTATCGATAATGGAGCCGATTGTTCCGCCCATTGCACGGAAATAATGGTTGTCCACGCAAAAGGCAATATGAAACGTGGGCTTGCCGTTGCTTCCAGTGGTGTGGTTCATGGAATGGCTTTCAGAACTTGCTCGACGGTAACCGCCTTGACCCAGTCACGGCGATGGCCGGCGGTGATGACGGTGCTGTTGGTGCGATCGATGGGGGCCCATTCGGGATTTTTCTGGCGCATCAGTGCGATCACGGGAACGTGGACGGCATTGGCCAGATGCATGACGGCAGTTTCTACCGAAATGATCAAATCACATTGGGCCAGAATGGCCGGTAACTCAAAGAAATTGTCTTCGGCGCTGAACAGTTCAGTACGCGACAATTTGCGTGCATCGAATACCGCACGGGCATGCGCCAGTTCTTGCGGTACCGCATTGACAATGAAGGTGCTGTTGCGCCAGTCGTCGCGTTGCTGTAGCGAGACGATCAGTGCGGCGACCTGTTCCAGTGTCCAGCAGCGCTTCTTGGTCTTGGCATAGGCATTGATGAAGATGAGCTTGCCGTCTTGGCGCGGTGCCGTGCCTTGCACATGCCAGGTCGCCAGTTTGGCGGTGGCGTACTGCTGCCATTGCGGCGGAATGTCGACAAACGGAAAGCGCTGTGCCGATGTGACATCCAGGCCGCTTAGTTGCCTGAACCAGTAAGCATAGACATCGCTGATGTGCGGTTGTTCGTTGCCGGCGGTGGCAGGAAGATCGGTGGTAATTGTTGCATTGAGTTTGCGATAAGCCAGATGGTGATGCGGCTGGAACAACGATACGGTTTTGCGCATGCCGATCACCAGGCCATCGGGACTGATGTTGCGCGCCAGATTGGCATACAGATGCGGACGCAAGGTCGCCAGCGAAACAACAATCGGATAATGTTCCTGCTGTGCTTCGTGGATCGACTCCTGGTATAGCGCTGGGCTATAGGTGCGGGTATAGACTTTGTGGAAGAAAGGGCAGGCAGCGACCCAGTCATAGAGCGAGTATTTTTTCAAATGCTCCCATTGCGTAGCATCGCTGGTACGGCGCACTTCATCGACCCACAGGTCAACTTTGAGATGTGGATTGGCACGGGCAAACGCCTGGAAGAAGTTTTGCAGATACGTAAAATCACCCAAGGCCAAATGGGCAATGAACAGGATTTTATCGGACTTCTTGAGCAGCGCAGGAGAGATCAGGGTCGGGAGCATAGGGGGCCGGAATCAGGCTGCTTGTTGTGAAAATTGCAAGCGGTACAGGTTGGCGTAGACGCTTTCATTGGCCAACAACTCTTTGTGGCTGCCGACTTCGACGATCTGGCCATGTGCCAGCACGACGATACGGTCGGCGCGCTCGATGGTCGACAGGCGATGCGCGATCACAAACGTGGTGCGCCCTTGCATGAGTCGTTCCAGGGCTGACTGAACCGCTCGTTCCGATTCGGTGTCGAGTGCTGAGGTGGCCTCGTCGAGGATCAGAATCGGCGCATCCTTGTAGATCGCCCGTGCAATCGCCACGCGTTGGCGCTGGCCGCCGGAGAGACGAGAGCCATTATCGCCGATGCGGGTATTGAGACCTTCCGGCATGCCTTCGACCACATCATTGAGATGGGCGGCATCGACTGCTGCTGCGACGCGTTGCGGATCCGCATTAGCATCGCCGTAGGCAATGTTGGCGGCCAGTGAATCATCGAAGAGCACGGTATTTTGGCTGACCATGGCGATCTGCTGGCGCAGGCTGAGCAAGGATATCGATTCGATTGGTTTGCCATCGAGCAGGATTTCGCCGCTGGTAGTGGAATAAAAGCCAGGAATCAGACTGACCAACGTCGACTTGCCGCCACCCGACATGCCGACGAAAGCAATGGTTTCACCGGGCTGAACGCTCAGATTGATGCCTTTGAGCGCCAGTTGCTCGTGACCAGGGTAGGAGAAGTTGACATTGACCAAGTCCAGCTTGCCGGTGCTGCGTGCCGTCAGTGCTTCGCCACCGATACGTTCGGTGGGTTTGTCGATCAGGATATAGACCTCTTCGGCCGCCGCCATGCCGCGCTGCAAGGGGCCGTTGACTTCGGCCAATTGCTTCAATGGCGCCAGCAGCATCAACATGGCAGTGAGGAAGGAAACGAAACCACCGACGGTGATGTGACCGTTGCCAGACTGAATCAGGGCCATGACGATGACGGCCGCGACGGCACAAGCGGTCATCAGTTGCGTGATTGGTACCGTGGCGGAAAATGCCGCCGTCATGCGCATGGTGTAACGGCGCAGGTTTTCGGCACGTTCGTGGAAGCGACCTTTTTCATACGCATGGCCGCCAAAAATCTTGATGACCTGTTGCGCACGGGTGGTCTCTTCGATGACCTGGGTCAGTTCGGCATTGACCGCGAGCGAGTCGCGATTGAGCTTCTTGAGCCGTTTGCCGGTGGCGCGCACGACGATGCTCACAAGCGGCAGCAGAATCAGCGTGATGATGGTCAGTTGCCAGTTCAGGTACAGCAGCCAGCCCAGCAGACCAACCACGGTCAGCGCCGAACGCACGATGGACGTGAACACCTTGGTGACCATGTCGATAATCTGCTGCACTTCAAACATCATCGAGTTGATGACCTTGCCGACCGTATTGGTGGCATAGAAGTTGATCGGCAGGTCGAGCATGCGCTCAAACATCTGGCGCCGCAGTTCGTTGAGCACGCGGGTTGACACCCAAGTCATCATGTAGGAGCTGGTAAAGGTGGCAACGCCGCGAATGAAAAAGATGCCGATCACTGCGGCCGGTACCAGCCACAATGAAAATGCCGGTTTGCCGACGAAACCCTTGTCCAGCAAGACCTGGAAAATGTACGGCACCACCGGCTCGGTGGCGGCGGTGATAATCATTGCCAGAAACGCAATCGCCAGGCGCTTCTTGTGGGGAAGATGCAAGGCGACTAGCCTTTTCATATTAGACGGCAAAAACATGTTATTCCTTACTGAATACTACAAATCTGATGACGTTCAGCGTGCTGCGGGCAAATCCGAAGGGTGACCGTCACAAGTGCGAAATCCGCAATGTCGCTATTGTGGAGGAGAACTTTACGATTCAATCCAAAAATAAGCGGTCTAAATTGACAACGATGCCCAGGCAGTTGGCGACCCGTTGAAGCGCATTGATGCGTGGCAACAGTTAGCCTGAAATGCCAATTTATGTCGCTGCAGCAGGCACTTTCGCTCTACAAGCCGGGCAAGTCGCACATTGTAATGCAAGGATCTGGGGAATTGACTTGTGACAACGGTAAAGCCGTTGTTAAAAAGTTTTTATCGAGACAACTATTTCGCGGCTGACAAAGTAGACGGTTGCGCTGAGTTGACATGCGGTGACGGCATGACAGCCATCAGCATCAAAAAATACAGGGGGAGTGGGCGTGGCTGGCAGCGTATCGATTGCATGCGATCGCAGGACACGATCAGGCCAGTGTTGCCATCGTGCATTTCCAGGATGGAAGCGCACGATGGCATCGAGAACAGCTTAACGCTGTGCTGTCATATCTGCTTCTGCTACTTTCTTTGGCAAGCTCTTGCGGACCTTGGCGACCATATCGGCAGTCACTGCGGGCGCATTATTGCCCCAGTTGCTGCGAATATAGGTCAAGACATCAGCCACATCGCCGTCGGACAAGCGATCACCAAAGCCAGGCATACCGAATTGCGTCGGTGCTGCCTTGGTGCCTGGCATGACCGCACCCTGCAAGGCGATCTTGATCAACGATGCCGGATCCTTGGCATTGACCGTCGGACTCAGGGCCAATGCCGGGAAGGTTTGATCGTAACCGTGACCGGTGGTGCGATGGCAGGCTGCGCAGTTGTTGAGGAAGGTCATCGCGCCGTTGCTTTGGTCGGTGCCGGTACGCAAGGCCTGGTGGGTCTTTTCGTCGTACACCAATGCGGCTTCACCGGGTTTGACCGGTGCCAGCGACTTGAGGAACTTGGCAATGGCTACCAGATCTTCATTGGTCATGTGCTGGGTGCTGTTGCTGACCACATCGGCCATGCCGCCAAACGCTGCCGAGTGACCATTGCGGCCGCTCTTGAGGAAGTCGACGATGTCCTGCTCGGTCCACTTGCCCAGACCGTCCTTGCTGTCACCACGCAGGTTGCTGGCCAGATAGCCCTCGACCACACCGCCCGAGAGGAACAACTGCGAGCTGTCATCGGTCAGTGCCTTTTCCTGCATGCCGACGCCGCGTGGCGTATGGCAGGCACCGCAGTGGCCCAGGCCTTCCACCAGATAGCGACCCAGGGCAATCTGCGCACCACTGCCAACGTCGGCGACGTCGTCACCGGCTACGCCTGGCGCAAACACTGCGCGCCAGATGCTCAGCGGCCAACGCATCGACAACGGCCATGGAATATCGACCGCCCGGTTAGATGTCGGCTCAGCCTTCACGCCATTCATGAAATAGGCATATAGCGCCTTCACGTCAGCTGGCTTGACCTTGGCATACGAAGGGTAGGGCATGGCTGGGTACAGCGAAGCGCCATCCTTGCGGATGCCGTGACGCAATGCCTGGTCAAACTCGGCCTCGGTATAGTTGCCAATGCCATTGGTCTTGTCAGGCGTGATGTTGGACGAATAGACCGTACCAATCGGTGTGGCCATTGCCAGTCCGCCAGCGAAAGGCTTGCCGCCGGTGGCTGTGTGGCAGGCCACGCAATCGCCGGCGCGCGCCAGATACTCGCCGCGCACGATAAGTTGCCCCTGATTGTCACCGGCTTGTGCCGATGCAACCCCCGAACTGAAATAGGCTGCTGCTGCGCAGGCCGCGATGAAAAAGTTCTTAATCACGTTTGTTTTCCTTATGCCTGAACCAGGGGGCCGGGGTTTTTCAAATACTGCTCGCGAATTGCCTTGGCCGACCAGTAGGCCAGCGCTGCGACCAGCCCGGTTGGGTTGTAACCCATGTTCTGCGGAAACGCCGAAGCACCGTAGACAAACACGTTGGAAACATCCCAGCTCTGCAGATAACGGTTCACTACGCTGTTCTTTGGGTTGGTACCCATGATCGCGCCACCGGTCAAGTGCGTTGACTGGTAAGGACGCACGTCATACGAGGAGCCTGCCTTGCGCACTGCCTTGAAGACCTTTTCCGGCTTCATGGCGTTGCCCACGGCTTCCATCCGGTTGCCGATATAGTCGAGCATCTTGTGCTCGTTCTCGTGCCAGTTGAAGGTCATGCGCAGCAGCGGTTGGCCGGTGCTGTCGCGATAGGTCGGATCGAGCGAAAGATAGGCATCGCGGTAAGCCATGACCGAACCGGACAAGCCGATGGTCAGATAGCGCTGGTAGGCGTCCTGCACGCCCGCTTTCCATTCGGTACCCCAGTTCGGGGTGCCCGGAACGGTGACGGTCTGTTTGATCGGACGGCCGCCGTAGCGCACGTGACGAATACTGGCGCCACCGATGAAGCCCAATGGGCCGTGATCGAATTGGTCGGCATTGAGATCATCCATGCCGACACCGCCGGCACCAGTGCCAACGAATGGATTGAATTGCGTGCCCTTGGGCATCAACACATTGATGCCGCCGTTGTACTGGTACGCGAAGTTCTTGCCGACCACGCCTTCGCCGGTTTGCGGGTCATAAGGCTTGCCGATGCCCGACAACAGCAACAGACGTACATTGTGGATCTGGAATGCGGTCAGCAGCACCAGATCGGCTGGCTGCTCCACTTCACGTCCTTGTGCATCAATATAAGTAACGCCAGTGGCCTTTTTGCCAGTGGAATCCAGATTGACCTTGATCACATGCGAATGGGTGCGCAGTTCAAAATTCTTCTTTTTCAGCAATACCGGCAGAATCGTGGTCTGTGGCGATGCCTTGGAATACATGTAGCAACCAAAGTTTTCGCAGAAGCCGCAGTAGTTACAAGGGCCCAGACGCACGCCGTAAGGATTGGTGAAGGCCTGCGAAGCGTTTGCCGCCGGTGTCGGATAGGGGTTGAAGCCGGATTCACGCATGGCCTTTTCCACCAGCGTGGCGCCATAGTTATAGGTCAGCGGCGGCAGTGGGAATTCATTGCTGCGCGCGGCTTCCAGCGGATTGCCACCGGTGACGATCTTGCCCTTGATATTGCCGGCCTTGCCGGAGGTGCCAAACACTTTTTCAGCGAAGTCATAGAACGGTTCCAGTTCGGCATAGGTCACGCCGTGATCCTGGATCGTCATGTCGGGAGGAATGAATTTCTTGCCATAGCGCTGCTCATGATGCGAGCGCATTTCCAGTTCTTCGGGCAGGTTACGGTACATCATGCCGTTCCAGTGGAAACCGGCACCACCGACGCCATCGCCGAGCAGGAACGAGCCATGCTGGCGATAGGGGACAGCGGTGTCGCCGACGCCATGGCGGATCGTCACGGTTTCGCGCGACAGATCCTGGAACAGCGCGCCACGCACGGCGTACTTCAATTCATCGACGGCCTTCGGATAGGGGGTATCGGTATTGGTGTCGCGCATGGCGCCACGTTCCAGTGCCAACACCTGCAAACCTGCTTCGGTCAGTTCTTGTCCAAGAATGGAACCAGTCCAGCCAAGTCCAACCATGACGACGTCTACTTTTTCTTTTTTGATTGCCATGATCAGCCCTTCGCTCCAGAAATCGACACCGGACCGTAAGGGTATTTGGTGTTGTATTGATCAACCCAGTCAGCGAAGTCCGCGCGTGCGCCCGGAAAGCCGACCATCTTCCATCCGCCCATGTTTTGGTTGCCACCGTACATAGGGTCGGCAAAATAGCCTTCTTTGGAATTGGTGAGCAAGAAGGAGAAGAAAGTCTTGGCGGGAACCGCGTCGAATTCAATCTTGGCACCTTCCATTGCCTTCAGGGTTGCGGTCTGCAGGCTCTTGTCGAGTTCTGCAAATACCTTGCCGTGGGTCTTTTGGCAATAAGCGTTACAGGCTGCAATACCGTGACGATAGATGTCCCGCGGCGCCAGGCTCAATTGATAGCCTAACTCGGGTGGCAGGTCAGTATGGAAGGGGCCTTGCATGTACCAGAGCTTGCCGTAACCGTACGGCGTTTCCATCTGGCGGTCGAGAAATTCTGGGACACCGGTTTCGATTGCGCCGGCACCGATGTTATCGGACGGAATCAGCAGATCAACTGCGGCGTGGATGAATGCCCATTCAGGGGCGGTGAAAAAAGTTGGTTCGTAGTTTCTTGCCGGGCCTGCCGTTTCGGCCGATGCCGTCTGGCTGACGGCTACTGCGGTTGCTCCACCTAGCGTCGTTGCTGGGACAATAGCCAATACCTGGCGCAAAAAGCGCCGCCTGGGCTCTTTATCTTGAGACATAGTTTTTTCCGTAAGTTGTAGTGAAGAAGTCGAGGTGCAGAATAGTCTGTTCCTTTAACGGAGATGGCCCAGCGTGCGGCCGTCAATGCTTAGATCATCACAGAAATCAGTTGTCCTTCTTGACCATGCAATTTCATCGGGCAGAAATACCGGTCGATGAACGGGCTCAATTGTATTCCGAATAAAGATTCTTCACAGGAAGTCGATTTTTTGATTCGAAATCAGGATTTTGTATCGGCTGCACCAGCACAATCCACAAACAAAAAAACAAACCGGGCTTGAATTTTTTGGCGCCCAAGAGAAGGATTTTCGAGCAGTGGTCAACTGTGTCAGAGCGGATCCCCCCCCTCAGCCCCCCACTCTCGGGGGGGGGATTTTTTGCAGGAAACATCTAGGATTTGAGCATGGGTAAATAGAGACCCTGTTGCGTATCGGACTGCGATCTACGTGTGCGGTCACTACGTCAATACATCAGAGCGGGACAGACTTTTAAAACGACTGCAAATTCACGCATGAAGTAGGGCAAGACAAAAAATGTCTTGATGCTGTTGCTGAAAACTCGCCATAGCGATATGAGCAGGTCTATCAACAGCATGCGAGAACAACGCTAGCAAAATTTTCTGAGAGAATTCTTTGGGGAAAGGGATCTTACATGGAAAGTCTAGAATGTAGTTGCGACTACATGTCCTTGGAATGGGGGCATGCACCTGACCAGGCAGTCGATGTTATCAAGGAGGTCATAAAAAACCATGGTGTCAGGCAATACGCTAGGCAAGGCCAGGTCATCGGCGGAAATCCTTTTTTAGAACATGTTTTTTGGGTCGATTCTGGCGTGTTGTTACTACGCCTTTCTGCGCAGTACAGCCTCGGAAGTTTCGGGCGCGACAAAATAGTAGGTGTGAACAATATCTTTAAGGGCAGCATGACCGGGCATTATCTGGAGGCAGTTGAAGATACCCACTACACGGCCTGTGCAGTCGAACATTTCTGCAATAAATTGGGTGATGGAAAGTTGGCACTCGCAGTTGCAGAGCATGTGAATTGGCAAGCCATGATCATGGCCGTTTATGTATCCGTGATACTTAAGGAAAATGCCTACGGAAAGGTGAAATTTGCGCTGGAGCTATTGAACCGTGCGTCGCTCAATTTTCGTGATCATATCTCTGTCGTCAAGTTCGTGTGTGAACGCACCGGAGTCTCCAAGGCACATGCGCACGCCATCTTGAAACAATTGAGAATCGGCGGCTATATCGAGATGACATCTGGCAGTTTGGTGCGCATTTTTAAGACATTGCCGGATGCTTACTAGAACGCATTTCATCAATCGGCGTCAGTGCGAGCGAGTGCTGTTTTGGATCGCGTGCAAGGGGCGACTCAGGATCAGGATGGGTCGTCTTTCCCCCTATTTGTAAAACCGCAATCGGCCACCAAGAGGTGGCCCCCGCGCAGAACGCATGTCATGCCGATTGATGAAATGCGTTCTAACATCGCTCGATGTCAAGCTAGAACTGTCAGGTGTGTCGTAGTGGGAATTTCCTTTTTTCATCAATGCTGCTGCAGTTCCGGGCGGCCATCATGCCTTTTCAAATAGAGGTTGTTTGCTCCAGTACGATGATGGGGTCAAGCACTTCCGTATAGCTTTCATCGAGGTCAGTCAGTTGTACTGGTACCGTTGCAGAGAAATTCAGACACAGCCGCGGCTTATTGCCCAGGGCTTGCCAGAAATGGCTCAGATTGGTCAATTCCTGCGGTGCAATTACACGCGTATAGGAAGTTGGAAAATCTTTTAATTCACGGTTGTTGATCAATGCATTGATCACCTGGTTCATGATCCTCATCGCTTGGCTGGCGGCGCTTGCCGTTGGGCCGGTGCCGGGCTCGGCTGATTTTGCTTCCCAATAGGTGATTTGATAGTCGCACTTTAAATTGACTTTTCTTGGGATCAATTTTGATCCGTCAAACTGCCGTGTGATGCCATGCCGCAACTCTAGGTCTTCTTGCACGCTGTAGAGAAACACGCTGACGGTCGGCGTGGCCGGCGGATTTTCCGGATCGGGCATGTCGAAACAAATTGCGACATCCTCTTGCAAATAATCGATCAGGGCATTTTGTAAAGACTCATTCAAGTCGATCAGGGTTGTATCGCTTTCGAAAATCATGATATATCCTCTAAAGAAAGGCGACCTGGCCCGTTTTTGCCAGTTCGCGTTTAAGTGCTTGTTGGATATGCGCCATCCCAATGCAGGGAGCGCCGGCCTCCGCGGCCAGCCAGCAAGCCGCCAATGCAATATTACGGATGTTGGCACCGGTAATTTCCGCCTGGCAGGACAGGCGCTCAAAATCGACATCGTGCGCCAGAATCGACAAGTCTGGCCATATGCTGCGCCACAGCCGAAAACGGGTGGCCTGATCCGGAAAGCCGAACTTGAGCATGAAGGTAAAGCGCCGGCTGAAAGCGTTGTCCAGATGAGAGCGGTTGTTGGTCGATAAAATCACCAGGCCGGCATGGGCTTCCATGCGCTGCAACAGATAAGCTACTTCAATATTGGCATGTCGATCCTTGGCATCCTTGTTTTCACTGCGCTTGCCGAACAGGGCATCGGCCTCGTCGAAAAACAGCAAACCGCTATCCATCGCCGCCAGGTCAAAGATGGTTGCCAGGTTTTTTTCCGTTTCACCGATGTATTTGTTGACCACTGTCGATAAGTCGACCTTGATCAAATCGATGCCCAGGCTTTCTGCCAGTATTTCTGCTGCCATGGTTTTGCCGGCACCGGAGGTGCCATGAAACAAGGCGCTGATGCCCTGTTCATGATTGCCGAAGCCCATGTTCAAAGCATGCTCGCGCTGCTTGATGGCCGCTGTCAACTCCTGCATGTGTTGTTGTAAATCAGGCGGCGCAATCCAATCCGCAAAGCGGCGTTGTGGTTCGATTCGATGGGCCAGGTCGCCAAAATTCTGTTGGCTACGCCAACGGAAGGCCCGGTGTAAATCATCATGGCAGAGCGCACTGGCGGGATTTCGCTGCTGCCGATAGAGCTCCGCTTCTTGCAGAATCGGGGTTAAGCGCGAGGCGACAATTGGGAACCGTTGGACCAGTGTGTCGAGTTTGATGTCGTTATCTAGCGTGATCGTGCTGATTTGTAGATGCCGCTCGAGCAAGGCGCGATCCTGGTGTAGCGAGCGGCGAGGCATTTCAAGGACCAGATGTGGCACGTCACCCAGCCAGCAAAGCGGCGCACTGAGCTCTTGCAAGCTAATCAGTGGTTGGCCTAAATCCTGCAATTCGTGTTTCCATCTCGCGAGAATGCGCGGGTATTTTTTATTCCAGTGCGAAATATTTTTAAGCACCAGACATCCGTCCCATAATTTTACTTCCCGGATGGCACTCAACAGGATCACCAAGCCATCGTTTTGCTCTTCCGGCAGGTCGGCCAGGTCCAGTACCAAGGTGCGTCGATGTTGCCATTGCGCCGCTTGCGCCACCAGCGATGAGCGACCGCTACCCGGCAAACCTTTCAGAATGATGCACGCAGAATGTGAGGTACTCAGCGCGCATGCCAGTTGTTTGACACAATCATTGAGGGAGGCGGCAATAAGGCCGGAAGGTTTTTGCCAGTGACAATAAGGCGCGAGAATGGTCGGTGGTGAGACATGCCCAATCAGGAAGTGGTAAATCGACGCGTCTGGTTTGAGCATGAGGCCGCTATAGTTATCGGGCGGACCGTCCAATTTCAACAAGCCGTAGCGTATCAACGGCGCCGCAGGCAAAAGACAAGACATCTGTTGCGCCTGCATGCATGGTTCCGGGCAGAGAATATCCATCGCAAATTGCCGTGTTGGATATTGCAGGCGACTCTGCCCCTGTGCTTGCGAAAATATGCTGTGGTAGCGGGTATCGAGGAGCGGCATCAGCACCAGCAAAAGAAGATCACGTTCCAGTGTACTTAAAGAAAATTGCTGCACCAATTGTTGCAGGCGGCTATCGTGCAGATCCGCGCTCAATTCGTCGGGTGCTTGCCACGCTTGCCTGGCGGTCAACCAGTCAGGCGAAGCCAGGTCTTCATGGGCGGCATGCCAATGTTCGGCAAGTGCCAAGGTTTCTTGCTGCAATTGTTCAATGCGTTGGCGCAGTAGTTGGTCCAGGCGCGTGAATTGACCGAGCATGAGCATGAAATTGCGGCTGACGCACGCCGCAGGATCGGCTGCTAAAGGCTCTCTTGGAATCATCTGCGTGTCCTTAACGTAAAACAGTGATTTTTGAATGACTGATAACGTCATATCCTGATATTCATTTGTGGTTGTACACCCGCTTGGCGCTAGAGAGATGACGCAGTCCAAAATTAGATCAGTGAGACAGTTCGTCGGAAATTTGATCCTAGCGTCCGTTGATACGCATCCAAATCTGACCGCACTCAGCGGATCAGTATTTTCTGAGTGCGCTGTGTCACTGCAATGTTGAGTATCGGTTCACCGATTTTCTGCACGCAGAACTTCGTAATCTGAAATCCGATCACCTCGCTTTTTTTCTTTGACTTGATCTATCGTGCATTCACAACGCGTTGCTCAGTCTGACATTTGCCAGCAAGAAAAGCGGTTTTGTCAGTGTGGGTAGAGCACAGCTAAAAGGCGCTACGCGTTATCCAAATTTTGACTGAAAGGACTACCACTATGGCAACCACTGCCGAGCAAATTGCAAACACCTATCCCATTCCAACCTATCGTTATCGTGTCACTGTTGGCAATGAAGAGATGGCGTTTACAGCCGTTTCAGGCCTGGAAGTCGGCTATGAGACGATTACTTACAAAGACGGTGTCGGTGGCATCTTTTATATGCCGGGCCAGATCATGCCTGTCAACGTGACCTTGCGTCGTGGTTTGGTGAAAGGCCGTGGTCAGTTGTTTGAATGGATCAGTTCCGTCTCACTCAATCAGGTAGAGAAGAAAGATATTTCGATCAGCTTGACCAATGAGGCTGGTAGCGAACTTCTGGTGACCTGGAATGTGCTTGACGCGTTCCCCACAAAGCTGACCGCGCCCAGTCTGGATGCGACCAGTAATGAAGTCGCGATTGAAGAAATAGCATTGATGGCCGATCGCGTGACGGTTCACTTTCATTAATACATTGCTGAAATAACGAGGAGGAACTATGCCTATCACACCAAGCTTTCCTGGCGTGTATGTTGAAGAATTGGCCGGCTTGCCGTTGTCGATTGCAACCGGAGCAACAGCGGTGCCTGCGATTGCAACGTCGGAGGCGGCATTCACGGACGCTACACGATTGAATTCCTGGCTGGAATTCATTGCCAAGGTAGGTACCTTTGACAAAACCAATGTCTTGCACGTGGCGGTGCGAACCTACTTCGAAAACGGTGGCGGGTACTGCTACGTGATTCCGACCACCGCGTTGGTGGAACAAGTACCTCTTTATGATGACATCACGCTATTGGTTGCAGCCGGTGAGGATATCGACGCTGCTGTTGCCACGTTGTGTATCGACGGTGCCTCGTTGTTTGCAATTAAGGACGGACCGAAAGATGCGCCAGGCAGTATTAGTGTTGAGGAATATGTCGCCAACCCGCATGTCGCAGTGTACTACCCCTGGCTGGTGGCAAACTGGGCGATGACGTTGGCAGACGATGAGAGCACCTTCGTCGATATCCCGCCCAGTGCCGCTGTCGCGGGAGCCTATTGCGCTACCGACCGCGATCGCGGTGTATGGAAGGCACCTGCCAATGTCGTACTCCAAGGCGGAGTGAAACCGAAATACAAAATCAGCGATGCATTGCAGGGCGAATTCAATAGTGGAAAAGCGCTCAACATGATTCGTGAATTCGAGGCAACCGGCCCAATGATTTGGGGCGCGCGTACGCTCGATGATACCGACGCCTGGCGCTATGTACCGGTACGGAGACTGTTCAACAGCGCTGAAAAGGACATGAAGCGCACCATGCAATCAATGGTATTCGAGCCGAACAGCCAACCGACCTGGGAACGCGTGCGCGGTGCCATCGACAATTATCTGCGTCGTCTATGGCGTCAGGGTGCACTACAAGGCAATAGTGAGAAAGAAGCCTATTTCGTGCAAATTGGCCTGGGTGTCACCATGGACCAGGATGATATCAGTCTGGGCAAGATGATCGCCACCGTCGGAATGGCTGCCGTGCGTCCGGCTGAATTCATTATTTTGAAATTCACGCAAGACATGGGCGCCTCCTGATACCGGTCATGTCGCCATCTGGCAGCAATCGGTCATACATGATGGCGAGATCTGGGCGTCGGTTATTGCTACGATAGGGATTGCCGCTGCCGTTTCCTTGCGTTCTCTGAATGCGGGTGCACCATGCTGAGATACTGAGAGTAAGGGGACTGTAATGGCTTGGGATGAACCACGAGTTAAATTCTCTGAACATGAGTTCGTGCAACCAGCCTTGGAGTCGCTGACTGCCGTACCTGTATTCATTGGTTTTACGGCAGCGTCGACAGAGACATTGCTCCCCCTTTCATCCTGGGAAGAATTCTTGGACTTAAGATTGATCGGTGCACTGGAATGGACCCACTCGCCGCTGGCTGTCGCGGTGCATTTGTTCTTTGATAATGGCGGCACCAATGCCTGGGTTCTTTCGGCCGGAACGAAGCCGGTAGATGTCGCTGCAATGGCACAAGCATTACAAGCGGCGGTAGCGTCTGAAACGTTGGCGGGCGAAAGCCAAATCACCTTATTGTGCGCGCCGGATATCGTCAGTCTCGAAGCGTCGGGCACGCCAGGTATATTAATGTGGCGCGAAGTGTGGCAAGCCTTGCTCGATGTCTGCCAGTCGCGTCGCGGTAACTTTACCCTGCTGGATTTGCCCTCGGATCCGGGATTGGCCGTGCCCATACTAACGGACGCTTTCAGTCTGCGCTATGCAGAGTTTGGCGCGAGCTATTGGCCGCATTTGGAAACGCGTTACCGCTTTGCCGATCAATGGGTAGTCACGACCGCCAGCGGTGCCGTAGCGGCGGTGATGCAGCAGACTGATGTAGAACGCGGTGTGTGGAAAGCGCCAGCCAATGTTGCATTGGACCAGGTGGTTCGGCCGCAGTACGCGTTGCCCGATGGTCAGGCTGTGTTTCAGCAGTCAGTATCGCCTAACCTGATCCGCTCGTTTCCCGGACGCGGCGTGCGGATATGGGGGTGCCAAACCCTGTTGGCGTCAACTACCTCGCCGTGGCGGTTTGTGCAGGTGCGTCGTTTGATGTCCCATATTGAAGCCAGACTGACGGCGGTGAGCCGTTTTTGCGTATTTGAACCAAACAATGAAATTACCTGGTTCAAGCTCAAGAGCGTTTGTCGCAATGTCTTACGTACCTTGTGGCTCAACGGTGCCTTGTTCGGCACCAGTGAGGAAGACGCGTTTCGCCTCTATGTGGGCTTGGGCGAAAGCATGACGCAAGACGATATTGTGGCTGGTCAACTGATATTGAAAGCTGAAGTTGCGGCGTTGTATCCGGCCCAATTTGTTAGTTTGAGTGTGCGTTTTAATCGGATGGAAACTGAAATAGTCAGGGAGGTGGTATGAGTGCCCTGGAGAAATTGTTTGAGCCGGAAGTTTCGCATCGCTTTCTTGCTACTTTTTTCTTCAAAGGATTGCCAAGTCCGATGGATTTCCGGTTTCAACGAATTTCCGGGCTGGGAAAGGGCGAGCTTGGCGTGATTGTGCAGCGTCAAGGTGGTGTCAATACCGATAACCTGTACTTCCCCGAACACATCAGTCGTCCACCGTTGGTGCTGGAACGTGGCGTGATCGTGCCGACCCCCTTGACGCTGGCATTCGAGTATGTGTTGGGCGGGTTCGATACCACCTATCTCGATGTCGTCATCATGTTGTTGAACCATCAGTCGTTGCCGGTGTGTACTTGGACAGTAACCGATGCTCTGCCGGTGAAATGGCAAACCGGCGATCTCGATGCCAACAGCAATGCACCGTTGATCAATCATATCGAACTGGTCTACCGTGATATTCAGTGGTTGGGAGCGAAAGCATGACCATAGAAATTCATGAGTTGATCATTCAGGCACGTGTGGAGGATCAAGGCGACAGGCAGCCAAGACCCGTGCAAATACCCAATGTGCAAGTCAGGTTGCATCAGGATGCCTTGATCGAGTCCATCACGCAGCGCGTACTGGAACGTTTGCGTGACGCGCGGGAGGATTGGCGATGAAAGGCATTTTAGAATCTGGCTTGTCTAAGCTGAAGCTCACGTCTTTTAAGGACCGCGAGCATCGGGTCAAGATCGGTAGCATGCAGGTCATGTATAACCCGGAGTCGCTGGACTTGCGTTATGACATCGACTACGACGCTGACAATTACCTCAATGGCAGCTTGCGTAGCAACCATTATCAACAGGCTCGCCCTGGTGGATTGCAACTGGATCTTTTGTTTGATGCCAGCCTTCCGGGTAACGTTCAATCAGTAGAGTCGCAATTGTCCACCTTGCAAGGACTGTGCTGTGAGGTAAGTCCTGGGACGATGGAAACGCCCTATGTCAAGGTCGAGTGGGGTTCCATGCACTGGCATGGCAAGGACCATTTTTCCGGCCGCGTTGCATCGTTGCAGGTGCGTTATAACCGCTTTGATCGTAAAGCCACGCCGATGCGTGCCACTGCACACTTGAGTTTGGTCGCTGACGGCAGCCTGGTGCTGCAAGAGTCCGAGTTGGGTAAATTGACGGTGCAACAAACCAGCATGTCCGTTCCCGATATGTCATTTTTGCCGATGGTGGTAGCGGCAGCCGCCACCATCGTGGGGGCAGTGGGCGCGTATGACTATTTAGCGATGGCCATTGCGAATGACCTCGACAGTTTCGATGCGATCCAGGCTGGCGATATTCTGGTGGCACCGCCAGCAGATGGGCAAGAGGAGGTGTAGACGTGGCCTTCGATCAATTGGAACAATCACGCCCGCCACAGGTAGAGGTGCTATTCGGTGCCGCGCGCAGGCCGCTTGTGACGCTGGAAGTATTGCGTGTGGAAACCAGGATTGCGGCAAATCAAATTCCCAATGCCACAGTTGTCTTTCAGCAGCGCGGCGGCGAAGGGGGGGATTTGAATGACTTTTCCGCCGATGCCAAGCGTTGTCCGCCGGGAACTGCGGTTACCATCAGGTTTGGCAATGGCGAAGTGCTATTCAGTGGCAAAGTGGCGGAACAGACCTGCCGTCAGAGCCAAGGACTTAGTGAGCTAACCTTGCGCTTGACCCATCCGTTGCAAGGCGCAGTGTCCAGCCATGCCAGCCGCGTCTTTTCGCAGATGAGCGAAGAGGCAGTGTTGCGGCAACTGCTCAATGGCTACGGGATCAAGCTGGGACGCAGCACGGGGCTACTCAAGCAGTTGCATTTGCAACTGGTTCAATACGAATGCTCCGACTGGCAATTTATCAAGACCCGACTTTACGCCAATGGCGTCTGGCTATGGCCAGATCGCAACGGGGATATTTCATTGGCGCCACCGGCGCTGTCTTCCGTCAGTCATACGTTCAAGCAAGGTGCGTCCGCATCTGGCGACAAGGCCGGGCATCTACCATTGATCGAAAGTGTCGACTGGCGCTTTGGCAATCGAGAACTCACAGACGGTGTTGAGGTGTCGAGTTGGAATCTGGCATCGCAAAAAAATGAAAGCCGCAAGGCAGTCGCTGCCGCGCTCGGCCGTGGTGGTCTTGATCCGTCGCAGCTCATGCTGCTTGGGCCAGACGTTCAATTATTCGGCGCCTCGCTGGATTTGCAAACGGAAGAAAAAAAGTCGTGGGCCGACAGTCGCTTGCTGGCGATGCAGACGGCTAGTGTTCAGGCCAGCCTGACGTTGATCGGCAGTGCGGTCTATCAGGTGGGCGAGACGGTCATGCTGACTGGATTTGGCCGCGCGTTTGATGGACAGGGTGTGATCAGCAGCGTCGAACAGAAATTGAATCCTGGGCGTTGGCGCACCATCATCACCATTGGTCAGGACCTGTCGTCTGATGCGGATACGCCGCTGGTGGCGACCACGCCGGGTTTGCAGGTCGGTGTCGTGGCGTCGTACCGGCAGGATCCCGACCGCTTGAATCGCTTGCGCGTCAATGTCCCCGTACTCAAAAACGAACTATGGGCACGCTTTGCCGCGCCGTACGCCAGTGATAACAGCGGCGTGTGCTTTTATCCGGAGCCGGGCGATGAAGTCGTATTGGGTTTTTTTGGCGCTGATCCACGTTATCCGGTCATCCTTGGCGCTATGCATAACCCCAAAAAACCTGCACCGATCGATCCAGCGCAGGGGAAGGAAAAAAAAGGTCTGATATTGAAACAGGGCAGCAAGTTGCAGCAGCTGCTGTTTGATGTCAAGCAAGAATCGGTACTGCTGCAATCAGTGCAGGACAAACTGCAACTAAAAAAGGGTGCCAGTTTCGATAGTCAGCAAAACGTGTCAATGGCAGCCAAAGAGATTAAATTGGAGGCAAGCACGAATGTTGAGGTCGCCGGAAAGCAAGTCAAGATCAAAGGAAACAAGGTGGATTTGGGGATGTGAGTGGAGTTGGCAAGTTGATCCGTTTGTTAGGAGTGGTGCCATGCAAGACAATAGCAAGGGACTTTGGGGGCGAGGCTGGGCTTTTCCACCGGATTTTTCGTTGGCCAGTGAGAGTGGCGCGGCAGGGCCAGCATTGGTCGAGGACAAGGACGATATCCGTCAGAGCCTGCGCATCTTGTTTAGTACGCTGCCTGGCGAGCGCATCATGCGGAGTAATTATGGTTGCGATCTTAATTCGGTTCTGTTCGAAAACATCAATGATGATCTTGTCGCGGAGATTCGGCGCTTGATTCGAGAAAGTGTACTGCGCTATGAGCCACGTATCGAACTTATCGATGTGGTCGCGCAGCAGAATACGCAAAATCCAACTCAACTCGATATCAGCGCGAACTACCGTGTGCGCGGTAGCGATACGGTAGGTGAAGTCACGGGTCTGATGGATATTGCCAGTCGTCGTGGAGTGCGTTTTCAATGAGCGATATTGTGATTATTGATCAGGATTCTTTGTTATTCATGCCCATGTTCGGTAACCGGGTGGTGATTGCCACCGGTCCGGCGCAGATTCGAGGTAGCGGACTGAGCAACATCAACGGCAGAAAAGTGTGCATTGCCGGCGATGAAAAGCAGGTTCGGATTAACGCGGTATATACCACACCGACGCATACGATTCCAGGCACCGGCATCATCACCATCGCCAGTCTTGCCGCCAATCAGCGCGCCCAGCATGCCGGAAGTCATGCCGCATTGATCTTGAAAGGGCAGCAATTCACTGCGCAATTTGAACCGAGCAAGCCGGCACAAATGCCGCCGCCAGCCAATACGCCGGATGTAGCGGCCCCCAGCAGCGGACAGGGCATGTTTATAGCCAGCCAGTTCGTGGTGCAGGCAAGTTAACCTGAATATTGAGGCGTGATGTGTAATGTGTACTGGAAGGTTTGCAGAAGCTTTGCCAGTTGTCCTGACTTAAACGGTCCGAACAAAGGATGAAATCATGTTGAACCTATCGACCTTGTTGGCTGACGAGTCGTTCAAGCTGGACGGTAGAAGTATTGAGCAGCAGCTGCAAGCCTGGTACGACTATGTCGCGCTGCTGCCGTTCGACGGCACGCCCGACGGAAGGTGGCGCGAACTGTTTTTTCCCACTGGCGTGGGCGATCTGCAACGACTGGCCGAGTTGTACCGTAGCCCTGCATTGAGCGATGGCCAACTGGCACCGCAGCATGCGTTTTTGCTAGCCTTTCTGCGCTTGCTGGAGACGCCCAGAAAATTGCTCAACCAACTTCCCTCACTGCATCGCCAGCTTTACTATCGCGATCTATTGGGTTTGCAGCCGCGTGCGGCACAAGCTGACTGGGTGGCGGTATCGTTCACTTTGTCGAGCGATGCCGCCGAAGTGTTAATGCCGGCACAGACCGCATTGGATGCCGGGCAGGACGGTCAGGGTCAGGCGCTGCATTATCTGTTGGATCAGGCACTGCAAGTCAATCCAGGTCAATTGCATGCGCTGCATTGGCTGCGGTCTGACGGTGCCGGGCAGAAACGTCTGTTGCTGCAAGAGGACGCCACGCCGATACTGCCGCCATCCGGCACGCGTTTGTTTGAGGCACATGCACAAGAACAGGTTGTCGTCACCGGGCGGGTGGTGGCAGATGCACTACTGGCAATGTCCGATGGCGTCAGAGAAATTACCATCCATTTCACCAGTGCACCGCCAGTGGGAAGTTTAGGAATCGCGTTGAGCAGCGAAAATGGTTGGCTGGTCCAGGCTGAGGTGAGCATGAGCGGCACAACCACTACACTTATCTGCGTGGTCGATGCCGACCAGGCGGCCATCACCGCTCCGGCTGGACTGGATGGCTTTCACGACAGTGTGCCGTTGCTCAGGATGACGCGCCAGGATGGTTTGCCAGTAGAAGAAGTCGTTGAAATTGAGGTGATGATCACGAGCGCCTCATCCAGTCGTATTGCACTGCGGACCGATCATGGCGCCAGCGACTGGCAACAACCATTGTTGCCCTTTGGCGCAGAACCCAGAGTGGGGGCAAGTGTTGAACTGGTTGCCGCTGATTGGCTGCGCCGGCAACAAGCGGTGACGCTCACCTTGACACCTGATTGGGACGCCTTGCCGAATCAAGGGTTTCGCGCCTGGTACGCGGGCTATCCGTCGGCAGATGCGATCCAGAGTAATAGTGTTTTTCAGGCCTCGGTACAGGCCTTTACTGCACAAGGATGGAAGCAGCTAGGCGATAACCAGGCTTTATTTGTTGGCGGTAATGGCGCGCCGGTTGGTGCACCAATTACATTTGTATTCACCAGCTTGCCTGGGCGTCCGGTTGACAGTGCCGATCCTGCGGATTGGACCAGTCGTCTGAAACTGACGCTCAGCGGCAGCGATTTTCTGCATCAAGAGTATTGGCAACACATCGAAAGTGGCGTGCCATTTGACGATAACGGCGAGGCCATACTCAATCCGCCCTATACGCCGCAGTGGCGCAGTTTTTCGGTACGTTACCAGAGCCGTCAGATCATCACCCGGGAACAACAATATCTGCTTACCCCGTTTGGTCACCAGCGCGCGTTGACAGCAACAGAACAGTCGTCCGAGCCGCAGCTTTATCTTGGATTGGGCGGCATGCTGGCCGGGCAACAGTTGTCATTGTATTGGAAGCTACAAGGGCCGCAGCCACTCCAATTACGCTGGGAATATCTCACCGATGAAAATCGCTGGACATCGTTGGATGCCAAAGTGTTCGACGCTACTGGCGGGCTATTTGAGTCGGGTCTCTGGTCAGCCGAACTTCCTGGCGATGCTAGCGACCAGGCCACCTGGATGCCACAAGGCGCCCATTGGCTGCGGGCAATTGTCAGCGTGCCATCGCTTGTTCGGGACGAATTTTCGGAAAGTGATGTGACCTCTGCCTATCCGTTGTTGCAGGGGCTGCTAACGAATGCGATGACGGCGACCTTGGCCAATGCTGAGCAGATCGCCGCCGATCACTTCGGCCAGCCTTTGCCCGCCGGCAGTATTACGCAGACGGTGGCGCGCATCGACGGTCTGGAGAATGTGCTGCAACCCTGGCCAGCACAGGGCGGGCGGGCGCTGGAGTTGCTGGACGCATTCAACCTGCGGGCGCAACGGCAATTGTCGTCGCGCGGCCGAGCCTTGCGTCGGGGCGATATCAAGGCCTTGCTGCTGGAACATTTCAGCGAAGTGGCGGCAGTGATTTTGCCGGAAGACGATGGTGTTCCAGGGCGGCAGATCATGACGATCATTCCCGCGCCGGGCCAGCGTGATAATACGGATGCCAAACGCCCCACGTTCAATCCGGCACGGTTGGCGCGCATGCGTCAATTTTTACAAGCGCATACCTCGATGTGGGTGGACTTGCAGCTCTACAATCCCGTGTATATCGATGTCATCGTCAACTATCACGCCGACTTTGACGCCGCCGTCAGCGAAGACTTTGGCCGCGCGCAACTGGAGGCAGCGCTGGACTTGTACTATCTGCCCTGGGCCGGTAGCGCGCAAGCCGTAGTCGATATCGGCCGCCGTCTCGATTACTACCAACTGTTGGCCTTCATGCAGCAACAGACCTCGGTCGTCAAGGTCAACGATCTGTTTGTCAATGGAGAGACGCAATCGATTACGCCAGGTCGCAACGAGGTATTGGTGCTGCGCTGGGGAGACGTTGAGAAATTGCCCAATCCAAGCAACTTGAAGCTGGTGCCGTCGGGGGAGAAACGACTAATGCAGGAATATCCAATGAAGCCCGCTCCGGCATTGTAGTCTGCTTAAAGAGAACGGCGACCCGCGCCTTTGCCGATATGGGATTGCTGGAAAATTTCATGCTGCCACAAGACGGCGACAACTTTGGCGCCTCTATTGCGATTAACGACGACGGCGACCTGTTCGCCACGCATGGTTCACTAGGCAATGCGCAGATGGGCGGCGTACAGATTTTTACTCGGATTGGCGACACTTGGACGGGCGTGGTGTACCTGGGATGCTATGCCGCGACACAGAAGGTCGCGCTCGACGGCAGTGGCAACACGCTAGTCGCTACCGATGTTGGGGACGATAATTTTGGTGTGTATGCTTATTGAATACCAATGCCGCTATATTTCTTGCCAATGGACGAGGTTTCACCATGCTGCTTAGATCTGCACTATCCGCCTCCGCTGAGGTACGCCAGGAAATTCATTTCGAGACCTTGTGGGCGCAGGCCCAAGAAATGCTGGATGCGCAATCGGGCCAGCTCTGGACTGATACGGCCGAGCACGATCCGGGCGTGACGTTGTTGCAGGCACTGAACTATGGCGTGGCAGATCTGGCTTATCGGCACACATTGCCATTGCAGGACTTGCTTACCCCAAGCCTGCCGGAACAAAGTGAGGCGGGTTTGTTCCCGGTCGCATTTGGTCCGCAACGGGCCTTGACGGTGTCTCCCATCACGGAAGATGACTACCGTCGCGCGCTGCTGGACCTGACTGATGCAGAGGACCGTTTTTTATTTCGTGATGCGCGCTTGTTAATGGAGTCAGAGGAAGAGCGTTATCGCTATTATTATTTGCCCGCATTGAGAGAGTTTCATTTCAATCCCGGCGACAATGCGCAAGCGTTCACAGTACAAGGCTTTTATCGCTTGCAAGTGGAGCTTAATCGCGACATCACGCGGGTCATCGCAGAGCCGATTTTGGAAAAGTTTGTGCAGGATCATCGCAATATCTGCGAAGGCGTGCGCAGCATCGACTGGTTGGGTCCGCAACCAGTGGATGTTGCGTTGGTCATTGAGCTGGATGACGATTTTCAGGATTTTGCCGGTCTGCTGGCACAAGTATTTCATTGCGTGGAGGACTTTGTCAGTCCGCAGGCACAACGAAAAACGGCTGAGCAATTGCGCCAGGATGGGCTCGGCAACGAGATTGTCTATCAAGGCCCGATGCTGCGTCATGGCTGGATTACGCAGTTGCCACTTGCCAGCGATTATCAGCGCGACCGCAGCATCAACATTAATCCATTGGCCAGCACGCTGCAAAGGCTTGATGGCGTGGCCAGCCTGCAAGTACTAAGGTTTGATGGCGCTGGTTGGACCACGACCATTGCGGCACAACATTACCTGCAACTGTGGGGGGCGGATCCGTTGCAGAAATTGGCCGATGGCAACATGGTTAGATTGCTGAAGCGCGGTCAGCAGGTGATATTGAGCAAAGAAGAAATCGCACCAGGTATCGTATCGCGGACGATGATTCAAGAATCGCCAGAAATCTTGCCCTATGGCCGCCACCGCGTACCGGCAATTTACTATCCTGCCAGCGGAAAAATTCCACCCTGCTATGGGCTGTTACGGTTGGACCCAGATCGGCAAGAAGCCTTGCTGCATCAATTCTTATTACCGTTCGAGCAGCACTTGACCAACGGTGCCCGGCAATTGGCGATGTTGCCAGCCTTGTTGTCGTTTCAACGCGATGTCACAGCACCTAGTGAAGTTTGGGGTGGCCAATGGCCATTTGCTGGCGATGCGCTGATTGATCGCGTCGCCAACGAAGTGCATGCACTCTATCGAGACAGATTGGCGGAGCACACTGCCGCTGAGCAACAAAATGTTGAACAAGAATTGGATATTCTGAACTATCTGCTGGGTTACTTTGGCCAGCGGCGTGCTGATCGCACCTTGTTCAATGCGCCAGATTATCTAGCATCACAACGTCACTATCTGAGCCAAAGCAGCGAGCTGTATTATGCCGCTGGGCAATTTCGCGCCGACGCCATTTCGGCGATCCAGCGACGCATCGCGGCACGGCTTGGATTTGCTGAAAATATCTTCGATGCCGAAGCAAATATGGCGCAACTGCCATTTTATCTGGTGGAACACGCCTCATTATTGCCGCGGCGTCCCAGCACCGATTTTGATGACACATGGCAAGCGGTCAGCACGGTCACGGACAACGACAACGACAATGGGACATTGACGTTGTCGTTGCCGCAAGCAGTCAGCGAGATTTATCCTGGTCAACTGCTCGAACTGCAGTTGAGTTTTGCGGGGACGGAGATGACCCTCTCTGCTTGTGTGGTGCTCGATGTTGCTGTAGACAACATGGCGATCAAGCTTGAAATCAATGCGCGGATGCGCAGCGCTTTGGCTGACTTGACCGATGCTGCCAGCACGGTCCAGTGGCGCAATAGCAGTATGTGGTTGCAAGACATCCATTTTGCACTCAATTATGTCGACAATCCGGAGGACGCGCCCAATCTGCCTGCAACAGAGGAGCAGCGCGTCATCACCGTGCAGAACTTTCCGGCCGACCTCGATACGGGAAGCATCATCACCCTGTATCGGGACCAGACGCTGAGCAGCCCGGCGTTACAGAAGTTTGCCGATGGCGACATCGAGGCCATGGTGCTGGCGGTGGACGTCTTGCAGCGGCAAGCCTTGATTGGTCCCGTCCCCGGTGGCGCAGCATTGCCCCAGGAGAATACCAAAACGCGTTATCGCTGGCGTATCCGGCGCGGTACAGACGATCCGCTGACAGACCGCTATTCATTTACAGTGAGTGTGGTATTTCGCGCCGATCTGTTGGGCAATGTTGCCGAGCCTTATACCACCGACGCATGGCTGCGTCAGATTGTTCAGGAGGAACTGCCATGCCATGTACGCGGTGAAATTCATTGGTTCGATGCGCAGTATTTTCGAGAGTTCGCCAACAATTATGCGCAATGGATGGCGGCGGAAGCCCGCTTGGGGATTTTCGCCTTCAATCTGATTGAGATGCTCGGTTTGGGCCTGTTGCCGAGTGGCTTGATGGGTATCAATGCGATGCGTATTGCGACAGTAGCACAGCGCGAATTGGTCGTCGGTGCCGATGAAACGCAGTGGAACACTGAGGTGATTAAGGAGCTGAGTTTGTTTTATGTACCGCCGGCTTCCTAGGTTGGATAATGCGCTGCGGTCGATTGAGATCGGTCTATGAGCAAACATCAAATCAGCAGCCTCAGTTTGTGCATATCAGCTTCTTCCGGCCTCGCGCCGTTGGTGGCTAGTGCTTGTAGTCGGCTGTTTCATCATAGCTTGCAGCGGGACCTGGACGCATTACTAAGTCGACTCGATAACGGTGCAATCAGGTGTATCGATCGGCTCGAACTGGATTTGGGGGTACTGCCTGCGATGGGGTGGGAAGAGGCGTTACGTACGCGTTTGCTGAGTGCATTGGAACAGGCGTTACGCGCTCAGTTTGAGACTGTGGCGCAGCCGGCAGCGCCAGATTGGATGGCGTCGGCCGATGTAAAAACACAGTCTCTCGGTCGTGCCGTGGCGAGAAGACATGTGGATCCAGTGGCAAGCGCACTTACAGGGAAGGTAGCGCCGGTGATGCCATTGCCGTCTTCGGCCGCAGATCGTCCAATCGACGCCGAGGAAAAGTTCTTTCCACAGTGGCAGAACAACGATCTTGCCGGCGATCAAATGTTGGTTGACGCGGTGCCATCTCGCTCGTCCACTTTGTCCCTGGCGATTGTGCAACGTTACCTGCGTAGTGGCTACGCCGAATCTGCGTTGCGTCTGGCGTTGCAACAAGGCACGGTATGGAGCTGGTTGTACCAACAGTGGCAGTTGGCACCGCAACTGTGGCAGACTGAGTTACGCAAAGACACGCAAAAGCCGCAAGCATTGTGCCGCTGGAAAATGCTGCTTAATACACCAACACCAACACCAACACCAACACCAACACCAACACCAACACCAACACCAACACCAACACCAACACCAACACCAACACCAACACCAACACCGGATGGGAAGGCCAAGATTGCACACCTGTGGGCGATAGCGACGCCTGATGCCCGAGGTGTTGGTGATGTAACGCAAGCAGTGGATTTTGTCGGGGCAGTACAGAAAGAGGACGTATTCGAGGTTGAGAATGCCGGCCTCATCCTGCTCTGGCCGATGCTTCCTTCCCTGTTTCAACGCTGGGGCTTGGTACAGCATGGACAGTTTGTCGATCAGGCGGCCCAGGAAGAAGCCATCTGTCGTTTGGATGCCTGGCTATGGCAGAGCGAGCAACCGGCCGAATGGCGCGCGCCGCTGACCAAGCTGCTGTGCGGATGGGCGATGGGGCAGGCATTTGTCAACGCGTCCCAGACGGATTGGGGAGCGCAAGGCGGCAGCGATCTTGATGCCATCGTTGACGACCTGATTTCACAAACGCTGAGTCTGCGGCGTTGCGGCCTGCGAGAGATGCGCTGCTGGTTCTTGCAACGGCCTGGCGAATTGCGTTGGGAACATGATCATTGGCAATTGCAGGTGTTCGGCGACGCGTCTGACGTGCTGCTCAACGACTTGCCGTGGCCTACGACGCAGGTGAGCTTGCCATGGTTGGCAGCATCGTTCAGGGTGAAATGGTTGTGATCGACAGAGGTGGTGTTGGGAGCGTCTTTAAAACGACCATGACCAGGCCGCCACGTCTGTCCATCACTTATAGTTGAAGGGATCTGACAGCACTTGCTGCATCATTTATAGAATGCCGCAGAACGCATGTTTTGTTCGTGGTGCTGCTCCGGCACCGGTGTTCCGTCCTCGGCTTGCTTCAAAATGTTGATAATCTGGCTATCGCTAAAGCGTGATGTCTTCATGTAAAACTTCCTCAAAATTTCATTTAAGAAAATTCCACTTTTAAATTGTTTTTTTAATGGGGGGAATTACAAAATAGCATTGAACGTCCCTGTATTATCAAAAACGCCATCACCAATAGCCCGTGCCATTAGATTTATTGTTGAAATCGTGGTTAGTCTGAACTGTGCTAGATATATCACTTGCACAAGCGCTTCGTTTGGTTCTGGATTAGCACGCCATGACGGTAAACCTGAATAAGTTTCAATTCTCCTGCGTCCGTCAAGGATCGAAAGCGTTATATATCCAGGGTTGCTATCAGAAATAAATGGCATTGCTGCTCCGCGTGGATGGATATAAATTATAGTTCCTGAATATAGAGTATCTATTGTCGCGAAGGCCACAAAATGCTGGGTAACTGCCACCAAGGTTGATTTATGCATTTGTGCGAAAATGCGAATCCATGCGTCATCGGCGATTCCTACCCCAGCGGACTCAACGACGATGCCTTTGGCTGTATTACCGACGACACCTATTCCAGCGGACTCAACGACGATGCCTTTGGCTGCATTGGCCTTGGCTTTGATGGCGCTGCTTTGCAGTTCAACGCCTAAGCCAACGTTGATGCCGATGCCGGCGGACTCGACGATGATCCCTTTGGCCGCATTACCGACGACACCTATGCCTGAGGACTCGATGACGATCCCTTTGGCTGCATTACCGACGACACCTATGCCGGCGGACTCGACGATGATCCCTTTGGCCGCATTACCGACGACACCTATGCCGGCGGACTCGATGATGATCCCTTTGGTCGCATTACCGACGACACCTATGCCTGCCGAATCAATGACGATGCCATTGTTCGGCTTGGCAGCGACGGCAAGCCTACCGGCATTGAGCGCGAGCCCATTGCCCGGTGTTCCATCCTGGTTGCTCGCTTGCCCGACCGCACGGCAGCCGATATCGGCCATCTCGATCAGGCTGGCAAAGTCACCGGCCAATGGAATTTTCTGCGGACCAAAGCGCTCTTTCAACTCCTCAGGACTGACGCTCATGCTTGCCGGGCGCGGTGTATTGTCGAGTGTCGTCACGTTTTCCGCTACGCTCGCTGCAGGAGATTTTTTCCTCGTTACCATTACGTTTTCCTTTCGGTCTTGTCTTGGAAAAGGTCTGCGCACATCGATTTAATTTACGACGAGAAGCAGGGGTACGCCTATCCCGATCTTGCACTCAGAACGAGGTGAAAGAAATGCAAAGTCCAAATTCCGATCCTGTTTTTCTCGTCACAAGAAGGCAATGTCAATCAGCCATGCCAACGATGTCCTGCGAAATGCATCGCACACGAATCAGATGGCGCGGAATGTGGCAGTCTCATGCGCTGCTCGTACGCCTCCCGCCTGCATGGTGGGGAGCGATATCGTCGATCCCACTGCAATTGTTCCTGGGTAGCTCAGTAGCGTGACGAGTTTTTCATCGACGGGCGCACCGGTGCGATACGACGGTAGTCCTGTTGCCGTGCTATTGAGGCCCATGTCATTAACTCTGGCTTGAAACGTATTTGATGAATAGGGAGCTTTGCCGTTTCTTCCAATGATGTAGACGTGTGTTGAACCACTGTAGATGGTACCCGCGAATGCGACAAAGTTTGCGTGCGTTGCAATCAGCGTGACGTTGTACGCACGTGCCATGATCACTTCCCATGCTATCGTACTTAGACCGATGCCCTCAGTTTCGACGACGATCCCTTTGACGGCATTGGCCTTGGCCCGGAGCTGGTTGGATACCAGTTCCACGCCTACGCCGACGTTGATGCCGATGCCAAGTGCTTCGGCAACGATGCCCTTGGCAGCGTTGGCTTTGGCCCGAAGCTGGTTCGATACCAGTTCTACACCTAGGCCGACGTTAATGCCGATGCCAAGTGCTTCGGCAACCATACCCTTGGCAGCGTTGGCTTTGGCCCGGAGCTGGTTGGTCACCACTTCCAGCCCTACGCCGGTGTTGACGCCGATGCCCAAAGCTTCAACGACAATCCCTTTTGCGGTGTTGGGTTTGGCGTTGAGCTGAGTCGAGGTAATTTCCAAACCGTTGCCAGCATTGACGCCGATGCCTGCAGTTTCGACGACAATCCCTTTTGCGGCGTTGGGTTTGGCTTTGAGCTGATTCGAGGCGATTTCCAAACCGTTGCCAGCATTGATGCCGATGCCAGTAGTTTCGACGACTATCCCTTTTGCGGCATTGGGTTTGGCTTTGAGCTGATTCGAGGCAATTTCCAAACCGTTGCCAGCATTGACGCCGATGCCTGCAGTTTCAACGACAATCCCTTTTGCGGTGTTGGGTTTGGCGTTGAGCTGAGTCGAGGTAATTTCCAAACCATTGCCAGCATTGACGCCAATGCCAGTAGCTTCGACGATAATCCCTTTTGCAGCGTTGGGTTGGGCTTTGAGTTGATTCGATACAATTTCCAAACCATCGCCAGAATTGACGCCAATACCAGCGGGGTTAATTACGATGGCTTTGGCCGGATCTAGCTGTATGCCCAACTGATTCTCGGTGACGGCGATGCCACTGCCGATACTGACTTCCAGCCTGCCATTGTCAAGTGCTAGCCCCGGGCCGGGATTGCCATCCTGGTCACTGGCCTGTCCCGCAGCACGACAACCGACATCGGCCATGTCGATGAAATCGGCGAAGTCGCTCTCCAGCGGTACCTTTCCTGCACTGAAGCGCTCTTTCAAATGCTCTGTACTGGCAATGCTGGCGGGACGCAGGTCGTGGTCCCGCAGACGCTTGCTTTTCAATGCAGTTGTTGGTGCGCTCTTCTTTCCTGTCGCCATGGCATCATCCTTGATTGTTCGGTGTGCTTTTGCTGGTCTGTGTAGAACGGACTTCACACAGTTTGCGCGGTGTGATCGGCGAGGACAAGGCGTTGTCTTAAATCGGAGCAGGAATCTACTTCTGTCACGGCACACAGAAGCTTGCCGGTCGAGCGAGCGTGTTCAATCTGGAAATGGAGGGGGCGATGTTGCTGTCAATTGTTGACGCGGCCCGTTGACAGTTGGCGCTGATGGCATTTTTTCATCCTGGTTCTTGCCATCGCTTTGTTCATTGGCATCTATAGGTGTCGCACTTACGATGTGTTGTTCCTTTGCTCGCAGCATTGACCCTATCTAATTGATCCACTTTCCATTGCCGGGCGAACGCGGCAACGCGATCATAAGAGCCTTCAAATCCCAACACACAAGTCTGCGTGCATCTGCTTGAGACTGCGCTTTTGCTTTCGAGATTTGGTGGATCCGGTTTTAAGCCATGCGGATAGTTTGAATGTGTACACATCCAGAGCACTGGCTGAACGCCGGTCAGCGTAGGCTGGCTCTACAGTTTCAAAAGTGGCTCAGTTTTCGATGCAAAATCTACAGGCATGCCAAAGCTACCTCTGTTCGGCGCCATCGCATTTGAATCCGAGGATGTCGCGCTGTTCTTCCGTTCACCGCAGCGGTACCAGTTCGGCAATCCGAAGCGGATACCCAAACACGCTCCGTCGAAGAGTTGCCTTCCGATTCGGTGCGATTTGGAACAATTGGAGTGGCATAAAGGCCTGCTAACGGAATTGGGGAGTGCGCCGGCTATCTGGTTGGGTAGCATCGACACTCATCCGCATCTTCGTTCTTTGAGGCCATCAAACGCAAAAAGCCCACCAGTGGCGGGCTTTTCATTCACTATGACTAGTATCGAATGACCCCAGCTATCTGCTGAGTGTCATCAAATCATGGGCGCCCGTGCTATCTACGCGGTGCGCCAGAACTCCAATCCTCTGATGTCTTCACTCATCGCTTTGCAATGAGGACGTTCTCAAAGGTGAATTATTTGCTTCACAAATCAACTAAACCATTTTCCAGTGGCAATGCCGCTGGCCGATTAGAGTCAACTGCGTGTTCGAAGATGTCGCTTTAGCGTCGTTCTTCTCACTAGTGCCTGGTATTCCAGACACCGAAAGGCTAAACCATTTTCTGAAATCCTCAGTGACGAGGGTTTAAGCCGGTAAGAACCTATCTGCGCACTGTGCAATCCCGCTTTGAGCGAAATCCACAACAGGTGAATGTGATGTCACAGCCCATATTTTTCTTCCAGCATCCGTGCTATCTGCACAGTACGCCGTAATAAATACAAATGAGCCTGAACTAACAACTGCTTTAGCCCTGATTTAGGGCTTGATCCAACTACGCAATCTGAATCAGGAAAGGACCTGAATGTTGTCGGCTTTTTCGCCTTTAGCGCCAACGCTGCGGTTAAATGACACACGTTGGTTTTCGGAAAGGCTCTTAAAGCCGGTCGATTGAATGTCTTGAAAGTGGGCGAACAAATCGGGGCCACCTGCATCTGGCGTGATAAAACCAAAGCCTTTAGCGTCATTGAACCACTTTACGATACCTGTTTGATTAGTCATTTCTATTCCTTTTTTGTCAAAAATAGGCAACATGCCTATGAGGCACTTGAAACCAAGATTTAAGACCGAAGGAGATAAGACAGAACGACTAGAGATACAGCCATGCAGAATTGGGACCGACAATATTGAAGACTTGATGCAAGTACGTATTTGAATATACAGGTAATAGGTCATATCTCCTATAACTATTTATTGACCGTGCATCAGGAAGAATCAAGTCTCCTCCAGCAGGACTAGCGCCCGATGAAGTCGGCAAAATCGGCACTCTGCTGATGGGATCGGATGGCGCGTTTATCACCAGCAGCGACTTTCTGATGGATGGCGGCGTCACAGCGGCTTACTGGTATGGAGAACTTGCTTCGACGTGAAAATGGTTTGTCCGCTACTAACCGGCGACACGCCAACGAGCAAAAACGCACCCTTATCGATAGCCAGCAATTGTATATTTTCGCTGTCCTTCATATTGTTTAACGGCCGTTTCTGGTGATGGAAAGTGTCGCAATTGGCGGCTTAATTATAGAACTACATTACTTTTATTGATGCCACCAGTTATCGCCAATGATTTGCGGAGTTGTCGTATCTTTTCCGCGCACTCATCCCCCTTTTTAATAGGGCCAACACTTCATTCTGAATTTCTCTGTATTTTTCAAGAAGTTCGATTTCTTCCTTTGTTCTTTTTGATGAATCGACCTCCTTAACTAACAGTTGATGATTTTTCAGGCGGTCTATTAACTCTTTTTCTCAGTTTCCGAAATAGAAAGAGTCGCGACGAATTTGCTGAACGATGAGGAGCCCTTAGTGGAATTACAGTCGCGGCAACATGGCACCAAATTTCCAATTTGGCGCCCATAGTCATTGAACTCGCCTGCCTTGACTAGGTTAGTCAAATGGTCCCATGTTTGAACCGGCATTGGCACCGCCTATCCATGAGCCCTACCAGTCCTTCAAATCCGGTGCCTTGCGCGCGGGCTTCATTGGTCCCAACGCAGCAGGGCTAACGGCCGCAGGAGTGATCAACACGCTGCCGTTGTCCAAGGTGTGCACGGTTGCCGTGTCAATTTCCCACGAGAAACTAGAGGAATAAAAAATCGCGCGAGCGATGATTTCGGGTAACAGCAAACCGGTCGATTCATGTAACAATTGGATACATTTGATAACGCAAACATGGGACTCTTCATGAACGCACGCCATTTTCTCTGCGCACTCACGCTGCTCTCACCGCTGTCGGCATTCGCCGCCGACGCCTTTATCCGTTTGAGCTGTGAAGAAGAGGATAAGGGCTCCGACGTGCTACTCGATGGCGAATACAAAGGCAAATGCCCGATCGACCTCAGCACCAAACCCGGCAACCATCGACTTGAAGTGGCGACAAAAAAAGATGGCAAATACCAGTTGGTCTATGACATTGAAGTGCCGCTCGGTTCCGGCGTGGCACAGCGCATAGAAATGCCGAGGTCGCCGACTTATCCGACTTCTCCCGAATGGGTCATTTTCTTTACCAGAAACACGCCCTTTCCGACTCTGATGCGCAATGTCGTCGCCGGCAGCCCGGTAGCTAAAGCAGAGTTGGCACTGAATTACCTGGCAGATCCCAAAGGCTGCTACTTCGCGTTCAAAATACCTGAAGAGATGCACCCGGCCATCAGATCCTGGAGCGGCGCTTGCAAGGGCAGTCTGGGGACCGGGCCGGGAGAACTCGTGTGGTCGGCCAGTGGCATCCCGGAATACGGTCGCCAAACCGGCAATTTCGTGCAGGGAAAGCTTGAGGGCAAGGGCAAGCGAAGCTTCCATAATGGGGAAGTCTACGAGGGCACGTTTGTCGGCGGTCAGCAGCGCGGCCCGGGAGTGAAGTTGTTTTCCAACGGCGACCGATATGAAGGCGACTTCCAAGATTGGCAGACGACGGTCAAGGGCGTGTTGGTCAAGAAAAGCGGTGAACGTTACGAAGGTGAATTCAAGGGCGGCAAGATGAATGGCAAAGGTGTGCTGACCAGCGCGGACGGCAATCGCCAGGCGGGCATCTTCCAGCAAGACAAATTCGTCGGTCCTGAATAAAATTACATCAGCTTGCCGCTGAGGGGGAAATCACTTGAACAAACATACTTGGCGCCTGCTGCCTGCGCTGATCTTTTGCACCCTGGCCGCACACGCTGGCGTATCACAGGCGCAAGACCTGTTGCGTATGAGCGACCAGTTCGACAAGATGGACAAGGGTGACTTCGACATCGCCATTTCCAAGGCCAACCAGTGCACCGCAGCGCGTGACTTCAATTGCGCCGAGACGCAGTTGCGCGCTGCCCGCAAGCTGGCCAACGACAGCAAGAACAAGAGTGCGCTCAAGCGCGCCGAAGATGGCGTGGTCGCCGAAAAGGCGCGCATCCGTGAAGAAGAGCGCATCGTCGCGCAACGCCAGCGTGAACTGGAAGAACGTGAAGAACGGCAACGCATCGCCGCGCAACGTGCGCGAGACGCCGAATACCAGGCCCAGCGCGAAGCCGAAGAACGCGACAACCTGAACAGCCGCATCGCCGCCGCCGGCAATGCCTACACCAGGACCGTACAAGACCAGGCTAATGCGCGCGCCCAAGACCAGGCCCGCACCAGGCAGTTCGAGCAACGCCAGGCCGAGGCCAATGCCGCCACCGCACGTGACCAGCAACGCTTTGCGCAAGAACGTGCGCAGCAACAGCGCCAGCAGGATAACCAGCGCCTGCAACTGGCGCAGGCGCAACAAGCGCAGCCGGTGCAGCAACCGGTGCGGGTGGTGGCCCCTGCTCCAGCGGTGCCGGAGCGCGTCCAGCCGGTTCCGGTCAGGAAAGTATCGAACTCCATCAATACCGGCCGCGAAGCCATGCGCTGCGTGTCCGTGGTGCGTGAAAAGGAAGACCTGGCCTTCAACAACACCTGCAACATCCAGATTTTCGTGGTGTGGTGTGGCGACCTGAAATACTCCAACAAGCATTGCGGCGACGGTCCGGCCGGCAACAGTTTTTATACCCACTCGACCAACGTCATGCCGGGCGACAAGCAATATGCGCGCGGTGTCGGCGACTATCACTACGCCGCCTGCGAAGGTGGGATTTCCTTCGGTAAGGATGAAATCCAGGACCGTCCAGACGGCACGTTTACCTGCGTGCCCAAATAAGGCCTTACCCTCGGAACAAGAGAGCTTTCTATGAAATCCATCACCTTTTTTTTACGCGTCCTGCCCGCCTTGGTGGTCGCGCTGCTGGCGTCACAGGCCGACGCGGCGGCGCCCTCCGCAGCGGTGCGCGTGATTTGCGAGGATGCCGACAAAGGCGCCGAAGTGAGTGTCGACGGCAAGTTCAAGGGCGAGTGTCCGGTCGACGTCATGCTGCCGGAAGGCACGCACAAATTCCGCGTCGTCAAAAAATTCGACGACACGCAGGATCGGATATTTGAACAAGAGGTGCGACTGGGCGGCGGCACCAGCAAGAAGATCGACGTCGTGCTGTCAGGGCCGCAAGCGAACGCCGCCGCCAAACGGGCCGCCGACGCCGCTAATGTCGAGCGTTACAAGAAAGCGGAAGCGGCCCTGGCAAACCTGATCCGACTGGCCAATGACGGCGATATGGACGCAAAAAAAGAACTTGCGAACAACTATTCCCAGGATCCTAAAGGCTGCTATTTTTACAACGCCGTCTACGCTCCTCTGGAAACCGTGACCTGGAACGGTGGCTGCCGTAACGGCCTGACCTCGGGCGCCGGCGAATGGAGCCGCTTCCGCGACGGCGCACTTTACGCCCGCTACACAGGGCCGCTGGTGGCCGGCCGGGAAGAAGGACCGGGAACCATCGTCTACACCAGCGGCGAGAAATACACTGGCAATTTCGTCGATGGATCGCGTTCCGGAAAAGGTATCCAATTTATTTCAAACGGTCGCTATGAGGGCGATTTTGCCAAGGGCGCACGGCACGGCATCGGTACCTATTACTGGAATACCGGACATCGCTATGAAGGCGCCTGGAAGCAAAACATGCGCACTGGCGCAGGCATCCAATACGACCCGGATGGAACACGCTACGAAGGCGAATTCCTGGACAACAAGCGCCACGGCAAAGGCACCATCTTCTTTCCCGATGGCGACAAATGGGTCGGCAACTTCGAGGCCGATCAGCAAAAAGACGGTCGCCTGATCAAGAGCGGCAGTTAATCCGCCGCAGCCGGACAAACCGGCCAGATAGCGTTGCGGCGTGTGGTCCCCATGGACTTGCGGAACATCGTGATGAAAACCGATTGCGAGGCATAGCCGAGCGCTGCGGCGACGGTCGCCAGCGGCTCTTTCAGAATCGGTTGGTAGACCCCAGAGCCGGCCTTGAGGTCGCAGACCTCCGCAACTGACTTGGGGATTCTTAGCGCCAGGGAATTGCCCCATCGAGCGATACTCGGCATATCTGCCTCCGAACAGGGGGAGAACAATTCTTCCAGAATACTAGTAATCCCGCCTTGTTCAGCGGATTGTCTGGCTCCCCATTTACCTTTAATGGCGGATCAGTTCGACTGCGGACTACTGTTCTCTCGACCCTGTTTCATAGTGAGAGCGATTTCTTTTTGAGAAAATTTGTCTCTGGATGTCTATCGCAAAATGTGTAGTCAGACGTGTAGCTATATGAATGAAATAACGTTGTATTATTTTAAGTATTTTATTTTAATGGGATTTATATCTACATCAGAATGATATCGTATTGCTCCTGCTGATAATCAGTCTGCACCTGCAAGGAAATTGGCTTCTTGATGAAGTCGCCGAGCATGGCCAGATGCTGCGACTCTTCTTCGAGGAACATGTCGACCACGACCTGTGCCGCCAGGATACGGAATTCACGTGGATTGAATTGCTTGGCTTCGCGTAACACCTCGCGCAGGATTTCGTAGCAGACGGTACGCGACGTCTTGACCTGGCCCCGGCCTTTGCAGGCCGGGCAGGTTTCGCACAGGATGTGGGCCAGCGATTCGCGGGTTCGCTTGCGCGTCATTTCCACCAGGCCCAATGCGGAAAAATGGGATACCGAGATCTTGGTGCGATCGCGTTGCAGGGCCTTGTTCAACTCGGCCAACACGGCGCTGCGATGCTCCAGATTTTCCATGTCGATGAAATCGAGAATGATGATGCCGCCCAGATTGCGCAGCCGCAGTTGGCGCGCGATTGCATGCGCCGCTTCCAGATTGGTCTTGAAAATGGTGTCGTCAAAATTGCGGCCATTGACGAAGCTGCCAGTGTTGACGTCGATGGTGGTCATCGCTTCGGTCTGATCGACGATCAGATAGCCGCCGGACTTGAGGTCAACCCGGCGGCCCAGCGCACGTTCGATTTCTTCTTCCACGCCATACAGGTCGAATAGGGGCCGTTCGCCGCGGTAATGCATCAGGCGCGGCAATACCGATGGTGTGTACAGCGTGCCGAATTCTTGCAGCATCTGGAAGTTTTCGCGCGAATCGACCTGGATGCTGGAGGTGCCGTCGTTGACAAAGTCGCGCAAGACGCGCTGCGCCAGGCTCAAGTCTTGGTACATCAGCGTCGGCGCTGGTTTGGACTTGGTCTGGGAGACGATGCTGGCCCAGGTCTTGCGCAGGTATTCGACATCCATCTGCAGATCGGCGTCGGAGGCATCTTCGGCCATGGTGCGGATGATGAAGCCGCCTTTTTCTTCCGGCGGTAACAGGCTTTGTACCTTGCTGCGCAATTGCTCGCGCTCGGCTTCGTTTGCGATGCGTTGCGAGATGCCGATGTGTTTGTCTTGCGGCAGATAGACCAGCATGCGCCCGGCAATCGATATCTGCGTCGACAAGCGTGCACCTTTGGTGCCGATCGGGTCCTTGATCACTTGCACGGTGATGGTCTGGCCGTCGTAGAGCAGCTTTTCAATCGGCGTCGGTGGCGCGCTTTGATTGCTTGGTCCATCATGCGGCCGGGCTTCCCAGATGTCGGCGACGTGCAGGAAGGCGGCGCGTTCCAGACCGATGTCGATGAATGCTGATTGCATGCCCGGCAGTACACGAACCACCTTGCCAAGATAGACATTGCCGGCTAACCCGCGCGAGAGCGTGCGCTCGATATGCAGTTCTTGTACCGCGCCTTGCAGGATCAGGGCAACGCGGGTTTCCTGCGGGGTAATGTTGATCAGGATGTCTTCGTTCATGATGCCTGGTGACGGTGATAGTGTGGGGATGCTTACAGTGGCGGCGGCAACAGTTTAAGGCCGGCTTTTTGCAGCAATTGGGTGGTTTCAAACAGCGGCAGCCCCATGATGCCTGAATGGCTGCCGGCAATATCTTTGATGAAGATCGACGCCAGCCCCTGGATGCCGTAAGCGCCAGCCTTGTCATACGGCTCGGTGGTGGCGCAATAGGCACGGATATCGTCGTCGCTGACGACATCGAAGGCCACGTCGGAATATTGTGTCAGTTGCCAGACCTGGTCGCGCCAGGAAACGGCAATGCTGGTCAATACTTGATGCGTGCGTCCGGACAGGCGCGTGATCATGTCCACGGCTTCCTTGAAATCGACCGGTTTGCCAAGAATCAGATCGTCCACCACGACGGTGGTATCGGCTGCCAGAATCGGACGCGCCGGCAACTGCCGAAACTGCATGGTGCGATGCGCGCTGAGCAGCTTGTCACGGGTGACGCGGGCGACGTAATCGGCTGGTTTTTCGTGAGGGAGGACTTGTTCGTCGACTTCCTTGTCATTGAGCAGCAGCTCGAAGTCGATGCCGATCTGGCGCAATAGTTCGCGCCGGCGCGGGCTTTTGGAGGCGAGGTAGATTTTTTTGTCGGCAAGTTTCATGAGGCAACACTTCTCAGTCTATTTCCGTACTTCGTGTCTTTACGGCGGCATCGTAGTCGATGTGCTTGCTTACGCTGGTGCTGATGATCTGCTTGCGCGGCTGGCTCGGTTCCTCTTATTGGGGCGCGATGTCAGACGCGATGATACGGGTGGTTTTGGGTAATTGACCAGGCTCGGTAGAGCTGTTCGGCCAGCAATACGCGCACCATCCCATGCGGCAAGGTCAGGCTTGAGATGCGTACCAGCATGTCGGCATTGGCCTTGATACCAGGGTCCAGCCCGTCGGCACCGCCGATGACAAAGGCGACATCGCGGCCATCCTGCTGCCATTGTGTCAGTAGCTGCGACAACTGCATGGTGGTGACATCCTTGCCGTGTTCGTCCAGCGCGACGATGCGCGCGCCTTTCGGCAACGCTGCTTCGATCTTGCTGCGTTCCTGCAACATCACGGTCTCTGCGGTTCTACTGCCGGAGCGTTCGATCGGTTTGATTTCTTTCAACAGGATGCGGCACTCGGCCGGCATCCTCTTGGTGTATTCATTAAAGCCCGATTCGATCCAGTTCGGCATCTTGTGGCCGACTGCGGTAATGATGAGCTGCATGGCTCACACTACCGCGGTTTATGCCTTGGCGCGCGGGGCACGCTTGGCAGGTGCCTTGCGCGGTGCTGTTGCGCTCTTTGGCGCGGCTACCTTGATGGTCTTGCCGACGGCTTTCTTGGCTGGCGCTTTCCTTTTTGCGGTGCCAGTAGTTGCTGTTTTGCCGGCAGTGGTGGAAGCACGTGGCGCGCGCGTGGTGCGCGGCGCTGGTGCTGCTGCACTGGTAGTCGTGACGCGCGGTTTGCGTGCGGCCCTCTTCGGTGCATCCTCGTCGATGGCTTGGCTGGCTTCAACGGCTTCGGCCTGGGCCTTGGTACGACGAATCTTGGTCGGTGCTGCGTCTTCGCCTTCGCGCTTGGCGGCGGCAGTCGAGGCGACGCGCTTGGCAGCACCCATCTTGACTTCCTTTTCGCCCCAGATTTCTTCCAGACGGTAGTAAGCGCGGATTGCCGGCTGCATGATATGGACGATCATGTCGCCCAGATCGACCAGTACCCATTCGCCGGTGTCGAGACCTTCGACGCTGATCACATTGCCGCCCTTGGCCTTGACCTTGTCGCGCACGGAAGCTGCGAGCGCCTTGGTCTGTCGGTTCGAGGTGCCGGAGGCGACCGCAACACGGTCGAACAGGCTGGTCAGGTGAGTGGTGTCAAAGACTTTGATGTCTTGAGCTTTGACGTCTTCCAGCGCGTCGACGACGGCGGTTTGCAGTTTTTTGATATCCATTAGTTTTGATAGAGATGATGTTGTTCGATATAGTCTAGCACCCTCGCCGGGATCAGCGACTCCGGTCTTTCGCCGCGTTGCAGCAAGGAACGGATCTCGGTCGATGAAATATCAACGTCCAGGCTGGATGCCAGATAAGCTTTGCCGTGCGAGGTGTTGCGGATTTCCTGTCGGGTTCCTGCACGGCGGGTGAATTCTTCCATGACGACGGCCGGCACCTGGGCGGCATCAATGCCGAAACCAGGACGCGAAGCCGCACACAGATGGGCATGGTCAAATAATTGTTGCCAGCCTTGCCAGGTGTCGAGATGCTGCAACTGATCGGCGCCCATCAGAAACACGATCGAAACGTAGGCCCCCAGTTCAGCGCGCAAGGCTTGCAAGGTGTCGATGGTATAGGTTGGCGTGGTGCGGCGGATTTCCTGCTGGTCAATCACCACCGCCACTTGCTCATGGCTAAACGCACGTCGCACCATTTCGACGCGATCGGCAGATGACGCTTGCAGGCCATGTTTTTGCCAAGGGTTGCCGGCTGGAATCACGCGCAATTCATCGGGCTGCAGCAGCGCGATGAAATGCTCACCCAAGGCGACATGACCATTATGCACAGGATCGAAGCTGCCGCCGAGTAGGGCGATGCAGCGTCGTGCCGGTTGTGGCGCGGCCACTACAGCCATTCCTTGTGGACCAGGAAATCGCTGTACAAGGTAGCTTCCGGACTGCCGGCCTCGGGTTGCCAGTTGTAGCGCCATTTGACCAACGGCGGCATCGACATCAAGATTGATTCGGTGCGTCCGCCCGATTGCAGGCCAAACAGGGTGCCGCGGTCCAGTACCAGGTTGAATTCGACATAGCGGCCGCGCCGGTAGGCCTGGAAGTCGCGTTGGCGCTCGCCGTAGGCAAGATCCTTCCGGCGTTGCAGGATAGGCGTATAGGCATCGAGGAAGCTGTCGCCGACGCTGCGCACCAGCGCAAAACTGTCGTTGAACGGTAAGTGATTCAGATCATCGAAGAAAATGCCGCCAATGCCGCGTGGTTCCTGGCGGTGTTTCAGGTAGAAGTAGTCGTCGCACCACTTTTTGTAGCGCGCATGCAGTTCGTCGCCGAACGGTGTCAGTGCACCACGGCAGACGCGATGGAAGTGGCTGGCATCGTCGGCAAAGCCATAGTAGGGCGTCAAATCCATGCCGCCGCCAAACCACCAGACTGGTTCTTGATCTTGCTCATGGGCAATGAAGAAGCGCACATTCATATGCACTGTCGGTGCATAGGGGTTGCGTGGATGCAGCACCAGCGACACGCCCATGGCTTCCCACTCGCGGCCAGCGATTTCGGGCCGGTTGGCGGCTGCCGAAGATGGTAGGTGTTTGCCCATCACATGTGAAAAACCGACGCCGCCGCGCTCAAAGATATTGCCTTCTTCGATGATGCGCGAGGTCCCGCCGCCGCCTTCCTGGCGCTGCCAGGAGTCGCTCAGGAAAGGCTGGCCGTCAATTGCCTCCAACGCCGCGACGATGCGGTGTTGTAAATCTTGCAAGTAAGCTTTAACAGGTGAGGAAGCGTGGGCGGTCGATGTCACTGCGCATTAATCAGTAGGGAGCGTCGGTAGGGCGGCGTGCAGCTGTGCTCGTGATCTGGCTTTTGATCGATGAGGCAGGCGTTTCACGCAAGAAAAAATACCCCGCGATTGTACCCTGCCGGGCCGTCCGGGGATAGCCCGGACGGTTTTTAAGCGTAATGCAGTGCGATTGACTGCTTATGGCGCAGGTTGTGCTGTGGTGGGCGCGGTGTTGTTGGCGATGCTGACCTGATAGGTGGCAGGTGCCGGCCAGCCGGCTTCGGCGCAGGTGGCGGCAATCACGCGGTTGGTATCGTTATAGACCTGGCCGAAGCACGGCGTTGGCGCAAACAGGCGCACTGCCAGTAACGTGCCGGTGGCATTGAACTCCTGGATCACCACGGCCGGTGCCGGTGTGGTCAGGGCATTGTCGATTGCCGCTACGCGCTCGGCCAGGCGCGCAATGGCGTCGCTCGGATCAACGCCATAGGCAATCTGGCAGCGCAGATCGATGCGGCGGGTCGGTTGCACGTTGTAGTTGATGATGATGTCGGAAAACAGTTTGTTGTTACCAATGATCACGCGCAAATTGTTGTCGGTCAGCATCGTCGTGGTGACCAGACCGATGTCGGTGATGTTGCCGGTTTGTCCGGCGGCGGTGATGTAGTCGCCGACCTTGAACGGACGCAGCACCACCAGAAAAATACCAGCGGCGAAATTGGATAACAGACCAGACCAGGCCACGCCGAGCGCCACACCAACGGCACCAATCATGGCGGCAAACGATGTGGTAGGCACGCCACAGACTTCCAGTATGCCCATCACCAGGAAGATCCGCAAAAGCACCTGTATTGCTGAAATCGCATAGTTGATCAGGGTCGGCTCCAGTTGCCGTACGTTCAGGACGCGGCGCACCACCTTGGTCAAGGTATTGATCAGCATGCCGCCGATGATCCAGATGGCGAGTGCTGCCAGTACCTTGAGACCGAATGGCATCAGATACTGGTTGATCAGCGTGTCAAAGTTGAGCAGGTGTGATTGCATGTTTATTCCTTTTTATTGCGATAGCGTGATGAAGCGCTACTGAGATGGTCGAGGACTGCGTTTTGGCACCGGTTTAGTGCTGCCGCAGTCGCTTTAGTTGGCCTTGGCGTCGATTTGTTTCAGAGCTGCCGCGATTTTAGCGGCGTTTCCAGGGTGAAATGAAGAAAGCCCCGCAAAACATGGATATTTGCGGGGCTTTTTGCGGCTAGATCGGCGCTATATGCAGCGTCAACACTGGTCAGTGTCTGACTGGCAGTTCAGCGCTTGAGTGCACGCCAGCCGATATCGCGCCGCAGTTGCGCACCTTCGAAATGGATCAGGTCGGTTGCTGCGTAGGCTTGTTTTTGCGCCACCTTGACGCTGTCACCCAGGCCGACTACGCACAACACGCGGCCGCCCGAGGTGGTCAGTTTGTCGCCGTTGAGCACGGTGCCAGCATGGAAGGTGACGCAATCGACTGTCTCGGCAGGAATGTCGGTGATCAAGTCGCCTTTGCGCGGTGCATCGGGATAGCCGGCAGCGGCCATTACCACGCCCAGCGCAGTGCGGCGATCCCATTCCAGTTCGATGGTATCGAGTGTGCCGTTGACGGCATGTTCCATCACGGTCAGCAGGTCGGTTTTCAGACGCGCCATGATTGGTTGCGTTTCTGGATCACCCATGCGGCAGTTGAATTCCAAGGTCTTGGGATTGCCCTTGTCGTCGATCATCAAACCGGCATACAGGAAGCCGGAGAACGGAATGCCATCCTTGGCCATGCCTTGCACGGTCGGCACGATGATTTCGCGCATCACGCGTGCATGCAGTTCCGGGGTGACGATCGGTGCCGGCGAGTAGGCACCCATGCCGCCGGTATTCGGTCCCTGGTCGTTATCTTGCAGGCGTTTGTGATCCTGGCTGGTGGCCAGCGGCAAAATATTCTTGCCATCGACCATGACGATGAAGCTGGCTTCTTCGCCGGCCAGGAATTCTTCCACCACTACGCGAGCACCGGCATCGCCAAGCTTGTTGTCGGAGAGCATCATGTCAACCGCGCTGTGCGCTTCTTCCAGCGACATGGCGACGACTACACCCTTGCCGGCGGCCAGGCCATCGGCCTTGATCACGATCGGCGCGCCTTTGCTTGCGATGTAATCGTGCGCAGCCTGAACGTCGGAGAAGGTCTGGTATTGCGCGGTCGGAATAGCATGACGCTGCATGAACGATTTGGCGAAGTCCTTCGAGCTTTCCAGTTGTGCTGCTTCGCGGGTCGGGCCGAACACTTTCAGGCCACGGGCGCGGAACAGGTTGACAATGCCCGCTGCCAGCGGCACTTCAGGACCGACCACGGTCAGCGCGACGTGTTCTTTTTCGACGAAATCAGCCAGCGCGTGCAGATCGGTAATGGCGACATTTTCCAGTCGCCCATCGAGTGCCGTGCCGCCGTTGCCGGGGGCAACATAGACCGTTTGAATACGGGGCGATTGAGCGATTTTCCAGGCCAGTGCGTGTTCACGACCGCCGGAGCCAACTACGAGAATTTTCATGGGAGCGACTATAGGGTAAGGGTTGGCCGGTTTAATCTTCGATCACGGCATTGCTGTAAATCTCTTGCACGTCGTCGAGGTTTTCCAGGGCGTCGAGCAGCTTTTGCATCTTGGCGGCATCATCGCCGGTGAAGACGGTTTCAGTCGCTGGCTTCATGATGATTTCTGCCATTTCCGCCTTGAAGCCGACTTTCTCCATCGCCGCCTTGACGGCGGCAAAATCGTGCGGTGGCGTCAGCACTTCGATGCCACCTTCATCGTCGCTGATGACATCATCGGCACCAGCTTCGAGCGCCGCTTCCATGACGGCATCTTCATTGGTGCCCGGTGCATAGAGCAATTGGCCACAATGTTTGAACATGAACGACACCGAACCTTCGGTGCCCATGTTGCCACCGTATTTGGAAAAGGCGTGACGCACATCGGCAACCGTACGGATGCGGTTGTCGGTCATGCAATCGACGATGATGGCGGCGCCGTTGATGCCATAGCCTTCATAGCGGACTTCTTCGTAGTTGACGCCATCGAGGGTGCCAGTGCCGCGTTGAATCGCGCGCGTGACATTGTCCTTTGGCATATTGGCGTCGGCCGCCTTGTCGATGGCCAGACGCAGACGCGGATTGGCGTCCGCTTCGCCACCACCCATGCGGGCGGCAACGGTGATTTCTTTGATCAGACGAGTCCAGACCTTACCGCGTTTTTCGTCCTGACGGCCCTTGCGATGCTGAATATTGGCCCATTTGCTGTGTCCAGCCATGATGAATCTTTCTTGCACTGATGGAACATGTTTCAACCAACGGCGCGCATTTCCAAGGAAATTCGCGGATCAGGCCGGCTTGGCGAAAGCTGTTCTAGTTATAATCGACCCGGAATTTTATCATATCGCACCATCAGCTAGCCGACTCCCGGCGCGCTCTTTTACGGGTTTTTATCATGCTCAAGCCGCTCAATATCGCCAAAAACCCGACCCGCGAATTGGCGCTGCTGCCGAATCTGGTCAATCGTCATGGCTGTATTACGGGCGCTACCGGTACTGGCAAGACGGTGACTTTGCAAGTAATGGCGCAAGCCTTGTCGGACATTGGCGTACCGGTATTCATGGCCGATGTCAAAGGTGATCTGTCTGGTTTGTCCAAGGCCGGTACGCTGTCCGACAAGGGCCAGCAGCGTTTGGCGGCGATCGCACAGGACACGCCGGTCTGGCAAGGGCTGCCGGTGACTTTCTGGGATGTGTTCGGCGAAAAAGGTCATCCGGTGCGCGCCACCGTATCCGACATGGGGCCGCTGATGTTGGCGCGCATGCTCAATCTGAACGATACCCAGGAAGGCGTGCTACAACTGGTCTTCAAGATCGCCGACGACAACGGTTTGCTGCTGCTCGACAGCAAGGACTTGCGCGCCATGCTGCAACATGTCGGCGACAATGCCGCCAGTTTCAAGACGGAATACGGCAATATTTCCGCCGCCAGCATTGGCGCCATCCAGCGCGGTCTGATTGTGATTGAAGAACAGGGCGGCGAGCAGTTCTTTGGCGAACCCATGCTCAATATCGATGACTGGATGCAGACCGACGGCAACGGCAAGGGCGTGGTCAATATCCTGGCGGCCGACAAGTTGCTCAATGCACCGCGCTTGTATTCGACCTTCCTGTTGTGGATGCTGTCGGAGCTGTTCGAACATTTGCCGGAAGTCGGTGATCTCGACAAGCCCAAGCTGGTGTTTTTCTTCGACGAGGCCCATCTGCTGTTCGACGAAGCGCCGAAACCGCTGCTGCAAAAGATCGAGCAAGTGGTGCGCCTGATTCGCTCCAAAGGCGTTGGCGTGTACTTTGTGACGCAAAATCCACTGGATATTCCCGATGCCGTATTGGGGCAATTGGGCAATCGCGTACAGCATGCCTTGCGCGCCTATACCCCGCGCGACCAGAAGGCGGTGCAGGCAGCGGCCGAAACCTTCCGCACCAATCCACAACTCAATACCGCCACGGCGATCACTGAACTTGGCGTCGGTGAGGCGCTGGTGTCTTTCCTCGATGACCAAGGCCGCCCCGAGATGGTCGAACGCGCATTTGTGCTGATGCCGGCATCGCAGATCGGACCGATCACCGATGACGAGCGCAAGGCGGCGATTGCAGCTTCGATTGTCGCTGGTGTCTACGAACAGGTGATTGACCGCGACTCGGCCTATGAAAAACTGAAGGGACGTACCGCCACCCAGCAACCACCAGCGTCAACATCGACGCCTACGGGAACACCGACTTCCAGTGGCGGCCTGGGTGATTTGCTCAAGGATGCCGCCGGTGGTTTCTTTGGCAACGGTGACAGTCGTCGCGAATCGCCAATGCAGGCGATGATCAAGTCTGCTGCGCGCAGCATCGGTTCGCAGGTCGGTCGCGAAATCATTCGCGGCGTGTTGGGTTCCTTGCTCAAAAAGCGCTAATTGGTGCTGCGGCTTGGCCGCAAGTTGCTATGCAAGCTGCGTCGTCGCGTCTAGCCTCAGCGCCTATCTCGGCGCAAGGTCGCGCTACAATCACGCGCTGTGTTGTTTTCTCTCCTCGTGTTGATCTTCCTTAAGAATCATGACTGAAGTCCTGGGCCATTTTCGGCCACGCTTGACCTTGCAGACGCTTACCCGCGGTGACGGTGTGCTCGGCTTGCGGCCGGGCGGCCTGTTCGGTCCGCGCGGCGGCAATGTCACGGTGGCGCAGATCGATTGGACTTATCAGGCCAGCGACGGTCTGCAATGGGAAACTGCCGCACCGTTGACGGCGATGGACGCACCGCCGGCGGCGACCCAGTCGTTGCAAAATGGGCAGGGGCGCGCCGTGCAGATGCGGCGCAATGTCCATGCCGAAGCGCAGGCGCTGGAAGCGATCCAGGCGGCTGGCTTGTTGGCGTTGCCACCGCAGTCGCTGCAATGGCGGGCCGACGAACTGGCCACGGTGCAGGACCCTTTGTGGTCCTTGTTGCTGGAAGAGCGGTTCGGCGATTTCTGGGCCGACCAGGTGCCGCAATTGCAGGAGCAGGGCTGGCGCATTGTCGTGCGGCCCGGCTTTGCACATGAAAGCGTTGCCGTGGAAGCCTGGCGTTTAATAGTCAGTCCAGCTTCGGGTGAAGTCGAAGGCAAGGAACTGGCTGCGCGCCAGCCACCACCGCCACGCAAGGACATTGGCGCTTTCGCCGGTCCCGGCCACGCTGACTGGTGGTTGTTGACCATGGGCGTCGAAATCGATGGTGAGCTGGTCGATCTGGCGCCGATGCTGGCCGATCTGCTGCGGCGCGACGCGCGCTGGATCGATCTGCAGCAAATCGCTGCGATTGACGATCTGGCATTGATTTCCTTGCGGGCACCGGGCGGCAAACGCGTGGATGCGCCAGCTGCGCCGCTGAAGGTGATCGTGGCGGCGATGCTCGACTTGCTGGTCGATCCACGTCGCAAAGATCATGTATTGCGCATCTCTGCTTGGGACGCCTGCCGCATCGACGATCTGTGTGTGCAACTGACGGCGGGCAATGCGGCACGCGTGAGTGCCTGGCAGTTGCAGGGCGATCCTGGTCTGCGCGAACTGGCGCAACGTTTGCGCGCGGCCGGCACGCCGCCGCCAGTGGTGGCGCCAAGCGGTCTGGGCGTGCACCTGCGCCCTTATCAATTGCATGGCGTGGCCTGGCTGCAATATCTGCGGGCTCAGGGCCTGTGTGGCATCCTGGCCGACGACATGGGCCTGGGTAAGACGGCGCAGGTATTGGCGCATATTCTCATCGAAAAACAGGCAGGTCGACTCGATTGCCCGGCGCTGGTGGTCTTGCCGACGTCACTGATATTCAACTGGCAAGCCGAAGCGCAACGCATGGCACCCGACTTGCGGGTGCTTGCCTTGCAGGGCAGCGAGCGCGCAGACGACTTTGTCCGCATGGCGCAGTTCGATGTCGTTCTCACCACGTATCCGCTGGTGTGGCGTGATCTTGATGCGCTCTTGCCCCAGCAGTTTCATTTGCTGATCCTGGACGAAGCACAGACCGTCAAGAACGCTGCGGCGCGCGCGGCGCGTGCCGTACGTCGCCTGCATGCACGGCATCGCTTGTGCATGACCGGCACGCCGATCGAAAACCACCTCGGTGAGTTGTGGAGCCAGTTTCATTTTCTGATGCCGGGTTTTTTGGGCGAAGCCGGCAGTTTCGCGCGGCTGTGGCGCAAACCGATTGAAGAAAATGGTGACGTGTTGCGCGCACAGGCGCTGGCCAAGCGCGTGCGGCCTTTTATTCTGCGGCGGCGCAAGGATGAAGTTGCCACCGAGCTGCCGGCATGCACTGTGGCCGTCAAGTTGCTGCGCTTGCAGGGGGCGCAGCGCGATCTCTATGAGAGTGTGCGCGTGGCAGCCGACAAGCAGGTGCGGCGCGTGTTGCAGCGGCGCGGCTTCAGCGGTTCGCAAATCACTATCATGGATGCCTTGCTCAAGCTCCGGCAGGTTTGCTGCGATCCGCGCTTGCTCAAGAGCGGTAGCACGATTGCCCCCAAGTCGCCAACGCTGGAGCGCGCCAAGCTGGAACTGCTGCGCGACATGCTGCCGGCCCTGGTGGCCGAGGGGCGGCGCATCCTGATTTTTTCGCAATTCACGGAAATGCTGACGCTGATCGCGCAAGAGCTGGATGTCTTGCAACTGCCATGGCTGGCGCTGACCGGGCAGACGCCACCGGCACAACGCGGCGACGTGGTGGCGCGCTTTCAGGCCAGGAGTGTGCCGTTGATGCTGATCAGCCTCAAGGCAGGCGGTATCGGTCTCAACCTGACCGCCGCCGACACCGTGATTTTGTTCGATCCCTGGTGGAATCCTGCGGTCGAAGAGCAGGCCATTGCGCGCGCGCACCGCATTGGTCAGCAGCAGGCAGTGCTGGTCTACAAGCTGGTCATTGAGGGCAGTATCGAAGAGCGCATTCTGGCGTTGCAGCAACGCAAAGCGGCACTGACCGAGGGCGTGCTGGGCAGTGACGAGGCGATTGCGCCCAAATTCGACGCCGCTGAGCTCGATGCACTGATTGCGCCGTTACGCGGCTAGGGCCAGTTAACCTGGCTGTTGCCAGGCAGGTGCGGCGCAGACCGTTTACAATCACCCGATGTCTACTGCTACCTTCGCGCCTGCGCCCGCCAAACGTCAAGCCTTCCTGGCAGGTCTCCTGCTAGCCATCATTGGTGCCATCTTTTTTTCAGCCAAGGCAATCGTCGCCAAACTAATGTATCGCTATCACGTTGATGCCGTGATGGTGATTTCGCTGCGCATGATGCTGTCGCTGCCGATGTTCGCCGTGCTCGCCATCTGGCAGGCGCGCAAGGCACCGCCGCTGGCTTGGCGCGATTGCGGCAAGATCGTGTTTCTTGGCCTGATCGGCTATTACCTGTCGAGCTTTCTCGATTTCCTCGGGTTGCAATATATTTCGGCCGGACTGGAACGCCTGATCCTGTTTTTGACGCCATCGTTCGTGCTGCTGATTTCATTCACATTTTACAAACGCAAGGTCTCTCTGCTGGAGTGGGGCGCGCTGCTGGTTTCGTATGCCGGTACCGCGTTGGTGCTGATGCATGACCTTAATGTCGGTGGTGCCAATGTGGTGCTGGGCAGCAGTCTGGTGCTGGGCGCGGCGATTTCGTATGCCTTGTATCTGATTTTTTCTGGCGAACTGGTCCGGCGCGTTGGCGCCATGCGTTTGGTAGCGTATGCCATGTGTGTCTCATCGGTGGCCTGCATCGCCCAATTCTTTGTCTTGCGTAGCACGGCTGACCTGGTGCAGCCGCTGGCGGTGTATCAACTGTCCTTGATCAATGCCGTGTTTTGCACCGTTGTGCCGGTATGTCTGACGATGATCGCGGTTTCCCGCATTGGTGCGCCCAGTGTCGCGCAAGCGGGTTTGGTGGGGCCTGTGGCAACACTGTTTCTAGGGGCAATGTTGCTGGATGAGCCAATCACGGCAATTCAGTTAGCGGGCACTGCGTTGGTGCTGTCGGGAATTTATTTGTTATCGCGTAAAAAAACCTAAAGCTGTTATCGAACTTAGTCACGCAAGGAGACTGCAATGAGCAAGGCAATCAAGATTTTCAAGACCGGTGGGCCAGAAGTCATGGAATACGTCGATGTCGAAGTCGGCGAGCCGGGACCGGGCGAAGTGCGGGTGCGTCATGCCGCCTGTGGTTTGAATTTTATTGACGTGTATTTCCGTACCGGGCTTTATCCGCAGCCCTTGCCAGGCGGCCTGGGCCAGGAAGGCGCGGGCACCATCGAAGCCGTCGGCGCTGGCGTGACTACATTTCAGGTCGGTGATCGCGTGGCCTATGCTGGACGCGGTAATGGCGCCTATGCGGAAGAACGTGTGATTTCAACTGATATTCTGGTCAAACTGCCAGACTCCATCAGTTTCGATACAGCGGCGGCGATGATGTTGCAAGGTATGACGGTGCAATATCTATTGCGCCAGACCTATCCGCTCAAGGGTGGCGAAACCATCCTGTTTCACGCCGCCGCTGGCGGCATCGGCCTAATTGCCTGCCAGTGGGCCAAGGCGTTGGGCGTGACCATGATTGGTACCGTCAGTACCGACGAAAAGGCGGCATTGGCCAAGGCGCAAGGCTGCGCCCACGTAATCAATTACAAGACAGAGAATTTCGTCGAGCGCGTCAAGGAAATCACCGGCGGCAAAGGCGTGCCGGTGGTCTATGACTCGATCGGCAAGGATACTTTCACGGGTTCGCTGGATTGCCTGATGCCACGCGGCATGCTGGTCAGCTTCGGCAGCGCTTCCGGACCGGTGACGCCGTTTGGCATGAATGAACTGGCTTCGCGCGGCTCGCTGTATGTAACGCGGCCGTCGCTGGGCAGCTATATTGCGACGCGGGCGGCGCTGGAGGCGACCGCTGGCGACCTGTTCGCGATGGTGGAAAGCAAGCAGGTCACCATCGAGATCAACCAGCGCTATGCACTCAAGGATGTCGGTCAGGCGCACAGTGATCTGGAAGCGCGCAAGACCACAGGATCAACGATTCTGATTCCTTGAACCGGCCGGAGGCTATCGTGAGCAATGTCGATCCCATGCAAAATCCGATGAAGCATCCCGAGGAGCAGCCAGCCGGAGGCGATGGTTCGCCCAAGTTCGGCCGCCTGCTGGTGGTGCTGATTCTCGCCGTGCTGTTGATTGTGGCGATTACCTTCGGCAGCGAGGCGTATTTTTCCTGATGGTCACTGCGCCGTTGTGGTCGTCGCAGTGGTCGCTTGTCCCGGTTTGTCGAGTTTCAGCTTGACATAGCGGGATACCCCGCTGGGGCCGGGGAACTCTGAAAATGCGCTGCGCACCATGTACGGCATGGCCATCGGCAAGGTGGCTTGGCTGCCTTCGCTTTCGACGGTAACTTCATACAGTTTTTGGCCATTGCTGGTGCGTTCGATGGACAGTGCCAGCAGTCGCTGAAAGACCGGAAACGCGGTTTGCTGCAATGGCTGGCCCCAGAATGGGTCATACGGTCCCCACGGCCGTACCGCACCCCAGCGGCCATAGCCGGAACCATACCAAAACGGATCATAGACCGGTTGTGTCACCACCACCGTGGCGGTTTGCACGCCATAGTTGAATGCCACCTTGAGCGTTGCAGGCTTGCCGTCGCGCGTGTCGGTAAAGCCCAGTCGCAGCAGTTCGGTGCGAATCAATTGTTCGTAGTTGCGATATTCAAGGCTGTCGCTCTGGGTTTTGGTCGGCGCGAAGACAAACGATTTATCGGGTAACTCGGCCGGCCAGGCATGGAAGGCGGTGACGTTGCTGTTGATGGTAGTGGCACATCCTGTGAGCAACAGGACGGCTGCTGCAGCAATGATGGCAAACAGACGGTGCATGAAAATCTCCGGTGGTAAGGATAGCCGACTAAGAGAAAGCATTCAAAATGCCTAGGGCCATCAACGGCAACCTCCCCATACGCATTCTGAAACAGTCTCTCATTGGCAAAAAAACGGGATGGCGTCGGTGATCGGCCACTATTCTCGCCGTTTTCTGCCTATCCGTACCGTTGATTGGTAAAATCTTGGTTTTGTTCCTATTGCTTTCATCGCTCTTATTGACGAGGTTTCCTCCATGCGCACAGATACGCCTCCGACGATTTACCGCAAAGATTACGCTGCTCCGACCTATTTTGTCGATACCGTGGAGATGGGGTTTGACCTCGATCCCGCATTGACCCGCGTGGCCACACGCATTGTCATGCAGCGCAACCCGGCTGCGGTCGGCACTGACATTGAATTGGTTGGCGAAGAGATTGAACTGGTGCAACTGCGCTTGAATGGCAAACGCCTGAGCGCCAAGGATTATCGCCTGCAGGGCGGCATCCTGCGCATCGCCGGTGCGCCGGCCAAGGTGGTGCTGGAAATCGAAACCAGCACATGCCCGCAGAAAAATACCTCGCTGATGGGTTTGTATGTCTCCAACGGCAACTTCTTTACCCAATGCGAAGCCGAAGGTTTCCGCAAGATTACCTATTTCCCTGATCGCCCCGACGTAATGGGCAAATACACCGTGATGCTGCGCGCCGACAAGGCCGCCTATCCGGTCTTGCTGTCGAATGGCAATCTGATCGAGGAGGGGGATCTCGACGATGGCCGTCATTATGCCAAGTGGGAAGATCCGTTCAAGAAGCCGTCTTACCTGTTTGCACTGGTGGCCGGCAATCTGGTCTGCCAGGAAGAAACCTACCGCCTGCATTCGGGGCGCGATGTCCTGCTGCAAGTGTGGGTGGAAGAGGGCAATCTCGACAAGACCCAGCACGCCATGGACTCGCTCAAGAACAGCATCCGCTGGGACGAAGAACGCTTTGGCCTGGAACTCGATCTGGACCGCTTCATGATCGTCGCCGTCGGTGACTTCAACATGGGCGCGATGGAAAACAAGGGCTTGAACATCTTCAACACCAAATTCGTACTGGCCAACCCGCGCATTGCCACCGATGTCGACTATGCCAACATCGAAGCCGTGGTCGGCCATGAATATTTTCACAACTGGACCGGCAATCGCGTGACCTGCCGCGACTGGTTCCAGTTGTCGCTCAAGGAAGGCTTGACGGTTTTCCGTGATCAGGAATTTTCGGCCGACATGATCGGCACCGACAGCGGTCGTGCGGTCAAGCGTATCGACGATGTGCGCGTGCTGCGACAGGCGCAGTTCCCGGAGGATGCGGGCCCGATGGCGCACCCGGTGCGTCCTGATTCATTTGTCGAAATCAATAATTTCTATACCGTCACCATTTACGAAAAAGGTGCCGAGGTGGTACGTATGTACCAGACCTTGCTGGGCCGCGATGGTTTCCGCAAAGGCATGGACCTGTACTTCGCACGCCATGATGGCGAAGCGGTGACCTGCGATGATTTTCGCGCAGCCATGGCCGATGCCAACAAGCGCGATCTGAAACAGTTTGAACGCTGGTATAGCCAGGCTGGGACGCCGCGTTTGACGGTAGCGATGCATCACGATGCCAAGCGCAAAACGGTCGAACTGACCCTGACACAAACCTGCCCGGCGACACCAGGGCAAAAGAAAAAACAGCCATTCCATATTCCGGTGGCGCTCGGCCTGCTGGATCGCAAGGGCAGCGATCTGGCGCTGACGTTGGCGGGAGAAAAATCCGCTGGCGCCACCACGCGCGTGCTGGAACTGACGCAAGCCAAACAGAGCTTCACGTTCACCGATATTGCCGACAAACCGGTGCCATCGATCTTGCGCGGTTTTTCTGCGCCGGTGGTGCTGGAGTATGAATATAGTGATGCCGAACTGGCCTTCCTGATGGCCCATGACAGCGACCCGTTTAATCGTTGGGAAGCGGGGCAGCGTCTGGCCACCCGCCGTTTGATCCAGTTGGCAGCAGCGATCCAGGCCGCGCGCCAAACCGGTCATGTGGTTTCCATTGAGAGTGTGCTGGCCGGCTTGCAGCACGACGCGGCCTTGACCGATGCATTGCGCATCACGCTCAACGATGCCACGCTCGACCCGGCATTGCGCGAACTGGTGCTGACCTTGCCGTCGGAAACCATGATTGCCGAGCAAATGGATGTCATCGATCCGCAAGCCATCCATACCGCACGCCAGTTCCTGCGTCGTTCGCTGGCGAGCGCGTTGCGCACCGATTTGCTGGCGATCTACCAGGCCAATCAGAGCAGTGCCGCGTATAGCCCGGATGCCGCAGCGTCCGGCCAGCGCGCGCTGAAGAATGTAGTGTTGTCCTACTTGATGGAACTCGACGATGCACCGGTCCATGCGCTGGCGCAGCAACAAAACGATGCCGCCGACAATATGACCGACCGTCTGGCGGCACTAGCAGCGTTGAGCAACAGCCACGCGCAAGCAAAGGGTCAGGCGTTGGCAGACTTCTATAGCGAGTTTGAGCAAGAGGCTCTGGTGATCGACAAATGGTTCACCTTGCAGGCGACCGCGCGTACTGCCGATGTGCAGACGGTGCGGACGCTGGCACAGCATCCGGCATTCACGCTGAAGAACCCGAATCGCGCACGCAGTCTGATTTTCAGCTTCTGCAACGGTAATCCTTCGGCGTTTCATGCGGCCGATGGTAGCGGCTATGCCTTCTGGGCCGAGCAGGTGATCGCGCTCAATGGCAGCAATCCGCAAGTCGCCGCGCGTCTGGCGCGCAGTCTGGACCGCTGGCGCAAATATGCGCCGGCATTGCAAGAGCGCATGCGCACCGCGTTGCAACAGGTGGCGGCTGCGCCCAAGCTGTCGCGCGATGTGGCCGAAGTCATCAACAAGTCGTTGGCGCACTGAATTGAATTTTATAGAGAGAACATCATGAGCAAACGAATCAGTCTTACCCAGCATCTGATTGAGCAGCAGCGCCTGCACAACAAGATTCCTTCCGAACTTCGGCTGTTGATCGAAGTCGTTGGCCGCGCCTGCAAGACCATCAGCCACGCCGTCGGCAAGGGCGCGCTGGGTGAAGTGCTGGGCACCGCCGGCAGTGAAAACGTGCAAGGCGAAGTGCAGAAGAAGCTGGACGTGATTTCCAATGAAATCCTGCTGGAAGCCAATGAATGGGGCGGCCATCTGGCGGGCATGGCATCGGAAGAAATGGAAACCATCCACAAGATTCCGAACCGTTATCCCAAGGGCGAATACCTGCTCTTGTTCGATCCACTCGATGGGTCCAGCAATATCGATGTCAATGTTTCGATCGGTACCATCTTCTCAGTGCTCAAGGCACCGGACGGCATGACCGAACCATCGGAAAATGACTTTCTGCAACCGGGCGCCAAACAGGTCGCAGCCGGCTATGCCGTGTATGGCCCGCAAACCGTGCTGGTGTTGACCACCGGCGACGGTGTGCATTGCTTCACGCTGGACCGCGAAATGGGTGCCTGGGTATTGACCCAACGCGACATGCAGATTCCGGTCGATACCAAGGAATTTGCCATCAATGCGTCCAATGCACGTCACTGGTATCCACCAGTGACGCGTTATGTGAATGAAATGCTGGCCGGCACGACCGGTCCGCGTGAGAAAGACTTCAACATGCGCTGGATTGCTTCCATGGTGGCTGATGTGCACCGCATCCTGAACCGCGGCGGGGTATTCATGTATCCGGCCGATGCGCGTGAACCGGACAAGCCAGGCAAGCTGCGCCTGATGTACGAAGCCAATCCGATGGCGTTTCTGGTCGAGCAGGCTGGCGGCGCGGCCACCGATGGCAAACAGCGCATTCTCGATATTGAGCCACAGAAGCTGCATCAACGCGTCGCGGTATTCTTGGGCGCCAAGAATGAAGTTGAACGCGTGACGGCCTATCACAAGGAATCGACCTAAGCCGGTCGCGTCGATGCAGAGATGAAAAAGGGACTTGTGAATCAAGTCCCTTTTTTTATTTGCGTCCTTGCATCAGTCTGACGCTATGAATAGCGGTAAACACCACCGATAGCCAGATAGGGCCATAGGTCCACAATTGCGTCGCGCCCAGGGACTCTCCCAGCAAGACAAACGACACCACCAGCAGCAATACCGGCTCGACGTAGCCGAGGATGCCGAACAGACCCAGTGGCAGCAAACGGCTGGCACGCAGGAAACAATGCAATGCCAAGGTGCTCAGCAAACCGAGCCCTGGCAGCAACAGCAGCAGCATGTCCGGCCGATGCAAAACATTGGCCGAAGTCGGGCTATGCCACAGCAGCACCAATACCAGCGGCATCATCAACAGCATTTCCAGCGTGAATTGCACCAGCGAGTCGAGCTTCATCTGCCGCCGCAGGATGAAATAGGGTGGATAGGCCAACGCCACCAACAGCGTAGGCCAGGAAAATGCCCGGGTCATCCATAGCTCGTGCAAGATGCCGACAATGGCACTGGCCACGGCCAGGTATTGCCACAGGTCAAGCCGCTCGCGATAGTAAAAGCGGCCGAGCAGCACCATCACAATGGGCATCAGAAAATAGCCGAGTGACACCTCCAGCGCGCGGCCATTGACGGGCGCCCAGACGAATAGCCACAATTGCAATCCCAGCAATGTTGCAGTGACGAACATCAACAATAACTGTCGAGGATGGCGCCAAAGCTGCTTGATCGTCGCGACCAGCAAGGACCCGTGGCCATTCCAGACGATCAGCAGCAAGGCCGCTGGCAAGGTCCAGATCACGCGCCAGGCGAAAATGTCCATGCCGGACAACGGTGCCAGCCATTGGGTATAAGCATAGAGCAGGGCAAACAAGGTCGAGGCGGCCACCGACAAGGCAATGCCACGCGCAATTTCAGGGTGATTCATGCAGAGAATGATGAAGGGGCAGCACCAGAGCGGTGCGGTTGCCATTGTAACGCGGGCAGCGCGACGGCACTGCCCTTCAGTGACTTCGGCGGGAGGCCGCCCTGTGGCTGCCTGCTTGCGGGAATTACCTAGGAGAACGAAATATTGCCGTGATCAACGGCTTCGATCCTGACGCCAAAGCTGCTGATAGCAGGCAGCGTGGCATTGTGATGGGCACGAATCTGTACGGCACTGGCATGGGCTTTGTCATGCGTGGTGTGGGCGTCGGCAGCAATCGTCACTGCATAGCCCAAGCCAGCCGCGCGACGGATGGAGGAGTCGACGCAGAATTCCGAAGCATAGCCGCACACTACCAAGCGTTTGACGCCCAGCGTTTCCAGCAGGCTTGCCAGATCGGTGCGCAAAAATGAATCGCCAGTCGTCTTGCGTACCATGCGGTCATTGGGCTGCACCTGCAGACGCGCATCCAATGCCCAGCCTGGGGTATCGGCCACCAGACCATCGGCCGGCTGCTCGTGCTGAATGAAAATGACCGGCACGGTAGCCTGGCGCGCACTTGTGGTCAATGCATTGATCCGGGCAATGATGGTGTCGGCCTGGTCAGGTGGCGGCGTAGTGTCGAACAGGCCATGCTGGACATCGATGACGAGCACGGCAGTAGCAAGCTTGCTGGTGTTTTCCGGGTTGGACATCCAAGTTTCCTTATGTGGTGGATACGCGCGCCGCAGTCACGTTGGTGTTGCGATATAGCAGCCGAGGCAGAACTGCGTGCGCGCTTATGCTACGATAGTTTTCACTACATTTTGAAGGAAATTTACATGGCGCAGTATGGTTTGGAGCACCGGGGCAGACGTATCGTTGTGCTTGATTGCATCGACGAGGTCAGCGGCGGTATTGCTTGCGTGGTCATGATCGATGACGTCGCGCACGAAGCCATTCGCGGCGCACCGTTTCGCAATCTGCAGGCGGCACAAACAGCCGGTGCCGCGTTTGCACGGGCATTGATCGATGCCGAAATTAATGGCGATGCCGTCGCGCATCGCGGCTATTTCGTCCGCGCCAGCAGTAGCGAACAACGCGACGGCAGTTGGTTAGGTAGTTACCAAGTGCATCGCAACGAAAATCCGGTGCCGTTTCGACGCGGCACTTGCGCCGACTTTCATGGCAATTCATCGGTGGAAGCAGAGCAACATGCCATGCAAGTGGGGCAGCAAGTGATTGATGCCGAAATCAAGGCCGGCACCCTGTAAGTTCCTCCTCGCCGCTAGCGCTGCGGCAACACTTCCTGCTGTGCCGTGGATCGGTATCCGAACCGAGAAACAAGTTGCGCCACGTCGTTCGGTGATGTGGCCTGCTGCGGCCGCGTAATTTTCGGATGGAACCTCGGCCCAGGCCTCACACACATAAACAATACCGGCGCTGGCGAGCAAGCCCAGTCTGCGGCAAGCAGCGGCGACGGTTTGCATTGAACCAAACACGGATTGTTTTACCAGTGACGAGAACGGCCATTGATGCCGGTCGTGATGGCGTACTTTGTTTGCATTTGACCACCCGTAAGTGAAGCAGCGAACGACTTCCAGTAACGATCCGCAAAAACATAAATAAGAAGGAGGGAAGCATGGACAATGCGGCGTTGCGCCTTGCAGAATTGTTGGATCAGCCGGTGAAGATATGGATGTTACTGGCGGTATGCTGCCTGACGCGCCTGATCGCCGCATGCGCGCGTTTGATCCGGGCGCGGGTGCATCGCAAGGATGTTGTCACCGGGATTGCAGAACGCACTCGGGCTTACCAGACGGCGCGACTGAAGCAGGAGCCGGATGGCTTGCATGTACCAATTAGACGTAATATTGACAGTGATTGATAGCGGATGAGGTGGCATGGTGCGCAGGCACGCCGTGCAAACCACATTAATGTTGATTGATCTGCTCGAGGGAGTGTTGCCGGTGCAAATCAACAGGTTTCAGGCTTGCGTCTGAAACCCTTTTTTTGCTGTTGGCCATATTGCTATTACATTGATTTTGAGCCGCGTCCGCTACATCAGGTTGGCTCCCGCACAGGGCAAAACTCAAATGCCGCTAAACCAGTTGTAGCCCTGATCTTCCCAGTAACCACCGGGATTTTCATTGGTCACAAACACGGCCACGACATGCTTGGGGTTTTTGAAGCCGAGCTTGGTCGGTACCCTTACCTTGAGTGGATAGCCATAGGATGTGGGCAGTGGTTCCTGACCGAAGTCGAGTGCCAGAATGGTTTGCGGATGTAGCGCGGTGGGCATGTCGAGGCTGGAGTAATAGCGGTCGGCACACTTGAAGCCGACATATTTGGCCGAGATGTCGGCGCCGATTGCCTGCAGAAAGCTCTTTAACGGTACGCCTGACCATTGTCCAATGGCGCTCCAGCCTTCGATGCAGATATGGCGGGTGATTTGTCCCGCCTGCGGCAGATTGCGCAGGCGCGCTAGCGTCCATGGCTGTTTGTCGCGCACCAGGCCAGATACTTCCAGTTTCCAGGCGGCGCCGTCGATGTCCGGGGCGTCGAATTCATCGTAGAAGGCATTGAACGGAAACGGCTTGGTGATCTGGCTGGCAGCATAGGTCGGGGCCAGCTTGTCGCCGCGAAACAGCAGGGCCTGTACGCGATCATTCCAGCGCGACATGGTCCACAGTGCTTTGTCGACCTGATCATTGTCTTGCAGGTCGCAGCCAGCCAGCATCGAGAGGGCGCCCAGTGACAGGGTTGAGCGCAGCAGCAGGCGGCGCTCCAGTTTGACCAACCCCTTGCGGTGATCGGTCAGGCGAATCTGTTCCGGCTTGCGTGTGGGTTTGGCGTCTGCGTCGCTCATGGTGTGCTTTGCTTGTTATCAGTTCCGCCAGTGATCATCGCCAGCAGGGTTTTTGGCACGATTGCCACCAGCAGTAGATGGATTGCCACGAAAGCGGCGATGCCAGCCATGGCCGCAAAATGGACTTTGCGTGCAAAGTCGAAACCGCCGAACAAGTCGCTTAACAGCTCCAGTTGTACCGGCTTCCACAGCGATAGCCCGGACAACACCACCAGCACACCCAGTGCGATTACGCCCCAGTACAGCAATTTTTGTACGGCGTTATAGACGCCAGCTTGATGTGGCAGCCGAAACCGCAGTGCCTGGCTGGCATCATTGAGCACGTCACGGGCACGCAGCGGCAGCAGTTGGCGCCGGAAGTGACCACTGAAGATGCCGTAGAGCAGATAGAACAAGCCATTGAGCACCAGCAGCCACATCGCTGCGAAATGCCAGGCAATCGCGCCGCCCAGCCAGCCGCCCAAGGTTGCCCAGGGTGGAAACTTGAAGCCGAAAATCGGCGAGGCGTTGTAAATGGCCCAGCCGCTCATGAGCATGCAGCCAATCGCAAACGCGTTGAGCCAATGCGCTAGCCTTATGGCTAGCGGATGATGCAGGTTTTTCTTGGGCATCGGGTTGATGGAATTACATTGGTGGCGTAATGCCGTTCTTGCCGACGCTGACCGACATGGCTGTCAGGCTGCCATCGGGATTTTTGGTTGCACGCACGACCACCTTGGCACCGGCCACCAGCATGCTGCGTTCGCCCGCTTCGATGTTGACGATAGGGACATCTTCAGGAACGATGATTTTCTTTTCGCCGCCTTTGTATTTCAGTGTGAGCGTACGGCCATTGCTGGCGACTACGTCACCGACGCTGCCATTGGTCATGGTGCTGTTGGGGGCCAGGTCGAACGGCCGATGGCCCTCACCGGTGCCGGCCATGGCGGGCGGGAAGACATGCACTTCCAGTGCCTTTTGCGAGCCATCCGGCTGTGGAATAGCGGCCGCGCCGATATAGCTGCCAGGCTTGATGTCATCGATCTTGGCAAGCGAGATGGCGGCGACGCGGAGTTCTTTTTCAAGTTTGATGGTTTGGTCTGTGCCGCGATTGGTCTTGACGACCAGTTTGTCGGCGCTGACCGAGACGATGGTGCCGCGTACTCCTGCGGTCGGTGGGGTCTGGGCGAAGACAGTGCTGCTGGCGAGTGCGCCGACGATAATGGCCGATACTAGCGCGCCACGCAGGCGCTGGTGCATTGATGCGTTCATGGGATCGAGACCTGGGAGTTGGGGAAAGTAAATTCTAGCCACAACGCAGGGCCGGCTCGATGACATTTGAATGACAAAATTGTCATTTATCGTAAACCGTTGCTGCTAGCTACCTTGTCTGGTTTCAGTTGCTTGCTGCTGCCTTCATTTGCGGCCCAGAAACGTCCTCAGTTTCAATATCAACACTGAGTGCAACCAGTCCGCAGGGGACATGCTGTCCCCTATCCGATGCCTCCGGCGTGTTATTCAAAGCAATGTAGTAGTTTCAATGGCCTCTGTAAGCTCAGGAGAAACCCGCTAAGTCGATTTAATTAACTGCCTGGCGTCGTTTTGGAGGGGGCGGCCGAAAAGCTTTTAAAAGCCCAATTTTCGGGTTCTGAGAACTTTTGATTTAGCTTGATGATGTCGCAAGAGAGCCCATCAATTCAGCCAACGTGCGTGGCTGTGTGCAATCGGAAAGTAGAGTATCACCTAAAAATCAACATTTCCATGCTCATAATAACTCGACATCGACAAGCATCAGTGTCGTTTAAATCGAAGTTTTTATGAAAGGAAAACCATGAAAATCGCCATCCTTTCTGCGCTAACAATCTTGATTTCTGGCACTGCACAAGCGGAGGGTATCTATATTGAGGGCTCAGTTTTCTCCCTGCGCTCTCAAGATGGAAAAAGTGCCACATCGACTTCTGGCCTCTATAGTTCAGGTACGCAAAAAAATATCAGTTTTGGTGCAGATACCAACGTCTCTATTGCAGTCGGCTACCAGTTCTCTAATTGGCTGCGCGCTGATCTCTCCTATTCTCAATTTGCAAGCAATCTGAGTTGGCAAGGGTCTTTCCCTGGCTTTTCCGACACCAATTTTACCGGCAAGACTCAATCCAGAGCACTGATGACAAACCTGCATCTACACGGAAAAGGCATCAATCCGGATCTGTTCAAGACAATCGATCCATTTGTAACGATAGGTGTGGGTTTTTCGCAAAACAAAATATCGAACACCATTGAAGCAAGCCAGAATTCGGGCGACACCCTCGGTAATATTGCAGACGGATCTTCCACCAGAGTAGTTTACAAGCTGGGCATTGGTGCAGGCTATGCGGTAACACCGCACTGGACGCTGGCCTGCTCTGCTGACATGATTTATCTGGGGAGGTTTCAGACGGGTAATACGCGCACAACCCCGGGTGGTGCAATCACACCAATCGGCAACTGGCAGGTGGACAGAAAACCCAGCCTGATGCTCTCAATCGATACAAGGTATTCTTTCTAAGGAAAAACTGAACAAGTGCCGAACCAAATTTTCGGCAGCTAGATCAGAGGAATCATGTCGAGACATGAGATAAAGCGATGAAACAACAGACACTTGCAGCAGTAAGCTGATTTGAGAAGTACGGACGTGGGACGCGCAAAGCGGAATTCTTGGTGCCGACAGCAAGATCGGACTGATTTACAGTGCCAGCGTCACGGCGGCCAACGTTCATGATAGCCACCAAGTACCGAACCTGCTGCATGGCGATGAGACCCGCCTTTATGGCGACAGCGCCTACAAGCATCGTTCGCTGACAGCGTGCGACAAAGACGCCAATCGGCGCAAGTCCAGTGTGCGCGCCGAGATCGAGCACCCATTTTCACCTTGAAGCGCCTGCGGGGCTTTGTCAAGGTCCGTTACCGCGGCTTGGCAAAGAATGCGAATCGGGCGTTTACCAAGCTGGCGATGATCAACATCAGCAAGTGGGGACCACTGACGTCAGTGGTGCGTCCTACATGCGCCCAATGTACTGCATGGTGCTCCATTTTGGCACTAAAACCCTCATCGATCCCATCGAATAGTGATCCCCTTCATAGTCTTCTCTCAACTTGAACTTGGCGTCGCTTTATCGGACCGCTTGTTCAGGGTTTCCTTAGATGATACGTAGCGCCATGCCGGCTTTTTTTGGCGGCAGCGACATTTCGAAGCCATATTTCCGGTAGAACTCGGGCGTGCCGTGGTCTGCCATCAGGCTGACATAGGCGGTAGGTAGTGCATGGTCATGGATGTGGCGCATCAAGCGCTGCATGATCAGGTGACCAAGTCCCTTTTTTTGATGGGCAGGGAGCACGGCAATATCAACGATCTCAAAGAAACAACCGCCGTCACCGATGATGCGCCCAATGCCGACCGGCACTTTGCCAGCATAGACCACCACGCTGAACAAGCCATTTTTGAGTCCAATGGCGGCCGCTTCCGGCGACTTGCGACTGAGTCCGGCGGCCAGCCGGATGCTGATGTAGTCGGCGACGCTGGGAACCTGTTCTTTTAAAAGGTAAGTCATGGTGGCTGTCCGTTCAATGAAACGATCGACGAAGCGATCAATGCCTGCATCCTTTCCGTGGGGAAAAAATGCGTCATTGCTCATTCTAGATTTTTTGCCGCGACTTTGCTGCGCGGGTCAAAAAACGGACTTTAGCCACAGCAAGGGCAACTCAATGCGCGGGCGCATCGGTTCTCATTTTTTTTGACATTTCATTGGTGGCTTGCCAGCCGATGCCGTCGTAGAGCAATTTTCCCTCTGGGGTGGCATGCAGAATGGCAAATTGCACGCCGCGCCTGACGAATTCCTGTTCGGCCTGGCGCATCAATTGTTTCGCCAGACCTTGCTTGCGGCTGCCGGATTCGACGTAGACATTGAGCACATAGCCGCGTTTGTCCTGCAAAGGGTGTTGCGGATGCGGCGGCCAGTCGATTTCCATCATGCCGATGGCAGCCAGCGGCTGGTTGCCATCACAAATGGCGAAGCCGAAGTAACTGCCATTGTGCAGGCGCGGCGCCAGCCAGGCACGAAACGCGGGTGCCATGATTTGCAGCGCGGCTTCGTCCCGTCCGGCCTCGCGGAATATCTGCTCGCGCTGGCGACAGACCAGCTCCAGATCGTCATTGTCAAGGGGGCGTATATGCATGGAAGGGGGAAGTGTGGTGGTCATAGCATGGAAATCATAACCGGTTTGCCGCAATGCCGGATCGCCGCACCGTCGCGCTGCTTTTTACACGTGTGAAGAGCTTGTGGCAGATGGGTAACGACGCCGCTTGGCCATCGTTGTCATGCTGTTTTCCATTGTTGCAGTTTCAATAGGCGTCGGGTAACATCATTCGTCCACTGCAAAGACGTTTTGGGGAAGCGGCGGGTCGAGCTTGCGCAGCAGTATTGGCCTGCATGACCCGAGGTAGAAAATAATTGTATTGCTAGTGGGTAATAAAAATCGCCATGGGCAAACAGCAAATCCGTGTTCCGCGAAGACACGGAAACGATCACATGCTGCATAGGGTTGGACACGAAGGGGGCCGTATTCCAGTTATTTCTATCGCCAGCAGGATAGGGCGAGGTCGCTTTTCTCGTATGTTGCGCAACTTCTGCATGGCCAGCGCAGGTTGCCTGGTCTTGGGCATGAGTGCGGCGCAGACGACCGGCCCTAATTGCAGCCGTACCTATAGTCTGGCCTTGCACGATCATGGCTTGCTGTATTCGTCTAGCACCGATACCGGCATTGACAAGGATTTTTCTGAAGAGTTGATGCGTCGCAGCGGTTGCAAGATCGCCGTGAGCCTGATGTCGCGTGCGCGCATCTGGCAATTGATCCAATCTGGCGGGCTCGATTTCAGTCTGTCGGGTATTGCCAACCGGGAACGTTTGCATTTCGCGTCGTTCGCCTGGTATTTCAGCAACAAATACTATCTGCTGGTGCGCAAGGATGCTGGTATGCGCCAATTGGCCGATTTCGAGAGTGACAATGGTTTCCATGTTGGTGTGATTCGCAGCTTCCGTTACAGCCGATCGGCCAATCATCTGATCGATAAACTGACCGCAGACAATCGCGTGATCCAGGCCGGTGGCCTCGATCCTCTGTATCAGGCGTTGTTGTCCAATCGTATCCAGGGCATGATCATGGAGCCGTTCGATTATCCGGTGGTGGAAGAAAAGCAAATCCGCGATGTCACCAGGATTATCGAATTCAATGATCCGTCGGTGCCGCACGGTTTGATCATGTCCAACAAGTCTTTACCAGCCGAGGAGCGCGAAAAATGGCGTGTCCTGGTCGAGACCATGCGTGCCGATGGCACCGTGCGCCATATTTTTGAAAAATACTTTCCACCGTCGCTGGCGGCGTCGATGGTCGAATTTCGGGCTGAACCGTGAAGCGGATACGTCAACTCCTACTCCCATTGGCGATCCTCCTGGCAGGACTTAGCGTAACCTGGCTGGCCTGGGATCATGAGCGCGAAGTGTCTGAAAAAGCCTTGCGCGCGCAATTCGATTTTTCCTTGCGCGAAGCAGTCAGCCGCGTCGAGCAACGGGTGGCGGGATATGAGCAGATTCTGCGCGGCGTGCAAGGCTTGTTTGCCGCCACTGGAAAGCTGGATCGAACTGCCTTGCGCAATTACATTGCACCGCTCAATCTGGATGCCAATTACTCGGGCGTGCAAGCCATCGGCGCCGAGGAGTGGGTGCCGGCTGCCGACAAGAATAGCCATGTTGCCGCCATGCATCATGCCGGCTTCACCGATTATACGATTCGCCCGGCGGGGGACCGCACCGCCTACGCGCCCATCATCATGCGCGAGCCGTATGTCGGCCGCAATCGGACCTCCTTCGGTTTTGATCCCTGGTCGGAAGAGAGTCGTCGTCAGACCATGGAAAAGGCGCGTGATTCCGGCATGCCAGCGATTTCCGGCAAGGTCATGCTGGACCTTGACCGCGAATCGTCAGCGCCAGCCAGTTTCGTGATGTATTTGCCGGTCTATGCGCGCGGTTTGGCACCTGCCACCATTGCCGAGCGGCGCGCCAGCCTGATTGGTTGGGTTCATGCGTCGTTTCGCATGAGCGATGTGATCGCCAGCCTGTATGGCGAACAGCCGCAGGGCGTCACTTACGCGATTTATGACGGCGTCGAGCTGTCGCCGCAAACGTTGTTGTATCGCTCCATGGATGCCGATGAGGCGCCGCACAAGGCGTCGATTTCGGCCACCGAATATCTGGTAGTGGCAGGCCACAACTGGATGTTGAAAATGGATGCGCATGATGATTTTAAAGCCCGCTTTTCGCGCAACGCCGAGCTGCAAACCGCACTGACCGGGATCGGCCTGAGCCTGCTGTTGGCGTCGCTGGCCTGGGCGCTGTCTACCAGTCGACGCCGGGCCTTGCAACTTGCCAACCAGATGACCAGTGAATTGCGCAGCAGTGAAGAGCAGTTCCGCGCTATTGCCGACAGCACCATCAACTGGGAAGTCTGGTGGGGACTCAATGGTCGGCCGCGCTGGATCAATCCATCGGTATTCGAGTACACCGGCTATACCGTGGAGGAATGCATGGTCATGCCCGATCTGCTGCAGAAACTGGTGCATCCGGAAGACCTGGCAAGGGTGGTGCCTGAACTGGACAAGGGTTTGCAAGGCAAGCGCGGCGGCGATCTGGAATTCCGTTGTGTGCGCAAGGATGGTTCGATGTTCTGGCTGTCGATTTCCTGGGCGCCCACGCATGATTTGAACAACGCATTTACCGGCTTTCGTACCAGTGGCCGCGACATCACCGAGCGCAAACTGGCGGAAGCCGAGTTGCGTATCGCCGCGGTGGCATTCGATTCGCTTGAGGGCATGATGGTGACCGATGCCGACAGCAAGATTTTGCGCGTTAATCAGGCCTTTACCGAGATTACCGGGTACAGCCCGACCGAGGTGATCGGCAAGACGCCACGCATGTTGCGTTCGGATCGGCATAGCCCTGCCTTCCACCGTGCCATCTGGGAAAGCGTGCGTCACAGCGGTGGCTGGCAAGGCGAAATCTGGAATCGGCGCAAAAACGGCAAGGTCTATCCCGAGTGGTTGACCATTTCTGCGGTCAAGAGCGATGACGGCGCGGTGACGAATTACGTTGGCACCCATCACGATATTACCGAGCGCAAGATTGCCGAAGAGCGGATCAAGGAGCTGGCATTCTTTGATGCCTTGACGCGATTGCCCAATCGCACCCTGCTACTCGATCGCCTCAAGCAGGCCATCGCGTCGAGTGCGCGCAATCAGACTTGTAGCGCCTTGTTGTTCATCGACTTGGACCATTTCAAGACGCTCAACGATACGCTGGGCCATGACAAAGGCGATCTGTTGTTGAAGCAGGTGGCGCAACGCTTGGCCTTGAGTGTGCGCAACAGCGATACGGTGTCGCGCGTCGGTGGCGATGAGTTTGTGGTGGTGCTGGAAGAGTTGCATCAGAATCCCGACGAAGCGGCCATTCAGACCAAGCTGATCGGTGAAAAAATTCTCGGCGTGCTTGATTCACCGTACCAATTGGCGGAAGTCGAATACCGCAGCACTGCCAGCGTCGGCGCCACGGTGTTCCAAGGGCGCCAGTATTCGATCGACGAGTTGCTCAAGCAGGCCGATCTGGCGATGTACAAATCCAAGGAGATGGGGCGTAATTCCCTGCGTTTCTTTGACCCGGCGATGCAAACCGCCGTGCTTGAGCGCGCGGCGCTGGAAGCCGGTTTGCGCAAGGCCATCGATGCCGGCCAACTGGTCTTGCACTATCAGGCGCAGGTCATGCTGGATGGCCGCGTCACGGGCGCTGAAGTGCTGGTGCGCTGGCAAGATCCGCAACGCGGCATGGTGCCGCCGGCGGAATTCATCCCGCTGGCAGAAGAAACCGGGCTGATTCTGGCGCTCGGCAACTGGGTGCTGCATACCGCATGCACGCAACTGGCACGTTGGGCCATGCGGCCAGAAACCGCGCATCTGACGATTGCGGTCAATGTCAGCGCGCAGCAATTTCGCGAAGCTGATTTCGTCGAAACCGTGTGCGCCACCTTGACCAGTACCGGTGCCGACCCGCGCCGGCTGAAACTGGAATTGACCGAAAGTTTGCTGGTCGATAACGTTGAAGACATCATCCTCAAGATGCATGCCTTGCAGGAACAGGGCGTGGAATTTTCGCTGGATGACTTCGGCATCGGTTACTCCTCGCTGTCCTATCTCAAGCGGCTGCCGCTAAACCAGCTTAAAATCGATCAATCGTTCGTGCGCGATGTGCTGGTCGATCCCAATGATGCCTCGATTGCCAAGACCATTGTCGCGCTGGCGCAGAGTCTTGGCCTGGGTGTCATTGCCGAAGGGGTCGAGACCGATGCGCAACGGCGTTTCCTGGCCGATGCCGGATGTCACGCCTATCAAGGTTATTTCTTCTGCCGGCCGTTGCCCGTCGAAGGGTTTGAGAAATATGCTCAGGCTTTCGACTCGATTGATACTTTGGAGTAATGCGCATGTCAGATTTGTCTACCTTCCTCATCAATGCCAAATGGCCAGCGCAACATCCCGAGCGCCTCCAGCTCTATTCGCTGCCAACGCCGAATGGCGTCAAGGTCTCGATCATGCTGGAAGAGATCGGTTTGGCCTACGAACCGCATCTGGTCAGCTTTGAAACCAACGACCAGATGTCGCCCGAATTTCTGTCGCTCAATCCGAACAACAAAATTCCTGCCATCATCGATCCCGCTGGCCCCGGCGGCAAACCGCTGGCGCTGTTTGAGTCGGGCGCGATCCTGGTCTATCTGGCCGAAAAGAGCGGCCAACTGCTGTCGGCCGATGCCGCTGAGCGTTATCAGACACTGCAATGGCTGATGTTCCAGATGGGTGGCATCGGGCCAATGTTTGGTCAGCTTGGTTTCTTCCACAAATTCGCCGGCAAAGAATACGAAGACAAACGTCCGCGCGACCGTTACGTGACCGAGTCGCGCCGTCTGGTTGGCGTACTCGATCGCCACCTGGCCGAGCGTGAATGGGTGATGGGTGCCTATTCGATTGCCGATATCGCGATTTTCCCGTGGGTACGCAATCTGGTCGGTTTCTATGGCGCTGGCGAGTTGATCGGCTTCCAGGATTTTCCCAATGTGGCGCGCGTATTGGCGACCTTTGTGGCGCGTCCGGCGGTGATCAAAGGGCTGGCAATTCCGGCGCGCGGCTGAGGCCGCCACGGGCGCAGAATAAGGCCATGACGGTTACTCCCGCATTTCCCCTGAGCTTGCGCAGCTACGGCGCTGACGGTGCTTTGCACCGGCATGCCCACGTCCAGATCGTGCTGCCTATGCAAGGGCAGATGGAGATCGAAGTCGGCGGTCGTGGCAACCGGCTGGATCTGGGCCGTGCTGCCTTCGTTGCGCCCGATGTCGCGCATGTGCAGTCGGCGCAGGGAGTCAATCGTTTTCTGATACTTGACTGCCAACGCGGCGAGATTGGCGAGGCCGCGCTGGAGCGCTTGCAACGGCAGACTTTTGTGGCCGTCAATCAACCGCTGCGGCGTTTGATTGAATTCATCGATCTGCGCTGCCAGGGGGACGTGCTGCCCGATGTCGTGGCGCATCATTGCGCTCCCTTGCTGCTCGATGCGCTGCTACTGTCGGTACCAGACCACGGCCAGGCACCTCACAATGGCCGCCTGGCGGGTTTACTGACACGCATGGAAGTGGCGCCACAATTGCATTGGAGTACGGCTGACATGGCGCAATGCATGCATTTGAGCGTCAGCCGCCTGCATGCCCTGTTCCGCGCCGAGCTGCAACAGACGCCGCAGGAATGGTTATCGGCCATGCGCATGCGCCGTGTGCAACAAGCATTGATCGCTTCCGATCTGCCGCTGGCAGACCTGGCACTCGATAGCGGTTATGCCAATCAAAGTACCTTGACGCGCGCCATGCGTCGCGCCACCGGCATGACACCAGCGGCGTATCGGCGTCAGCAGCGCAGCTAGCGCGTCAGCGCAATAGCCTCGGCACAATTTGCGCGAGACCGGGACGAGACAAACGCGCCACCTTCCTCTATTCTGCACGCTGATTCAATCATTGGATGTGCCATGCGTGGAAAGATCGTCTTTGGTGTGATCAACGGAGTTGGTGCCGGTGCCTTGTGGGGGCTGGTGTTTCTGGCGCCGCAGGTATTGGGCGATTTCAGCCCCTTGCAATTGTCGGCGGCGCGTTATCTGGCCTATGGCCTGGTGGCATTGGTACTGCTGTTGCCGCGTTGGCGCAAGGTGGCGGCGCAACTGGGCCGGGCCGAATGGGGCGCGCTGATATGGCTCAGTGTCCTGGGCAATATTCTTTACTATGTGTTGCTGGCCAGTGCTGTGCAATGGGCCGGTGGCGCGTCCACCTCGCTAATTATCGGGTTGTTGCCGCTGGTGGTGACGGTGGTCGGCGCCCGCGATGCGGGTGCCATCCGCTTCAGATCGCTGGCACCGCCATTGCTGTTGAGCCTGATCGGCGTGACGCTGGTAGGGCTCGACGGCTTGCTGGCCGACACCGGGCGGCAGGCGGTGGGGGCCGACCTGTGGATGCGCGCTGCTGGCTTGCTGTGTGCCGTTGGGGCGCTGATATCGTGGTCGACCTATTCGATTGGCAATAGTCGTTGGCTGGCGCGGCGGCCCGATATTTCTTCGCACGACTGGTCGTTGTTGACCGGTATTGCCACCGGTGCACTGGCGTTGTTGCTGGTCCTTCCGGCCTTCTGGCACGGCCCGGTCCATACCGATGGTGCCTGGTGGCGCTTCTGGGGTGTCAATGGCAGTGTCGCGCTGCTGGCGTCGGTGGTCGGCAATGCCTTGTGGAATCGCGCCAGTCGCCTGCTGCCACTGACCCTGATGGGCCAGATGATCGTGTTTGAAACCATGTTTGCGCTACTCTACGGTTTTTTGTGGGAACAGCGTCTGCCTGGCAAACTGGAAGTGCTTGCCATCGTTTGTCTGCTGGTCGGCGTGTTGTGGTGTGCATCGCTGCATCGGCGCCAGCATGCGCCGGAGACGGCCGACACGGTCGCACCACACTGACTTTTCCTGTTGTCGCTATGCCAATTTATTGCCGCCAGACTCTGGCGGCTTCGGCGTTTCCAGTGGACGCAAGAAGGCTGTCACCTGATATGATGGGCTTACAAAAATTCGACTGGTTGTGGCAACCAGTAGCGGTCCTTCCGAATACCTGCATGCCTAGCCTGGTCGTACTCAGCCGTTTATTTTATCGCTTGATTCTCATCCCAACTATGCAGACTTTCATCGACCCACAAGCTTTCGCCGCGCTCAAGGAGGCGGATGCCTTGCCATCGCCGAGCGGTGTCAGGCTCAGCATCATGCGCATGTGCCGACAGGAAGACGTGTCGCTGCCTGACCTAGTGACGCAAATCCAGGCCGATCCGGTGCTGGCCGGTCGCATCGTGCAGATCGGTAATGGTGCCTCCATCAACAAGGGCCGTCCCATCGTTGCCGTGAGCAAGGATGTGTTACTGATGATCGGCTTGCAGGCAGTGCGGCAATTGGCCCTGGCGATCTCGCTGACTAGCGAACGGCAGCCGGAGCGTTGCGCTGGCTTTGATTATCAGCAATTCTGGTCGCGCTCGGTGGCGATGGCCTGTGCCGGTCAGGCCCTGGCCGAGTATTACGGCGAAGCGCCGCCGGCTGAATTGTTTGCCAGCGGCTTGCTGGCCAATATCGGTCGTATCGGGCTGGCTGCGTCGCAACCGGCACAATATGCCAGCTTGCTGGCTGGACTGGCGCAACCGCAGGCGCTGGCCATGTCGGAAAAAACGACGTTCGGTTTCAATCACCTCGAACTGGCGGCGGCCATGATGCAGGATTGGGAAATCCCACGCTTTTTTTGCGATGCGGTGCTGCATCATGAGGCACCATTGCAATCGGGCCTGGATGACGAATCGCGTACCTTGCGGCTGGCACAGATGCTGTTTGTGGCGGGGACAATTGCCGACTATTGCGTGGCATCGGCAGAACAACGCCCTGCAGCTTTGCAGGCGTTACTCGATGCCGGCGCACCAATCAATGGTGAAGTTGATCATGTACAGGCGCTGTGTGATCGCGTCGGCCGTGACTGGTCCGAATGGGGAGCGCTGGTGAATATTCCGGTGCACAGCTTGCCACCGACGCGTGAGGTCATGCAGCAATTGCAGGGTAGCGCGCCTGATTGAGTTTCTCGTCAGTCTTGCTCGGTACGCTTATTGCGGCGCGCTCGTCAGTTCGGGATACATCGCCTGCATCAACAGACATAGCGTTTCTACTGCATCGGCACGGGCCAGATCATGCACCGGTGGGCGCTGCTGCAATAGCGTGATATAGGCAGCATTGATGGTGATGCTGCGGCCAAATAGAGCTTCCATACGTTGCAGCCACTGGTGTAGTGCCCGTTCGTCATCGGCTGCCGGCGGATTGGCCGGGTGCAGCCAGATATGCGTGGCGGCAGCGGCCAGACGGCGCGACAAGGCGACGCTGATGCGCGCTTGTTGAATCTGCCGCTGGTCAACGTCCTGTTCGCGTAGCAGCCGCTGCAACAGCAAGCCATTTTCATTATTACTGACGCAGGCCGCGCGCCGACGCGTATGCAACTGCGCCGTGCTACCAGGCTGCAATGCTGCCCGCAGATAATCTAGATTGGCAGTCATCATGTGCGACAGACTGCGGTGCAGATTGGCCGGTTGCCGGCGTGGCCACAACAGATAGGTGGCAGCAATTGCCACTACCGCACCGATGACATTGTTGCCGGCGCGCAGCAAGGCATTGCTCAACTGGTGTTGCGGCTCGCTGCCCACGTCGGCCACCAACACAAACACTGGTGTCAGAAAGGTCGAATACAAACCATAACTGACCGGCCGCAAGCCCATCGACAGCGCCGCCAGTGGAAACACCAGCAGCGCCAGCACCAGTGGTGAATGGATGAACAGGCACAACAACACCGCCAGCAGTGCGCCGATCACGCTGCCGACGGCGCGCTCCATGCTACGGGTCCAGCTATCGGCAATCGATGGCTGCATCACCAACATGGTCGCCATAGTGGCCCAGTAACCGAACGGTAGTGCCAGCATATGCACCAGCAGATAGGTAGCGCCGGCGGCGACTGCGCAGCGCAGCGCGTGGCGCACTTCGGCCGAACCAGACAGCAGATGGGCGGCAGCATTGCTGCCTAGCTCGCGGCCCGCCTGGCACCAGCTTGGCGGTATCGATGGCGGCCGTGCCGAGCGCTTCCAGTCGGCCAGCAATGTCATATGTGCGCCCTGACTGTCGGCCACCAATTCCGGCAACTGCAGCAAGCGCGCCACTTGTACTGGCATGCGTCCGACCAGTTGGCGCAGGCGCAATACGCTGCGGGCATCTTGCGTATTGCTGTCAGTTGCACGCGTGGTCAAGCCAACCCCGATCTCTCGCAGCAGCAACGCCATACCAGCCAAGACACGGCTGCTGCGTTTCGCCATGCGTGGCTGATGGTAGGTGGTTAGGCGCAAGTCGCTCAAGGCGGTAATGCAATTGAGCAAGGAATCGGCGCGCGCCAGCTTGATCAGCAGATTTTCGTAGAGCTGGCGGGCATCGGTGCGCTCGGCGGGTATCCGCATCAGCGCCGCCTCGGCATTGGCGATATCGGTGCGGGCATGGCCTCGGGTGACGGCCGTGGCGGTGTCGTGCATGCCATTGTTGCGGTTTTCTTTGGCCGCCAGTCGTGCCAATTCTGCCAGGGTGTCATAGACGCGCGCGACCGCCTTGCGCGCTGGTGCAAACGGATGGATGCGCCACACCGTCAAGCCCAGTAGTGTGGCCCAGGCGCAGCCAGCAAAGTAGACCAAGACATGACTCTGGTGCAGCGGCCATAACGCCACCGGAAAATCGGCCAGGATCGCCGATACGCCAGCGGCCAGCATCAGCACTAAGCCAATGGCAGCACCGTAGATGCGGGCGAAACCTGCGATACCGGCGCATGTCATGATGGCGAGCAAGCCAGCCGCCAGTCCCAGAGACGACAAGCTGGCGGCGAACAGGCCGGCCAGCGTCGATGCCATTGCGAAACCACCCATCGAGGCCAGTCTGGCGCGATTGGACCCGGCACAATCGGCCAGGCAGGTGAGGAAGGCACCAATTGCTGCCCAGGAAAATAGTGGATTGTGCAAGCATTCACCGAGCAACAGCATGCTGCCGGCGCCGACCGCAGCGCGCAGGCCTTCGGACAGACTGGCATGACGCAGCGGGAAGGTGCTCAGGAAATGTTCCAGGCGGTGTTGTAACCAGCGCTGCAAGGGCGCGACAATAGCGGAATGCAAAGAGGCGGACGGCATGCTGGCAGTTAGGCTGACGTTGGGGCGGGCGAGGACGTTGTTGATATCGGGCAGATGCGCGATAGCGACAGTATAGAAACTGCCTGTCAGTGCCGGTATGACTTAATTGCCTGCCTGTCAGTCGGATTTTTCATGTGGCGGACCACCAGCGAACAACTCTTCGCTCAAGGCCAGCCAGGCCCGCGCTGCATGCGACAGATAGCCGGGCCGGGTGGCGTAGTGCACCTGCCACAATACTTCAGGCTCCACCAGTCGCACCGCCTGCAACTGATCGCTGGCCAGCCGATGCACGAAGGGTTGCGGCAGCAAGGCCACGCCCATGCCTGCCAGCGCCATGCCGACCAGCCAATCCCACTGACCGCTTTGGGCTGCAATCTGCGGTTCGATGGCGCTGTCGCGGAACATATTGCGCAGGCTACGGGTGAGGCCGAATTCGTTGTTGAGCAAGAGCAAGGGCATGCTGGCCAGGGCCTTGCAAGGCAGCGTGGTCCGCTGTTTCTGAAACCGTCCGCGTTGCGCCACGGCCCAGATCGGATAGCTGGCGACCGGCGTGAGCGACAATTCCAGTGCCGGGTCGGCCGGCAACACGGTCATGCCGATTTCCAATGTGCCGGCGGCGACGCGTTGTTCGATGCGCGGGCCGGTATCTTCGTGCAAGCTCAGCGCAATTTCTGGATACCGTTCACGGAATGCCTTGAGCACCGGTGTGCAAAGAATATTGACCATTGGTGGGATGCCAATTTCCAGCAGACCCTGGCGCAGCGTGCGGGTATTGTGGATTTCTATATTGAGGCGCTGCACATTGGCCAGAATTTGCTGTGCCTGTTCAAAGACGATGCGGCCGGTATCGGTCAGCTTGAGATCGCGACCGGTACGGATCAGCAGTGGAGTGGCGATTTCGTCTTCGAGCTGGCGTACCATCTTGCTGACGGTCGATTGCGTCACATGCAATGCTTCGGCGGCACGGCTGAAACTGTTCAAGCGTACAGTTTCTGAAAAATAACGTAAGGCGCGGATGTCCATGGGGGGCTAGGCTGGCGGTGATGAGAGGACGCAAAACGGTTATGCAAAAAGGGAATACAAAGTGTAATGCCGTTCAGTTAAGAAAATGCTTGCTTGGTTTTCTTGGTTGCTGATGTTGTGTGTTCTTCGGACGCGCTAGCCGGGGGCGGCTCGGCAGCCGCTTACCTCAGTACGTAGTTGAATCTTTGTTCTCTTCGGACTACCTTGCCGGGTACCTCAGTGCGTAATTGAATCTTTGTTCTCTTCGGACTACCTTGCCGGGTACCTCAGTGCGTAATTGACTCTTTGTTTTCTTCGGACAACC
>JAMFSU010000123.1 GCA_026225475.1 Duganella sp.
CTTGGCGAGACAAGAAAAGTAAGCGGCTGCCGGGCCGCACCCGGCTAGGTAGTCCGAAGAAAACAAAGACTCAACGACGCACTGAGGTGACTGGCTGCCGAGCCGCTCCCGGCAAGCTCGTCCGAAGAAAACACAACATCAGCAACCAAGAAACCAACGACAGATGTTTCTTAACTGAACAGCATTGCCACGCTTTTGCTATGCTTGCTGATCGCAGGTAGTCGTTATGCCAGCATGATGTAATGACGCACAATGCCCCCACTACTTTCAACAAGGCCTACCATGCAGTCGCTATTCCATCTCGCCTATCACGTCCACGATCTCGCTATCGCGCGCAAATTTTACTGCGGCCTGCTTGGCTGCAAGGAAGGGCGCAGCACTGACACCTGGGTCGACATCGATTTCTTCGGGCATCAGCTCTCGCTGCATTTGGGGCAACCGTTCGCCGTCACCAACACCGGCAAGGTTGGCAATCACATGGTGCCAATGCCGCACCTGGGCGTGATTCTGCTGATGCCCGACTGGCGTGCCCTAGCCGACCGGCTGGAACAAGACCCCGACATCCAATTCGTGCTCGCACCCAGCATCCGTTTTTCCGGTGAAGCTGGCGAACAGGCGACGATGTTCTTTCTGGACCCGTCAGGTAATCCGATTGAGGTCAAAGGATTTGCGCAGTGGGCGCAAGTGTATGAAAGCTGAATCCAGTCGGCTTCAAGCCGACTTGAGCACCATCAATTCGGCCGCGTGAAATACCGTTCCACGGTGGCCGGGTCGCAGCCATTCATCACCAGCACCGTAGCCGAATGCTTGGACCACTCGGGTGAAGCAGGGCAAGTCCTGCTGGTTTTTTTCGCAACAGTCCGGTCTTGCGCTTCCACTTCCTTCTTGGTGCGCGCTGCAGTCAAGATTTCCTGATGAAATGCGTCAAGCTGGGCCGGTGAATAAGCCCGCGCCAGATTGCTGCTGCTGCCATTGAGCACCTTCCTGGCGCGCAACATCAACAGCGCAAACTCATTGTCGGCGAGCACAACAATCTCGGTCTCCATGATGACCGGCAATACATCGTTGCCAGTGGCCATCTTGAAGGTGCTCCTATATTTCTCGGCGATATCGAGCTGATTCTCATAAAACGCCCGCATGCCGCCGCTATTGGTCGGCGCGCACTGCTTGTCGCGATTGCACCAGAGTATCGACATGTCAATCGAGGAGAACACGCGACGGCTGCCATTCTTGAGGAAGAAAGTGGTCGTCGTTGTTCTGACATCCTTGACGATGCGACTCAAATCCTTGGCGTTGTAATATTCCGTACCGGTGGAATACACCAGCGCTTCATCCTTGTTTTCATCCCAGGCGATGTAGTCTTCGGACTTGGTTTTGAGGATAGGCGTCTTTTTCTCAAACACGCTGCCGCCTTCTTCAAAATCAAAATAAGTACTTTTCTTGGAGGGGCGTGTCGAGCGCACTGCCACGGTATTGTCGTCATAAATGACCAGCGTGCTCAACCGGTTCTGGGCCAACTGCTCCGGCGTAATTTTCACCGGCGCAGGCGCACAACCACCCAGCAACAGGGCTAGCGCAAGCAAGATCAGCGGGCTTTTACTCATTACGCTCTTTTTCATCTCAAGTAGTTGCACCAATATTGGGAGAGCCAGGCCAGGCGGTCACACTAGCGATTCAATCACATCCTGCTTGACGGAAAATACTTCCGGGCTAGCTTCGATAACGGCTGGAAACTGAATTTACTTGAGATGTATATTGCGTATTTTTTTGTTTATCAATCGATTAAATTCGATCTAATTCAACCTTATTCTGCATTTTTGACAACAATTGCCAAAGCGGAAACCTAGCCACTTATCGTGCTGCCAGCAAGGGCTGTCAAGATGACCACAATCCCTTGTCGCCCACTTGCTACGCCATTGCCGCGCCGCCGTAGCGCATCGCACAACGGCGCGACGATAACAATCAATGCCAACCGCGATGCCAGCCATATTGCGGATGACGCCAGCCCCAACCATAGTGCGGATGGTATTCCCAAGCATAACCAATGCCCGGTGACGCGTAGTTCGGTGCAACATAGACCACGCCCGGTGGCGCGGCATAGACCGGACGTGGTGCCGGTGGTGCGACGATACAGCCGCTAAGGGCAGCAGTGACAACCGCCGCCGATGCCAGCGATAACAAACCGCCAATTTTACGCATATGCATTCTCCTGATATCTGTCTAAGTGGTAGCGTTGCACCATGCGCAATGAAGACTCGCGCACTGACAAAGCTAAGCTCTTAACGCAAACACACAGAAAAAGGCAGACTGTAAAGATGTATTAGTCTGTAACTGTACCGCGTACGTCAAAACTCCGCGCGCCGCATGAACAAGGTCTTTGGGCATCACGACGACGCTGGCTTTTTTAGCATGCACTCACGCCGATCAGGCTTGCGCTACCCGTCGCCGTGCGTCGTCGCGCAACAAGGCCGAGGCGGCGATCGACAATCGCATCAGGTGATCCGTTTCGACAATACCTAGCGCCGGTGGCACGGTTTGATCATCATCGGCATCCTCATTGGACAGGCGCTCCAGATTGCTGGCGTAGACAATTTCCAGACAGGTGTTGATGCCGGCGCAGATGTCGAGCGTGGTTTCGAGAAATGCGGCATCGACAAAAACGTGTTCAGCACCTTCGGTCCAGCGGAACGGTTGATGAGCAGAAGTTGGCGCGGCAGCATCAGGATGGCGATGGGATTGCGGAGAGGCAGTAGTTGCAGTCATGGAAGCTCCTTCGGTAACGAATAGAACCCGCAGACTCCTCGCCAGACGAGGGTGGCGGGCACAAGACAGGGTTGACGAACCGGACGAGCTTCCAACTCCGGCACACCCGAAGGTGTCCCTGCCAAGGCCCGCCATGGAGACGTGCACAGACAGGGCGAAAAAAACCGCGTGATATACGCGGCCATTTCGCCGGAAGCTCGATTCAGGTCGTCAAACCAGTCCCCCTCTTTATCAGGGGCGCAGCCAGAATACCGTTTGCTAAAACGGCGGTCAACGACTATTGCCGTAGAGCGATTATTTGGTCGCGGCCGATCCGGACCAAACCGACGCGCATCGAGGCTAGGTGGCGCAAATACTGCAACTGTGTCCCATGCAGTTATGTAAGACGCTGCTGCGTCCGGCACCGGCATGCGCCCCCGGTCCTGCCGCGCCCTGTCCGGCCAGTTGCTGCGCACCGTTGCGCGGGCGCCAGCGCTCGGTCACTTTCACGCCAACACGGCCACCGGTGAGCAAAGGCGCAGCGGTAGTTTGTTCCATGCAGTAGGGACAATCGACTGGCCCATGCAACGCCTGCATGCCGAGGAATTTTTCAAAAATACCTTCGCAGTGGCTGCAGCGGATGTCGTATAGCGGCATGTGTTACTCCGTAAAAATGAAAGTTGGCGCAGCGCCGTTGACGCTGCGCCTTTGCCTTATTGCTTTCTGCCCCAGTACGCTTTGTCGTTCAACATGCCCTTGGGCGTGATGTCCTGATCAAAGATCGAGGTCGGCAACGACACGGTACAAGCGCAGTTGGGAATATCGACGATGCCGCCGATGCGCCCTTCCACCGGTGCAGCGGTCAACAGCATGTAGGCCTGGCTGCCGGTGTAGCCGAAGTGGGTCAGGTAGTCGATCGCTTTCAGGCAGGCCTGGCGATACGCCACCGTCGCATCGAGGTAGTAGTTGACGCCATTCTCGACGCTGATGCCTTCGAAGGTCAGGAATTGCTCATAGTGCGGTTTGACGATGCTGGGCATGAAGATCGGCGACGTAATGTTGTACTTGGCCATACCGCCCTTGATCAGGTCGAAGCCCACATGACTGACACCATCCATTTCAATCGCACCGCAAAAACCAATCTCGCCATCGCCCTGCGAAAAGTGCAAATCGCCCATCGAGAAGCCCGCGCCCTTGACGTACACCGGGAAGAAAATCCGGGTACCGGCCGACAAGTCCTTGATATCGGTATTACCGCCATGTTCGCGCGGTGGCACGGTGCGCGCGGCGACCTTGGCCATTTCGTCAAACTTGGCACCCGTCAGGCCACGCAGCACGGCAGTGCTAGGGTCCGGCGGTTTGGCCAAACCCTTGGCGGCCAACGGTGCTTCGCGGCGATTCCATTCGGCCAGCAGATCATGCGAGGGCAGGCAACCCATCAAACCCGGATGGGTCAGGCCGGCAATGCGCACGCCCGGAATGTGGCGTGAGGTCGCATACAGACCTCTGAGGTCCCAGATCGCCTTGTCCGCTGCGGGAAAATAATCCGCCAGGAAGCCGCCGCCGTTCTCTTTCGAAAACACGCCGGAGAAGCCGACCGGTGTTATCGGCTTGATGTCGAGCAAGTCAATCACCAACAAGTCGCCGGGTTCCGCGCCTTCTACGTGGAACGGGCCGGTCAGCGGGTGGGCACGGGTCAGGTCGACATTGGCAACATCGTCAACCGAATCGTTGTCCTTGATCTGGGCGTCGAGAAAATCGAGCGATTCAATCAGTATCGCTTCGCCCGGTTTGACCGAAGACAGAAATGGTAAATCAGGATGCCAGCGGTTGTGTCCCAGCTCGGCTTGTTCGGCCAGCGGCACACCGGGCTTGATCTTGAAATGTTGCATGCGACTCTCCTTGTCGTGATTAGTGGGTCTAGGTGTTGCTCTCGTTGGGAATGCCCGGCACGGGACATTCGGCGGTGCCGGCGGTCTTGCGCGTGATCGCTTCGACCTGGATGCGCGCAGCCTGTGGATCGTTGACCCAGGTTTTATAGAAATCGAATGGGCATTCAGCGACGCCGGCAGACGATTCGCCGGAATTGATCTTGCCGGTGTAACCGCGGTGTAGCAGCTTGAACAAATGGTTTTGCGACTGCCAGTTGCGGCGCGCATCGCGGATCGCACTGACCGACAGTTCGGCATACTGGATGCCCATTTCCTCGGTTTCGCATTCGCCCAAGGTGCGGCCATCAAAACCGACGATGGCCGAGTGGCCGAAGTAGGAATACACACCGTCGAAACCGGCCGCATTGGCGACGGCGACATAGACGTTGTTCATCCAGGCCATGGCCTTGGCCACCAGCACCTGCTGGTCCTTGGCCGGATACATATAGCCCTGGCAGCGCACGATCAGCTCGGCGCCCTTCATGGCGCAGTCACGCCAGATTTCCGGATAGTTGCCGTCGTCGCAGATGATCAGGCTGATCTTCAAGCCCTTGGGACCGTCGCAGACATACGTGGTGTCGCCCGGATACCAGCCTTCGATCGGCGTCCAGGGCATGATCTTGCGATACTTCTGCACGATCTCGCCCTGGTCGTTGATCAGGATGAGCGTGTTGTAGGGGGCTTTCTTGGGATGCTCTTCATGGCGCTCGCCGGTCAGTGAAAACACGCCCCAGACACCCGCAATGCGGCAGGCTTCAGAAAACACGCGGGTCTCTTCGCCGGGAATGCTGGCGGCGGTGTCGTACATTTCCTTTTCGTCGTACATGATGCCGTGCGTCGAATACTCGGGGAAAATTACCAGATCAAGGCCCGGCAAGCCCCGCTTCATGCCGATCAGCATGGCGGCGATCTGCTGCACGTTTTGCATCACTTCTGCGTGGGTATGCAGACGTGGCATCTTGTAGTTGACCACTGCCACGCCGACTGCATCCTTGCTGCTTGATATGTCTCCATGCCTCATGACACGACTCCTCTGCTAAATAATGACGCGAACGAATTGCACCGAAAATCTACACCGACAAATACTTGCTGATAGTCGGTGCATCGACGTTGGCACGCGTGTCTTCATAGACGAAGCGGCCTTTGTCGATGACCAAAAAGCGATCTGCGATTTCCAAGGTAAAACTCAATACCTGTTCCGACACGATGATGGTCAAGTTACGGATCTTGCGGATTTCCTTGAGGCTGCGCGCGATGTCCTTGATGATCGATGGCTGGATGCCTTCGGTCGGCTCGTCCAGCAGCAGCACGCGCGGATTGGTGGCTAGCGCGCGCGCAATCGCTAGTTGTTGTTGCTGGCCGCCCGACAGATTGCCGCCCTTGCGGCTGCGCATGTCGAACAGCACCGGAAACAAGGCATACAACTCTTCCGGTACCTTGCCGCGCGCTGCCGCTGGCAGGCCGGTCTGGATGTTTTCCAGCACCGTCATGCCGGGGAAAATCATGCGCCCCTGCGGTACATAGGCGACGCCGCGTTCGACCCGTTGATAACTGTCCATGGCGCCCAGTTCGACGCCATCGATGGCAATGCTGCCACCGCGTAATGGCAGGATGCCCATCAAGGTCTTGAACAAGGTGGTCTTGCCCATGCCGTTGCGGCCCATGACGGCGACAATTTCTTCCTTAGCCACCGACAGGTTGACGTCGTGGATGACGGCGCTCTGGCCGTAGCCGGAGGCGAGATTGGATACGTTGAACATGGCGGATTCCTCAATGGTTGGTTCAGTGGCCAAGGTAGACGTCGATCACCTTTGGATCGGACTGGACTTTTTCCATGCTGCCCTCGGCCAGGATCTTGCCCTGATGCAGCACCGTCACTTTGTGGGCGATGCTCTTGACGAACTCCATGTCATGCTCGATCACCACCACCGAGCGGCCCTGGCTGATGCGGCCCAGCAGTTGCGCGGTCTTCTCGCGTTCGGACACGCTCATGCCGGCCACCGGTTCGTCGAGCATCAACAGCTCCGGTTCCTGCATGAGCAGCATGCCGATTTCCAGCCATTGCTTTTGTCCATGCGAGAGCAGGTCGGCCTGGGTGTAAAGGTGTTCGCGCAGAAAGATTTCAGCGGCCACGACCTCGACCCGTTCGACCACGTCGGGCGTGCGTTTGAACAACAAGGCGCCGAGCACTTTACGACCACGCGGGAACGATATTTCCAGGTTTTCGAAGACGGATAGATTCTCGTAAATCGATGGCGTCTGGAATTTACGGCCAACACCGACGCGCACAATTTCGTGTTCGCTCATCTTGGTCAGCTCGTGGTTGTTGAAGCGGATGCTGCCCGACGTGGCAGCAGTCTTGCCGCAGATCAGGTCGAGCACTGTGGTCTTGCCGGCGCCGTTGGGACCGATTACCACGCGTACTTCATTGCGCTGGACATAGAGATTGAGGCCATCGACTGCCTTGAAACCATCGAACGACACGGTCAAGTCTTCAATCGCCAACACCGGATGGTCGGTGGATTCGAATCCGATCGGTGCATCGCTCATTTGCTGGCCTCCAGGTTGATGTTATCGATGGCGATCTGGCTGTCGGCAGTGACGGCTGTTTCGGCTGCCGGTTTCTTTCCCCTCAGCCGTGCCAACAAGCGCTTGCCCTGAGTTTCATACAAGCCCGCCAGGCCGTTCGGGAAATACAGCACCACCACGATGAACAAACCTCCCATCAGGAATAGCCATAGTTCGGGAAAGCTTTCCGAAAAATAGGTCTTGCCGAAGTTCACCAGCAAGGTGCCGTAGACTGCGCCGAGCAGCGACATGCGGCCGCCGACGGCGGCGTAGATCACCATTTCAATCGATGGCACGATGCCGACAAACGACGGCGACATGAAGCCGACTTGCAAGGTGAACATGGCGCCGCCAATGGCCGAGAACATGGCCGCGATGCAGTAGACAAATACCTTGAAGCTGGCCACGTCGTAACCGGAGAAACGCACGCGCTCTTCCTTGTCACGCATGGCCATGAGCAGACGGCCCAGTTTCGAGGTGAGGATCAGGCGGCCGAACAGGATGCAGACGATCAGCAGGCCGGCATTGATGAAATACAGGATCAGCCGTGCACTGTCGGTGCGAATATCCCAACCCATCAAGGTCTTCAGATCGGTGATACCGTTGACGCCGCCGGTGAGGCCTTGTTGGCCGATAATCAGGATCGACAGGATCGCCGCGATGGCTTGCGTGACGATCGAGAAATACACATCGCCGACGCGCCGCTTGAACATCGCCATGCCGATCACCAGCGCCAGCAGCGTCGGCACCGCCAGCACTGCCAGTACGGTAAAGCTGAAGCTGTGGAACGGCTGCCACATGGCCGGTAACGACGTGATCTGGTTCCAGTCCATGAAATCAGGAATGCCAGGTGTCGATTGAATCTTGGTGCTGATCGGATCCGATGCTTCGAGCTTGAGGAACATCGCCATGCAATAACCGCCAAGGCCGAAGAACACGCCCTGGCCGAGACTGAGAATGCCACCATAACCCCAGCACAGCACCAGGCCGACGGCGACAAAGGCATAGGTCAGATATTTGCCGACCAAACCCAGGCGAAAAATATCCAGGCCTAGCGGAAACACCACCAGCAACAAGGCCGCCAGTATCAACAGACCGACAAAGCCGGACCTGCCGCCTAATAATTTTTCGTAGACTGCTTTCATTGATACACCTCGCGGATGGATAGCTTAAGAATCGGATGCCTGAGTGGGGGTCGTTATTTACGTACCCGCGCCGCGAACAAACCTTGCGGACGCAACATCAGAATCAGGATCACCGCCGACAGCGTCAGCACCTTGGCCATCGAGCCGGTCAGGAAGAACTCGGCAGTCGATTGTGTCTGCGCAATCGAAAACGCCGAGGCAATCGTGCCAAGCAGGCTTTGCGCACCACCGAATACCACCACCAGGAAGGTGTCGACGATATACAGCGAGCCGCTGGTCGGCCCGGTCGAACCGATTGTGGTGAACGCCGCACCGGCCACGCCGGCGACGCCGCAACCGAGTGCAAAGGTGGTGCGATCAACCTTGCGGGTATTGATGCCGACAGCGCCGCTCATGACCCGGTTCTGCATCGTGGCGCGCACCTGCAAGCCCCAGCGTGAACGAAACAGCAGGATAAAGATGGTCCCGGTGAGCAACACCGTCAGGCCCATCATGAACAGGCCGTTGATGGGAATATCGATGTTCTCGGTCGGCTTGAAGGAACCGAGCAGCCAGTCCGGCAAGGTGGCGCTGACTTCCTTGGCGCCGAAGATGGAACGGAAGGTTTGCTGCATCGCCAGACTCAGGCCCCAGGTCGCCAACAGCGTATCGAGCGGGCGTTTGTAGAGGCGGCTGATGAGCAGCATTTCGGTCAGGTAACCCAAGGCATAGGCGACGATGAACGACAGGATCACCGCGCCGAAAAAGTAGAACGGCTCCAGTGCCGGTGCATAGGCCGTGGTGAGCTTGGACAACAGATAGGTGATGTAGGCACCGATGGTGAGGAACTCGCCGTGTGCCATGTTGATCACGCCCATCTGGCCGAAGATGATCGCCAGGCCCAGTGCCATAAGCAGCAGCACGCAAAATACCGAGAGGCCATTGAAGCCTTGCATGGCAAAGATCGCGCCGAATTCAGATAGGGAAACCATGGTGACTCCTGCAAAGAGGGAGTGAAGTTCAAGAAAAAAAGCGAAACCCGGGCGGCGATACCTGCATGTCACTACAAATACCGCCGCTTTGCTGCCAACAATCGTTACTCAGCGCAAGCGAACGCTCGCGGCTGATTGCTGCTTGTTCCTGCTTATTGATATCCCTTGGGGAAAGGATTCGGCTCGATCAGATCGGACTCATAGACAACCTTGAACTGACCATCTTTTTGCGCTTGACCGATGCGGGTCTTGCTCCACAGATGGTGATTGGGGTGGACCTTGACGTAGCCTTCCGGCGCTGTCTTGAGTTCGATGCCAGGCGAGGCGGCGACCACCTTGTCGACGTCGAAGCTGCCGGCTTTTTCCACTGCTGCTTTCCACAACCATGGGCCCAGATAAGCCGCCTGAGTGACATCGCCGATGACCGAATTGGCACCGAACTTGGCTTTAAATTCGGCGACGAATTTCTTGTTGTTCGGATTGTCGAGGCTTTGGAAATACTTCATCGATGCGTAAAAACCTTCAACGTTTTCGCCACCAATGCCGAGCATTTCATCTTCGGTCACCGAAATGGTCAGCAGGTTCTGGGTCTTGGCCGTCACGCCGGCGGCCTTCAACTGTTTGTAGAAGGCGACGTTGCTGCCGCCGACCACGTCGGCGAAGATGACGTCAGGTTTTTTCAGCTTGATTTTGTTGATCAGCGAGCCGAACTGGGTATTGCCCAAAGGGTAATATTCTTCGCCGACCACGGAACCCTTGAGCACGTTTTCGATGTGCTTGCGGGCGATCTTGTTGGAGGTGCGCGGCCAGATGTAGTCGGAACCGATCAGGAAAAAGGTCTTGGCTTTCTTTTCCTTGGCGATCCAGTTGAGGCCGGCCAACACCTGTTGCGTGGCTTCCTGGCCGGTGTAGAAGACATTCTTCGACTGTTCCAGACCTTCATAGAAAGTCGGGTAGTAGAGCAAGCCGTTGTCTTTCTCAAATACCGGGAGTACTGCTTTGCGCGAGGCGGAAGTCCAGCAGCCAAAGACGGTGGCGACGTGATCGTTTTCGAGCAGCTTCTTGGCTTTTTCAGCAAAGGTCGGCCAGTCGCTGGCACCGTCTTCCTGAATGATCTTGATCTTGCGGCCGAGGATGCCGCCCATCGCATTGATCTGGTCGATGGCCAACCGTTCGGCCTGGATCGAACCAGTTTCGCTGATGGCCATGGTGCCGGTGGCGGAGTGCAACTGGCCGACTGTCACTTCGGTGTCGGTGACGGCCAGCTTGGTGGTGTTGACCTTGGCAGTCGGAAACTGCTGCGCCATGCTCACGCCGGGATAGGCCAGTGCCACGCCGGCCACGCCAGCGGCCAGGCCCATCATCATTTTGCGACGCTGCGCCGACGGCAGTTGGGAAGAAGAAGATTTTTTCACGTGCAGTACTCCTTTCGGGCGTTATTAATTAGTCTGTGCAGGAATTTTCTGGATCGAAGCTAAGACGGCAGAAAGCGGCTATGCAGCCGGACCTCTGCCAAGCGAAAACCGACATGAAACGGCGCCCCTGCATGCTGTTGAACGGCATGCAACTGTTGTCTTCCCTGTTACGCCGCGGCAGCGTCTTGCGGGTTCATGTCTGCTCGCCATGGGACGAAGAATAGGTTTTGCGATGCGCCGCAACAATACGTCGTTTAACGTAAAAACCGATGTGTACCGGGTGCCAGCGAGTCCGCCCAGCGCACAGCTTTTGCCCATCGGCGGCATGGTATTGGTGCGTTTTACAGCACCATGCCGAACTGCAATGGACTCATCCCGGTCAGCGCACGAGATGTTTTGGTGAAAGCCGCCGGCCAGCCTGACAATAGTGTTAAATGACCTACGTCATTTAACGTATGCCCGCCATCATCGATTGGTTTGAAAATTGCTTGTCAGAGCAGGCGTTGTCAGGACCACATCGGTCGTCCTTTCCCCCTGCAACAGCGCCGGTCATCTCATCCATGCGAGCACAATGAATACTCCAGCCGCCCCCACCACCAATAGCGCAACGGCCAATCCGGCCATACAGCGGATCGTCAAGGTGCGACGCGACTACAACACCTGGGTTGCCAACGAGACCCTGGAGGATTACGCGCTGCGTTATACGCCGCGTTCGTTCCGGCGCTGGTCGGAGTTTCGGCTGGCCAACACGGCGCTGGGGGCGACTTCGTTTCTGGCCCTGGAAGCGATCAGCGGCTCCATCACGCTCAATTATGGTTTTACCAATACCTTCTGGGCCATCATCTGCGTGGTGGTGCTGTTCTTCCTGACGGGCTTACCGATCAGTTATTACGCTGCGCGTTATGGCGTCGACATGGACTTGCTCACGCGCGGCGCTGGTTTTGGCTATATCGGTTCGACCATTACCTCGCTGATCTACGCCAGCTTCACGTTTATCTTCTTCGCGCTGGAGGCGGCCATCATGGCGCAGGCCATTGAGATCTATTTTGGCCTGCCGCTGGTGTGGGGCTATGTGCTGTGTTCGCTGATTGTGATTCCGATGGTGGCCTATGGCATCACGCTGATCAATCGTCTGCAGATGTGGACCCAGCCGGTGTGGATCGTGCTGTTGCTGCTGCCCTATGCCTGTGTGTTGTACAAGGAACCGGAAGCGGTAGGTAACCTGATCACGTTTTCCGGCCGTGCCGAAGGCGGTGGCTCCTTCGATATCCTGCTGTTCGGGGCCGCGGCCACGGTGGCTTTTTCGCTGATTGCGCAGATCGGAGAACAGGTCGACTTCCTGCGCTTCCTGCCGGAAAAAACCACCGCCAATCGTGGCCGCTGGTGGACCGCCTTGCTGCTGGCCGGACCGGGCTGGATTCTGCTGGGCGGTGCCAAAATGCTGGGCGGAGCATTGCTGGCGTTTCTGGCCATTCAGCATGAAGTGCCGATGGCACGCGCGGTCGAGCCGACCCAGATGTACCTGATCGGCTATCAATATGTGTTTTCCAATCCGGCCTGGGTGATGGCGGCGGTGGCGCTGTTTGTGATCGTGTCGCAGGTCAAGATCAATGTTACCAATGCCTATGCCGGGTCGCTGGCCTGGTCCAATTTTTTTGCACGCATCACGCATAGCCATCCTGGCCGCGTCGTGTGGCTGGTGTTTAACGTTTTGATTGCCGTGCTGCTCATGGAGCTGGGCGTGTTCCACGCGCTTGAACACGTACTGGCGATGTATGGACTGGTCGCCATCTCGTGGATCGGCGCGGTGGTGTCGGACCTGGTGATCAACAAGCCGCTCAAACTGAGTCCGGCCCATATCGAATTCAAACGCGCACACTTATATGACGTCAATCCGGTCGGAGTCGGGGCGATGGCAATTGCGTCGATCTTGTCGGCAGTGGCGATGGCGGGGGTGTTCGGCGCCACCGCGCGTGCCTTGTCGCCGTTCATCGCGCTGGGCACGTCCTTGCTGGCAGCGCCTTTGATTGCAGTGGCCACACGCAGCCGCTATTACATCGCACGACATGACACGCTGGCCGACGTGGCCGGCCCGGTCAACCCCGATCAGCCACACGCCCAGATCGACTGCGTGATTTGCGGCAACCGCTTCGAGACCCCTGACATGGCGCATTGCCCGGCTTATCAGGGGGCAATCTGCTCGCTGTGCTGTTCGCTCGACGCACGCTGTAACGACCGCTGCAAGGCGCCGGCGGCACGCATGCAGAATCAGGTGTTCGATACCTTGCGCAGTTTGCTGCCGGCGCGCTTCAGCTTCAAGCTCAATACCCGCATCGGCCATTACCTGATTGTGTTTGGTCTGTTGTCGGGTGGGCTGGCGGTGGTGTTGTGGATGTTGTACTACCAGCAGATGGCGGGCATCTCCGGCCTTACGCCGAGTGGGCCTGATTCGATTCCTGGCATTTTCATCAAGCTGTTCTGTACGCTGCTGGTGTTGATCGGGGTTGGTTCGTGGTGGCTGATTCTGACCAATGAAAGTCGCAGCGTGGCGCAGGAAGAATCGGAACGGCAAACCAATCTGCTGCTGCAGGAAATCGAGGCCCACAAACAGACCGATGCGGAACTGCAGCGCGCCAAGGAGGCGGCTGAATCGGCCAATCTGGCCAAGAGCCGTTTCGTCACCGGCATGAGCCATGAGCTGCGCACGCCGCTCAACAGCATTCTCGGCTATGCCCAGATTCTGCATGTCGATGCCACTATTCCACCGGCACGCAAAGATGCAATTGCCGTGATCCGGCGCAGCGGCGAACATTTGCTGAGCCTCATCGATGGCTTGCTCGATATTGCCAAAATCGAAGCTGGCAAGATGCGATTGGCCTCCGACGAGCTGGCCTTTGTGGAGTTTCTGGAACAGATCGTCAGCATGTTTGCACCGCAGGCCAAACAAAAAGGCTTGTTGTTTCATTTCGAAAAAACGGGGCGCCTGCCGCATATCGTGCATGCCGATCAAAAACGCTTGCGCCAGATTTTGATCAACCTGCTCGGCAATGCCGTCAAATTTACCGATCACGGCAGCGTCACGGTACGCGTGCGCTATCTGCGCGAGATTGCTTACTTCGACATCATCGACACCGGCATCGGCATTGCCGCCGACGATCTGGAGCGCGTATTCCTGCCGTTTGAACGCAGCAATGCAGCCAATCTGCGCGAAGATATTGGCACCGGTCTGGGATTGGCAATCAGCAGCATGCTGACCCACATCATGGGTGGCGAGCTCAGCGTGAGCAGCACCGTCGGCGCTGGCAGCAGCTTTCACCTGAAAATCTATCTGCCGCAAGTACATGTGCCGCGCCCCCGCCTGAAGCTGGAAGACCAGATGTCGGGCTACCTCGGTGCGGCCAAACATGTGCTGGTGGTCGACGACCAGGCTTCGCAACGGCGTTTGCTCAAGGACATGCTGGCACCGCTCGGCTTTGAAGTGACCGAAGCCGACGGCGGGCTGGCCTGCCTGGAACAACTGACGCACAGCGTGCCCGACCTGATCCTGCTTGATATCGCCATGCCGTTAATGGATGGCTGGTCGGTGGCGCGCGCGATTCGCGCCCGCGGCCATGCGCAACTGCCGATCATCATCGTTTCCGCCAATGCCTTCGAGAATTTGCATGAGCGTCTCGATCCGCCGTTGTACAACGACTTCGTCATCAAGCCGGTGCCTTACAACGAGTTGCTGTCGAAGATTCGCCAGCAACTGCATATCGAATGGGTGTCGGCCACCGGCGTGCCGGTGGTACTAGCGCCTTCGCTCAAGACCATGCCACAGTCGGTGATCAAGCCCATGCTGCTGGTGCCCTCGCAGGAAAAATTGCAGGCCTTGCTGGAATTGGGCCAGATCGGTTATGCCAAAGGCATACTCAAAAAACTCGACGAGATGGAACAGCTTAATCCGGCCTATTTGCCGTTCACCACTGAACTGCGGCAACTGATCAAGCAATTCCGCCTCAACGACTACATTAATCGCATCAAGGAGATGATTCGTCATGATGTCAACAACGTTCGATAGGCATGTGGTTCTGATTGTCGATGATCAGCCCGACAATCTGGCCATGCTGTCCGACGCGCTCGACGATAGCGGCCACATTGTGCTGGTCGCCACCGATGGTGTCGGTGCACTGGAGCGGCTCGATTGCATCACGCCGGATTTGATCCTGCTCGACGCCATGATGCCGGGCATCGACGGCTTCGAGACCTGCCGGCGCATCAAGCTGCTCAAGAGCGTGACGCATGTGCCGGTGGTATTTATGACGGGCCTGACCGAAACCGAACATGTGGTGCGCGGCTTTGAGGTCGGCGGCATCGACTATGTCACCAAGCCGATCCGGCCGCAGGAAGTGGTGGCACGCATCGGCGCCCATATCAAGACGGCACGCATGATGGCGCATGCACGCGGCATGCTTGATCATGCTGCACATGCGGTGATCGTGTTGGGCGGCAATGGCTTGCCTTTGTGGCAGACCAGCAAGGCCTCGATGTGGCTGGAAAAATACTTTGCACCGACCGCAGGTGTGACACACAGATTGCCGGGGGCGGTGCAGGCCTGGCTCAACGACAGTCTGGCGCGCCGGCGTCAGGATCAAGGCGGCGCGCTAGCCGCACCAGCACCGTTGGTGGTCACGCAAGGTGATGGCGAATTGCGCATCGCCTTGTCCAGCGCCGGGCAAGGCAATGAAATCACTCTGCTGCTGGAAGAGAAGCAAAACGGCGCGATGCCGCCCATGAATGACCTCAAGCCGGCCTTGCTGGCGGCGGCTGCCAGTAATCCGGTGTCGCTGGAAAACTATCACCTGACACCGCGCGAAAGCGATGTGCTGGCCTGGCTCGGCAAGGGCAAGACCAACCGCGACATCGCCGA
>JAMFSU010000124.1 GCA_026225475.1 Duganella sp.
AACCCCGCAGGGGCGACGTAGTAGCGGTCGCCTTTATTTGCTTACTTATCTTTGGGCGAGACCAAAGAAAGTGAGAGGCTGCCGGGCCGCCCCCGGCTAGGTAGTCCGAAGAAAACAAAGAGTCAACGACGCACTGAGGTACCCGGCAAGGTCGTCCGAAGAAAACAAAAAATCAGCAATCAAGAAAACCACACCGGCTTTTTTCGCCTTAGTGCGGAACACCTTAAATGACGCTTGCCCTCATCAGCTTGGTGACATTGAAGTCGAGGCAGGAGTAGTGGCAGTATCCTCACTGCGATCATCGCTTTCAGATGGCAGAAATCCAAAAATGTCATACACAAAAATTTTGCTATTGAATACTTTATCTAAACTGAAAAATCCCATGTCATAGATGATCGTCAGATAGCGAAAAACACCGACAAAACGCATGACTATGGTTTGACTGGATGGCGCGCCACCCTTGTCGTCCACATAGAATAGTTTTTTCAGCGCTACATTCGATATCGGATTGCGATCGGCGTTATTGATTCCATCCGCAAGCTGGTATAAAAAAACCTGACCGTCATTGAATGCCATGGCGACAAATGCGTTCAGTGGTGAAAAGGCAACTGCCGATAATGCGCTCCAGGCATACGGCGAAACAGGACGCCGAAAAAAAAGACCCTTTTGCCTGTGACTGTCATAAATAAGCACCCCGGAACGATCGCCATGCTTGAAGCCAAAGAAACGTTGGTCAGGCGTCACGAATAACGGCTGAAAATTCAGCGGAGCGACCCACAAAGGCAGGTTGTTCGGCAATTTTCGCCAGTTGAACCGTGCGGGATAATAAAGCTCTCCCTCGTTGTTGATGATGGCGAGTGATAAATCGAACTGCCTCAGTTCAATTGGCAGTCGCAAGCGACTGGTGGCGCGTACTGTCATCTCGACTTCGCCGTGAAGAGAATCGGCGACATTGCGTATCGAAAAGACACTCAGATATTCGTCTTTATCAATCAATCCAATCCAACTTCCATCGGGTGACACGAATACATAGTCGATCTTGCTTTTCTCATCGTCCCGCTGCAGCGCCAACATGCCCCAATCGGCATGAGAGAGCCATATCTTGTTTCCAAGTATGTTTGTCAAAGGCTCCGGCCGAAAATTGATCTCCTGCATAAATTGCGTCACCGCCACTGTCGGCGCGCAACGTGTATCGGGTACCCACTTGGTCTTTTCATCATCTACCGTGATGCGCTCACCATAGAAACCATATTGATAGCGCTTTAAGTACATCGGAGCGGACTCGCTGTTGAGCCAAATCGCGTCATGTTGGCCGTTGCCACCTGGGATGATTTTCCCTTGCAAAGAGTAATTGCCAATCACGTCGTTTTTGAGGGGGATTTGATATAAGAGTTTTAACTGATTGGGTGTAATGCTATCGATTGATGATGTCATCTGACGGAATTGACTGAGTCCCAACGCCAACGCGGGATATTCGCGCAGAAGCGGCGTCGCATCAGCATGCAATAACCAGGAACGCAAGTGTGCCGCCGGCAACGATAGCAACTCCATGCGATTAGCGTCATTCAGGCGCAGCAGAAATGCGGTCTGATGCAGCCGCAGCATCAGGTTTTTGCTTTCATTTTGGTCGGACAAATGGCGCCATTGATCAATGCAAAATAGTTTTTCCTTCGGGAAAATTTTCCGTGCCAGTTTTTCAAAAGCTGTTTCCCGCTCTTTAAATTTGGCCTGTTGCCAATCAGCGCCGTCATGCACAAGGTCAAAACTTTCGCCGAAGGAGTCATAACGCAACCAGGCGGCAACACGATCTTCGTTATGACAGTAAAGTGGGCATAGACCCTCGCGCCATTCCCCTAGACGATAGCTAAGCCCGAGCACTTTCAACCAGGAGTGTCCTTGATGCCAGACAGCTCCGCTGACTAACTCGGTTGGCAATCTTCTGATCGCATGACCTTCACAATGTCCTTTTTTTTGACTGAAAAAGTCTTCCAGCGAAATGCCAACATGCACAGAGCTTTCGCCGATATAGGGCTTTGCGAATACCAAGGCATCCTCTTTGGCAGACCATCCCACTTTGATGGACGGAGGCCTCATGGAGTTGGGTTCGATGATAAAGCGATTTCTTATCGGGGCTAAATGCAGGGGGAAACAGTTGTCTTTGATCTTTGCAATCAAGGTTTTTGCTTGCGACAATGTGATTGTGCTAACGCAATCGGCGCTTGTTAGCCGATATTTCTCATCGAGAGAAAATGAAGCATGCGCCTCGGTATCGGTTGTGGCAACCAGCGAAATGACGATCTCGCCAGATAAGTTTCGCTCAAATGACAGTGTTTGGTTCTCGGTTCGTCTCGGCACGATGGCGGCGTGTTCACCTGCCCGCAGGGGGCGCAAAGAGGTGGCATGTTGATCAAAAATGTAGTGAACATCATCAATTTCCACAATCTCGTACAGCTTACTCGGCGTATATCCATCCTGAGCAATTTCACATTGATGGCCTGGATAGACCGATGACTTGGAAAACTGCTTAGCTTCCTCAAATACCCAACGCGTCGAACCGTCCTCCCCGATGATTTTTTTCGATTCGATGGCTGAGGCGTTTATTTCGGGAGGAATCCAGGGCGACAGCATGCAGACTGTCGAGACCGGTTGAGAACAAACATATTTAATAAAGATTCCAGTCGGCACGTTCATACTCAACATCGCATAAATCTTGGCGCCGGTGCTGGATACTTCTCCGGTTTCACTTGCCGGAAAATAGATCTCGGTCTTATCAAGACGGAAAATATTGTAATACCCGCCATCAATATAGACCATCGAAAGGAAGGACGCGTCAGCCTGATAGTTGATGTCAAGGTGACGCATGGTGGGATTAAACTCACTGTCGAAATCGCCACCCCAATTGGTTATTCTGGAAACGCGGACAAGCACTTTTCTCGAATCTGTAATAGACATGACGCGGGCGCTGGCTTCGACTATATTTTTCCAGTTCTTTGAAATATGCCCCAACGCCGCAAGCGTGTTGCCGCGGATGAACAAGGTTCCAAATTCAGAGGACACTTTTTTGACGTTCAGCAGAAGTGAAAATCCTGGATCCAAAGCGTCAACGATCAAAGAGACAACGGTCTTCCCCGCCGTGAAGGTCTCACCGTTCGCATAAATATTAAATTGCGGAATAAAGTCGTTAAAAGTGATGGTGTTTTTTATGGTCAACTTCGTACCGGCAATGAAGTCTGGCGCGGCGACCATCTGCGCCATAATTTTTTTGCTGGTTGATTTCACAATTTTGCCGATGATCTTGCCGCCGCCCTTCAAAAAGGGACCCAGCGTGAAGGCACCATCCAGCACGCAACTGACCACCGCGTTGTCGGCGTCTCCTTTCTGTAGACTGGTAACGCAACTATAAAAAGGAACGAATACATCCTTCAAAAATTCATATGCCACATCGAGAAATGGCAGGTCAAAACCCGCCTTATATAGAAGCTCTTCGGCACCCAGATATTTTTTATCCACAAGGCGTTCGATAAAAATGGAAACAGCCTCGGAAGCTTTTTTTTCTATACTTCCATGATTCGTGGAAAACACGGCATTGATGGTGCTCAGTGTGTTGGGCGGCCATGAGTTAAAAAATGGCGGTAACTCGGCCAGCAAAGCATGCGTATTCAATTTCGTGATCAGATAATCATTGGCAGTTCTATTGATGACATAAGTACGCGTTTCTTCTCCTCTGGTCGCATTAAAAAATATGCATTCTGGCTTTGGCTTCCATGTTTCCACCAGCGAGCCAAACGCCAATCTCTCCCGGATGTCTCGCGTCCTGCCAATGAAAACGTTAACCTCCGTTAGTGCTGCCTGTTGTATAAATTCAAAATCGCCGTAGGAAAAATCGGGTCTGTTTATATCTCGATTTGAAAATAATTGACTGAGTGAGGCAATCGTAGCCGTCCTTAATGCGTGAATAAAATCGGTAATGGCAACCCTATATCGATAATTGACAGTCGGGATTTTAATTCCCTGGCGATACTGATTGAAGCAATAGGCATGCCCCTTATGTTCCAAGAGAATATCAATCGAGTTCTTGTTTTTCTTGGTTATCGTTTTAAATATATATTCGTTGGGGTTCGCGTTTTTAATAGAATTTACATTTTCGATTAGATCAAATAATTTGGCATTTACATCGCGGCAATACGTTGACAGCAATTCCTCGGCCATTTTTTTTCGTGAAAACCAGGGCGCTTCGGCTGCTTTTTCTACCGCATTTTTCACCGCGTCAAATTGTTGAACAATCCGAGAATTTTCTTTGATTCGATTCACTACTGCATTGGAAACCAGCGCTTGCACCTTCGGCAAATCAGGCAATGTGTCGGGTGTCCATTCGGGATTGAGAAAAAGTCCGGCTAATTTGATACCAGATGCGAGCACCTGAATACTTCCTTCTATCAACGTTCCTTTCGTCAGCATGTTGAAAATATAGCTACCGAAAAGGGTCATTTCTTCAACGTCGTAACTCTTTTTCTGATTGGTGGACGACCACATGAACTGGCAGCCCATATACATAAGAAACCAGCTGACACTACCCACCAGCACCAAACGACTTTCGTCATCAGCATCTGTATTGTTGAAATCCAAATTCAACACCGGCATCATTGGAAAAAGAAAACGATCAATGAAGAAATTTTTTATCTCAATGTCTTCGTTTTGAAATGACCAGCCTGTTAGTTTCTTGTGAAAATCCATGGTCGAAATATGAGGTTCGGCGACAAACTCATCCAACATATATCTTTCAAGCGAGCGGTGGTTAAACAGCAATTTGGCCAGCAAATCTCCGACTAAAAAATCCTCCGCTGTGGGGTCCAGATATTCATCGTGCCTTTCACCAAACAAACCGGTCCCATAAAGTGAGATATGCGCCAGCGCGGCCTGATGTTTTTCATCTTGACGAAGCAAGCGCAATGCTGCTGCCGCCAGTTGTATATCGGTCGTCTCGTTTGATGGAAATGGATGTATCGCATGCAGATAACCAAGTAATCGATTCCGGCATAACAGTGTCGGCGTAGCAGTTGACTGCCGGATGGTCAGTGACGTCGCTTGGTCGCCGACAATGGCGGATGCGTTGTCGTCAGCCATTGTTGCCGATGCCAAGGCGTGCGGTTTCGGTCCTGTATGGTGATCGGCTGCGCTTCGGGGAGTAAGCCAGGCATCACGGATATATTTTCCTCCGACCAGCGCAGCGGTGCCGACAAAGGTCAGGGCGGCACCACGAACGATTCTGCTGGCCGATCCTGCATAGCGCGTCGATGCCACTGTACTGGCGGTGGCCAGCATCAGCGGCTGCACGACTTCGCTTGCGGTTCTGTCGGCGGCGGAATTTCTTTGCCACACAGGTTTTGTGGTTTTTGCAGGGCCGTTTTTGTGTTGAGTAATACCTGGATGCGGGTAAAATTTGCATCGCTTTTCTGGCATGTGTGGACTTGGCTTTGGTTCGATCCGAGTGCATAGCCAGCTTTTCTGTGCCGTTGTCGTTGGTTTTTCTGGCGCGGCATGCATCGACTCTTCCACACAAAGATAGTGATGGCTTGCGGAATCATTACTGAGCGTGAAGTGACATGTTTTCGTCGCATGCTGTGCTATCCGTCCCAGGTGGCGCCAGTGGCTATTCGCCCGCAACAGCAGATTGGCTAAAAAGGCCGGTACGCGCAGCAAGCGCCGCTGAGGGGCCCGTTCATCCGTTATCCAGTGTCTGGCAACAATGGTCAAGACCGCCAGGCCGGTAAAGAGGGCGGCGCAGGGATGATCATCCTGGCTCAAGTATTTCTCCCAATCTGACTGGCCGACATATTCATGCAAGGTATTCCGAATGTAACGGGCCATACTGGAGATTGCGTTACCGTCATCGAGCAGATGGGAACAGGCCAGGCCTAATGTGTTTAAGACGGCAATGTCGATGTTTCTTCTTTCGGTAACGGCCACATAGAGACTATGCGCGGTCAACATGATATCGGTAGGCAAGCACGGAAGAATTTTTGAGAGTCCGGCGAATATAAGTTCGTTTTCTTGCACTTCCCCCAGATGCCTGATGAGCTCTTTGATACAGCGCCGGCAATCTTCGGTGAAGGGAATCATTTCTTCCACGATGTCTGTTGCAGGGGCAGCTTCATCTACATTGTCCGCACGGGCATCGAACCACATATCATCGGCGTTTTCATCAGCATGCTGCCCGGCATCAAACCAGTCCTTATCCATCTCTACATGATCGACGGCATCAAACCAGATATCTGGACTTTCTGTTACCGAAGAGGTGGACGAAACGAACGCAGCGTTGGCGTATGAGGAGGGCGCATGTATGACCGGCATCTGTACCTATTCCTTTGCTAAGAAGAGGACTGACTTCGTTCACCGGGCGCATGGCCTTCAAGAAAATTCAATCCTGTCAATCTCACGAAATATCATTTTTTCATGTTTATTATTAAATTACGTCGATGAAATTAATGATGATATTTCTATTTATTGCGCGTAATTTTTGCAGTATTGCATCCATGTCGCTATCATCGTCCGTGCATACGTAAGCGTAGCTGGCGAGAGTCCGCCTACCCATTCAGCGCGGAATTTTTGCTTAAGCGAGGCGATCTGGCGACGGCGATGAGGCCGCGCTCACACGGGGCGAGGGCAGCGCAACGGCAAGAATCAGGAGGCGTTGATGGGAGTGGACGGCCTGTTGAAACAGTTGGTCAGATTGGCGGGGGAATTCGCCCAGGAAGACGAGATGCGCTGGCAAAAAAGAACGACCGCATGGCGCAATGGCGGTCGTTCTTTTGTTCTAATTACTCTTTCACCGCGCCTGTCATGCCGGATACGTAATATTCCACAAAGAACGAATACACCACCGCAACCGGCAACGAGCCCAGCAACGCTCCGGCCATTAATGCGCCCCAGTGATAGACGTCGCCGTCCACCAGTTCGGTCACAATGCCCACTGGCACGGTCTTCATTTCTGAGGACGAAATGAAGGTCAAGGCATAGATGAACTCATTCCACGATAGCGTGAATGCGAAGATGCCAGCCGAGATCAGCCCCGGTACCGCCAACGGTAGAATGATTTTGATCAAAATTTCCCAGCGTGTGGCACCGTCGATCAAGGCACATTCTTCCAGCTCATACGGAATCGAGCGGAAGTAACCCATCAGCAGCCAGGTGCAGAACGGAATCAGGAAAGTCGGATAGGTCAAAATCAAGGCCCAGCGGGTATCGAAAAGGCCCAGCTTGAACACGATCGCCGCCAGCGGAATGAACAGGATCGATGGCGGAATCAAGTACGCCAGGAAGATGCCCAAGCCGACCTGTTTGGAACCCTGAAAGCGCAGCCGTTCAATCGCATAGGCCGCAAACACACTGGCCGCCAGCGATACGAAGGTCGATACCACCGACACAATCACGGTATTGAGCAACCAGGCCGGGTACTGGGTTTCGAATAACAGTTTCTTGAAATGCGCCAGCGTCGGTGCGATCACCCAAAACGGATTGCCGGTCTGATGCAGCAATTCATTATCGGGTTTGAACGCGGTGATCACCATCCAGTAAAACGGAAACAGCAGCACGAAGACCATAATCGCCAAGGGAATATAGGTGGTGACCCAGCGTCGCGGCAGCGATTGCAGGAAATCCATGCCCTGGGTTTCCTGTTGCAGCTCGTCATTCTTCTTGCTCATTTGTCACCTCCTTGTTGCCAGCCGCGACGTTGCAGGCCGAAATACGAAAACATGATGGCCGCCAGCAGGAATGGAATCATGTAGGTTGCCAACGCTGCGCCTTCACCGAGCGAACCGCCTGGAATGGCGCGCTGGAACGATAAGGTGGCCATTAGATGCGTGGCATTGAGCGGGCCGCCGCGTGTGAGTACGTAGATCAACTGGAAGTCGGTGAACGTGAACAGCACCGAGAACGTCATCACTACTGCGATGATGGGCGTAAGCAACGGCAAGGTGACATAGCGGAACTGCTGCCAGGGTTTGGCGCCGTCAATGGCGGCCGCTTCATACAGCGATGGAGAAATGGTCTGCAAGCCGGCCAGCAGCGAAATTGCCACAAACGGAATGCCGCGCCAGACATTGGCCACCACCGTCGAGAGGCGTGCCATCCAGGGATCGCCGAGGAAGTCGATGTAATGATCGATCAAGCCCATTTTCACCAGCGCCCAACTGATCACTGAAAACTGCGCATCGTACATCCACCAGAACGCCAGCGCGGACAGCGCGGTTGGCACGATCCATGGCAACAGCACAATGGCGCGGAAAAACGACTTGAATGGCAGATTTTTGTTGAGCAGGATCGCCAGCCACAAGCCCAGAAAGAACTTCAGAATGCTGGCGGTAATGGTATAGAACAGGGTATTGAACAAGGCTAGCTGCGCCAGCGGATCGCCGAGCAGATAGGCATAATTATCTAGTCCGACGAAGCTGCCTCCGCCGCCGATCTTGGTATCGGTAAAGCCAAGCCAGACACCCAGGCCGAGCGGATAGGTCAGAAAAATGACCAGCAGTAATACCGCTGGCGCCATGAACAGCATGCCCAGCACATTACGGTTGTTCAGTAAGCGGGATAACATAAGGCGACCTCAATAAGCGTGATGACTGCGTGCGCCGCATGGACTACGGCGCACGCGCAGAACTGCTGCCTTCAACCACACCGCCATCAGTGGCGGCGTGGCTTTGCTAAGCTTTGTAGAAACGCTTGGCGCGGTCGGCAGCGCGGTCAATCGCCTGCTGGACGGTTTTGGTACCGCTGGCAGCTTCGGCCACCATGTCAACCACGACATAGTCGGCCATACAGGCCGCCGATGCCTGTCCCAGTGGCCCTTCGTGCCCATGGTCGATCATCAGCGCCGCCGAATCGCGATACACCGTGGCCTTCGGGTCAGCGGTCCAGATCGGATTTTTTTCGTAAGCCTTGAGCGACTGGCTGACATAACCGATGGATGCTTCCATCCATGGGTTGTATTGATCCGGCTCGAACATGAATTGCACGAAAGCCTTGGCCGCATTAGGAAACTTGGTGTGCTTGAAGATCATCATCTGGGTGATCTGCATCAGCTCGGTTGGTTTGCCGGCGGGGCCGATCGGGAAATGGGCGTGCTGGGTATCCTTGGCCATTTCCTGCAGCTTGGGATCTGGCGAATTCTTGGCCGCGTAATACACCGAGATGCCATTGGCAGTCATGCTGATCTGGCCGTCGAGATAAGCCTTGTTGTTCGACGGATCTTGCCAGGACAGCGTGCCGGGGATGAAGGTGGCATATAACTGTTTGGCGTATTCGAGCGCCGCGCGGGTTTCCGGCGAATTGATGGCAACTGCGCCTTTCTTGTCGACCAGCTTGCCGCCATGCGACCACAACAGCCAGTGCGCCCAGTTGTTGGCATCGCCGACCGCCTTGCCGAGCGCAAAGCCGACCGGCGTATTCTTGGCCTTGAGCGCCTGGCACATCTTGAGAAAGCCCGCAGTGTCCTTCGGTACTGCATCGAAGCCGGCAGCCTTCAACTGGCTTTCGCGGTAGACCAGGGCGTTGCCGACCACACCAACTGGCAGGGCAATCCACTTGCCATCCTTGGTGCCGTATTTGCGGCAGACGTCATACCAGCCACCCAGGCGGCTGCCCAGCGAGGTTGCCAGGTCGGTCAGGTCGATCAGCTTGGTCGGATATTGCTGTGGATCGTCAAACCAGCTCATGACGATATCAGGGCCGCTGCCGACATTGGCTGCTACCGCTGCTTTTGGACGCAGATCTTCCCAGCCTTCGCTGTCGGTACGCACCGCGACGCCGGTCAATGCAGTGAATTTCTTGACGTTGGCATTCCACAAGTCTTCGTCGCCCTGGACGAAGCGCTTCCAGCGCAACACGCGTAGGGTCGCGCCTTTTTCAATATCGAACTTCAAACCGGCGCCGCTGGCGGTCGGCGCGGCGGGTGCCGCAAATGCCGTGGTGGTCACGGTCGATGCTGCAGCGACGGAAGCGCTCGCTGCTAAAAAATCACGTCTGGTCAGCTTTGTCATGTCTCCTACTCCTTCTGGATGAAAGTGAATGGACCCGCATATGGTTGCGTTTTTGTTTTAGTGCTACAGGGACTGCATGAAACTCGCTCCGTGGTTCAGGTAAGCGCCAGCGTATTGCCGCTGGCGGCATCGAACAGATGGGTGTTGTGATGTTCCGGCACCAACGTGATGGTGTCGCCAGCACTGAAGTTGTGCCGTTCGCGGAAAATCGAGGTCAGACTGGTGTCGCAGAAACGCACATAGACTTCGGTGTCGGCCCCGGTCGGTTCCACCACCACCACCTTGGTAGCAATGCCGCTGCCAGCCGGACCAATACTCAAGTGCTCAGGCCGCACGCCATACACCACGCGTTGACCATCGACGCCATCAAGGCCGCGTTGCGCATAGGGCGCTGGCAGACGCGCACCGTCGCTGAATTCAACTTCGGCAGCGGTGCCATTGCGCCGCAAAGTGGCAGGGATGAAGTTCATCGCTGGCGAACCGATGAAGCCAGCCACGAAGATATTGGCCGGACGATCATACAATTCCAATGGCCGGCCGCGCTGTTCGACCAGGCCATCGCGCATGACCACGATCTGGTCAGCCATGGTCATGGCTTCGATCTGGTCATGCGTGACATAGACCGAGGTGGTCCGCAGGCGCTGATGCAATTCCTTGATTTCAGTACGCATCTGCACGCGCAGCTTGGCATCGAGATTCGACAGCGGTTCATCGAACAGAAATACTTGCGGATCACGCACAATCGCGCGGCCCATCGCCACACGCTGGCGCTGGCCGCCCGACAGTTGGCGCGGATAGCGTCCCAGCAGCTGTGTCAGGCCGAGGATTTCAGCGGCTTTCTTGACCTGTTGCTGGACGAAGGATTTTTCCTTCTTGGCCAGCATCAGCGAAAACGCCATATTGTCATTGACCGTCATGTGCGGGTACAGCGCATAGTTCTGAAACACCATGGCGATATCGCGATCCTTGGGCTGGACCTTGTTGACCACGGTGCCGCCGATGGAAATTTCACCCTCGCTGATTTCTTCCAGACCGGCCAGCATGCGCAACAGGGTCGACTTGCCGCAGCCGGATGGACCCACCAGCACGGCGAATTGACCGTCTTCAATGTCGATGTCGACGCCGCGAATGACCTGCGTGCTGCCGAACTGCTTTTTGATACCGCGAATCTGAACTGATGCCATGCCTTGCTCCTCGTTTCTTTCCTCGTTTGTCTCTGCGATCAACCGGGTGATGGTTTTCGCACTTTGTCGTTCTGATGCTGTGCCGCGCTTGCTTATTGCGTTGTTATTTTTTATTGCCGGCGACCACGACATACGAAGGGCGTCCGCTGCGGTCCCAGTCGATCAGATTCTGCGCTGCCTTGCGTCGCAATTCACGTGCTGCAACTTCGGAATAGAAGGCCGCGTGCGGCGATAAAAGCACACGTTTGTGCTGAACAATGGCGGCGCTTGTGGCTGGTGGTTCAACCGGCAGCACATCCAGTCCGGCACCCTTGAGCGGGCCGTCGAGTGCCTTGAGCAGGTCATCGATATTGACCAGTCCACCGCGTGCCGAGTTGACCAAAAAGCTGCCGGGCTGCATCAGGTTCAGTACCGAAGCATCGATCATGCCGCGTGTTTCATCGTTGAGCGGCGTATGCAGCGACACCACATGGGCTTGTTGGAACAATTCTTCCTTGCCGACCCGTTCCACATAGGCAGGAAAGTCGCCGTCGATGATATGCGGGTCATAGGCGATGACGCGCTTGAACAGATTGCGGCTGATATGCGCCATGCGTTTGCCGATACGGCCCAGGCCAATAATGCCGATGGTCATATCGGAGGCGCGTTGAATCTGGCCGGCGCTGGTGTAATGCCAGAGCCCGGCCTTCACATCACGGTCATAGCCGGTGATGTTGCGGATCAGGTCCAATGTCATCGCCAGTGCGTGGGTAGCGACTTCGCCGACGCCATAGTCGGGCGAATTGGCGACCCAAACACCATGGTGCTGCGCATCTTCGGTATTGATGGTGTCGAAACCGGCACCGTAGCGACTGGCGATGCGAATCTCGGGACAGGCCGCGAAGACCTTGGCGTTGACTGGTGCATATTGCACCAGCAAGCCCTGGCAACCTTGCGCGGCCTGGATGACCTCGTCTTCGGTGCGGCATTGCGCCGTCACCACTTCGACACCGGCCGCGCGATACAAGGCCAGTTCCAGTTCGACATCGGGAAAATCGTAATCGGTAATCAAAATCTTCATTGCGTCATGTCTCCGTGACAGCCGACGACGGTTCGTTGTCTCATGCGTTCACATCATCGTCAGCAAACTTGCTGCGCGTGCGCGAATCCGCCATCGGCCTTGTTGATTGAAATGATTAAAGTGCTGTTGTCGTGCGTACTCCTGATTGCGGTTGCTAGCGTGCGATGTTAATGGTTGTCCTTGGGAATGCCTGCGCCACTCTTGCCGACCAGGAAATCGAGGTCGGCGCCGAGATTGGCCTGCTGCACATGATCGACATACAACTTGACCCAGCCGCGCTCGCTCGGCGGCTTGGGTGCCTGCCAGGCAGCGCGGCGGTGCGCCAGTTCCTCATCGCTGACATGCAGATGCAGCTTGCGGGCGGCAACATCGAGTTCGACCATGTCGCCGTTTTGCACCAGCGCCAGCGGACCGCCAGCCGCCGCTTCCGGCGTTACATGCAACACCACGGTGCCGTAAGCGGTGCCGCTCATGCGCGCATCGGATACCCGCACCATGTCGGTAATGCCCTTGCGCAGCACCTTGGGCGGCAGCGGCATATTGCCGGCTTCGGCCATGCCGGGATAGCCTTTCGGGCCACAATTCTTGAGTACCAATACGCAATGTTCATCGACATCGAGTGCTTCGTCGTCGATGCGACGGTGCAGGTCATCGCTGTTTTCAAACACCACGGCGCGGCCGGTATGCTTGAGCAGGGCCGGTGTTGCTGCCGAGGGTTTGATGACAGCACCGTCCGGACACAGATTGCCGTGCAGAACGGCAATGCCGGCCGCCGCTTTGAACGGCGCGTCGAACGCGTGGATGACATCGCGATTCCAGTTTGGCGCTTCTTTGCAGTTTTCCCACAGCGTCAGGCCATTGGCCGACAGCGCACTCTTGTCGATCACGCTGTCGAGTTCGCGGATCACCGCAGGCAAGCCGCCGGCGTAATAAAAATCTTCCATCAGGTATTTGCCCGACGGTTGCAGATTGAGCAGGCAGGGTAGATGCTGGCCAATCTGATCCCAGTCTGCCAGCGTCAGCTTGACACCAATACGCCCGGCGACTGCCAGCAAATGGATCACCGCATTGGTCGAGCCGCCGATGGCGGCATTGACGCGGATGGCATTTTCGAAGGCGGCGCGGGTGAGGATCTTGGACATGATCAAGTCTTCCTTGACCATCTCGACAATGCGCCGTCCCGAGTTGCGGGCCAGCACATTGCGGCGCGCATCGACCGCCGGAATGGCGGCATTGCCTGGCAGGCTCATGCCCAATGCTTCGACCATGCTGGCCATGGTGGAGGCGGTACCCATGGTCATGCAATGACCGTGCGAACGGTGCATGCAGCTCTCGGCTTCGAAAAATTCTTCCTGGGTCATGTGACCACCGCGGACTTCTTCCGACATCTGCCACACACCGGTGCCGGAACCGAGTTCAGCACCGCGATATTTGCCATTGAGCATGGGGCCGCCGGAGATGCCAATGGTGGGCAGGTCGACCGAGGATGCGCCCATCAATAAGGCTGGCGTGGTCTTATCGCAGCCCATCAGCAGCACCACGCCATCGAGCGGATTGGCGCGGATCGATTCTTCCACATCCATGCTGGCCAGATTGCGAAACAACATGGCGGTTGGCCGCATTAAGGTTTCGCCGAGCGACATGACCGGAAACTCCAACGGAAAACCACCGGCTTCCCAGATGCCGATCTTGACCTGTTCGGCCAGGGTGCGGAAGTGCGAATTACAGGGCGTCAATTCTGAATAGGTGTTGCAAATGCCAATGACCGGACGGCCGTCGAACTGATCATGCGGAATGCCGCGGTTCTTGACCCAGGAACGGTAAATGAACCCGTCGCGGTCTTGCCGGCCAAACCAGGCCTGGCTGCGGCGTGTGAACTTTTTGCTGTCGCTCATATGCGTTCTTTCCTTGATGGTCCGGCGGTGCCGATCTTGCTGTCGATATCGGATGGCTAGCGAAAGAAGCGGCGACCAATATTGCTTTGATCAAAGAAATAGCGGGAGAAATCCATCAAATGATATGCGAGCATGAAGTCGCCCGCACGAACCAGAGAGAGGCGTCTGCTGGCTGCCACAACGGCAGCGTGGCGCAATGCTGACGCCGGCCGGCTGGTCGTGATCGATGCCGGCGCAAGAATGCACCGCTGCTGGTTTGATAAGTATTTCAATCCCTGTCTCCCTGACGACCTGCGTGTTGCTTGCTTGCGGGCGGGCCGGTGGCAGTATCTGCTCTGTTGGCCGCTTGGATAGTCTGAAAATATGTGAGCGAGTCTATTTCAGCATTTACGATTTGGTCAAGTGGTAATACCAGATTTGTCATCATACGGCTTGTCGCATCGGCATCTATGCCAGCTTTTTCCCATGATGCCCAATGCTGCGCTGCGGCGTGGATGAATTATTTTCGTCTATCGTTTTGTTCCTTGACAGTGATCCGTCTGATGTGAAATTCTTTTCCTATTTGGTCTGACCACCAGACCTGTTGCTGTAACGAAAATGTTGGCAAAACAAATGAAAGGATGTCGTTGATGGTTGCACCAACTGCTACACCAGAACGTTTTTCTGCGCGTGCTCTCCAGCAGTTTTCCAGCGCGCTATTGCAGCAGGCAGGACTACCGCGTGCGCCTGCAGAGGCAGTTGCCAGCACCCTGGTCGACGGCGATTTGCTCGGCCATGATACGCATGGTCTGGCGCTGCTGGCCCCGTATGTCAAGGAAATTGAAAACGGCACCATGACGCTCAGCGGTGCGCCGCAAGTGGTGTCTGACCGACCTGCTGCCTTGGTCTGGGATGGCCGGCGCTTGCCCGGTCCATGGTTGGTGCATCAAGGTATCGATGCCTTGATGCCGCGGGCCCGCGAACTTGGCACGGCCTCGCTGGCGATCCATCACAGCCATCACATTGCCTGTCTGGCAGCCTATTTGTTGCGTGCCACCGAAGCCGGGTTCCTGATGCTGCTGTCGAGCTCCGATCCGGCAGTGCAGAGCGTGGCACCGTTCGGCGGCACCAAGGCAGTCTTTACGCCGAATCCGATTGCGGCCGGCATCCCGACTTCCGGTACGCCGTTCCTGGTCGATATATCGGCGTCGATCACCACCAACGGCATGAGCGCACGCCTGCACAAGGCCGGGCAGCAGTTTGAAGAAGCATGGATGCTCGACGCCGATGGCAACGCCAGCCGCGATCCGGCGGTGCTGGCCAGTGATCCACCGGGGACGATTTTGCCGCTGGGCGGTTTGTCGGCCGGGCATAAAGGCTTTGGGCTGGCGGTGTTGATCGAGGCCTTGACCGCTGGCCTGTCGGGCTTTGGTCGCGCCGATCCGGCCGCCGGGTGGGGCGCTACCGTGTTCATGAGTTTGTATGACCCGGCAGCATTTGGTGGCGAGGCGGCGTTCAAGCGGCAGATGGATTACATCGGCGAGGCTTGTCGCAGCAATCCGCCGCGTCCGGGTGTAGCGCAGGTTCGCATGCCAGGCGATCGCGGCATGGCGCGCCGGGCTGAGCAACTGCAGCGCGGCGTGGCCTTGTATCCGACCATTGCACCGGCCTTGCGGACGGTGGCTCAGCAATATGGCCTGACGTTTCCCGCAGTGTTGAGCGACTGATGCGGAGCTGACGCCGTGCCGCCATCGTCGCTTACGGTGGCGGCGGCTGCGCTACAATCCGACGCTTGTCCTCTTAGAGAATGTTGATCGGAATCCCGTTATGCCCATTGAAGCGATCGAACCCCAGCGCCTGTACCGTCAGATCAGCGATCAATTGCGCAAGCTGATTATCGATGGTGAATTTCCGGTCGGTTCGCGCTTGCCATCAGAACGCGATCTGTCGCTGCAACTTGGCGTGAGCCGACCATCGTTGCGCGAAGCCTTGATTGCGCTGGAAGTCGAAGGTTATATCGAAGTACACATGGGGTCGGGCATTTACGTTTGTCCGCTATCGCCACAGTCGAGCGCGGACGGCGAGATCGATTTATCGACTGAAGAAGGCCCGCTGGAATTGATCCGTGCGCGCGCCATGCTGGAAGGCGAGGTCGCTTATGCGGCTGCCAAGCACGGCAAGAAAGCGCAGATCGATGCCATCGCTGCGGCCTTGCAGCAAATGATTGAACACACCAATGCCGGGTCCAATCCGCTGGAGGCAGACCGCCTGTTTCATATCCGCGTGGCCGAGGCGACCGGCAATAGCGTGCTGGTGGGTCTGGTGACGCAATTATTTGATGCGCGTCTGGGGCCGCTGTTCAAACGTTTGCACAGCCATTTCGATACAGTGGAGGTGTGGAAGGATGCCATCAATGAGCATGCCCGCGTCATGAAGGCGTTGCGCGCAGGCGATCCAGAGTTGGCGCGTGCAGCGATGCGGCGTCACATGGATATTGCCTTCAAACGCTATAGCGCCAGTCTGGTCGGTCAGGGCGGTCTGGTACCAAAGAAAACAGCGCCGCTCAAGCTGGCCAAGGCAGCCAAGAGCAAGACCGCCACGCTCAAGGCCAAGCCGCAGAAAATTGCGCCAGTACCAGCCAGAAAATCTGCGACGACCAAACGCGCCTAGTTGAAATAGGCGCGCGCCATCTCGAAGCGCGGCGCGAAGTAGGGATTGTCGAGGCGCGAAATATGCACCTTGCCATTGGTCGCCGGCGCATGCACGAAGCGGCCATCGCCGATATAGATGCCGACATGTGAAAACGACCGGTGCTCGGTATTGAAGAACACCAGGTCGCCGGCGCGCAACTGGCTACGATCGATCTGACGGCCCTTGCGCGCAAGATCGGCGGCACTGCCGGTCAGTTTCAGACCCGCAGCATGGTTGAAAATATACGTCACCATGCCACTGCAATCGAGTCCGGCAGCAGGATTTTTGCCGCCGAAGCGATAGCCGGTATCGATCAGGCCGAGCGCATAGATGGCCACTTCACTGCCTTTTTCAGCACCCGGTGCGACTGCTTGCGCGGGCACCGCGATTGCTGGCGCGTTACTCTCGGGCAGCCGCTCCGGCGCCGTGCCGCACGCCGCCAGGCAGGCGGCGAGGCAGCAGGCAAGCCATGCCGTGGAGGTCGGCAGCAAACGGCGCACTTGACGATGCACGCTCAGCACCTTGATCAATGTCCCAGCTTGACCAGCACGCCTTCGAGCATCTCCAGCATCTGATCGAGTTCCGCTGTGGTGACATTGAGCGAAGGCATGAAGCGCAGCAGATTCGGACGCGGCGAATTGAGCAGCAGGCCGACCGGATCGAGGTCGCGTGCGGTTTCGACGATTTGCGGACCAATGTCCTTGCTCAGTTTGAGTGCGCGCAGCAAGCCTGCACCGCGTTCGCCTTCGAAGCCATGCTTGTCCGACAGCTTGATCAGGGCGGCACTCAGATAAGCCGATTTTTCGCGCACTTCGCGCAAGAAGTCTGGTTTGAGCAATTCCTTGATCACGGCTACGCCGACGGCAGTCATCAATGGATTGCCGTTGTAGGTGCCACCTTGTTCACCGGCTTCGAAACAGGCGATTTCTTCACGCGCCAGCAGCGCCGCCAGTGGCACGCCACCGCCGATGCCCTTGCCCAGCGTCATGATGTCTGGTTCGATGCCCGACAATTGATAGCCGAACAGTTCACCAGTACGGCCCATGCCGGTCTGCACTTCATCGACGATCAGCAGCAGATTGGCATTCTTGGTCAGGCGACGCAGGCCTTGCATGAATTCCGCCGTGGCCGGAATGACACCACCTTCGCCTTGCACCGGTTCCAGCATGACGGCGACGGTATTCTTGGTGATCAAGCGTTCGACGCTGGCCAGGTCGTTCAGATCGGCCTTGACGAAGCCCGGCACCTGCGGCGCGAACATGGTGTCCCAGCCGGGCTTGCCGCTGGCCGACATGGTTGCGATGGTGCGGCCATGGAAGCTGTGGTCGAAGGTGATGATTTCATAACGGTGTTCGCCGTTGCTGTTGGGGTTTTTCTTGCCCCATTTACGGGCCAGCTTGATGGCACCTTCATTGGCTTCGGCGCCGCTGTTGGCGAAGAACACCCGGTCAAATACCGAGTTGGCGGTCAGCAGATCGGCCAACTCGATCGACGGCGCATTGTAGAACGCCGGCGATGGATTGATCAGTTTCCTGGACTGGGCAATGAGCGCCTCTTCGATGCATTTTGGCGCATGGCCGAGCGCGTTGACGGCCCAGCCTTGCAGGTAGTCGAGATAGCGTTTGCCAGTGTGATCGGTCATCCACATGCCGCTGCCTTCGGTGAAGACAAGCTCCGGGCGGTTAGTGACATACATCAGTTTGTTGACGTCGAACTGGTTGAATTCCATTGAATGACTCCTGCTAGGGCGGTAAAAGGCGGCGGTAACCGAAACGAAATAGTGCTGACACATTCTTGAAACAGCACTGACACAAATGCAAACGATAAAAAAAAGCCACAGGGATTGCCTGTGGCTTCGTGACCAAGTTCATCTCACGCGCACGGCAAACCTCGTTGAGGTTGGCTGCGACGTCGCAAGGATGTTGTGGTGGCGTTCATGCGATCAATATTAGGATGTTTTGCGCGATGCGTCAAAATTAATTTGACGGATTTTTCTCATCCGGCGGGAGGTCTGCCGCCGAGGTGAATGCATCCGCGTAGAACTCGTTTTCCGGTAGCTTGGCCAGTGCGACGAAATCGCGTTGTGCCGACTCCACCACGATTGGCGCGCCGCAGGCATAGACCTGGTAATTCGACAGGTCGGGATGATCATCGAGCACCGCTTGATGGACGAAGCCGCTGCGACCAGTCCATTGGTCGTCGGCCTGGGCATTGGACACCACCGGCACATAGCGGAAATTGGGCAGGCTTTGCTGCCAGCTCAGGCACAAATCATTCATGTACAGGTCTTGCGGACGGCGGCCACCCCAGTACAGCACGATGGGACGTGTCGACTTGCTGTGTTCCAGTTGTTCGACGATTGCCTTGATCGGGGCAAAGCCGGTACCGGAGGCCAGCAGGATGATTGGCTTGTCGCTGTCTTCGCGCAGGAAGAAGGTGCCGAGCGGGCCTTCAAAGCGCAGGATGTCGCGCTCCTTGAGGGTGGTGAAGACCTGGTCAGTAAACAGGCCACCCGGCATGTGGCGGATATGCAGTGTCAAATGGCCGTCGTTGTGGGGCGCATTGGCCATGCTATAACTGCGGCGCTTGCCATCGCGCAGCATGAATTCCACATATTGACCGGCCTTGTATTGCAAGCGATCGGTGGCCGGCAATTGCAGCGAGAGGATGATCACATCGTCGGCAACCTTGTCCAGCTTGGCTACGCGCACTGGCATCTTCTTGACCGGGAAGTCGCCGATGCCGACCACTTCGCGTGCTTCGATGGTGACATCGGAATTTGGCTTGGCGCAGCAAAACAAGGCAAAGCCCAGTTGTTCGTCATTGGCCGATAAGGCCCGTTCCTGATGTGGACCATGGGTCAGGCTGCCATCAATGAGCTTGCCTTTGCACGAGCTGCAAGCGCCATTTTTACAGCCATAGGGCAGGCCGACGCCAGCACGAATGGCCGCAGTAAGAATGGTTTCGCCCTCATCGCAGCTAAACTGATGGCCGCTGGGCTGAACGGTAACTTGAAAACTCATACAATCCTGACAATGATCACTACATTAAAAAAAATCGGCAAACCACGCCTGTTGTTGCTGGGCTGCGGCGACGTCGGCATGCGCATGCTGCCGTTGCTACGAGCCCACTATCGTGTGCTGGCCGTTACCAGCCAGCCGCAGCGCTGCGCCGAACTGCGCGCCGCCGGTGCCGTCCCGTTGCTGGCTGACCTTGATCAACCAGCAACGCTGGCGCGACTGGCACGCTTGGCGCAAATCATCGTGCACCTTGCTCCACCGCAAGCATCCGGCACGACTGACCGCCGTACCCGTAATTTGGCCGCCATTTTACCTGAGCGCGCGCGCTTGGTTTATATCAGTACCACCGGGGTGTATGGCGATTGTGGCGGCGCTCGCTTCGATGAGACGCGGCCGGTGCGCCCCAGCAATGCGCGAGCGCAGCGCCGGGTTGATGCTGAACAGGTGTTACGTGCCTGGGCACGCCGCTGCGGTGGTCGCCTGGCGATCCTGCGTGTGCCGGGCATTTATGCGCAGGACCGCTTGCCGCTTGAGCGCTTGCAAAAGGGCACCCCGGCCTTGATTGCCGAGGAGGATGTCTATACCAATCACATCCATGCCGACGATCTGGCACGGATTGCGGCGGCGGCGATTTATCGCGCCCGACCGTTGCGTGTCTACCACGCTGTCGACGATAGCGATATGAAGATGGGCGATTATTTCGACGCCGTGGCACAGGCGCTGAAGCTGCCGGCACCGCCGCGACTGCCGCGCAGTGCTTTGCAGCAACAAGTGTCGCCGGTGATGTTGTCATTCATGTCAGAGTCGCGCCGCTTGCGCAACGACCGTCTGCGTCAGGAGCTGGGGATGCGGTTGCGCTATGCCACGGTGGCCGATTTGTTGGCACAGGTCGCCACTTGATGCACGCAGCTTAGTTGCTTATTTGTTTTTCGCATAAGCATAAGCTTTTAAAATTGTTGTCCCGTCAGCATGCCGTCAGTAGAGTCGCACTCTACCATCAGAGTGTCCGTGAAATTGCTTAAAAACAATATTTCGGAAGCCGGCTACTCGCATCCATGAGCGCTTTCCATGAAGTTATCGTTTAACAACATCCAAAAGAATTTTGCCGGTCTGCATGTGATCGACGGCTTCACCCGCGATATTGAACCGGGTGAGCTGGTCGCCCTGGTGGGACCGTCCGGTTGCGGCAAGTCGACCTTGCTGCATATCGCCGCCGGGCTGGAACAGCCGAGTTCGGGCAGTATGCTGGCCGATGGCAAGCCGGTGACCGGGCCGCATCCGGAACGGACCTTGATGTTCCAGGAAAACGCCCTCTATCCGTGGCTGACGCTGGAGCAAAACGTCGCACTGGCGCTGGAATTCCAAAAAGTAGCCAAAAAGATCGCGCTGAGTCAGGCGCGCGAATGGCTGACCAAAGTCAATCTGGCTGGCTTTGAAGCCTATTACCCGCATCAGGTGTCGGGCGGCATGCGTCAGCGTGCAGCACTGGCGCGTGCCTTCATTTCGCAGCCCAAGGCCTTGCTGCTCGATGAACCGTTCGGCGCGCTCGATGCACTGACGCGCATGACCTTGCAGGATGCCTTGCGCACGCTGATCCGGCAAGAAGTGCAGGGGCAGGCACCGACGGTATTGCTGGTGACGCACGATGTCGATGAAGCGCTGTTCCTGGCTGACCGTATCTTCGTCTTTAGTGCGCGTCCTGCCACGGTGCTCAAGGAATTCAATCTGGTGCATCACGAAAAAACACATGATTTGTCGGAGTTCGCGGCCATCCGTCGCGAGATTCTCTGCCTGCTGGGCATTCATGCCGAGCAGGATGAATTTGCCAAAACAATTGAAGGGGTGGGCGTATGAAACTGAAACAAGTATTGATGGCATCTTTGGCAGCGCTCACGCTGGTCGGCGGCAATGCCATGGCAATCGAAAAATTCAAGATCGGTTATCTGCGCGTGATGGACGATGCGCAAGCGATGGCCGCCTATGAAGCCGGTCTGTACAAGAAATATGGTCTCGACGTCGAATTGATCGAATTCAAATCCGGCACCGATCTGGTCAAGGCCATCGTCGGTGGTCAGCTTGATACCGGCGTATTCGGTTTTACCAATGCGGTGGCCTGGGCTTCCAAGGGGGCCGACCTTAAAGTCATCAGCGGCGCGCAATTGGGCTATCACGCGATTGTCGTGCGCGAAGATGCCGGTATCAAGACAGTGGCCGACCTGAAGGGCAAGACGCTGGCGTCGCAAGCCGAAGGCAGTACCGCCGATGTGGTCTTGAAAGGCGTGGTCCTCAAGAATGCCGGCCTCAAGAGCGATGATGTCAACGTGCTTGGTGTCAGCCCGCAGGTGGCGGTGCAGTCACTGGTTGGCAAGCGTGTCGATGCTGCCTTCCTGTTTGAGCCACAGGCGCGTATCGCGCAACTGGTGGCGCCGGTCAAGCAAATCTATGAAATCGGTGAGGTCTGGCCTTTCCCCTGCATGGTAGTGATCACCTCTGGCGATACCTTGAGGAAACGTCGCGCCGCCGTCTGGATGTCGCTCGACGCACAACGCGATGCGATTGAATTGTTGAAGAAGAAACCAGCCGATGCCGCCAAGATGATCGCCGGTTACTTCATCGCCGAACCGACGCTGAAGACTTTGAAGCATGGCGAAATGCTGCGCGAAGATGTGATCCGTGATGCCATCAAGAGTCAGACTTTCGCGGCCAAGCTGAGCGACAAGGATCAGAACCGCATGCAGGAAATCGCCGATATCCTGCAACAGCAAGGTTCCTTGAAGACGCGCGACGGCAAGCCGTTTGAAGTACGCAGCATCATCGATCTTTCCTGGCAAAAAGACCGCAAACTATAAGTAGCAGGGCGCCTAAGCTACTGCGCGCACCGCGTTCAGTCCTGCGATGCTCACCGTACTGGAGTACGGCTGCGCTTCTCGCACTGAGCGCGGTGCGCTCGCTACGCTTTTAGCCATTGGTACACACTATTGATTTTGGGCCGATTGTTTGTCGGTCATTGCATTTCTTATTATGAGCTCACAACGCCGCGTTACCGGTCTCCGTAAAAAGCTTGCCATGGTATTGGCGATCGCTTTCATTTTGCTGATGTGGCAGATTGCTGCCTGGTCCTTGCCAGACTTTTTGATGCCGGGCGTGCCAACGGTGCTGGCACGTTTGTGGGGCGACATTCAGACGCCGGCATTCAGGGTGGCGCTGTGGGGCAGCTTGACGCGCCTCGGTGGTGGCTATGGCGCGGCGCTGTTGCTCGGTATCGGCTTTGGCTTGATCGGTGCCGTGCTGTTCTTCTTCCGCGAAGTGCTGAAGTCGGCCATCGTCATCCTGCAGTCGATTCCTTCCATTGCCTGGGTGCCGCTGTTCCTGATTCTGATGGGCTTCGGTAATTTACCGATCATTGTGGTGGTGGCGATTGCAGCTTTTTTTCCGGCGGCCTTGTCGGTCATGAATGCCACCGAAAGCGTGCAGCAAGTGCATGTGTCGGCTGCGCGCGTGATGGGTGCCAGCCGCTGGAGTCTGTTACGCCGCGTGTATCTGCCTGCGGTGATGCCGGAGTTGATCACCGGCGCGCAACTGGCTTTCGGCAATGCCTGGCGCGCACTGATTTCGGCTGAGATGCTGGTTGGTTTCGGCAAGGGCCTGGGGCGGACTTTGTCGTATGCCGGCGAAACGGCGGACATGGTCGGTGTGATGACCAACATCCTCGCCATTGCCATCCTGGCAGCGCTGATTGATCAGGTGATCCTGGAGAATCTCAAGCACCGTCTGCTGCGTTATCAATACGTCTGATCGCCAAATGCGCCAGTCTGCCATTCTGCAATTTGTTGTGTCGCTGGTCGTGTTGTCTGTGGTTGCGTTGGCGATCCCGGCGCATGCAGCGGATGATGCCAGCGGCATTGCTGCAGCTCGTCAGCGTGGCACCCTGGTAGTTGGCTTGTCCTATCCATTGCCGGCCTATGTCGCCGGTGTCAAATTCCGTACGCCGGAAAGCCCGGAATCGCGTCTGTCGGAGGCGCTTGCCACGGCGCTAAAACTGCCGCTCGGCACGCCGCGCGTGAGCGCAGTCAATGTCGCGCAGGCGTTGGCAGCAGGGCGCGCCGACCTGATGTTGATGCTAGTGAGCGAGGGCGATCCAGCACCCGCCAATGTCGCGCTGCTGCCGACCGGCTACAGCGCCGGTGCAATGGCGATCATGCGCAGCGATACCAACATCAAGCGCTGGGATCAGTTGAAAGGACGCACCGTTTGTCTATCCCAAGGTGGCGCCTATGTCGGCAAGATGGCTGCGCAATACGGTGCCATTGAAAAAGTGCAGCGTGCGCCGGCCGACACCTTGTTGTCTTTACGCATCGGTGCCTGCGATGCCGCAGTACTTGACGACACCATGCTCAACGAATTGCTGAAGTTGCCTGAGTGGAAAAAATTCTCTGCACGGCTGCCGGTAACCAGCCGTCAAAACCTGGTGTTCGCCGTGCGCGCTGACGACGGTGCGACCATTACCTATCTGAAACAACAGAGCGCAAGCTGGGCTAGTAGCGGCTTTTGGGCCGCGCTGAAAAAGAAATGGGTCAACAATGTCGCTTTTGAGGTGTATCTCGACCAGAACGTGCCGGATTGTCATTGAGGCACTATTGGTTTTGCCGCGCAACAACGGCGGGTTACCGTGTCTTATCAAGGGTTGCCAGAGCGGCAAGCGTTGCTCTGTAAAAATGCTGCTGCAATAGCGTCCGCACTTGGCAGTGGCGCGCAAAGGAGTAACATGGAGCCATGTCCGTTGTGTCTTTGCCCGCGCGTTGTCGTTCAACGCACCAATACCGACATGCTTTCCGGGCAGTTCATTTGCAGCTTTGAAAGGTTTTGACATGGATGTCGCCATCACCCCCAGTTCTCCCGCAGCAGTGCCAAGCTCTGGCCCGCAGGTCAGCGATATCGACGCAGCACGGCGTGCGCAGGCACGTCAGGACGAACAAAACGCCAATGACAAGATTGAGCAGCAACGTCTGCAGGATCAGCGCATTCAGGAAGCGCGCCAGGCACAGAACCGTCAATCATCGCGCAATTTCAACGGCGAATTGATCGGCACTACCATCAGCACCACGGCTTGATTGCCGCGCGCAACAAACTGCTCCGCCCGGTTCAGGGCCGATAGCCATCCGTCAGCGTTTTCATAAACGCAATCACATCCTTGATTTCTGCCTCATCCAGCGCTGGCTTGTCGCCCGGTTTGCGGTCAAATGGTGGATCCATATTGACGTTGTCAACGTGCTCGGGCAACAGGTCATCAAATTTGCGGATGCTGCCATCGCGATTGCGCGGATACCATTTTTTCGGATCGGTATCGCGCTGCACATAAAACTGCATCACTTCTTCAAGACTATGGAACACGCCATTGTGGAAAAAGCTTTTGCGTAGCGCCACATTGCGCAGCGTCGGCGTCTTGAACAAGCCGCAATACTCGGGATGGTCAGTCAAGTCGGTGCGGTCGGGGCCGCACAGGCCGAAGTCGTGATAGCGCGGATTGGCATTGACCGGGATCTTCTTGTTGCGCGGCACGCCCAGCGCGATCAAGCCGTAATCGGTAAATTGCGGAAATGCGCCATTTGGCAGGACTTCACTGATGTGGCAAGACGCACAATTGCCCTTGTTGGGATCGTTGAACAATGCCAGGCCGCGCAATTCCTGTTTGGACAAAGTGGTCTGCTTGCGCAGGAAAGCATCGTACTTGCTGCTGTAAGGATAGAAATCGGCCGGACTTTCCTGGAACACTTCAAACGCCATCAAGGCAGCCTGGAATGCACGCTCGTTGTTGTCGAACACATCCTCGCCGAAGGTGGCGCGGAACTGTGCGGCATACGGTGCACGCTTGAGTTTGGCGACGACGTCGGCCGGCGTGGCATTGGCCATTTCGTGCGGCGACAGTAACGGGATGCGGGCCTGTTCATGGGCCGAATCGGCGCGGCCATCCCAGGTGCGGCCGCCAGTGGGACCGGCATCGATGCTGTCGTCGTTATCGTCGTCGTGGAAGTGTTCACTGAACGGCGGTACATTTTGCAGATAGCGCAACGACGGTGTGGCACGCGTGCCGGGGGTTTTCATGTCTTTGCCGCCGAGTTGCACGGCCAGATTGTTGGGCGGCCCGAAAGCATGCTCCGGACTATGGCAACTGGCGCAGGATTGTTTGCCGGAACCCGACAGCGTGGGATCGAAAAACATGGTGCGGCCCAGTGTTGTCATTTCTTCTGCAGTGGGCTGGCGGCCGGCGCGAGGTGCATAGGCGGCATTCAGATAGGCTGGTGGCTGGGCCGCAGCTGGCGTTGATTGACCATCGGCGCGTGGCGCCAGCAGGGCGATGCAAATGATAGCGCTGGTAGCCAGCGCGGCGAGCAGAACGGGAGCTTTCATGCGCGCAGGGTAACAAGAAAATGTGACAAAAAGATGAAGTGGCAACAGCCAAGTAGTGCGCTTGTCATTTTGTGGTTATATTTGTCGGCTACGATGATGCTATTTCAAAATAAGAGAAACCCTCCATGTCTGCTTCCTCTCGCCCGCTTCAGTCTGCCAGCCGTCGCCAAATGTTACGCTTGAGCGCCCCCGCGCTGCGCCTGTCTTTACTCGGTGCTGCCATCGCGGTCGCTCTTAGCGCTTGCGGCGGCAATGCTGCCGTGGCGACCGGCGACGATGATGCCGTGCGCAACATCGACACTGTGGTGGTGATTTATTCCGAAAACCGTGGTTTCGATACCTTGTACGGCCTGTTTCCAGGTGCCGATGGTGTGCCTGGTGTCAATCCGACGTCACGCGGCATGATGACTCCTCAGGCTGACGTGGATGGCGCTGTGTTGCCGGTGTTGCCACCGACCTGGGGCGGTGTGACCGCGCCGGGGCAATCCAGGGTGATCACGCAGGCGCAATCGGCTAACTTGCCCAATAAACCGTTCCAGATCGATGGCAAGGATGGTCTGGCGCTGGATGGCAGCATCATCACGCGCGATCTGGTGCATCGCTTCTATAACAACCAGATGCAGATCAATGGCGGCAAGAACGACAAGTTCACCACCTATTCCGATGCGGGCGGTCTGTCCATGGGGTACTACGACGGCAGCAGCATGGCGATGTGGCAACTGGCGCGCGAATATACGCTGGCCGACAATTTTTACATGGGCGCCTTTGGTGGTTCCTTCCTCAATCACCAATATCTGATTTGCGCTTGCGCACCGGAATATCCGCATGCCGACAAGTCGCCAGGCAAGGGCGGCATTTCCAAGATTGATGTCGATGCCAACGGCAACTTCGTCCGCTTGACACCTGCCGCGACCTCGCCCAAGTCGACGTTGGATGGTGCGCAAAAATATGCCAACGACGGTACCCTGACGCCGGCCGATGCCAAAGGCATGTTCTATGCGGTCAACACCATGCAGCCGCCTTATCAGCCTAGTAACGTGGCGCCAGCCGCCAGTGACAGCGCCAAACTGTACGCCGACGGCAACAACGCTTCGACCTTGCCACCGTTGACGCAAAAAAATATCGGTGACCTGTTGAGTGACAAGGGGGTTAGCTGGGCCTGGTATGCCGGTGCCTGGAACAGCACCATGGACAGCGCTCAGGGCGATCGCAAATTTCCCTCGCCGACACCGAACTTCCAGTTTCATCATCAGCCGTTCAACTATTACGCTGAGATGGATCCAGTCAAACATGCCGCCTACCGCGCCGAGCATCTCAAGGACTTTGACAGCAGCTTCCTACAGGATGCCGCCAGCGGCAAACTGCCGGCCGTGTCGTTCTATAAGCCGCAAGGAAATCTGAACCAGCATGCCGGTTACGCCGATGTGGCTTCGGGCGATGCGCACATTGCCGACGTGGTCAACAAGCTGCGTCAAAGCCCGCAGTGGAAGCACATGCTGATCGTGGTGACCTATGATGAAAACGGCGGCTTTTGGGATCATGCAGCGCCACCGAAGATGGACAAATGGGGCCCAGGTACACGGATTCCAGCCATCATCATTTCGCCTTACGCTAAGAAGGGCTATGTCGATTCCAGCCTGTATGACACCAGCTCGGTGCTGCGCTTCATCACGCGTCGCTGGTCGTTGCCGGTATTGGATGGCATTGCGATGCGCGACCAGGCAATTGCTGCCAATGGCGGCAAGCCCTTGGGCGATTTGAGCAATGCCTTGGTGGCGCAGCCGAATTAATCGGTCGCTAAACAAAGAAACGGCGTCATTGCGTAGCGCATGACGCCGTTTTTTATTGCGCTATCGAGGTCAATGCTCCGTACTCAATGACCCTAGCAACCAGGTCTCCGCCAGATCCACCTGGGTGAGCAGTGACTGAAAGGTTTCGTCATTGATGAATTGCTCGGCGCGCAGCCGGTGCACTTCCTGGCGTTCGGCACGTACTGCGGCCAGCCTGAGTTCACGTTCGAACTGCTTGACGCGATTGGCGGTGCGGTGGGTTTCTTCGGAGCCGCTTTCGGCATCCATGCGCATGCGATAGGTAGCCAGCAGGCTGCCGCTGACTTCGGTCAGCAAGGCCAGATCATCGGTATCGAGTTGCGCGCTCAACTGTTCTTGCATTTGCTCGATGCCGCGCACGGCGGCTTCCGAGACTCGCAAGCGTGCGGCCATTTCTTCGGTACGACGGCGCACATTGTCGGCGTCCAGACGCAAGCCCTTGAGCAACCACGGCAACAGGAAGCTACCGCATAGCAGCGAGCACACAATCACGCCGGTGGCCAGAAAGATCAACAGGTCGCGCGCCGGAAACGCATGACCACTTGGTAGCAGTAAGGGAATCGACATCACGCCGGCCAGTGTGATCGCGCCGCGTACACCGGCCAGCGCTGTGATGCCGATCAGACGGGCATCGAAAGCACGTTGCTTGGCGCGCTGGCCGCGTACCGCCGCCGAAAAGCGGCGCAGATGCAGATTAATCCAGACCCAGATGAAACGCAGCACGATCAAGGCTGCCGTGATCGCGACGATGTAGGCGAACAGGTGCCAGACCGGCACATTGCCGGCCATCCTGGCATCGATATGGGCGAGGCTGACAATGCTTGGCAATTGCAAGCCCAGCAGCAGGAAGGACATGCCGTTGAAGATGAATTCCAGCATCGTCAACATGCTCTTGCTCTGCATGCGGGTGGCCGGTGATTCGGCGCCGGCCGTTTCGACATAGGGCATCAGCATGCCGGCAGCCACCGCCGACAGGATGCCGGACAAGCCAAAGTGCTCGGCAAAGATGTAGGCGGAGAACGGAATCAGCAATAACAACACCACCTGAATACCGGGCTCGTCGCCGCTCCATTCGATGATCTTGCGGCGTACCAGGCCAAAACCCCAGGCCACGATCAGGCCCACGGCAATCCCGCCGGTGGAGATCAGGGTAAAACTGATGCCGGCTTCGACCGGCGAAAAACTGCCTGACAACACGGCCAGGATGGCAAACTTGAATGCCACCAGGCCGGAGGCGTCATTCATCAGCGCTTCGCCTTCCAGCACATGCTGCATGCTCGGCGGCAGCCGGCCTTTGCCGGTGATCGAGGACACGGCGACGGCATCGGTCGGCGACAGCACTGCCGCCAGCGCGAAGGCAGTCGGCAGTGAAATCACCGGAATCAACCAGTGAATGAAATAGCCGATACCCACCACGGTAAACAAGACCAGACCCAGCGCCAGCGCCAGGATCGGTTGCGCCAGCCGGAAGAACTCCCGTTTTGGCATGCGCCAGCCATCGGTAAACAGCAACGGCGGGATGAACAGCAGCAGGAATAGTTCAGGATCAAAGCTGATGCGCAGACCGAATAGCGGCAACGCCAGCACTGCGCCAAGTGCAATCTGGAACAGCGGCAGCGGAATCTTGAACGGCACTAGCCGGGCGACGACGCCGGAGACGGCAACCGCAAGCAGCAGGATCAGAACGGTAAAGACAATTTCCATTGGAGGGGACAAGTAGAGAGGGGCTGCGCGTGCAGAATAATCAGCAGCAACGAGGTTGCTGACAAGCTTGTCAGTATACGTCCTGGCGCGCTCGGCAGCAAAAAGCGATCGCGCATAGAATGATTGCTTTCCGTGAAAATGTAGAGGAATGCAATGAGCAAGCAGGTCAATCACCGCAAACTTGGCAATTCTGCCATCGAAGTGGCACCGCTGGCGTTCGGCGGCAATGTGTTCGGCTGGACGGTGGATGAGGCGACCTCGTTTTCGCTGCTCGACAAGTTCGTTGATGCCGGACTCAATCTGGTCGACACCGCCGATGTCTATTCGCGCTGGGTGCCCGGCAACAGTGGTGGCGAATCGGAAACCATCATCGGCAAATGGATCAAGCAGGGCGGCAAGCGCGACAAACTGGTCATTGCCACCAAGGTCGGCAAGGATATGGGCGACGGCAAGATCGGTTTGTCGCGTGCCTATATCAAGCGCGCCGTGGAAGCTTCGCTGACCCGCCTGCAAACTGATTACATCGATCTCTATCAATCGCACGACGACGACCGCAACACGCCGCTGGAAGAAACGCTGCAGACCTATGGCGAGCTGGTACAGGAAGGCAAGGTGCGCCTGATCGGTGCGTCCAATTACGATGCAGCACGGCTGGAACAGGCGCGCCAGATCAGTCGTGCCCATGGCTATCCGCTGTATCAGACGCTGCAACCGGAATACAACCTGTATGCGCGCGCCGAGTTTGAAAACACGCTGGAACAATACTGCCTCAAGGAACAGATCGGCGTGATCAATTTCTATGGACTGGCCAGCGGTTTCCTCAGCGGTAAATATCGTTCCGAACAGGATATCGGCAAGAGTGCACGCGGCGGCAAGGTGCAGGCATACCTGAATCCGCGCGGCCTGCGCATCCTCGATGCCCTCGATGCGGTGGCGGCACGCCTGGACAGCACACCCGCCAGCGTCGCTCTGGCGTGGCTGATGGCACGTCCCAGCATCACCGCGCCGATTGCCAGCGCCACCTCGCTGGCGCAGATGGATGCCTTGATTGCGGCGACACAACTGACGCTCGATACGGCGGCGATTGCCCAATTGGATCAAGCCAGCGCGCCCTGAGCAAATGGATGGCGGCAGCAGTTGTCTGGTTGCCGCCACGGTTGGTCTGCTACTTTCATTTGACACTATCTCCCGCCGTGCTTGACATGCACCAGCCGGGTGCCTATGCTGCCTCACCAATGGTCTTACCACTGGCCGCGTTGTCATTCCGGCAATGCGCATTCGCAGGCATTCATACCGACCTTCATGTCATTTGATCCCATCGTTCAAAAATCGATTTCCGAGCAAGTAGCGCAGCGCTTGCTGAGCATGATCCGCGGTGGCTTGCTCAAGCCCGACCAGCAATTGCCACCCGAGCGCGAGTTGGCTGCGATGCTGGGCGTTGGCCGTCCGGCGGTGCGCGAAGCGATTCGTGGCCTGGCGCTGTTGGGTCTGTTGCGGATACGCCAGGGCGAGGGCACTTTCGTCGGTACGCTGGAGACGCGCGAGCTGCTGGAACCGCTGGAGATGATCATCGACCTCAACGCTGGCACGCTGGAAGCCTTGTTTGATGCGCGCCTGATCATTGAAACCGGCGTCACCGCGCTGGCCGCCACCCATATCGCCGACGCCGAACTGGCGCGGCTCAATCGCAATGTCGAAGACGAGGCGCGCTTGCTCAGCGATCCGGATGCATTCGCTGCCGCCGATGTCGAGTTTCACGAAGCCATCATCGAAGCTTGCGACAATCCATTTTTGCAAAGCATTGCCGGCAGTCTTTACGTGCTCGGCAAGAAGAGCCGTACCATCACCTCGCGCATTCCAGCTACGCTCGAGCGTAGCCTGCAGGATCATCGCGATATCCTGAGCGCGCTCAATGCCCGCGCACCACAAGCGGCGGCCGACGCCATGCGTGCGCATCTGCTGCGTGTGCGCGATGCCTATCGCGGCGCGGCCAAGAACAAGGATGAATCGGTACACGACTAGTGCTCCTGTGCCGTTGGCAGCGTTGGAAATTGATTTGCTCAGAACTTAAAAAATAAAAATACCGCTGGTCGCTGTCCAGCCAAGGATGGCGGCTACGGTGACTTGATCCATCCCTCGGTTCATTTTACTCAGGAGACAGCAATGCAAGATTTAGCAGGAAAAGTGGTGTTCATTTCTGGCGCCAGCACTGGCATCGGTGCTGCAGCGGCACGGGCATTCGGCGCTCAGGGGGCGCATGTCGTCGTGCATTACAACCGTTCTGCCGCCGAAGCCGAAGCGGTTGCTGCCGACATCATCAAGGGTGGTAGCAAGGCCATTACGATCGGCGCTGAAGTACGCGACAGCGCGGCCGTCAACGCCGCCATCGCCGCCGCCGCACAGCATTTTGGCCGCATCGATGTGCTGATCAACAATGCTGGCAGCCTGGTCAAGCGGGAAGCGCTGGAATTCGTCACGGATGAATTGTTTGATGAGATTGTTGCCATCAATTCACGCTCGGTGCTGGCGTTTACACGCGCAGTGATTCCACTCATGCGCAAGCAGGGTGGTGGCAATATCATCAACGTGACTTCGGTGGCAGCGCGCCATGGCGGTGGTCCGGGCGCCTTGATCTATGCAGCGTCGAAAGGCTTTGTCAGTACACTCACGCGTGGCATGGCCAAGGAACTGCTGGCTGACAAGATTCGTGTCAATGCGGTGGCGCCGGGCGTGATCATGACACCGTTTCAAGAGCGCTTTTCGACGGCGGAACAGTTGGAGGCGTTTCGTAAAACGATTCCGATGGGACGTATTGGCGATCCGGAAGAATGCAGTGGTGCGTTTCTGTATCTGGCGTCGGATCAGTTGTCGGGCTATGTGACCGGGCAGATCATTGATGTGAATGGCGGCCAATACATGCCGTAAGTGGCAAGTGCCGAGCTGGCCTCGGCAATGAAGTTCGTCACGAAAAACGCCGACATTGATGTCGGCGTTTTTCATTTTCCAGCGAAAAGCTTAAGGTCTTTTCCATTTACGTGCACGGCTGCGACCAACATGTCTGATGAAGATGTAAGTAGTACTTGTCGGTATGTCTACCACCGAGAGTATGCAAGCTGGCATGTGCCTTGCAACTAGAATTGCCGTCCAGTCGACCTTAGCGTCTGTCTGGAAGCGGTAGCTGCGGTAGGTACACCGCGCACGCGCCGGTCTGGAGCGGTACTTTGCCGTAGCACCTGTCGCGCGTTGGCGCAGTGGCAGTGCATGCGCTGCACCAGAACACGGCAAAACAGTAAGTCGCAACGTTGCAAGAACTTCACATCAATACTTCACCAGGAGACAGGTATGGATCGCCAACTAGTCACGCAAAAAATCATGACCGCCAAGGTACGCAACAAACTGACCTGGGCGCAGATTGCCGAAAGCATCGGCCAGAGCAAGGAGTGGACGACTGCGGCCATGCTTGGTCAGATGACGTTCAATGCAAAGCAGGCTGCGGTGACGCAGGAGTTGTTCGGCCTGAGCGATGAAGAAACGCTGTGGTTGCAGATCGTGCCTTACAAGGGGTCCTTGCCGACCCCAGTGCCGACCGATCCGTTGATTTATCGCTGGTATGAAATCGTCAGTGTTTATGGCAGTACCATCAAGGAATTGATTCATGAAGAGTTCGGCGATGGCATCATGAGCGCCATCGATTTCAAGATGGATATCCAGCGTCAGGCCGATCCCAACGGTGACCGCGTCAATGTGGTCTTGAGTGGCAAGTTCTTGCCTTACAAGACGTATTGAGCCTGGCAGTTTTTGTGCCGAGCCGGTGGCGGGCGGTAGAATAGCCCGCATGGATAAATTCTCTGCACTGCGCAAACCTTCGGTGAGCGCCATGAAAGCCCGTTTCGTTGCCATTTCATGGCGCGATCTGGCGGTCAGTTTCGGGCCGATGATCTTGCTCATCGGTGTTGCCGTCTGGCTGGCGATCTGGTTGATCAGACCGGCGCCGCCCAATACGCTGACTATTGCCACCGGCCCGGAACACAGCAGCTTCTGGAACACGGCAGAAAAATATCGCGCCATCCTGGCGCGCGACGGCGTTACGCTGAAACTGGTGCCGTCCGAAGGCTCGCTCGACAATCTGCACAAATTGGCGGCCGCCGATGGCTCGGTCGATGTCGGTTTCGTTCAGGGTGGTATTTCCGAGGGAGTTGATATTGATGGCCTGGTGTCATTGGGCAGCATTGCCTATGCGCCGGTGTCGATCTTCTATCATGATCAGGATGGAAACAAGATCATCACACGCTTGTCGGAACTGGTCGGCAAGCACATCGCCATCGGCACCCAGGGTAGCGGTTCGCGCGTGCTGGCGTTGAGCTTGCTCAAGGCCAACGGCATCGAGCCCGGCAAGGGCAACAACAAGACCCGCCTGCTCGACATGGGCGGTGACGAGGCCGCGCAGGCGCTGGTCAAGGGCAGTATCGATGCCGCCTTCCTGATGGGCGATTCGGCGGCACCCGCGACGATGGGCAAGTTGCTGCGTACGCCGGGGATACGCTTGCTCGATTTTTCTCAGGCTAGCGCCTATGCCCGCCGTTTTGGCTACCTGAATGAATTGACGTTGCCGACTGGGGTATTCGATTTGGGTCGCAATCTGCCCGATCATCCTATTCATTTGATTGCACCGACGGCCGAGCTGATTGCCCGTGACGATTTGCATCCGGCGTTATCCGACCTGTTGATCGAGGCCGCGCGTGAAGTGCATGGCAAGGCCAATGTGCTGCAAAAGGCGGGTGAGTTCCCGGCGCCACTGGTGCACGAGTTTCCGATCAGCGACGATGCTGCGCGTTATTACAAATCGGGTAAGAGTTTTTTCTATCGCACCTTGCCGTTCTGGCTGGCCAGTCTGGTTGATCGCACCATGGTGCTGGTGTTGCCGATCATTCTGTTGTTGATCCCAGGTGCCAAGCTGGTGCCGCTGCTGTATGGCTGGCGCATCCGTTCGCGCATTTACCGCTGGTATGGCGCACTGATTGCGCTCGAACGTGGCGTGACTACCAATACCGAGCAAGAGCAGGCGCAAATGCTGGCGCAACTCGATGAGATCGAATCGTCGGTGAATCGCATGAAAATGCCGCTGGCCTTTGCTGACCAGTTCTATGTATTGCGTGAACACATCGGTTTTGTGCGCAGCCGGCTGCAGAGCAGTACCGAAGTCCGGAGCGCTTAGCCTGGCGCATTGGCGGGTTTTGCCGGAATTGACGCAAGATCGGCCAATGCAGGTACAATCGAGCAATTGTTCGCGATCATTCGACAAGAAAAAGAAAAAACAACGATCTCAAAAACTACTGTTTATTTATACAGTACTTGTGATACAGTGGAATCTCTTCAACAGAGATAGGAACCGCTGCCATGACACACTTGGATCTCGCTTCAGGCGCTCGCTTTGGTCTGCAATCCGTTACCCCCTCATCGTTCAGCCTGCGTTTCGGTCGCCGCGAAATGTTCGTGTGCCGCGATTCGTATGTGCGCCGCTATCGTGTCAACCCTGTGATCGAATGCAGTGCAGGTATTCAGCCCGGACATCTGGAAGTCTTGTTGTTCCGTCGCTGGCTGGTGGTGTTGTCAAAGGCGCGTGGCTGAAGCATCACGGCATCCAACATGTGAGCAAATTGCAGATCCTGGACCGGGTCGGCGACAAGTAAGGTCATACGCCACCACTGGCGTAATCAGCATCGACGGCAACCAGTTCATCCTGGGTGTCGTCGGTGCTTTTTGTTGTCTGTTGATTTGCTTTCCTATTCTCGACATCGGTGCTGTCTGGTTGCCGCTAGACGGGGCTGGCAGCGCATGGTCGAGCGCGCCAGCCCCGTCGAAATATGCTGGCTGGGTCTGGAACAGCTTCCGCTTCACGGCCATGGCAGCCGCTATGGCAGTAGTCATGGCGTCGGTGCTGGGATGGGCGCAACGCACAAGCGAGCTTCCCCCCTACGGAGGCACTTGCTGCGACTGCTGGCTGGCTGACTGCAACCGCGCTCGGTGTGATCTACGCATATCTGGTACGCTTTACGGCCGTTGCTGACGGCGGCCCTGCTGATGTTTGTCGATATCGTGACGGAACTCCCGGCAACATTGTTGCTCCGTTGCTTCAATACCGACATGTTGGCCGTGATTGCGCATTGTGGTCGTCGGTTTGATCTCGGTGCTGCTGGTCACGCGCGCACTTAATAATAGATAACGAAGGAGCATTAGATGAGCCAATATGACTATGACTTGTTCACCATCGGTGGTGGTTCCGGCGGCGTGCGTGCCAGCCGTTTTGCGGCGCAGCATGGCGCACGTGTGGCGATTGCCGAAGCCCAGTATTGGGGCGGAACCTGCGTCAATGTCGGTTGCATTCCGAAGAAACTGATGTCCTACAGTGCACATTATCATGAAGACTTCAGCGATGCTGCCGGCTTCGGCTGGAGCGTGCCACCGGCGCGCCTGGATTGGCGTGCGCTGGTTGCCGCCAAGGATACTGAAATCGGGCGTCTCAACGGCATCTATCGCAAGTTGCTTGATGGTGCGCGCGTGGCCATGTTCGAGGGCCACGCCGTGATTGAAGATGCGCATACCGTGCGCGTCAATGGCAAAGTGCATACAGCGGCGCATATCCTGGTTGCCACTGGCGGTCGGCCATCCTTGCCGGCGATTCCCGGCAAGGAATTGGGCATCACCTCGGACGAGTTTTTTCATTTGTCGGCCTTGCCAAAACGTACCGTGGTGCTCGGCGGCGGTTATATCGCAGTGGAACTGGCTTCGATCCTCAATGGCCTGGGCAGCGAAGTGACGCTGATCTATCGCGGCAAGACTCTGTTGCGTGGCATGGATAGTGAATTAGGCAACTTCCTGGCCGAGGAAATGCGCAAGAAAGGCATGACTATCCTGTTTGAAAATAATGTCGAAGCCATCGGTGTCGGCGGCAGTGGCGGCAAACAGGTCCAGCTCAGCGATGGCACCGAAATCACGGTCGATTGCGTCCTCTTCGCCACCGGCCGTCACGCCAATACGGCCGGTCTCGGCCTGGAACAGGTCGGCGTCGGTTTGCAGGAAAACGGTGCGGTACGCGTGGATGAAAACTTTTGTACCGCCGTGCCGTCGATCCATGCCATCGGCGACGTTATCGATCGCGTCGCCTTGACGCCGGTGGCGCTGGCCGAAGGTATGGTGGTGGCTGCGCGCTTGTTCAAGGAGGGCGCTCGCACGTTGTCTTATGCCAATATTCCGACGGCGGTATTTAGCCATCCGCAGGTGGCGACGGTCGGTTTGAGCGAAGACGAGGCGCGTAAGCAGGGCACGGCCTTGCGCATCTTCAAATCGGAATTCAAGGCACTCAAGCACACCATGAGCGGCAATACTGAGCGCACCTTCATGAAACTGGTGGTGGATGCTGCCAGTGATCGGGTACTCGGGGTACACATGGTGGGCGCTGAGGCCGGCGAGATTGTGCAGGGCTTTGCCGTTGCCTTGGAATGCGGCGCTACCAAGGCGCAGTTTGATACCACGATCGGCATCCACCCGACCTCGGCGGAAGAATTTGTCACCATGCGCACGCCGGTGGCATGAGCCAGCCAGCGTGCTGATGACAAGCCGCCTGGCTTAGCGCCAGAGGCTGTAGCCGAAGCGCAGTTCTGGCGTCAGTTTCTGGTTGTAGGTCAGCAGGCTTTCGCCGTAACCGTAGAACACACTGGCCATCAGATAGCCTGCCGTGCCGGGCAATAATTTGGAAACCGGATAGGAAAGCGCCGAATCGGCGCTGCCATAGTTGCTGCGCGTACCCTTGCGCAACGTGGTGGAAAACTCGATGCCATCGGGCTTGCCGACGGTGATATTCAAATCTATGTGGCCGCGATATTGGCCGATGTCGGGATTGTCGCTGAGCGGACCGATATAGGTATACACCTTGGGCGAGATGCGCAATTGCGTCTGGTTCAGATCGCCGAAGGTCAATGTCGGGCGCACGAAAAAGAAATTCAAGCTGCGCGAAGCGGTACCATCGCGGCCATTTGACTCATGCTCTAGACCGGAGGCGAACGACATGCGACTTAAGACGCTGTTGTGAACGCCGAGATCGGGCAGGAAGTAATACAGACTGGGGCGGTAATTGGTGTCGCGGAAGGGGGCTGACGGGCTTTGCAGGTCCCATAGCGAAAATTGGGTATAGCCGAAATACAGATTGTCGACCAGCCCGCGCGAGCGCATGTCGTCGGGCTGGTACAGACGGAACTTGAAACTGAACTGGAATTTGGCGTTGGCGTGGCCACCGCTGTTGCCGGCGGCGAAATACATCGGTTCGTTAAACGAAATGCGCGACACGTTGATCAGGTCATCCATGGCCGGTGCGGTGCCGATCGGGCTGGCAGCGGTGCCCGGCGTGATCACTGATGCGGAAGCACTGGCGCTGTTGTTGTCGATGACATTTGGCGCTGCCGCCAAGGGCTGACCATCGCGCGCACGTATAACTGCCACCAGTACCGGTGCGGCATCAATGCCAACGGTTTCGATGCGCACCACGCCACGCAGATAGCGTGGCAGGTTGGCACTGAAAGTGACCTTGCGGAATTCACCGGGTTGCAGCGTGATTTCTGCAGCGCTGCCGGGATCGCGCTGCAAATGCACTTGCTCGGGCGTGGTCATGTCGGCCGAAGCTGCCACGACGATGCTATCTGGAATCGTATAGCTGTGCGCCGATTGATCATCGCTACTGTAAAGCAGCGTCAAGACAAACGGCTTGTTGCCATCCTGCAGCTTGGGCGGTTGCAAGACGGTAATGTCGGCGTGGGCAGAAGGCAGCAAACACAGCATCAGGCCGCCACAGGCAAGCAGTTTGCGCAACGATGTGCTGATGATGGTGCGCGGGCAGGGGGCATTGAATTCGGGCAGAGATGGCGTCATGGGTGTGTTTTTTAGATGATTTATTGGATGACAGTAAATGTATTGCGAGAAATATGATCAAATATCCGTGACAATGGATTGGTTTTGCAGGGTAAAGTTGCTTAACTTCATAAAATCCTATGCAAAAGTAGGAAGTACATGTCAGTTTGTTGTATGCATCCTTGCAATCAACCATACAAAATTCGCTGGGTGGTTCCTCGTTAGCGAATAATGACGAAAGTTGTCAAAGAACCAGTTTTTCATAGAAATTTATCTTCATGTTATCCGCTCATTACGATAGTTTGCTCGTCGCCGTTTCCATATTGGTCGCAGTCCTGGCCTCTTATACCGCCTTAGACATGGCAGAGCGGATCAACGCTGCGCAGGAGTTTGGCAGTCGTTCGTGGCTAGTGGGCGGCGCTATCGCCATGGGAATCGGTATCTGGTCTATGCATTTCATCGGCATGCTGGCGTTCCGGCTGCCGATCGATATGGGGTATGACCCGCTCATTACCGTGCTGTCCTTGCTGATTGCGGTGAGCGTATCCGGTTTTGCGCTGTGGATCGTCAGTCGTCCCGAATTGCCACTGCACCGTCTGTTGCGCAGCGCCGTGGTGCTCGGCATCGGTATCGCAGCGATGCACTATACCGGTATGGCGGCCATGCTGATGGCGCCCGGTATTGTGTTTGACTATTGGCTGTTTGCCGCATCGGTGCTAATTGCCATCGTGGCCGCTGGTGCCGCCTTGTGGATTGCCTTCCGGCTGCGGCAGAATACCCCCTACGTCAAACTGGCACGTGGCGGTGCTGCCTTGGTCATGGGCGCTGCGATTGCCGGCATGCACTATACCGGCATGGCGGCGGCCAGTTTTCCACTCGGCAGCGTCTGCCTGGCGGTGCGCGATGGCGTCGGCCCCGGCTGGTTGGCGATCTTGATCGTAGTGGTGACGCTGGCGGTGCTGACGATTGCGCTGCTGACTTCCTTGCTCGATGCCCGGCTGGAATCGCGCACGGCCAAACTGGCGCGCTCGCTGGCGGAAGCCAATGAAGAACTGACGCAATTGGTATTGCACGACAATCTGACCAAACTGCCTAACCGCACCTTGCTCGATGATAGGTTGAACCAGGCGATTCACAAGGCTTCGCGTGAGGGGGGGCATTTCGCGCTGATGTTCTGCGATCTTGATGGTTTCAAGGCGATCAATGATTCGCTTGGTCATCATGTGGGCGATCTGATGCTGGTCGAAGTGGCGCAACGCATCAGCGCGGTTACGCGGGCGCAGGATACGGTGGCGCGCTTGGGCGGCGATGAATTCGTGATCGTGGTCGAGCTCAAGGAGCCGGACGATGCCATGACCGTCGCCGATAAACTGGTCCATATCATCAATGAGCCGTTTCGCATCGAGCAACATGAGTTGCGCGTGTCGGCCAGCATTGGTATTGCCATCTATCCGGAAGATGGTATCAATCGCCACGATCTGGTGATCAATGCCGACGCCGCCATGTATCACACCAAACGCAGCGGCCGCAACGGTTACCATTTCTTCAAGTCGTCGATGAACGTCAATGCGCACAATCAGTTGCAATGGTTGCAGGACTTGCGGCTGGCGCTGGAGCGCAAGGAGTTTGTGCTGCATTACCAGCCCAAATTCAAGTCGCCGAACGGACCGGTGCAGGGGGCCGAAGCCTTGTTGCGCTGGCAGCATCCGACCCATGGTCTGGTTGGGCCCGATGATTTCATCGCGCTGGCCGAGCGCTCTGGCCTGATTGTGCCGATTGGCGCCTGGGTGCTCGATGAAGCTTGTCGCCAGATGAAGCTGTGGTTCGAGATGGGACATGAAACCTGGAAGATCGCGGTTAACTTGTCGGCGCTGCAATTTGCCCAGGCCGATCTGGTTGAACTGGTCAAGAACACCTTGACCAAGCACGATTTGCCGGCGCGTTGCCTGACGCTGGAAGTGACCGAATCGACTGCCATGCAGGATGCCGAAGCCAGTATGAAGATCTTGCAAAAAATTTCTGATCTGGGCGTTGACATCTCGATTGACGATTTTGGTACCGGCTATTCCAGTCTGTTGTATCTCAAGCGCTTGCCGGCCAATGAACTCAAGATCGACCGCGGCTTTGTGCGCGACTTGAGCGATGGCAACGACGATGCGGCCATTGTCTCTGCCATCGTAGCACTTGGTCGCACGCTCAACTTGCGGATTGTTGCCGAAGGTGTGGAAACCACAAAACAACAGACTTTCCTGACTTCGGTTGGATGCGATGCCCTGCAAGGTTATTTGATGGGGCGGCCGATGGCAGTTGATAAGTTCAACGAAGCGATGGCGGCGCTCAAGACCAGCGACGTGCAATAGCCCTCCCCAGCGCGCAGACACGCAAGCATATAGAAGTGTTGCAGTCGCGCTCGCGGCAACATTTCCCTGTGGAAATCATTCTCGACGCAAACGTCGAACTGACAGGGCACTCATGCCCTGTTCGGCGCATTCATTTACAGTCCCCTTACATTATGATGAGTATGATAATAGGCCGAAAGCCCACGCCGTTGGCGTGCTCGGCTGATTTATCTTCATCAATATTAAAATAACGACCGTCTGTTGATAACAGCGTCCGGAGGAGAAGTGAAATGATCGGAAACATGAAGATCGGTAAGCGCTTGGGTTTGGGATTTGCCGTCATTCTGGCCTTGTCAGTAGTGATTGCCGCAATTGGCGTATGGCGTTTGCAGACGGTGGCCAATGCCACCCAAGGGATGATGGAAATTCCGCTGGTCAAGGAGCGCCTGATCACGGACTGGTATCGCTACACCTACGCCGGTATCCGTCGTGCCACGGCCGTGGCCAAGAGCAGCGATGCATCTCTGGGAGCATTCTTCAAGCCGGAGACCGATGAATCCACACGCGTTTCGAGCCAGTTGCAAAAGCAGATCGGCGACTTGCTGGTCAGCGACGAAGAAAAGCAGCTGTTTGAAAAAATCATGGTGCAACGCAAGGTCTACCTCGCCATGCGCGATGTGATCTACAAAGCCAAGGCACAACCCAATCCTGATCCGGCGATGTTGGAAAGCGCGCTGAACAAGGATTATCTGCCCGCCGCAGATCTCTATCAGAAGCAGGTAGAAAGCCTGTTGCTACTGCAGCGAAAAACCATCGACGAGCTCAATGGGCATGTGGCACAAATTGCCAATCAAAGCGGTCAGTTGTTGATCGTACTGGAGTTGCTGGTGCTGGCGTTGGGCATTGCCTGCGCCTGGTATCTGACCGCTGGTATCACACGGCCTTTGAACGCTGCCGTGGGAATTTCGCGGCGCGTCGCCGAGGGCGATCTGTCGGGCGATATTATTGTCACCACAACCGATGAAGCCGGCCAGTTGCTGCAAGCCTTGAAGGACATGAATCTGAGCCTGCGCAATATTGTCGGCAATGTGCGCATTGGTACCGACACCATCGCCACTGCCTCGGGCGAAATCGCCAGCGGCAATCTTGACTTGTCGAGCCGTACCGAGCAGCAAGCCGGTTCGCTCGAAGAAACCGCATCGGCAATGGAACAGTTGACTTCCACCGTCAAGCAAAATGCCGACAATGCACGCCAAGCCAGTCAATTAGCGGTATCGGCGTCGAATGTGGCGATCCAGGGCGGCAGCGTGGTCGGTCAAGTGATTTCGACCATGGGCTCGATTAATGAATCGTCGAAGAAAATTGTCGACATCATCAGTGTCATCGATGGCATTGCTTTTCAGACCAATATCCTGGCCTTGAATGCGGCAGTGGAAGCCGCGCGCGCTGGAGAGCAGGGTCGTGGCTTTGCGGTGGTGGCATCGGAGGTGCGCAGTCTGGCGCAACGCTCAGCGGCAGCTGCCAAGGAAATCAAATTGTTGATTGATGATTCGGTGGAAAAAGTTGGCACCGGCAGCAAGCTGGTCGAACAAGCTGGCTCCACCATGGAAGAAGTGGTCAACAGCGTCAAGCGCGTTACCGACATCGTGGCTGAAATCAGTTCGGCGAGTCAGGAGCAGAGCACTGGCATTGAAGAGGTCAACCGGGCGATTACGTTGATGGATGAAAGTACGCAGCAAAATGCCGCCTTGGTCGAGCAAGCGGCGGCAGCGGCGCAATCCATGCAGGAGCAGGCCGCCAAGCTGGCGCAACTGGTCAGCGTGTTCAATATCGGCAGTGGTGGTGTCACGGTAGCAGCAACCATGCCACGCCGCACGATGGATATCAATCCGACACCGCGTTTGCAATAACTGAAACGGCTGTATCGATTGCTACGGCGACCGCGCGCAAGCAGCTCAGTCGCCGTAATGCCATTCAGTTAAGAAAAGGCCGGCGTGGTTTTCTTGGTTTCTTGGTTGCTGATGCTGGGTTTTCTTCGGACAACCTAGCCGGGGGCGGCCCGGCAGCCGCTCACTTTCTTTGGTCTCGCCCAAAGATAAGTAAGCAAAGAAAGGCGACCGCTACTGCATCGCCCCTACGGGG
>JAMFSU010000125.1 GCA_026225475.1 Duganella sp.
CCCGCCTTCTGAAGGGCATTTCTTCAATGCGCCAGGGCGCATCATCATCTTGTCATAAATCTGCTCTAGCATTCTCTGTTGCTCAGCGCCCGCCGCTGCTTTCCATTTATACGGTCAGCCCATCATGGCTCCATTTTCACCACAAATCTTTGACGGCAAGTTCCCGCCGTTGCCATCGCTGCTGGGAGAACTGCCTTCGGGAATCTTTGCCCCCGATGCCGGCGCGTCGCAAATCCTGTCGCACTTGCATGAAATCATTGCACAACGCAGTCTGACCGCGCTGTTTCAACCGATCATCCGTATGCGCAATGGCGAAATCATCGGCTACGAAGGCCTGATTCGCGGGCCCTCCAACAGTCCACTGCATTCGCCCTTGAATCTATTCAAGGTGGCGCGCGCGCACAAGCTGTCAGTGCAGGTCGAGCATCTTTGTCGTCATATTGTCATGGCGCAATTTGCCCAGTCTGGCTTGCCTGGCAATTTATTTCTTAACGTCAGCCCGGGCGCATTGGTGCAGCCCGAAGCAATTCAGGGTGAAACCCTACGCCATCTGGAAAAGCTCGGCATCAATCCGCAACGCATCATCATCGAACTGACCGAAAACGAACCAACCTACGATTATCAATTGCTGCGCAATGCCGCCATGCATTACCGCGAAATGGGTTTCCAGATTGCCATTGACGATCTGGGCGAAGGTTTTTCCAGCCTGCGTCTGTGGTCGGAGTTACAGCCAGAATATGTCAAGATCGACATGCACTTCATCCAGGGCATCAGCAACGATCCGATGAAATTGCAGTTCGTGCGCTCGATACAGGAAATCGCTGAAAAATCAGGCTCTATCGTCATCGCCGAAGGCATCGAAACCCAGGCCGAACTGCTCACCATCCGCGACCTCGGCATCGCCTGCGGCCAGGGTTATCACATTGCCCGTCCGCAAGCCGACCCCAAAACAGAGGTAGCCGACGATATCAGCAAAACCCTACGGCGTGACAAAGTGCCACTAGCGGCGCAAAAATACGGTCCCGGCAAGAAAAGCACCACCGTCTTCAAGCTCTTGCGCGAAAGCCGCTATGTCACGCCGGACATCTCCAATGATGAAGTCTACGATCTGTTCGTCAACGATCCGCAACTGCAGGCGCTGCCGGTCGTCAGCAACGGCTTGCCGATCGGCCTGATCAATCGCTACAGCATGGTTGAGCGCTTCGCCCGTTTGTATGGCCGCGAACTGTACGGCAAGAAATCCTGCACCTTCTTCATGGACCCCAATCCGCTGCTGACCGAGCAGGACACCAGCCTGCAAGACCTCAGCCATGTGCTAGTGCAGGCCGAATCGCACCACTTGTCGAACGGTTTCATCATTGTGGATCAAGGCCAGTACGTTGGCATGGGCACTGGTCACGACCTGTTGCGCGAAATCACGCAAATGCAGATCGAAGCAGCGCGCTACGCCAATCCGCTAACGCAGTTGCCTGGCAATGTGCCGATCAACGAGCACATCGAGTTCCTGCTGCAAAGTGGTGTCGAGTTCTGCATCTGCTATTGCGACCTCGATCAGTTCAAGCCGTTCAACGATGTCTATGGCTATCGTAAAGGCGATGACATGATCCAGTTGACCGGGCGGGTCCTCAGCGAACACTGCGACCCGCAACTCGACTTCATCGGCCATATCGGCGGCGATGATTTCCTGATCATGTTCCAGAGCGAGGATTGGGAAACCCGTTGCAAGACCATGCTGGATGCCTTTAGTATCGCCTCGCAGAGCTTTTACTATAACGAGGATAAGGAACGCGGCGGTTATTACAGCGAAGACCGACAGGGTAACCGGGTGCTGCATCCGCTGGTCAGCCTGTCGCTGGGCGCGGTCAAGATCGAACCGTCGCAATATTCCTCGCCACACCAGATCGCCTCGGCAGCCACCAAGGCCAAGAAGCAAGCCAAGAAGACGCCCGGCAACAGCCTGTTCATTGAGCGTCGTATTCCAGCCACTTTTTCTTGGGCGATGTAACCGTTCCCAAGCGCCAGCAAAAAAAATGGCTGACACACCGTGTCAGCCATTGTCGTTTACCAGTGGCAAATTTACTGCGGAGACAGCTTTTCCAGACCCCTCATATAAGGACGCAGCACCTCTGGAATCACCACACTGCCATCGGCCTGCTGACCGTTTTCCAGTAGTGCCACCAAGGTGCGCCCCACCGCCAGGCCTGAACCATTGAGCGTATGCACCAGTTCCGGCTTGCCTTGGGGATTGCGGAAACGCGCTTGCATGCGCCGCGCCTGGAAGGCTTCGCAATTCGATACCGAGGAAATTTCACGGTAGGTGTTTTGTGCCGGCAGCCAGACTTCGATATCGTAAGTCTTGGCCGCGCCAAAACCCATGTCACCAGTACACAAGGTGATCACGCGATAAGGCAGGCCCAGCTTCTTGAGAATGTTTTCAGCGTGACCGAGCATGTCGTCGAGCGCTTCATACGATTTTTCAGGATGCACAATCTGCACCATTTCCACCTTGTCGAACTGATGCTGGCGAATCATGCCGCGCGTGTCACGACCATAACTGCCGGCTTCGGAACGGAAGCAAGGTGAGTGCGCCGTCATCTTCAGCGGCAAGCTGTCACCGGCGACGATCTCATCGCGCACCAGGTTGGTCAATGGCACTTCGGCGGTCGGAATCAGGTACAGGGAGGCATTGTCGCTGCTGTCGCCTTCCTGACCGCCCTTCTTGGCGGCAAACAGATCGGCTTCAAACTTCGGCAATTGCCCGGTGCCGCGCAGCGAGTCGGCGTTCACAATATACGGCGTGTAGTACTCGGTATAGCCGTGCTCCAAAGTATGCGTGTCGAGCATGAACTGCGCCAGTGCGCGATGCAGATGGGCAATGCCGCCTTTCATGACGGCAAAGCGCGAACCGGTCAGCTTGGTGGCGACATCGAAATCCAATCCCAATGCAGCACCGACATCGACGTGATCCTTGATCTCGAAATCGAAACTGCGCGGCGTGCCCACCTTACGCAATTCGACATTGCCGGATTCGTCGTTACCGGGCGGTACCGATTCATGCGGCAGATTGGGCAGCGTCAGCAGAAAGTCATTCAACTGTCCTTGGACCTCTTCCAGGCGCGTAGCGGAAGCCTTGAGTTCATCGCCGATGCCGGCCACGTCTGCCATCACGGCCGAAGCGTCTTCCCCCTTGCCCTTGAGCATGCCGATTTGCTTGGACAAACTGTTGCGCTTGCCCTGCAGCTCTTCGGTGCGGGTCTGGATTTGCTTGCGCTCGGCTTCCAGCGCATTGAACCCGGCTACATCGAGCTGGAATTTGCGCGCCGCCAGGCGGGCCGCGACATTGTCGATGTTTTTACGAAGAAGTTGGATGTCGATCATGGAATGCCAAAAAGAAAAGGTGCAATATCAAATAAAGACCCAGATTGTACCAAGGACATTGACGGTACTCGCGCCCAAGCGTTGGATTGCGGCAAAAATAGCCAGCTTAGTGCACCTGGGTTACCATTGCCGGCAATCTCACCACACCCTGCTGCCATGTCTGAAACGCCTGCAAAACCTCTGCTCGTCCCTTATCTGGTCGGCTTCGCGCTGGCGCTGAGCTGCGCCATCTGGGCCGGCACCAAATTTGCGATCAACGGCTCCAGTATCGGCTACGGCGCGCTGACCGGGCTCAGTTTTGGGGCCATGTTCGCTTTTGGCCAACGTGTCAAACAGCGCCTGTTTCCGCAACCAGAGCCTAACCGCTGGAAAATTGCCAATATGCCCGCGCCGGCGGCACTGCGCCCAGCCCAGCAGGCCGCGGCAAAAAGCCGGCCGCTGACAGTCGAATTTGATGCCACGACAATTAAAACCTTGCGTGGTGGTATCGAACAAGACAGCGTCGCCTGGCGCGATATCGAGCGCATCATCATTGTCATTGATGACAATCTGCTGCCCATGCCAACCTGGCAACTCCTCACCACGACTGGCGGCATGCGCATTGCCAATGACACGCCGGGCCTGGAGGCCTTGATAGAACACTTCAAGACGCAATTGCCGGGTTACGACAACGACACCACCTATCAAGCCGTGATCAATGCCATGGGTGCCATGAGCGGGACGTTCGCCATCTGGCACAAATCGCAGGATTCTGCTTCAGCCAACTGAACGGTCACCTGAGTTACTTGTTGTTCTTGCGCGCAGCGTGATCCAGCGCGCGCAGGTGCGCCAGCTTGTCGGCAATCTTGCTTTCCAGACCGCGCGGGGTCGGCGCATACCAGTGTGGCTCCGCCATACCATCGGGCAAATAGGTCTCCCCGGCGGCATAGGCCTCTGGTTCATCATGGGCATAGCGATACAGCTTGCCGTAGCCGAGTTCTTTCATCAGCTTGGTCGGCGCATTGCGCAGATGTTCCGGCACGCCGCGCGACTTGTCCTTGGTGACAAAGGCGCGTGCTTGGTTGTATGCCATATAGCCCGCATTGCTCTTGGCGGCGACGGCCAGATAAATCACCGCTTGCGCCAGCGCCAGCTCACCCTCGGGCGAACCTAGCCGTTCAAATGTTGCAGCGGCGTCATTGGCAATCTGCATGGCGCGCGGATCGGCCAAGCCGATATCTTCCCAGGCCATGCGCACAATCCGGCGCGACAGATAGCGTGGATCGGCACCGCCATCTAGCATGCGCACCAACCAGTACAAGGCACCATCCGGATTGGAGCCGCGCACGGATTTATGCAATGCTGAAATCTGATCGTAAAACGCATCGCCGCCCTTGTCGAAACGGCGCAGCGCATCCCCCAGGCATTCGGCCAGCAAGGGTGGATCGACTTCTTTCATGCCTTTGGCGTGTGCCGCGCGGGCGACGATTTCCAGATTATTGAGCAATTTGCGGCCATCGCCGTCGGCACTGGCAATCAGGCTTTGCTTGGCTTGCTCAGCAAACGTCAGTCCATCGAGTTGCTCCAGACAAGCGCGATCAATCAATGCAGCCAGATCATCGTCGGTCAGCGACTTCAACACATAAACAGCCGCGCGCGACAACAAGGCACTGTTGACTTCGAACGAGGGATTTTCGGTGGTGGCACCGATGAAAGTGAACAAGCCGCTTTCGACATGCGGCAGAAACGCATCTTGTTGGCTCTTGTTGAAACGATGCACTTCATCGACAAACAGGATCGTGCGACGGCCGGAATTGGCGCGCACGAACTGTGCACGTTCCACCGCTTCACGGATATCCTTGACGCCCGACAACACTGCCGACAAGGCAATGAATTCAGCCTGAAATGAATCAGCCATGATGCGCGCCAAGGTGGTCTTGCCCACGCCCGGCGGGCCCCACAGGATCATCGAATGCGGTTCGCCCGACTCGAACGCAACGCGCAACGGTTTACCGGCGCCGAGCAAATGCGGCTGGCCGATGACATCGTCAAAGGAGTGCGGTCGGAGACGTTCGGCTAACGGCGCAGAATTCATGCAGGTGTCAACATCGTTAATTAAAATGGAGCACTAGTCTAACCGATAGCCCCCGCTTCGGCAGCCGATCGCCGCAAATGCTAGAATCTGGGCGGCCGACGGTTCTGCAGTTGGCGGCTTTATTCACTTGTTCACGCGCCTGAGGCGTTACTTCTTATGGCCTTTGTCGTTACCGATTCCTGCATCGCCTGCAAATACACCGACTGCGTCAGCGTCTGCCCGATGGATTGCTTTGTCGAGGGGCCGAATTTTCTGGTGATTGATCCGGATGGCTGCATCGATTGCTCGATGTGCGTACCTGAATGCCCGGTCGGGGCGATTTACCATGATATCGACTTGCCGGACAACCAGCGCCATTTCAGCGAACTCAATGCCAAACTGGCGAAGCATCCTGGCTGGAAGCCGATTACCCAAGTGCAGGCACCGCTACCCGATCACGCGCAATGGCGGGATGCCAAGGACAAGGTCGACCTGCTCAAACTGTCGACCTGAACATCATTAGTTGTTGAATACGTCGGCGCCCTTGGGCACGATGAACGTGAAGCTGGTGGCCTTCAGTGCTGGGTTCTTCTCAAAATGGGTGAACGACAGCAGCGAAGTCTGCCCAAACGAATCGCGCAACTCCATCGCCTGCGGCACACCATCCTTCAAGCCAATGCCGATGTGCTCGAACGACGTATCCTTGCTCTTGGGTGTGGCATCGAGCCATTCCATACCGTCCTTGCTACCGGCTTCCTTCAGGGTGAAGTTCTGCTCCAGATCATTGCTGCCAAACAGGATCGCCGCCGGCGATGAGCCGAGCGCATTGCCGAGCTTCTTGGTGCTGACCTGATTGAGATCCTTGTCGTAGATGAACAGCTTGTCGCCATCGGCCTGCAATACTTGTTCATAAGGCTTCAGGTAAGTCCAGATGAACTTGCCAGGGCGGGCAAATACAAAGGTGCCGCTGGACGTATTGGACACCTTGACGGCACCGCTTTCAACCTTGACCAGCCGTTGCGTAAACTCGCCCTTGGCCGATTGCGTCGACGTCACGAATTGCTTGAACTGCTCGAGTGCACTGGCTGCCGCCTGAGTAGAAAACAGCGCCGCGCTCAAGCCGGCAGCCAACACGATGGCCTGCCATTTGCCCGCACGCGCTGGGATTGTTGTTACCGATGACACTAGGTTTGTTCTTTGCATGAATTATTCCGAGGTATTTCCTGCCGGCACCAGGATTTCGCGATTGCCGTTTGATTGCATCGTCGACACCAGGCCGCTTTGCTCCATTTGTTCCAACAGGCGTGCGGCACGGTTATAGCCGATGCGCAAATGCCGCTGCACCAGCGAAATCGAAGCGCGACGGTTCTTCAACACCACCGCCACGGCTTGATCGTACAGCTCGTCGGCCTCATTGCCGCCAGCAGCGCCGCCACCGAGAACACCATCGGCGTCCTCAGCCACGCCTCCTTCTAGGATTCCCTCGATGTAATTCGGTTCCCCTTGCTGTTTCAGGTGATCGACCACGCGATGCACTTCTTCATCAGAAACGAAGGCACCATGCACCCGGATCGGCAAACCAGTGCCGGGTGGCATGTACAGCATGTCGCCCATGCCCAGCAGCGCTTCGGCGCCCATTTGATCAAGAATCGTGCGCGAGTCGATCTTGCTGCTGACCTGGAACGCAATGCGCGTCGGCACATTGGCCTTGATCAGACCGGTGATAACATCCACCGATGGCCGCTGCGTCGCCAGGATCAAGTGAATACCAGCTGCACGCGCCTTTTGCGCAATGCGGGCGATCAATTCTTCGACCTTCTTTCCTACCACCATCATCAGGTCAGCCAATTCGTCGATGATCACGACGATGGTTTCCAGTTGCTCCAGCGGTTCTGGCGCATCCGGGGTAAGACTGAATGGGTTGGGAATTTTTTCGCCACGCTTGTCGGCATCGGCTATTTTTTGGTTGTAGCCGGCCAGATTCCGCACGCCCAGTTTGGACATGCGTTTGTATCGGCGCTCCATCTCGGCCACGGCCCAATTCAGCGCGTGTCCGGCTTGACGCATGTCGGTCACGACCGGCGCCAGCAAATGCGGAATGCCTTCATAGATCGACAATTCCAGCATCTTCGGATCGATCAGGATCAAACGTACCTGCTTCGGGGTCGACTTGTACAGCAAGGACAGAATGGTGGCATTGATACCAACCGACTTACCCGAACCGGTAGTACCGGCCACCAGTAAATGCGGCATCTTGGCCAGATCGGCGACGACCGGATTGCCAGCGATGTCCTTGCCGAGCGCCACGGTCAGGCTGGAATGACTGTCGTTATAGACCTTGGAGCCAAGAATCTCGGTCAAGCGCACAATTTGCCGCTTGGGATTGGGTAATTCCAGGCCCATATAATTCTTGCCCTGGATGACTTCCACTACACGGATCGAAGTCAGCGACAAGGAACGCGCCAGATCACGTGCCAGGCTGACAATCTGGCTGCCCTTGACGCCAGTGGCAGGTTCAATTTCATAACGCGTAATCACCGGGCCCGGATGGGCGGCGACCACTTTGACTTCGACACCGAAGTCAGACAATTTCTTTTCAATCAGACGGCTGGTGAATTCCAGCGTTTCCACCGAAACGGTTTGTTGTGCCGGTGGCGCTTCGTCCAGCAAGGACAGCGGCGGCAAGCCAGAATCGATGTCCTGGAACAGGCTGGTCTGACGTTCCTTTTCGATCCGTTCCGATTTAGGCACCGCCACCACCTGCGGCTCAATGCGAATCGGCGGTGCGTCGACGATCTTGGCACGTTCCTGCACCACGACTTCATCGCGCTTGACGGCGGCGACGTGGCCTACCTTGCGATCCTGACGCGCCGACAACACATTGCGCACGGCAAGAATACCGTTCTCAATCGCCGCGCCGATGCGCTCTACCGTGGCCAGCCACGAGACATGAAAAAACAGGCTAAAGCCCAGACCAAACAACAACAACAGCAGCAAGGTCGCACCGGTAAAGCCGAGCGAAGCCTGCGCCGCGCTGCCGATCATTTCACCGAGCACGCCGCCGGGCGCACGTGGCATCGGCACTTTCATCGAATACATGCGCATGTATTCGATGCCCAGACTGCCGGCCAGCAAGAACACGAAACCGATGGCCCGTATCATGCCTTCCTGGTGATGTTCAGGTTCGCTGTCCTTGGCTGCCGCCATCAAAAAGCGCGCCGCCATGCGCCGGTAGCTGCGCCAGATCGTATGCGCCAGCAATACACACCACCACCAAGCCGATATACCAAAGATATACAGCATCAGATCGGCCATCCAGGCACCAATACGCCCCCCCCAGTTGTGCAGGTGCGGCACCGTATTGGCCACCGACCAACCAGGATCGGTACGCGAATAGGTCAGCAAAATAAGGGCCAGATACACCAGCAGCGTCGTCATCGCCAGCCAGCGAGCTTCGGCCAGCAAACGCACAAGTCTGCTGGGCAACGGCGGCGCTTCGGGTTTGGTACTGCGGGTATAGGCTTGACTGGTTTTGGTCATAAATCTAGATTGAACAAACTACTGGCACGCTGTCAACGACACAACGTGCTATTCACATATTAAGACGACATTGTAACGGTGATTGCCCGCCGGGAAACCTGGCACTGCGCCTGACACTGCGAATCCCCTCTGCCAGCCTATCGATTGGATAGCGTAATTCCATCGGAAGGCGACCACGGTTCGTCTATAATCTTAAGCGTTTTGCAGCGCACTATAGCAGGCAATACGCTGTCAATCGCCGCTTAGCTGATTGAAACCGGGCAAAACGCCTGCATATTGTCATTGCGCCTTCTTTTTCGCCCAACTGCACCTGCCAGCTGCGCGATTTCACCGAATAGATTAAGAGCATTTTATGACCAAGTCCAAACACGCCAAGGTTTTGATTCTCGGTTCCGGCCCCGCCGGCTACAGCGCGGCAGTCTACGCTGCGCGCGCCAATCTCAATCCCGTGCTGATCACCGGGGTGGAACAAGGCGGTCAATTGATGACCACCACCGACGTCGAAAACTGGCCCGGCGACCCGCTCGGCGTGCAAGGCCCGGAACTGATGCAACGCTTGCTGCAGCATGCCGAACGTTTCCAGACGGAAATTATTTTTGACCATATCCACACCACCAAATTGTCGGAAAGGCCATTGCGCCTGATCGGTGACTCCGGCGAATATACCTGCGACGCCCTGATCATCGCCACCGGTGCTTCGGCGCAATATCTGGGTCTGCCTTCGGAGGAAGCCTTCATGGGCAAGGGCGTCTCGGCTTGCGCCACCTGCGACGGCTTTTTCTATCGCGGCAAGGAAGTGGCCGTCATCGGCGGCGGCAATACTGCGGTGGAAGAAGCGCTGTATCTGTCCAACATTGCCAGCAAGGTCACCATCATTCATCGCCGCGACAAATTCCGCGCCGAGCCTATCCTGATTGACCGCCTGCTGCACAAGGTCACCGAGGGCAAGATCGTGATTCAATGGCACAGCACGCTTGATGAAGTGGTCGGCGATGAAAGTGGTGTGACCAGCATCAATATCAAGTCAACCAAGGACAATAGCATTACGTCGATCTCGGTGCATGGCCTGTTCATCGCTATCGGCCACAAGCCCAACACCGGCATCTTTGAAGGCCAGCTCGACATGCACAATGGCTACCTCAAGACCCGTACCGGTCTGGAAGGCAATGCCACCGCCACCAGCATCGATGGCGTGTTCGCCGCTGGCGACGTGCAGGATCATATCTACCGGCAAGCGATCACCAGCGCAGGAACCGGCTGCATGGCAGCACTTGACGCCCAGCGTTATCTGGAAGGTCTCGAATAAGCTGGCATACGCTACAATCAACAGCGCCGCCCTCCCTTCGCGGAGGGCTTTTTTTATCCCGTCACACCGACCATCCCATCATGGCGACCATCAAGGATTTTTCCGCTCTCAAATCACTGCGCAAGGATCTCAAGGCGCAAGAAGAAGCGCGCCTGGCCGCCGAACGTGAACGCCGAGAAAACGAACAACGACTGCGTGCCGAAGCCAATATTTTCCGCAACAGCATCGGCCAGGTGGCGCCGTTGCGGCAATCGGACAAGGCCGTGTTGACGCCACCGCCACCGCTACCGATTGCACGTCAACATCTGGCTGATGAGCAGGCCGCGTTGATGGAGTCACTGTCTGACGAATTCACCTTCGATACCTTACTCGACAGCGATGAAACGCTCAGCTTCGCCCGGCCGGGCGTGGGCAGCGACGTACTGAGCAAACTGCGCCGTGGACACTGGGTAATTCAAAGCCAGCTCGATTTACACGGACTGCGCCGCGATCAGGCTCGCGAAGCACTCGGCGAATTCCTGCGCCAGGCCCGCCGTCAGGGGCAACGCTGCGTGCGCATCATCCATGGCAAAGGTCATGGCTCGGTCAACAAGGAACCGGTGCTGAAACAAAAAGTGCGCAACTGGCTGGCGCAAAAAGAAGAGGTCATGGCGTTTTGCCAAGCCCGGCCGGCCGAGGGTGGCTCTGGTGCGCTGGTGGTGTTGCTCAAATCGAGTTCGACGGCAAGCGCTACAAGCTAGCGTCAACGAAGGCTGCCGGCCTCAACCACGTAAAATCTCCGCCAGCCATTCGACGAATACACGCACCCGTGGTGACAGATGACGGTTGTGCGAATAGACAATCGCCACCGGCATTGGTGGCGGTTTGAAGTCCGGCAAGACTTCTTCCAGGATGCCTTGCTGCAGCAGATGCTCAATACCGGAGCGTGGCAGTTGCACCAAACCCAAACCGGCCAGACAACAGGCCAGATAAGCTTCCGAACTGGCGACCGACACCTGGCCAGGCAACTTCATGCATTTCAATTCACCACCTTGCATATATTCCCAGGGTAAATCGCGGCCCGTTCGGCTGGAGAAAAAATTGATCATCGTATGCCGATGCAGATCGGCCAAAGTCTGTGGCCGGCCATGGCGCGCCAAATAGTCAGCCGAGGCACACGTGATCTGCTCCATCGCACCAACCTGCCGCGCAATCAGACTGGAATCGCTCAATGCTCCCACCCGCACGACACAATCGACGCCCTCGCCGACCAGATCAACAAAGCGATCACTGGCATTGAGCCTGACGCGCATATCCGGGTAGCGGGAAAAAAATGTCGGCAACGCTGGAATCACCGTCTTGTGGGCAAGGCGCTCCGGTAAATCAACCCGCACCATGCCTTGTGGATGTTCGCGATCGAACAGATTTTCGACATCCTGAAACTCCGCCAGCAGGCGTTGACAGCGCTCCAGATAAGCCACGCCGTCATCGGTCAGCGTCACCTTGCGCGTGGTCCGCTGCAACAGCCGCACACCAATACGTTTTTCCAACTGCTGTATGGCATTAGTCACGGTCGCCGCCGGCAAACCCAATTGCTGCGCCGCTTTGCTGAAACTACCCAGTTCTGCCACCCGGACAAACACTTCCATTGCCTGCAAACGATCCATGACGATAATTATTCAATTTGGAATAAAGAGGTGATTTTAGCGCCATTTATTAAACGAGATATCAATCCTCCACGCCTGCCTCGTCTCGTTGCCAGCATCAACCGGCTATCGCCACTGCGGCCCAGCCTGCTGCTGGCGGCGCGCTCAGCGCAGATCAAACTAGTTTGCAATCGTGTCCGGCGACAAACCACGGTCGCTTTATATCGGTCATGCGCAACAATCAATACAACCCAAGGCTCAACAACGACATAAATTCGATACAGATATATAAATATATACAAATTGATATTAATTTTTAACCAAAAAAGAACAATTGTTTTTTGAAAGTTACAAAAAATATATCCAATTAATATCCATCGGTCGACGAATTAATTCACGCTAAATATCAGAATTATTATTGGCATTTATAAGAATAAGATCCCCCCTTACCTTCGCCGCCACGGAGAACAACCGATGCGCCCAGACAAAGCAGCCAGTCATGCAGCAGCACATACGGCCGTCATGGGCCGCTTTCAAAACAAACATAAAGAGGCCCGTTTTAAAGCCTACCAAGCCACCCCGAGAAAGCTGAAAGCAAGTGCCGACCGCCTTGCCTATGCCGGCCCGCAGAAAATACATCCAGTCACTGCCTTGTATCTATGGAGCACGATTGCACCGCATGTACGCGCAGCCAGATCCAAGGCAATCGGCGTGGCGGGCAGCCGTGTCGCAACTCACGATAGTGAATTCGCTGGCACACCTCGCCAGAATAGCCAGGCGTCAGCACCCGAGTCCATACCTGCAGGCCTGACCAGGCACGTACGCTCTCCTCATCTTCGCCGCTCCGATCTACAGCCATTGCCGCGCAAGGTCATTCCTGTACGCACCGACGACAAAGCCATGGAAATTGTCCGAGAAAACGCTGCCAGCAATCGCGGCACTGACATGCCAACCCAGCTACCCAGCACTGCCAGAACGACAATGCTGGAATCGAAGTCGGAGGAGGCTGAGGAACTGCGCACGTTATCGCACGAGGCCAACCAACAAGTCGCAGCACTCCTGCGCAGGCAATTACTGGCACCTGCAAACGATGACACTGATTGGCTAGCGTCCCTGATCGAAAATGCCGTCAACTTTGCCGCTCAAGATGCCAGCTCACATGCCAAACTGGCCAGATATCTGCAGAAAGCCAGCGGCCGTTATGGCGCCTATGTCGGCGAAGTGCTTTCCTTACCGGTACAGAAAAAAATAATTCGCAACTGGATTGTTTTCAATCTCATCGGTCTACCTATTGAAGAGTTAATCGAAAACAAAATTCAAGAAAACGCAACGGAAATACAATTCAGAAGCATTGATCTGCACCACTATCTTTTGCAAGCCACATTTAGCCACTGGAACCTGAGCCAAAAACTCAAGACCTGGATATTTCGACATGTACTGGTCGAAGAAGTCCCGATAATGGCCTACCTGGAGAACAAGTCTGACTTGGCAGATGCAGATCGAGAACAGTTGGCCAACTTGAAACTCAGCGCCTTTGAGTGGGGCCAGATCCACGCTGGCCTTCGCCTGCTTCACAGCACGGAACTGGCTAGCCATATTGACCTTGCAGAGGCAGGGCAATTAGGAAAGATATTGCTGGCACAGTTGCAAGAGTCCGCAGCGCCAGCGATCTGGTGGGCCTTTTTCAGGTTGCCTGCACGGCTGCGTTATGCCCAAGTCTATCCAGAATTAATGCGCAATGCCGCCGGCGTTTCCGACAGTGAAATCGAAATACAAGCAATGGTCGCGTACTTTGTCGATCATGAAATACAGATCAGTCGCCAATTCCCCTTGGCCCGCCTCAACCAGTTGTTGCAACAATTCCAAAGCCGTTCGGCGCTGGCGCAGCAGATCATGCATGAGCAATGCCCAGGGACACGACTGACAGATTATTTCGGTAACGCGCAGCATTTCTGCGCGCGGGAAAGCAAGAAAGTCGTGTTATTGCCCGATTGGCGGTCAACCAAGCCGGTGTTGGAAAAAGTCGCGAGCCTGCCGAATATCGACCAAAAATTCCAGGAGCAAGTCGACGCGATCGCAGATCCCTTTCAGGTGATTGATCGCGCCCTATTGACCGCGGCATATAACACCATGCCGACCGACGATCTGGATTTCCTGAATCAGGCAGAAGTCAAATGGACGCAGGTAACCCAATTGCTCAACGTGTCCTATGAAAAGCGGGCGCGTCGTGATGCCAATCAGGCTTCGCCCGGCGATCTGGTGCGCCACCCGCGCGATCAAGTCGAGTTTTTTTCCGCCCGAAATCCTGGCGATTCCGAGCGCATTTATGCCTTGGAAAAGAAAAATTCTGGCTACGCACTTGAGCGTGTCGACGCCATGCGTGAAAAATACGCGCCCTATTTTTCGGAGCCTATAGAAGACGCCGACTATGTGCTGAAAATCACCGGACAGGAACCGTTCTTGAAAAATGCCGCACAAGATATGCACAGCCTGCTTGAGAACATGAGCGAGAAACATCGTCAGGATTTTGCACGTCATCTGCACGACTATGGCTCTCAATCAAGCAACTGGGAAAGTACCAAAGACCTACTGCTGTCGCTCATCCCCTTTTACAACTGCATTACTTCGGTAAGCGCTGGCGAGACAGGCGCAGCACTGTTTTCCTGTGGCATGGACACGATTTCGCTACTTCCCTTAATTGGAAAACTTACCAGTCTGTCGGTCAAGCTGGGAGAAATACTCGGGACCGGCGGCCTGATGGCGATGCGCAATGCCGCCATCGAAGTCAACTTGGGCAACGTATTGCGCGCCAGTTTGAAGCCGGGAGAAAACGAGTTTGTACGCTATGCAGCCTTACCGGCGGCCGAAGTCATCAACCGTCACACGGCGGCAACGCTGGGAATGGCAACACTGCGCGCGCTCGACCCCGGTATCGAACTCATCGCCAGCCTTGGCACCATTCCCATCAGACAAACAATCCGACTGGGGAAAGTGATGGCGCCGAGCTTGCCGCGACTGGAAAATATACTTGGGGAAATCGAAACGAAACTGCCGCCGCCACATGTGCCGGCATCACGTATCGGCTACATCCTGGCGCGCCGCCGGGGTATCTACAGAGAGATACCAGTCACCCTGCTGGAAGGCGATCGCTATCGCGACCGGCCTGTGTATGTCCAGATCAATCCACTCAGCGGCCAGCCCTTCGGACGCAAGTACGTGCTCTTGCAAGATAACGTGCTCGATCCGGTCCCACTGGAAACGGCGCGTCACCTGCAGAATATTCTCGTGCAAGGTCTGGGCGGCAAAGGCGCGCTCGAACAAGCTCGCAACTGGGCTGTCAACATAGGCGAACTGGATGCTGCCATGCTACTGCGACTGCAACAAGATCTGACAACTGGCGCCGACCTGACGACGCTCGCCCGCCAATACGAACTCAATCCGCATTGGCTGCGGCCCTATCTATCTGCCGCCGGCAAACTGACCGCACGCGGCGAAGAAATGGTCAAGTGCGCAGAGTCCCGCACAGCACACGGCGCGCCCGCAACAGAACACATGCTCTCGCCGGTGCAGCCGGAGACGATCGCATCTGGCTCGGCGTCTGCCGTCGCACCGCTTCCCGCTGCCACCGCAGTAGATGCGACAACACGACGAATCACGGCCGATGCGGAAATCAGAAAAAACTTCATGGCGCACGATGGCATGATCACTTCCCACGACGGCATTGCCTATTTGTATGACCTTGACCTCGATGTCTTTTTCGAACGCAAGTTTGGCGCCTCCGAATTTGCCTATCTTCCTGACAGCGAAAATGAAGGCCTAGCACCGCTGAGCATGGCGTCTGCACGCGACCGCGCAAGCACCATCAGTAACGACCGACGCAGCGCCGTCCTCAAGGCGCTCGACATTGATCTGGATATCACCGCGATATTGGACAGAGCGCCAGCGCACTTGCCGCTGAAGCAAGCCATTCCAAAGAGAATCAGCTATGTGTGGATCGGCAATCGTGCCTTCAACGATGAGTTGATTGCGATTTTGAAAGAGAATTGTGTTCGTGCCAATGCCAGCGGCTTCAAGGTCTATTTCTATCTCTCTGAACAATCGCGTGAATTAAATTACGCCAATATCAAAACTGCCCTCTGCAGCGAGTACAACTGCCTGCCATCGCTGTTCGAAAAAAATGAAATCAAGGTGTTGGAAACTACCAATTTTTACAAGGGATTTTCTAACAGCAAGGTCTTTCAACAATATCGCGATGCCATCGATGGCAATGGCGGCATCGCCACCAACTTCGCTTCCGCAGCCGATATCTTGCGACTGGCCATCCTGAAAGACAAAGGTGGTATCTATATGGACATTGACGACGTACTGGACGAATCTTTTGGAAAGATCAAGTTGAAAGTCGACACCAATGGTTTCGCACTTTCGGATTTGCTTGAGTCTCAGATGCTGGACATGCACCCTGAATTCGGCACCAGCTTTTTTGGCACCCACCCCGGCAATACCGTTATCGATGACATATTGGAAGAAATCGAACGCCGTTACCAATTACCGGAATACCGCAATTTTTACAAAATAGCGCGCCCGCACCGTAGCGACAGGGGAGCCATGCTCACCTATGTCAGAGATCTCTCCGCTCTTACCGGCCCCAAGGTATTCAATCGGGTGCTACTCGAGAAATTCCCGAACGTCAAAGAATTCGTGCAAATGAGCAAGCTGGAAGTGCTATGCAACAGGCCGCTGGCCAGTAAGCTGAGGCAAGCGCTCATCGAAAAAACACCCACCCCTCAAGACATCACGCCGCTGGCGGGAAGCAGCCGGACTGGTAACCTGCATAGCTGGCAGGAACATCGCAGAAAACGTGCCTGGACAGCTAATCCCTCATCCCTGAATGTAGATGCAACAGCACTTGGCAGTTGAGCGCAACGCAATGTCGATCCCATGCGAGCCACCGGTGCAAGGCTTGGTCCATGTGGATGGACGTCGCCGTTATCGGTCATATTCCCAGCTATGCAGATTGCCGATACTGCTGCAGTCTGCCAGGGGGGCAATGTCTCTGGTGGAGGGGATTTTTTCCTCGAGCTGAATGAATAGCTGGGCTGTGCTTGCCCGGTAACAGATGGTTTGGAGCTTTGTTAGTGCAATGTATTCGTTGAGCGCAGGGAATTTCTTTAACAATACAGTATTGAAAACAGAGGGCCCGGTAAGATAAGACAGCTTCTTGGCATAAGCATCGAATTCTTTTATTTGGCGTCGATCGGGACATGCAACTTTGTAAAAATCCTGATTTTCCTTCTGACGGTAGCGCAGATCCATTTCGAGCAATACATCGTCAATAACAGTATTTCCCGATAGCGAACCGAAGAAGCTAGTGCTGAATGAATGGTCCATATCCATGGATGAAGACGACAGTAATTCGGAGAGCAAAAAGGTATTGTTTTCAGCTTCCAATTGAAAAGTACCAAATGCATGTTGCAACTGCCTGTCAATATCCAGGTAAAGCCCACCTTTTTCCATGATCAGTGCCAGTCTTAGTATGTCGGTAGCAGAGGCAAAATTGGTGGCAATGCCGACATTGCCGTCAATCGCGTCCTGATATTGGTGAAAATTCCTGCTGGTGGAAAAGCGTTGGTAAAAATCCGTTTTTTCCAAAATTTTGAGTTCATTTTTTTCAGCGATTGCGGGCAGGCAGAACGCCGGATCACAGAAAATCTTCTTCAGGTTTGCATAATTTAATTCTTTGGATTTTTCTGACAGATAAAAATACACCTTGAAGCCGGCGGTATTGGCGAAGCGGAGATTTTCTTCCAAAATGGTGAGCAGCGCGTCATTGATGGGTTGGTTTCCAACCCATACAAAACTGATTCTCTTGGGTATAGGCGTTTTGGGAGAGGGAATTGTCAGTTTTCTATTGAGAATCGCTGAAATATCCAGATCGATATCAAACGCTTTGAGTACAGCGCTACGCTGGTCGTAACTGATTGATGATGATTGATCCTGCGCTTCTCCGATGGTCATGCGGATGAGCCCTTCACGCTGGTCGTCAGCGACATACACAAAACCGGAACCGGATTTGAATTTGGTTTGTTCAACGAAAACGTTGAGGTCAATGTCATACAGGTAGTTGATTTCGTCCCTCGTCGTAATACGACCATCCTCAACAATGAAACTTCGCTTGACGTTTTCATCGGCTAGAATTTCCTGCAAACGACGAGTTTCCAATGAAACGATTGGACGGCGCCCCACATTGACGGACGAGGCTGGTACGTCGAATGGTTGCGGTTTAGGGCGAACGGTTGATAGACCGGCCTCGGCCAGATCGACAATGTCCATACCAAGATTGGTCAATTGGCCGCTGTTCAAAATATAGGGGGACAGCCACTCCAGTGCGACGTTAAATCGTTTAGCCAGTGTCTCCATATTTTCACCACCGCTGATACCTTGCTGTAATCGGCGCAGCAAGCTGGCGTCAATCTGGTCAACATCCTCTGCCAAAATGTGTGCTTGCGTCACCGCGCCTTTCCCGCCCAAGCCTTGCTGAAGCAGGTTTTGGAGATGAATCGCTTTTTCAACAGGAATGGCTTCCAGTATGTTGTTGGACAAGAGTTGATATTTGCGTCCAAAGGACGCGCCAGTTTCCCGATTGATTTGCACATAGACCGGTTGTCCCAGATAGTCATCACCAGCGAGCCTGGCAACTAAAACCCTTCTGCGGCTACCGGGCAGACTTGCCCGCACGAGGTCACCCTGAGCAACCCACTGCGGCAGTGTTTGCGCAGCAGCCTCAAGTCGGGCCAGCAAGCTGTCCATGTTGCGGCCGCCCTTGCTCATTGATTTAAGCAAATGCACGGCCTGTCCGATAGAACTCTGGCCGATGCTGGCAATCAGTTCGATGCCGGGATCCAACGTGCGTAATGCCGCAGCACCTAGTGATACCAAGGCTCTCCGACTGATTGCTTCAGACGTGGGTAGAACCGCATATTGCGCGAACGTTTTTCCACCGTTTCTCAGAACCACTTGCAGGATGTTGCGCATATTCATTTCAAAGGCAGCCTCTCGCATCGCCAGAAGAATACCTTTACCGAATATTTTCCCGAGATAGATTGAAATTTTGGCGAAGTTGCCAATTAACGGCAGTAGGGAAATAGCATCAAGGCCACACGACATAACAACTTCTTTCTCTTTTCTGGCACGGACAGCGGTAATGCAGCTATAAAAGGGGATGAATGAAAGTAATATATCTGTGATAGTTTCCCAACCCGTTTTTTCAAAACCATATTGATATAACTGACGGCGGAAATCTGCACCATGTTTTTCAGCAATCCGTTTTAATAACGGGACAATACTTTCCTCCTGTGTCTTCAATGCTCCCCTCAATTTTGGGAGTTTTAATTTCATTTGATCGATAGATTGCACATCGTCAGGAAAAAATGGGTAATAGTTTTCTGGCGTTTTGTCTACCCGTGTCAGGGTATAGGTCAGTCCCTCACTGCGCAGCGCATAGACACGTTCGGTTTTACCAGGCTGTTGAGCGGAGAAAAATTCCACACCAGCCAAAGATTTACGCGCCAAGGCTTGTCTGGCATGCTGATTGCCACTGACAAAGGGAACCATGTTGAGCTGGTCTTCAGCAGTAAAGTAGGCCTGTACCCATTTAATCTCGGCCTGATCGATAAACTCGACATCATCAACGGCAAGGGCATTCCACGCAGTCACCAAAACAGCGTTATCGATCACCTGATAGGGCGCAGTAATCGTGTCAATCTGTTTTTGAAATTCGAGGTTAATGTCTGGTAGTGCTATTAGCGGTCCAGGGACTCTAAAAATGAGCCATGTTACCGATGGCACGTAAATAGGGTGTTTCAAAGGGCAGTTCGGCGCTTGCTTGTTGAGATAGTCCGTTGGATCCATGCCTGGACAATTGCTGTTGATTATTTTCTGAGCAAGCTGGGGGCGTGTCTTGAACTTGGCTAAAAGATTTTTAAAGTGCGCCAAAGGAAAGTATTTCGCGATCGCGTCTTCGTGGGCGCTGGCGTAGGCAAGCAAGGCTTTGGCTTCCCTCTCGGACTTTTCTGCAA
>JAMFSU010000126.1 GCA_026225475.1 Duganella sp.
CGCCGCAGCGCCGGGAACCCCGCAGGGGCGATGTAGTAGCGGTCGCCTTTCTTTGCTTACTTATCTTTGGGCGAGACCAAAGAAAGTGAGCGGCTGCCGGGCCGCCCCCGGCTAGGTCGTCCGAAGAGAACCAATCATCAGCAACCAAGAAAACCAAGAAAACCAAGAAAACCAAGAAAACCACATAAGCATTTTCTTAACTGAACGGCATTACGGCGCGAGCCGCTTTTTTTATGCCAGCTGGCTACTCGGCTGGGCAATTACATTACTATTTTCTGGGGAGTATCAACGTGTTGAAAAATTTACCGATAGGCAAACGCCTGGGCTTGTCGTTCGGCCTGTTGACGCTGTTTGTCATCGCCATGGTTGTCATTGGCGCATTACAACTGAGGTCAGTTGCCGACCAGGCGGACGCGATGATGAAGATTCCGCTGGCCAAAGAACGCCTGGTATCCGACTGGTATAGAACCATCTACAGCAATGTGCGCCGCCATTCGATGGCCGCCCGCAGTGGCGATGTCGATTTGATCAAACAATTCAGCGCAGAGAACGAAGCTGCATCGAAGAATTCTTCCGAACAACAGCGTCAAGTGTCGGAGTTGATTACATCGCCGCAAGAACGTGCCGTGTTCGATAGCGTCTCCACATTGCGCAAGCGTTTCGTCAAGGCACGCGACGACGTCTACAAGGCCAAGGAAGAAGGCCGCGCAGACGACGCCAAGCATCTGCTCGACAGTGAGTTCACGCCCTCTGCGGACCAATATCTGGCGGCCCTGCAATCCTTGCTCGACACCCAACGCAAGACCATCAATGACACCGGCGCAGCGGTACAGGCGGCTTACACCACCGGACTGACGGAATCGATCCTGGTTGGTTGCCTGGCCATCGCCATGGCCATCGTGCTGGCCATTGTCATCACGCGCGGCATCACGCGCCCGCTCAATCACGCACTAGATGCTGCCAACGCGGTTGCCGCAGGTGATCTGACCATGCACATTCGTGTCGAATCCAAGGATGAAACCGGCAAACTGCTGGCCGCGCTCAAGACCATGAATGGCAATCTGTTGCACATCGTCAGCGACGTCAAGACCGGCACCGATGCCATCAATACCGCTTCAGCCGAAATTGCCAGTGGCAATTTGGATTTGTCGAGCCGCACTGAACAGCAGGCCGGTTCCCTGGAAGAAACTGCTTCGGCCATGGAGCAACTGACCTCGACCGTGAAACAGAATGCCGATAATGCCCAGCAGGCCAATCAACTGGCCGTGTCTGCTTCTCAGGTCGCGGTCGAAGGCGGCCATGTGGTCGGTCGCGTGGTGGCAACCATGGGTTCCATCAATGCCTCGTCGCGCAAGATCGTCGACATTATTAGCGTCATCGACGGCATCGCTTTTCAGACCAATATTCTGGCCTTGAATGCGGCTGTTGAAGCGGCTCGCGCCGGTGAGCAGGGACGCGGCTTTGCCGTGGTGGCCTCGGAAGTGCGTAATCTGGCGCAACGTTCATCGGCGGCGGCCAAGGAAATCAAGGTCTTGATCGATGACTCGGTAGCCCAGGTCGATACCGGCAGCGCCTTGGTGGCGCAGGCTGGTAGCACCATGGATGAGGTCGTCAACAGCGTCAAGCGGGTCACCGACATCGTCGGCGAGATCAGTTCGGCCACGCAAGAGCAAAGCGCCGGTCTGGGTGAAATTAATCAAGCCATTGCCCAGATGGATGAAACCACGCAACAGAATGCGGCTCTGGTGGAGCAAGCCGCTGCTGCCGCCCAATCGTTGCAGGAGCAGGCTGGAAAGCTGGCCCAAACGGTCAGTATCTTCAAAATGGATGCGCGCATGCAGATAGTGCAAGCAGCACTCGCAAAACGGGAGCTGCCGACACGCGGCATCAATATCAGCCCCAAGGCGCAGGCGCTGCCGGCGCAGATGCCGGGCAAGACCGTCGCACCTGCCAAAAAGCTGGTTGGCGCAGCGTTGGCAAAGAGTGATGATGGTGATTGGGAACAGTTTTGATGCACTGATGGTGTGTGTCGCAAGAAACGGCTGATGGGAGTTTTTCATCAGCCGTTTTTTTGTGACATCAGACCAACAAGTAAGTGCTTTGACCGCATTGGTGCGGTCCGTGGCAAGTCATCTTTTTGTCATAAGGCATAATTGCAATTCAAGCAATGTCTCGATGATTGTCGACGCCTTGGTTTCCGGCGGCAGCTCGGCTGTTCACTATCGAGTCCAGATCAGGTGGTCCGAGAATTACGATTGATCTCAAAGGAAAATCCTACGCTGTCTTCACTGCGCACTCGTTTGATCCTGATTTGCGTCCTGATTGTCGCCGTTGCCATGATTGTCCTGAGCGCAGCCAATGCCGGTGACGGTGGATTTTTAGTCGGCGATGGCAAAACCGAAGTCGGCTCCGTCATGCAGGGAAAATCCTGAGCGTGACAAGTGCGGCTCACGATAATGATCTAAAAATGCCCCCACTGTACAGGTTGCACCCTCTACGGATACCGATAATAAGAATGCCCGAAATTCTCGCTTTCGCACGGTATTTTCTCTCGCTGCAAACGACAGAGTTCGTCCGGCCGTTCTGTTCCCAAGCCTTCTTTCGAAGGGGCCGGTTCCTCGGCTATCGGTTTTTAGGTGCCGACAGCAAGAAATTGCGATTCATTTGCAATTAACGATTTGCGCTATTTACGTCAGACGCCTGACGTGATGTATATCCGGTGACTGACCGCTCTGTCGAAACCTGGTCACCCCCTTCAAATGGCGGCGCGTTCTCGAAAGAGTAAACGTGCCAACATTTGGTGGAGGTGGGGGGAATCGAACCCCCGTCCAAAACGCTGTTTGCCTTCAAGTCCGCGATGTTTTGCACACACCAATACTGTTTATGTGTTGGGGAAATGGGATGGGTTCCATCTTGCAGAACGTCGAACAATCAATCATCACCGTGCCGATTGACGATTTGTTTCCATCCCCTCGAAAAGGTCGACGTTCAATACGCCTGGATTGCTCTGATTCCGGAGTTACACGTCGCACCAATGCCGCTACTGCTAAATTTCACGTCAAGCGCAATTCAATTGCTCCTTGGTCGCGTGAGCGTCAATACCTATTGACAACCAGATCGCACATTCCATTCTAAGTCGGGGGACTCGTGTCAGACATCAATCGAAGAGTATTTCTCAAAGATGCCGGTGCATTGGCACTTGGCACCGCCATCGCCACCCAGCTCCCTGGTGCGGCATGGGCCCAGTCCACTAGTACAGAATTCAATATCAATTCGGCGTTCAGTGAGTTCATGCAAGGCATCGGCGGTACTGCCACCGATGCCGGCGGCAAAGTCACCTTTACCGGACAAGATCCCATTCTGCGCAGTCACTTCCGCATCGCTTCTTGTATGGCCATTCCGGCCATGGGCGCAGGCGTTGGTGCAGCAAGCATCTGGCGAGATCGGACCGGGCAAGAACAGGATCTGACGGTCGATCTGCGTGAATCCGTCTACAACGTCAACCCGGTGATCACGCTGGTAATGCAGCAACGCATGGCATTCGGCCGCATTCCTGCGGACGATCCGGTGGCCAGCAGATTCTCGTTCGTACCAACCATCAATGGTCGCTGGTATCAGGCTCCGCTTGGCCTGGGCAATCCGCTCTCGTTGGCAATGTTTCCTACCAAGGATGACAAACTCGTTACCATCACGGGGCTGTATCCGCAATTGCTAGACCGTGCGCTGACACTGTTGAACACGGCACCAACACGCAAAGCCATCGGCGATGCAATCAAACGATGGGACTCCAACGAACTGGATGAAGCCATGGGCGCCAAGAGAGTGATCGGCGCGATTCATCGCAGTTCTCGCGAATGGCTGCAACATCCGGAAGGCAAATATCTATCGACTGTCCCGCTGGTGGAAATTATCAAAATCGGCGACTCCGCGCCGGTTCCCTATACCAAAAATCCGACGCAACCACTCTCCGGAATCAAAGTCCTGTCATTGACGCATGTCATCGCCGGCACCTGTGCGGCGCGCACGCTCGCGGAATATGGTGCCAACGTTTTACACGTCGCGCGGGCGCAATCGTTTGAGCACGAGATTCTCGTTACTGACGTCAATGTCGGTATGCGTTCGACCTTTCTCGACCTCAAGCAAAGGGCAGATCATGCCGCCTTGTCGGCGCTGGTTCCGGATACCGATGTGTTCATTGAAAGTTTCAGTGGACGTGCCGTCGAACGCCTCGGCTTTGGCGCCGAAGAAGTCGCGTCCAAGCGCCCCGGCATCATCTATCTTTCCTTGCGTTGCTACGGCTGGGATGGCCCTTGGCGAGACCGCGCCGGATTCGACATGGAAGGCGTATCAGTCTCCGGCTATACCATGGCCGAAGGGGGCAATCGTGTGCCAGAGTTTTCGCCCAGTTATGCTTTGCCCGAGGACAACAGAGCCTTGCCGGCGTTCCCGCCCACGCTGGTGCTTAACGACTATATCGCCGGCTATCTGGGCGCATCCGGCATCCTGGCCGCATTGCGCCGCCGCGCCAAGGAAGGCGGCAGCTACCATGTGCGGGTCAGCCTGACGCGCGCAGCCATGTGGTATCAAAGCCTGGGCATGTACGCCACCACAGACTTTGTGCCGGGTCCGCAACAGGCCATGATTGCTCCTGAAACCATCGTGCGCCAAACACCGTGGGGCGAAATCCATCGTCTGGCGCCGCAAGTCAAACTATCGAAGACGCCAGGCCGTTGGCGTGACCCCTTGGTCGTCGTCAGAGGCAGCGACAAACCAGTCTGGAAGGATTGACGCCATGACAGGCAATCATCCCTATCTGGTGCAAGGCATGGCGAAGTTGATGCCAATTTCATTTTTCGCCGTCCTTGCAGCGACAATCACGCTGCCTGCGACGGCACAAGATCAAACCGTCGAAGCTTCCGGCAACAGCGTCGTACAAGATATGCAGGCCAAGGATGGCGAACCTTACTTCCCCAGCTTGCTGGATGGCACGCTTGGCGTTGCGGGCGATCTGGGTGAGGACGAGAGCGAGCGGCGCGCCTTTCTGCGGATGCCCACCATGCTCGATCCATGGTTTGCCTGGAAGCGCAGTTTGCGTGAAGAATACGGCCTCGCCATCGGCGGTTCGTTTCAACTGCTCGGGCAACATTACTCAAATTCGAATATCGACCTGCACAATTCGTTGGGCAGCAAATTCACGCTCAACATTGCCTATGAGCTCTTCAACCGCAACCAGCCCGATGCCATGACCTTCGAAGTCGCCCTCGAAGACCGGCGTCCGCTCGGAAGTCGTCTGGCGCCGTTGCAGGCTGGACTGGGCACCGGTTCGATCGTGCCGACAGCGGCGACTTACGGACAATTCGATCTGGGCATTTCGCAGGCATTCATTCGCCAGAACCTTTTTAACAATCGTTTTCAGTACACGATTGGTAAAATATTCGCGCCCAATTTCATTGATGCCTATCCGTTTTTTGACGACAACCGGCAATTTCTGAGTCAACAGTTTTCCACCAGTCCGACCATTGCCTCCGCGCTTAGAGGATTCGGCATGGTGGCGGCCTTATATCCGACCGATAGCGGGTTATATTTCAAGCCGGGCGTCTTCACCAATCACAGCGACGACACCGGCAGCACGGTAGGCGACTTCATCAACAAGAATGAACGCTTCTACATGTTCGAAGCCGGCTTGAGTGGACTGGCGCGCTCCGGCGTGCCAATCCAGGGGCGTGCGGCGATGGATAGCGACAACATTCACCTCACTGGCTGGTACCGGGATCCGCAAGACTCGCCCACGATGCAGCGTGCCTATGGTGTCGCTTTCAACGCCAACTATAGGTATGGCAGCAATCTGATGTGGTTCACTCGTGCCGGCTGGTCGCAAGGATGGGTCTCCGATCGTGCCGTTTCGATTGGTGCCGGTTGGCGTCCGACCGACCATCCCGCTGACCTGTTCGGCGTCGGCACGGGTTGGACCAGACCAGCATTCAGTTTCTTGCGTAGTCAGTACACCAGTGAAATCTTCTACCGTTTCCATGTCACGCCGAACCTTGCAGTGACGCCGGATGTGCAATACATAAAGAACCCATCGTTGAATCCGGGGACATCTTCGCTATGGGTGTTAAGCGTGCGGGCGCGGATCAGCTTTTAGCGCGAGTGCAAAGCAACACCTTTGAAGGGCGCGGTGATCTCAAGCATGATCGTCCCGCCGGTTTTGACTTCACCGCGCTTGGCTTCCAGTAGGCGTGCCGCTTCCGCCGCAGTTGCTTGGTAAAGGAAAGCAAATGACTTTGCATCAACATCATTACGCCACCCTTAGATGCCGCGTAATTTGCTGATGTAGCGAACGCATGCAAATGCTCTTCCCAACGGTTACCGACCGCGATTCGTCGATGCCGCACCGCTTGAACTCTCGCACGGCCGCCCGGCGGCACAGGAACTGACCGGTCAGATTCACTCCGATCGCGGTTTGCCATTGCGCTAACGTCATTTCATCAAATTTGGCATCTCGCTGTAGACCTGCATTGCAGACCACGATATGCAGCGTACCGAAAGTCTCAATAGCCAGGGCAAACCATCGCCTCGACTTGCGCCTCATTATTGACATCAGCCTTGATAGCGATTGCACGGAGCCCCATTGGCTCAATCTCTTTGACGACATCCTCGGCTGCTTCCGGCCCAGTCACATAATTGATCATGACGTCGGCTCCGGCCCGAGCTAAGCCGAGGGCTACCGCCTTGCCGATAGCGGAAGTTTTTAAAGTGATTAAGCCGTATTGGCGAGCACCTGATACTCTGGTTGTCAACGGAGAATACTTTGTGTCCAGATGCAACTACGTGTGCGCAGCCTTGAATCATCCCAGAAGGCACGCAAAGACGAATCGATAACTTGAGGTTTTATGGCTAATCGTATTGAAGACTATGCGTTGATTGGAAACCAAGAGACGGTGGCGCTAGTCGGTCGTGATGGATCAATCGATTGGATGGGTATGCCACGATTTGACAGCCCCGCCTGCTTTTCTGCCTTGCTAGGTAACGCAGAGCACGGTCGTTGGCTCATTGCCCCCAGCGCCACGGTGACATCTATCACACGTAAGTATCTCGGCGACACGTTAATTCTGCAAACGCAGTTTGAAACAGCAGGAGGCGTTGCCATCGTGATTGACTTTATGACACGGCACGATGGTGCTTCCAATCTTATCCGGATAGTTCGTGGAATACGAGGTTCCGTAGAAATGCATACGGAGCTCATTGTTCGCTTCGACTATGGCAGTGTTAAACCGTGGGTAGAGATGCAAAAGGACGGCACTCATCACTTTACTGCCGGCCCTGATCGGTTGGTTTTGAATACAGCCGTGAGCTTGCGAGGAGAAGATTTTCGTACACTAGGGGAATTCACAATAGCCGCAGGCGACGAGATCACATTCACACTGAGCTGGTCACCATCGTTTCGGGAATGTCCATCAACACCAGACGCGAAGAAATCATTGGGTGAGACCGAAAAACTTTGGTCGGAATGGGCTTTGCCTTTGAAGTCATTTTCAACCCTGACAGAAGAGGTCAAACGATCTCTGATTACGCTGAAAGCGCTCGCGCATTGTGAGACCGGTGGAATTATTGCCGCTGCCACGACATCGCTTCCAGAAAAAATTGGCGGCGCGCGCAATTGGGACTATCGATATTGTTGGCTACGCGATGCGACATTCACACTCTATGCGCTGCTCAGTACTGGCTTCGTCGATGAAGCGCGGGCGTGGCGCGAGTGGTTGGTGCGCGCGGTTGCTGGCAGTTCTGAAGACCTTCAAATTATGTACGGTGTCGCCGGCGAGCGGCGCCTGGATGAATATGAAATTCCCTGGCTTCCCGGCTATTTGAATTCTTCTCCTGTGCGTATTGGGAACGCAGCCGCATCTCAAGTTCAACTCGATGTTTATGGGGAGGTCGTGGATACATTGTATGTTGCACGCAAAGCAGGCCTGGCAGCCAATGACGCTAGCTGGGCGCTAGAATGTGCGCTGATTGCTCATCTTGAAACGATATGGGACCAGCCCGACGAGGGTATATGGGAAATACGCGGAGCCCGTCGACACTTTACGCATTCAAAAGTAATGGCATGGGTTGCTTTCGACAGGGCAGTGCGCTCTGCTAAAGAATATGGTTTGGACGGCCCTGTGGCGCATTGGTCCGCTGTCCGGGACAAGATTCATGCGCAGGTCTGCGAACACGGATACGACAAGGAGCAACAAACCTTCGTGCAATCTTATGGCGACTCTGCTCTCGATGCCAGCCTGCTGCTACTTGCCGTGGTAGGGTTTCTGCCGCCAGAGGATGAACGTATCAAGTCCACAATTGCAGCAATTGAAGGGCGCTTGTTGCGAAACGGCCTCGTCATGCGTTATGACACCAATACCGCAATCGATGGCCTGGCTCCCGGTGAAGGGGCATTCTTGGCATGCAGTTTCTGGCTGGTGGACAACTATGTCCTGCAAGGCCGTATCGATGATGCCAATGCGCTGTTCAAGCAGCTTCTTTCCTATCGCAACGACGTGGGCCTGTTGGCAGAAGAGTACGATCCGCTTGCAAAACGTCAGCTGGGAAACTTTCCCCAGGCATTTTCCCATCTGGCACTTATCAACACCGCCCATAGCCTTGCCAGAAACGATGGACCAGCGCAACAACGTGCATCGGGAAGCGAAGGAACGACGACGCAAAAAAAATAGACCGATCTGCAGCGTTTCAGGAGTTGGCCACCTTCGACCATGATCAGTCCCATTCGCGCTGCTCCACATAACTGTGCAGGTACTGCACGAATGCCTGGGCGGCCGGTGGCAGGCTGACATGTTGGCGTGAATAGACAAAAAAGCGGCGAAGGATTTGCGGGCTGCTCAGAGGTCTCAGCCGCAAGCCATACAAGTCGACCAATGAACGTGCGTACGGCATGCAGACGGTGATGCCTAGTCCGGAATGCACCATGCTTAAGGCCGTACTCATGAAGGCGACCTGATGGGCCGGCTGGATTGCCATGGCAGAGTGAGAAGCCAGCACCTCGCGACTGAGCTGGTCGGTGAATTGACCTTCCAGTGTGATGAGCGGATAGGCGGCCAAGTCTTGCCAGCCGATGTTAGCGCATGCCTCCAACGCATGACCAGCCGGGAACACCACCATGAAGGGCAGTTCGAACAGCGGATCGACCGCCAGCCCGGCGACCGGATCGCGTTGCGGCCCGATGCCGATGTCGACTTCGCCGCTCAGTACATCACTGATCACATTCTCAACTGCACAGTCCTGCAAATGAATCTCGACATCCGGATGTATCCGGCGAAACTCTGCCAGTGCGGATGGCAACACCGTGCTGGCCATAAGTTGCGGTGCGGCAATGCGTACTAGGCCACGGCGCAGGCGCTTGATGTTGTCGAGATTTTCCAGTGCGATATCAAGGTCGCGCAGAATCCGCACAGCGACCGCATGGAATTCGGTTCCCAGCTCCGACAGGTAAACGCGGCGCGTGCTGCGATCAATCAACCGCAAGCCAAGCTGGCTTTCCAACTCCTTGATGAGTCCACTCAGCGCCGATTGCGTAATGTGCAAGGATTCCGCCGCCCGTGTGAAACCGCCGGTTTGTGCCACAGCGACAAAGGCACGTAGCTGCCTGAGCGTTACATCCATAAGATAATCCTATAAATCGATTTGAAAAAACTGTTGGAATGATAAATCGAAAACGGTTTTAATTCATGGGAGCCAGCAGTATTGAGGTAAGGGCATTTGTCTTATCAACTCACCTCATCAGCTGTCTGTGCCCGGCACGGAAAATCTTGAGCATCGCTCAACGCGCAATTGCTGGTTGCAACAGGTGGCTATAGTCCACCGATGACATAAGGAAATCTTCTTGAAACTCAATGAAACGCACGATCCAGCATTGCGCAGTTGGCTCGCATCCGCCAACCTGGAAGGGGGCGACTTTCCGATTCAGAATTTGCCATTCGCCGTTTTTCGCCGTCCTCAAAGCGGTGAAGCCTGGCGTTGTGGCGTGGCCATCGGTGATCAGGTGCTTGATCTGGCCGCGCTTGGCGCGAGTGGCGTCTATAGCGCTGCTGATGAGGTCAATGCTGTCTTGCACGCGGCTGCCAGTGATGCGCTCAATGCCGTGATGGCGTGTGGGCTGACGGCACTTTCCGCGCTGCGCCTGACTTTATCGCGCAGCCTGCGCGAAGGTGCGGCGGTGCAAGCTGCACTGGCCGCCTGCCTGGTCGCGCAGGCCGATGTGGAATATCGTGTGCCGGCAAAGATCGGCGACTATACCGACTTCTATACCTCGATCCACCATGCCACCAACATCGGCAAGCTGTTCCGGCCCGATGCGCCGTTGTTGCCTAACTACAAGTGGATTCCAATTGGCTACCACGGACGTGCCTCCAGCATTATCGTATCCGGCCAGAACTTTCGGCGTCCGGTTGGGCAAATCCTGCCTGCCGGTGCCAGCGCGCCGGTGATGCAGGCGACACAACGCCTCGATATCGAACTGGAATTGGGGGCATATATTGGCGTGGGAAACACCTGGGGCGAGGCCATTGCCATCGACGACGCCGAGTCGCATGTTTTCGGACTGTCGCTACTCAACGACTGGTCTGCGCGGGATATCCAGTCCTGGGAATATCAGCCGCTCGGACCTTTTCTTTCCAAGAGCTTCGCCAGTTCGGTTTCTCCCTGGATTGTGACGATGGAGGCGATGGCTCCCTATCGCCTGGCACCACCTGCGCGCGACAGCGCCGATCCGCAAGCGCTGGCCTATCTGGATGGCGCCGACAACCGCGCCGCTGGTGCCATTAACCTGATGCTGGAGGTGCTGTTGCAAACCACACGCATGCGTGAACGCGGTGAAGCTGCTGTGCGTATTTGCTGTACCAATTATCGCCATGCTTACTGGACGCTGGCGCAAATGGTGGCACACCACACCGTCAACGGCTGCAACCTGCAGACCGGCGACCTGCTGGGAACCGGCACCTTGTCCGGACCTGCTGCGACGGAAGCGGCGGCACTGATCGAACTGACCGCCGGCGGCAAGCATCCGGTCACATTACCGGACGGCGAACAACGGAGCTGGTTGGCGGATGGCGACACGATCGTCTTGCGCGGCTGGTGCGAACAGCCCGGCGCGGCGCGGATTGGTTTTGGCGAGTGCAGCGCGACGGTGCTGCCAGCTCGCCAGCGCTAGACAGCGCCGCTGGCAATTGAAGAATAAAAATCATAAAGAGGAGACAGATTTTGAGTATTGCCCAATTGACGGACCAACCGTCCACCTTCAGCGGCACTGATGAAGCCATCTTTTCCAAGGTGGCCTGGCGGATTCTGCCCTTGCTGACTTTATGTTACGTGGTTGCGTTTCTGGACCGCATCAATATCGGCTTCGCACAACTGCAGATGCAGCAAACACTGGCATTCAGCAATGAAGCCTTTGCTTTCGGTGCCGGCGTGTTTTTCGTCGGTTATTTCATGTTTGAAGTGCCGAGCAATTTGTTGCTCGAGAAAATTGGTGCGCGAAAGACCTTGTTGCGCATCATGTTCTGTTGGGGACTACTGGCTTCGGCCATGATCTATGTACAGAGCCCCTGGCAGTTTTATACGCTGCGTTTCTTGCTGGGCGTATTCGAAGCTGGTTTCTTCCCCGGCATCATCCTGTACCTTACCTATTGGTTTCCGGCCGCCAAGCGTGCGCGGATGATCTCGATCTTCATGACCGGGACAGCGATTGCGCAACTGGTCGCGGGCCCGCTCTCTGGCGCGACGCTCAAGTACATGGACGGCTTCCTGCATCATCAGGGCTGGCAATGGTTGTTCGTCAGTCAGGGGTTGCCCGCGACCGTGCTGGGAGTGATCGTCTACGTGGTGTTGAAGGACAAGCCGGAAGATGCTCCCTGGCTCTCTGCCGCTGAAAAAAGTGCGTTGCGGCGACACCTCGACAATGACCAGCACGGCGTGGCCGCAGCCCGCCACGACAAGTCATACAAATCACTGCTGCGCGATCCCAAGATATATCTGCTGGCCATCATCTATTTCATGTTCCTTGGGGCGACCTATGGCATGAACTTCTGGACACCGATGCTGATCAAGAGCTGGGGTGTTCCGGATGTATTGACCATTGGCCTGCTGACCACCATTCCTTCCGCCTTCGGTATCGTCGGCATGATCATGCTTGGCCGCAGCTCGGACCGCAGGGTAGAACGGCGCTGGCATTTTTTCATCTCGTCCGGTCTGGGGGCTGTGGGCATCCTCATAACCATTTTTTCCCTGGGCAATCTGGCGTGGTCGTTGGTGGGACTCTGCGTCATGTCGGTCGGAAAATTGTCGCAGACGCCGTTGTTCTTTACGACCGTTAGCGAATATCTGTCCAAAAAGACCGCCGCCGGAGGTATCGCGTTAGTCAGCAGTCTTGGCGCGCTGGGGCCTTCGGTCATTCCCTATCTGATGGCATGGATCACCCACCGCACTGGCTCGCAGGCCAACGGCCTATATGTCGTGATGGTTTTGTATCTGCTGTCGGGCTTCTTGCTGCTGGCAGTCGTACGTGGTTCACGCCGTAATAATCAATGATCAATCATCAATGATCAATCATCGGTTACCGGTAACCGGTAACCGCTATCAAAGCCAAATCGCTGGAGATACCCCGGCCATGCTCAATCTTTACTCCTATTTCCGCAGTTCTGCCTCATACCGTGTGCGAATTGCACTGCAACTCAAAGCCCTGGCGTTCAACACCATCCCGGTTCATTTACTGCAAGATGGTGGACAACAACACAGCGCGCGCTATCTCGAGGTCAATCCTGAAGGGCTGGTGCCGGCGCTGGAAGAGGGCGGTCATGTGATGACGCAATCGCTAGCAATCATCGAGTATCTCGACGAAGTGTACGGTGGCCACCGACTGCTTCCCGAGGATCCGTTGGGACGCGCACGCGTGCGTTCCCTGGCGTTGCAGATTGCCTGCGAGATACACCCAGTCAATAATCTGCGGATTCTGGACTACCTCAAACTATCCTTGAAGCTCGATAAACCTGAAGTGCAACACTGGTATCGACATTGGATCAGCGAAGGTTTCCGCACGCTGGAAATACGACTGCAATTGCCAGAAACAGGTTTGTGCTGTCACGGCGATCTACCGGGAGTGGCCGATTGTTGCTTGGTTCCTCAGGTCTACAATGCGCGTCGCTTTGAAGTCGATTTATCGCCATTTCCCAATATCGTCCGCGTAGCGGACCACTGCGAATCCTTGCCGGCCTTCCTGGCCGCCCATCCCGACCGGCAACCGGATGCACCGTGAGTCATTGGCCCGGCTTGCTGAGTCAGGGAGGTTTGTTGGAATATCGGATGATCCTTTTCGAGTTGGTGGGCTAGCTTGAAAGGTCCGGTAACCTGATCGCTTGAAGAAATGACGTTAGCGCAATGACAAATCGTGATCGGGGTGAATCCGCCAAGGACAAATGGCGCCAGTATTGCTAGTCTTTTGTTTAACAGGATGTAGTGCTGCGGCAGATGGCGATACTAGTAGCAACAGTCTCTATGTGCGGCAACGAACAGCGTCTTCAGATTCAATGGATCAGACTCATTATTCAATTAAGTCGGACAGTAGCCGCGATGGCATCAGTAATGTAAGCGATGGCGATAGCGGGCAGGCTGCATCCATACGCAATCGGTGCACACCATGTCTCTATCTCCCAGGCACGATAATTTGACAAAGGGGTTCACGATGAGAGAACGCCGAACAGGGAGCCAGGCCTCTCCGGTCAATCTCGGTACGGTCGTTTCGGTGCGTGGCAGTGCTGGTGGCGACGTTAGGTTGACTTCTTCAGGAGCACGGTCATGAAAGTAGTCGTTGCTCTGGGCGGTAACGCGTTGCTGCGCCGTGACCAGCCGCCCACGGCCGATAATCAATTGGACAACATCCGTCGTGCAGCCGTGCAGCTGGCACGTGTGGCCACACAACACGACTTGGTGCTTACGCACGGTAACGGGCCGCAAGTGGGGTTGTTGGCGCTGCAATCGGCAGCCTACTTGCATGCAGACGCGTATCCGCTAGACGTATTGGGGGCGCAGACTGATGGCATGATTGGCTATCTGCTCGAACAGGAGCTTTCCAATCTGTTGCCTGTCACGCGTACGGTGACAACCTTGATCACACGCGTGGAGGTCGATCCGCAGGATCCCGCCTTCGGGCATCCCAGCAAGCCAATCGGGCCGCTCTACACAAAGGAGGAGTCCGAACGGATTAGTGCGGATAAAGGATGGGATATGGCGGCAGATGGAGGTGCTTTCCGCCGTGTCGTTGCATCTCCTCTGCCGTTGCGCTTGCTCGGCCTGCAGGCCATTCGTTGGTTACTGGAACACGGCGCGCTCGTCATCGCCGCCGGAGGTGGTGGCGTACCGGTGGCGCGTGCTGGTGACGTAACTGGTTTGCACGGCGTGGAGGCTGTGATTGACAAGGACTTGTGCAGCAGCCTGCTGGCGCGCGAACTGCAAGCGGACATTCTTATCATCGCCACCGATGTGCCGGCGGTCTACATTGATTGGGGGCAGCCCACACAGCGCGCCATTGGTAAAGTGACGCCGCAGGCGCTGGCCAGCAAAGACTTTGCAGCGGGCTCGATGGGCCCGAAGGTTGAGGCGGCGAGGGCTTTTGTCCTCGCTACCGGTCAACGCGCCGTGATTGGTTCGCTTGATCAGATCGAGGATATGCTTGCCGGCCGTGCCGGAACAGAAGTCTGTCCAGCGGCGGCAGGTGGTGCAGACATGCTGTGATCGATGCCTGCCTCGATGCCATTAAACCTTTAAGGCGTATTTCTATCCATCGAGGAGAAGAAAAAATGAGCAAGATGAGAATACAGATAAAGGATTTTTGCGTTCAAGAAGGGGAACAGGTCGATTTAAAAAAACGGCCGACAAAAGTCGATCCTGTTTATGGATCCAAAAAGGAGTACCAGAAACTTCTGGAATCGCACGTTGCGCACCTCAGTTCGCAACAGCATAAACACTACGCCTCCAATCAATATGCCGTTCTGCTGATTTTTCAAGCGATGGATGCCGCTGGAAAGGATGGTGCAATCCGGCATGTAATGTCAGGTATTAACCCGCAAGGTTGTCAGGTATTCAGTTTTAAACATCCGACGCCGACAGAATTGGAGCACGATTTTTTATGGCGCACCACCCGGGATCTGCCTGAACGCGGTCATATCGGTATCTTCAACCGATCCTACTATGAAGAGGTTTTGATCGTACGTGTGCATCCGGAGATCCTTCTGCATGAAGGAATTCCCGACGCACCGCATGACGATAATAGGCTGTGGCAAGATCGATATTGTTCGATCTTAAATTTGGAGCGACATCTCCACCGAAACGGTACTCGAATCGTGAAATTTTATCTTCACTTGTCAATGGAGGAGCAACGCAAGCGTTTTCTCGCTCGCATTGATGACGCCGAGAAAAACTGGAAATTCAGCGTTGCCGACATCGTAGAACGGAAATTTTGGAAACAATACCTGAACGCCTACGAAGAGTGTCTTGGTGCAACCAGCACTAACGATTGCCCTTGGTATGTCGTTCCTGCGGATGACAAAGAGAATGCCCGGCTAATCGTTTCTCAAATCATCCTCGATACCTTCGAAGGATTACACGTGCGTTATCCTGAGACAACTGCAAAGCGTCGTCGTGAATTGCAAAAGATCCGCAAAGATCTGATGAAGTGACGACGCAGTGCTCATGTACTACAAAATGTTTTAATTAGTGTGCGCCCGGTAAGACGGCATCCTTGCGAGTTTTGAAATCTTCAAATAATTCATCAAGTACGTGGCGTGTGAATTTCCCAATGGCTGCGTATTCAATATCAGTGAGGTTGGCAAGGGATACACGAGCAGACGTATTTACCACCTCAAAACCCTTCCCCGGAAGCAGTACTACTCCAGTTTCCTCGGCAAGACGAAACAAGAAGCTGACGCCGAGGTCGCTTTTGCTAAACCAGTCTGCAAATTCATCTCCATAAAGAATTGCTCCTATTTCCTGCAAGTCGATCAACGTGTAGTAGTTGGCATCGTAACGGCGATGAACAACACTCACGCCGATGTTTTGGTACAGCGTCTGATATCGTTGCCGTATCAATTGTTTTGCCGCATCCTTATAGCGATGTTCCCTGTCCATCAATGCATTGAGCGCGAAGAGTGCCATTTGTAATTGCTGAGGCGATGACAAGCCGGCCGTATGATTCAATGCTACGGCGCGGCTGTCGGCGACCAGGCGATCGATGAAACGCAATTTTTCAGGTTCATTGGTCAGCGATGAATAACGCGTCTCCAATTGTGATTTTTCATGGTCTGGCAATGCCGCCAGTGCTGTATCGAATACGTTGTCGTCCTGTAATGCAATGGTGCCCAGACGCCATCCAGTGGCACCGAAATACTTTGAAAATGAATAAACGCATAGTGTATTGCAGGGGCATTTGGCAAATATAGAGACAAAGTTGTCGGTAAATGTGCCGTATACATCATCGCTGATGATAAATAGATCCGGCCGTTTAGTTTCTACAAAAGCGGCCAGTTGGCTAAGTACCGCATCAGACAAGCGCGTGGATGGCGGGTTGCTTGGGTTGACCAGGCAGAATATTTTAATGTTGGGGTCCAGCAATTTCGCAATTTCCGACTCCGGCAGTTGCCAGTCGTTGTGCTCATCCATGCGAATGTCGACTACTTCGAGGTCATATTCTGCCAAGATCGGAATTTCCAGATACGGTGAAAATATGGGCGTAGCGATGGCAATCTTATCTTTTGATTTAATCAAAAAGTTATTGCGTAAGCTTTGGAAGATGTATGTCATGGCGGCGGTTCCGCCTTCGGTCGCAAATACTGAAAAATTGCCATTGCCTGGTAACGCGCCAAACATCTCTTGCTTGAGATACGCTTTCACAATCTCTTCTGTATGTGTCAGCATTCTTGGTGGTGTTGGATAGGTGCAGCCGAGAAAAGCGCCGACCATCTCGCTCAAAAAGTCATCTCTATTTAGCCCTAACTGATCTTTGACATAGGAAATTGCCGAGCGCAGAAAATGAATGCCGTCCGACTCTTCGCACTGTTGAGCGTAGGCGTCGAAACGCTGAACCATGCCTTCGCGTTCAGGCAGACCACCAAAGCCGCTATCTAGATATGAGTATGAACGTTCGGCTTCTTTCATCGCAAAGCCACCCAGTGACAAGAAGGCCCATCTTGGAAGTAGTGCCAAAAAATTGGGATTTCCACGGCCGGCATTCAACATCATTCGTTGTCCGTCGGAAGTTGCAATATCGATTAGCTTGTCCTTCAACTCAAATGGGCTGAGCTTGGAGAATTGTCCTAAGTCTTGCTGGTTCATATTTACTTTCAACAGGGAATGTTACGGAACGGCGTTCTTTGTAATCAAACCGACGATGACTGGCCCCCAAAGCGTGAGGAAGACATTCGCAACGGCATATGTGACAGTAAAGGCGACAACCGGAGTGGCATTGCCTGTCTTTTCAAGCAATGCCGCGAGTGCCGGATTGGCGCTTCGTCCACCGGCGACGCAGGCTAACGCCTCAATCGGGTTCTGGATGCGAAGCACATAGTAGGAAAAGAAAAAGGTGACGATCTGTGGAATCAGCGTCACGCCTACGCCGAGTAAGAACAGTGATATTCCGTGCTGTTGAATGGCGACCAGTGCTTGCGGGCCAGCACCAATACCGACAATACCTACGAAGACGGCCAGACCGAAGTCTCGCAGAAAGGTCGATGCGCCAAGGGGAAGGGCTGAGAATCGGGGGTGAACACTGCGTAACCAGCCAAAGAAAAGACCCGAGAGTAAACAACCACCGCCGCTGCCAATTGAAATTGGGATGCCCCAAAGTCTAAACTGGATCATGCCGATCAAAATACCTATCGTCATACCAATGCCGAAGAAAATAAAATCGGTGACTGCAGCTGCGCTGATCTTGTAACCAATTTTCGATTGCACCCGATCCAGATCAATCGGGCTTCCGACGAAATGCAGTTCGTCACCGCTTTTCAATGGCAGTTTGCTTAGCAATGGCAGTGTCAACCCCATCCGTTTGACTGCAATCAGAAAGACGCCATGACGAGTTTTAGAGGGCGTAGTGTCATGTATGTCGGTAATCTGGCGACCACTTAACCGGCGATTGGTCAGAATTATTTCGCGATTTTCGAGTATCACTTGCATGCCAGCTGGGGCCAGTGTTTCAGGTCCAAAATAGTCGATTGCGTCTTTAATGAGTCCTTTTTTTCCTGTAATCGCAACCTTGTCGCCGGTTTGCACGATCGTATCATCCGTCAACGATATGATTTTATCGTCGCGGTAAATCGATTCCACCGCTGCATCCGATAGATCGTTGTCGATCGCGGCCACTGCTTTGCCGGATGCCTTGCTGCCAGCCATGATGAGGTAGACACGCGTCGTTGTTTCGTACAAGGCATTAAATTGGCCGGGCTCCAGCTCAGAATTTCCACCTGACATGGTTTGGGCTAGTTTGATCGCTTCCTGCCTGATATCCCATTTCATGACCATCGGGAGGAACCAGCTCACCATGATGATGGGGCCAATTGAGCCAAAGATGTAGCAGACGGCATAGCCGACTGCAATATTTGTTTCCATTATCTTGGTGACGGCCGGTGTCAGCCCCAACTGTGTTATTGCATCGCCGGCGGTGCCGATAATCGCTGACTGCGTCAGACCACCGGCCGCCAGTCCTGCTGCCAGTCCTCTGTCGAGATCGAAACCCCAAGCCGCCAGAATGACGCACAATAGCCCTACGCCACACATCACGAAAGATGATGCTAATTGATTGAGTGAGCGCCGGTTGATTGCATGAAAAAATTGCGGGCCGCCTTGAAAACCAACTGCATAGATGAAGAGGGCGAAAAAAATTGCCTTGATGTTGCCGTCGATGTTGATACCGATTTGCCCAATGAGAACACCAACCAGTAGCGTTCCTGCGATACCGCCGAGAACAAAACTGCCAATCTTAATTTTCCCGACTACATAGCCAAGTGCGATTGTTAGAAATAAAGCCAGCAATGGTTGGACGCTCAGTAAATGATGTAGATATGCCATGCGGTCTTCCAAAAGTAGGTTAAATGAAAAAATAGAAGGGACCAGTGCTGTTTTCAGCAGGAAGACCGGTAACGAGAGTAGCGCTAGCAACACAATCACGAGGCTCAGACATGCCGCAGCCGATCAAGTCTGCGTTGAAGCGGCGAGTAGCTTCTTGAAAGAAACGGGAGACTTTCCTGCGCAAGCGCTACACATCGACGCATCTGAAAATGATCGCCGGAAAAGAAGGTCGCAATGGGTGGGTAATTCCTGAGAAGTACCGTCAGTAGTTTGCTGAACTATTCGCTTGTGATCGAAGACGCCTCATACCCCTTGCGGTGGTAGTGCCGATAAAGAGTTATGTCTGCGTCGCGGTTCCATTCCTGCTTGGGGTCATAGCTCGGAGAAATGCGCACGGCATCCTGACTCAGATCTACTGTAACGGTCTTGTCCGGCCAGTGCACTCCGGTGATCCACTCTGGCGCGATGAGTACCTTGTGACCACTCCACCAATGACTGGTTTCTACAATGAGGTAGTGGATGGCCCAAGTCTTTTCGTCAATGAGAAAGTCGGTGACATGCCCAATTTCCCCGTCCTTTGCTATCAGTTTGTAGCCGGTGATGTTTTTGCAACTGCGCAAGTGCGGGTCATCGACATTGCGACGAATCTGTTCAATGCGTGAATAGGCCTCTGTCTTCCGTAGATGAACGGTACGGTCAGCTTCATATTCGGGATAGTAAGGTTCCATTGCATAGGGGAAAAGTCCATCGCCCCAGATACTGGCGCCCCCCCAATAAAAAGGATAACCGTAGTAGTCCAAATATTGTTCTTCGTTTTGTCGTGATATCGGCTTGTCCGTATTGATGCTTGGACTATGCTCGACTTGCTCTTTCGTGATGATGGCCGGAAATGTCTTTTCCTGCCAGTCAGCCTTACCTAGAGAAATTGGCGAAATTAATACCATCCTGCCAGTCAGCCAAAAGCCGGTGTTCACTACAAGGTAGCGAGCGACCCAGACCTGATCGTCAAAGTAAATATCTTTCACGTGCCCGATCTGACCATTGGTCGCACTGATCGTGGCGTTTTCCATATCTTTCACGCTATGTAACATGCCGCATTCCTTTCATATAACTGTCGTGAGGTCACTGATGATTTTTCTCTAATCGTCGTCAATGTCGTGTGTCAATACGATGAGGAGTCCAAGCGAGGTTAATTGACGTAAGGGACTATCCATACGACATATATTCAGTCATTAGTCAATCTCAGGTCTGTTCGCTGGCGTACTGTGTTTCCATGTTCGGACAGTAAGCTCGTTGGCATTTTTTCAAACAACCCAATGCGGCGGACGACGTGTCACGAAAGTCAGCCTGAGTACGGTAAAAAGCGCTCAGACCAGGCGATATGATCGTGTCGAATAAAAGGAAATCGTGCGTACCATTAAATGACGGTTTTACGTGGATAACTTTAATGTCGCCCGGATATTAACTCCTGCCATGCGCAGAAAACGCGCTATTGCGTTCCTATCGGCCTTATATGTTAGACATCGAACATACAAGTCATCTTCGCTTCTATACACTGAAAAAAAACCTCCACACTCTATGGCAGGCCTTTAATTAACCTGCATAAAACGACTCAATGATTCCATGGATTGGTGCTAAAAAAAATCAATTACTAGCGGCACTGTCTGAGGTAGAACTGGAGCGATGGCGGTCTCAACTGGAAGTGGTCGAGATGCCGCTGGGTCAGGTATTGTACGAATCGGGCGGTGTGCTCGAATACGTCTATTTCCCTACCTCTGCCATCGTTTCCATCTTGTACGTCCTGGAAAACGGATCTACAGCTGAAATCGCTGTCGTCGGTAACGAAGGAATCATCGGTATCTCCTTGTTCATTGGCGGTGAATCAACCTGCAGCCGCGCTGTTGTCCAGAGCGCCGGACATGGTTTTCGCATGCCCGAAAAAATTCTGAATGACGAATTCTACCGTTCAGGTCCAGTCCTGCAATTACTCTTGCGCTACACCCAGGCCCTAATTGCCCAGATGGCGCAGACAGCCATCTGCAACCGGCACCACACTTTGTCCCAGCAACTTTGTCGTTGGCTGTTGTTGAGCCTGGATCGCCTGGAGGCCAATGAACTGGTAATTACACAGGAATTGATCGCCAATATGCTGGGCGTACGGCGTGAAACCGTGACAGAAAGCGCGCACAAGTTGCAAAACGAGGGCGTTATCAAGTACGTCCGAGGTCGCATCACCGTGCTGGACAGGCATGGCCTGGAACAGCGCAGTTGCGAATGCTACGGCGTCGTCAAGCGCGAATATGAGCGCCTTTTATCCACAAAGACAGTGGCTTGAATCAGCATTTTCATGGTTTCTGGTCGGGATCCAGACGGGCGTCGGTCTAGTGCTCCCTGCTGCGCAATTTGCTTTGCGGCGACGCTATTTTTTGTACGGATAGTTTCTGCCAGCACCGTGCTCTTTGGCGCGAGGCAGGCGATAGTCCTTATCTTTGCCCATCTCATGTGAATCCTCACCGTCTTCACGCAGGCGATTTTGGCTGTGGCGTGTTTCGTCTTGAAGATCCAGGTCTTCTTCGTCATCAGACGGAAAGTACTTCCTTTTATTCATATTGCGCTCCATAGCGTTGACATACATAGTCTTGCCCGGTCCTCGGGCGAGGTATCGCATCGTATTGACTTGCTGGCATTCGTATTGACAATCGATGTTTTTGTTCGCTCATGCTATTGGCATCCTTGAGCTTGCTCTGTGCGTCAAAGCACATAGCGTGGACAACACATCACGTGAAATCACCAGATGGTCGGCGACGTCTCTACACCTGGACTTTGCCATACCTGATTTTGTCGCCAGATCGTGCTCTGTCACGTTGTCTGCTGTGCCCCATATAGCGCGGAAACATAGCGGGAAGGGGCGCCACTGCTTCATCAACTATCAAGTCATAGCATTGTCATAGTGGCATCTTTTATGCGCATTAAAGCGTTAGCGGAAACAGGTAAATTTCATGGGCTCATTCAGTGTGCAGAATTGTATGTACGATACCGCACATATAAAAAGTTCTTGAGCGCCTATACTGAAAGAATGTCTACTTCCTGCATGCCTTATTCGGCATCTGACTTTAATTTTTGAGAAGCGACACGATGATTTCCCTGCTTGATGCACAAAAAAATCAACTACTTGCCGTACTACCGGAGGCCGAATTGCAGCGCTGGCTGCCACAGTTGGAAACAATCGAAATGCCTTTGGGGCAAGTCATATATGAAGCAGGCAGTACGCTTGGCTATGTTTACTTTCCTACCACGGCCATCGTCTCCCTCCTGTACGTCATGGAAGACGGCGCTTCGGCAGAGATCGCGGTCGTCGGCAACGAAGGCATCGTAGGCATTTCTTTGTTCATGGGCGGAGAGTCGACCTCCAGTCGAGCCGTGGTGCAGAGCGCCGGAAAAGGATTTCGTCTACGCAGCCAGAGCATGAAGGAAGAATTCAATCGCGCCGGCCCGGTCTTGCATTTGCTGTTGCGTTATACCCAGGCGCTGATTACGCAGATGTCGCAAACGGCTGTTTGCAATCGGCATCACTCTCTGGACCAGCAGTTGTGCCGCTGGTTACTACTAAGCCTTGATCGCCTGGCGAGCAACGAGCTGGTCATGACGCAGGAGCTGATTGCCAACATGCTTGGGGTGCGCCGCGAAGGAGTGACCGAAGGGGCGCTCAAATTGCAGCGCGCCGGCTTGATCAGCTATGCGCGTGGACGCATCACCGTGCTTGACAGGCCCGGTTTGGAATTGCGTACCTGCGAATGCTATGCCGTGGTCAAGAAAGAATATGATCGTTTGCTGCCCTCCAGACAGGCAGGCTGACGCCAGTTTGGCAGCACCAGCTGGGCAGACTTTGTTTGTCTGCCGCTGTTGCTTTCCCAGCACCGATGCTATGTGCGTTGACACACAGTGGTTTCCCCCAGGCAATCATATACTTGAGTGCGCTGCCACCGTGGTGGCGTCCTTCTGATCAAGCAGATTCACGCTCTCGACGCGAATCTGGAGGCGACGCTATCAAGGAGCATCTTGCTTGTCCACTGATATCAATCAACTGATTAAACGGCTTCCCCACAAGGAACGCCATCGCCTGCTGGCGCTCAGCGAACCGGTAATTCTAGAGCTGTCCCAAGTCCTGAGCGACGCTGGCGGAGTTACCGACTATGTTTATTTCCCTACCGCAGGATTCATATCGTTGGTCGCCGTGATCGAAGGAAGCTCCGGTGTGGAAGTCGGCATGGTAGGACGCGAAGGCATGTTGGGCATCCAGGCCGTACTCGGTGTCACGACGGCGCCGCTGCATTCGCTCGTGCAAGGCGCCGGAACAGCCTGGCGTATAGACATCGCATCGTTCCAACGCGAACTGCTGGTCAGTCCGGTATTGCAGGGCAGTTTGCATCGTTATATGTACGTATTGATGGTGCAGTTGGCCACCTCGGCCGCTTGCCTACGTTTTCATCTCATTGGTCAGCGTCTGGCGCGTTGGCTGTTGATGACGCAAGACCGTGCCTGCTCCGACCATTTACACGTAACGCACGAATTTCTTGCCTACATGCTAGGTGTACGGCGCGTGGGCATTACCACTGCGGCGTCTGCCTTGCAACGAGCGGGCCTGATTGAATATCAACGGGGAAGTCTCATTGTGCTGGACCGGGCAGGTTTAGAGGCGGCGGCGTGCAGTTGCTATGCCGCGCATCGGCATACTTACGCCGATTTGCTGGAGCGTCCGTAAGTTGCATACTGGCAACGTGCTAAGGAAGAATGGCGTCGTTGCTTAATTCTCATTTTTACGATGCTAGGTGATGCAGCGCACGGAGAAGATGAGTCGCATGCGCTATCTTTGGGCTGTCTTTGCTGACGTGATGCAAATCATGGCAGTGGACGGCGCCATCATTTCCCCTTCGGGCGCTGTCGGGATGAATCCCGCTCCGGCGGGATGAATCGATGACGACACTCCAGGCGGACTACCGGGGCTGGCGGTCGGGAAATATACCAGCACCAATTTTTTCTCCTACCATGGCGTGAATGCCAAGGATTGACCATGCATCATGGAAGAGTATTGATCGCGGTGGCATTGCTGATCATGTGCATTATTACGCCGATCTCCGCGATATTCTGATCGCGTGGATGCTATGGATGTGCGTCATTTTGACTGTCGCGATTCCTACCGATCCAGGCGCAGACATCCCATCACGTTTTTCCAGAAACAATACGGTAAGAAAACCTCTTCGGCATGCACTGACGACGGCAACCTCGGCATGAACTCAGCGCCGCGCATCATTTTCCCCGCAAATTTCCACCGTTCAAACGTATATGTGCGGTATCGCACAAACGAGATAAAAATTCTGGGATAGATTCCAGATACATTTTGGCTCGTTTGGAATCATTACCCCCTGATGCCGAACTATTTTAGCCAAATATGTTTTCCCGCGGAAGAACACTCCGCGGATTTTTATTCTCTGTCGCTGCCCGTGTAAACCTCCATTTCTGATTGGAGATGACCCAAGCGGCGATACGTTTTTGATAGATAAGTTCGCCTGTTACGCGAAAATTAAATATCTAAAAAATATTATAAAAATAACTTTATTACGTGCGGTTCCGAACATACCGAAGAAAATATTCTGGTTACGATAATCTAAAATCGTTACTAAAAAACTAAATGTAGTACGGCTTGAATCTCTCTTCAAGCATGTCTTCCTGGCCATGAAAGAGGATGTCTTTTGCACCTCTTGCAGTAAATGTCTTTTACTGACCGCACATCTGTTCGTGCAAATATTTTTGTATTGCCAGGTTCTCTGCCGATGTATCGGGAAATCGCAAAAGCGTCGTTCATGCGTGCCGCTGCGAGTCCCGGAGTTGCTCATTTTCTGTCTTGCAGACAGACCGGCAGCGCACATGGCGAGTCACTCCCGGCGCACTAACTTCAACTCATCAAGTTTTTCCAGATGAAGCCCATTGACGCAAAGAAATCGCGACCTTACAGAGGAAGCAATGAAAATTTTATCGATATTTGGAACACGTCCGGAAGCCATTAAAATGGCCCCGCTCGTCAAACGACTGGCGCTTGAGCGCGGTGTTACCTCGCTGATCTGCGTGACCGGACAACATCGGACTATGTTGCAGCAAGTGATGGATGTATTCGACATCACTGCCGATTACGATCTGGACATTATGGCCCCCAACCAGACCCTCAACAGCGTCGGTTCGCGGATATTTACCGCGCTCGATCCTATCCTTGAGCATGTCAATCCTGATCGCGTTCTGGTGCATGGCGATACGACCACAGCAGCCATTTCCGGTCTGGCCGCATTCCATCGCCGCATTCCTGTAGCGCATGTGGAAGCAGGTCTACGTACCGGCGATTTATCGCAACCGTGGCCGGAAGAAATGAACCGACGGGTACTTGATGTGATTGCCGATTTGCTGCTGGTACCAACCGTTGGTGCCAGCAATCATCTGAAGTTGGAAAACCTCAATGGACGTGTCGTTATTACCGGTAACACAGTGATTGATGCGCTGAAAATGACTACTCAGCGACTCAATGACAATCCCTTGCTGGCTGCGGGCGTCGATGCTCATTTGCCATTGCTGGACCCGAATCGCAAAATGTTGTTGGTTACCGGTCATCGACGCGAAAATTTCGGTGACGGCTTCCTCAGCATCTGCAATGCTCTGGCGGCACTGGCTCGCCGCGGCGATATGGAAATTGTCTATCCGGTCCACCTAAATCCAAACGTGCAGGAGCCGGTCAATCGCATCCTGTCGGGACTCAAAAATGTACATCTGATCGCTCCTTTGGACTATCTGTCGTTTGTCCGCCTGATGCAGCGCGCTTACGTCATTCTGACCGACTCCGGTGGGGTGCAGGAAGAAGCGCCGTCGCTGGGCAAGCCAGTGCTGGTCATGCGCGACGTGACCGAGCGTCCGGAGGCGATTGCGGCTGGCACTGTGCAACTGGTCGGTACCAGCACCGAACACATCATCGCCTCGGTGGTGCAACTCTACGACCGACGCGCCGACTATTTACGGATGTCCCAGGCCATTAATCCTTACGGCGATGGACTGGCCTGCGAACGTATCGTAGCCACGCTCATGGGCCGCGAGACCAGTGAATTCCTTCCTTATCGCGAAAAAGAATCCCTGGTACAGGCAGCCTGAGATGAGGGCCCATGCTCGCAACGCAATCATGGCAATCCTGTTGATGATCGCTATCCCTGTGCTGGCATTGGCGCAGGCGCTGGTCATCGAAGCCCCGCCGCCGGCTGAACATCCCTTACTGCTGCGCATCTTGACGATCATGCTGGTGGTGATCGTGCTGATGTTGATCGTATTTACGGCACGTCACTACGTATTTACCTTTGCGCGGCTGTTTGGGCGACAGCGCCAGCCTTATCTCGATATTGAAGCGGGAAACTGGCCCTACGTTGTCGTCTTCATTGCCGCCCACAACGAAGAGCTGGTCATTGCTGACTCGCTCACCGCCTTGCTGGAGGTCGACTATCCGCGCGAGCGCCTGATACTCATGCCGGTCAATGATCGCTCCAGCGACAACACGCGCATGATCATCGACCGCATTGCCGCCGCTAACCCTGGCCGACTCACTCCGTTTCATCGTACGGAAGGACGAGCGGGCAAGGCGGCCGCATTGAAAGATGCCACCGCCTTGGTCAGTGCGGAAGTCATCGTCATTTTCGATGCGGACTATCTGCCTGCGCGCGGCCTGATCAAGCAACTCGTGGCGCCGCTATTCGATCCCGAGGTAGCTGCAGTCATGGGACGGGTGGTGCCGCTCAACGTCGGGCACAACCTGTTGACGCGTTTGCTGGATCTGGAGCGGGCAGGGGGCTACCAGGTTGATCAGGCGGCGCGCATGAATCTGGGGCTGGTGCCGCAATATGGCGGGACGGTCGGTGCAGTGCGGCGCCGGGCACTCGAAGAAATCGGCGGCTGGGATGTCGACATGCTCGCAGAAGATACGGACATTACTTTTCGGTTTTTACAACACGGCTGGAAGACCGTGTACCAGAACCGCTCAGAGTGTTACGAAGAAGTACCGGAGACTTGGCGGGTACGCATCGGGCAGATCAGTCGCTGGTCACGTGGGCACAATCAAGTGATGAATAAAAATATCATCAAACTGATTTTCAATTCTCAGCTACGCACACGTGAACGCGTGGACGGGGCCATTTTACTGGCCGTCTTCATGATGTCGCCTATCCTGGTCGTTGGTTGGGTATTGGCGACTGTTCTATTCTTCATTTCACCCCAGCATTGGGTGCTAGGCTGGCTGGCATTCTTTGCGCTGGTCGCCCATAGCTCGCTGGGAAACAATGCAGCGTTCTTTGAGATCGCCGCCGCCACCTATCTCGATGGCAATCGCAACCGCATTCGACTGTTGCCCTTATCGATGCTGGGTTTTCTCATCAGCATGGTGACCATTTCCAAAGCAGCCATCAAGCAGTTGTTCGACTATTTCCGACGCCGGGAATTAATCTGGCACAAGACCGAACGTTTCCGGCGCATGACCATTGCGACCAGCGCCGTCTATGTTGAGACGGTGGCCTTGATACCTGTCGCCGAGATAGCGATGCCACCGATACCAGAGGGCGTGAAACCATGAATCCCATGTCACAACTGGGCCTGTTCCTCACGGCCATGTTGCTCATTGTGCTGCCGTTCGTACCGACGCTGCGCGAGTGGCTGGCGCCGACGGATGACGCGCCGCTTCCGATCGACCAGAACGCCACGCATGAATTGCGTCACTTTGCCGATTCCCTGCGCACGCTGATCGGCCATCTGCTGGGACAGGCGCCGACCCGCGACGAATTGCATCGCATCGGCAAGACCTTATTCCACAACGGCACGCAAGTGACTATCTTGCACGATGGTGACGGCCTCGACGTATTGGCCACCGGCGTGGAGTTGCAAGCCGCAGGCAAGCTCGCGCATATCGCTATCTTTGCCGACCGGGCGCAAATTGCCGCCGGCTGTGAAACATTGGCCGATGTCTTTGCCATGAAGGACATCCAAGTCGGTCCCAGCGCGCAACTGCGCTCGTGCTGCGCCAACCAACATATGCAACTGGCGCAGAACGTGCTCATCCATCGTTGGGCCGATGCCGACACCATCACTGCCGGGCGCGATCTGACTGTGCATGGCCGTATCACGGCCTTGAGAAGTATCCGGTTTTCCGACAATAGCCAGTTCCTCCGTGCCGGTGCACCAGTGATGCATTTCGGCGACCGAGACGATGCGCATGTCACCACCATCGAAGCCGAAGCACGGCCATTCCCGAGTAACAGGCGGTACGTGTTTGACGGCGATACCACGATCTCAGACGACATTCCTTGCGACGGTGATTTCATTGTCAGGGGATCTGCGCAGATCGCTGCAGGTAGCAGCGTATTGGGCAGCATCAAGGCGCATGACTTCTTGCGCTTGCAAGAGAGCGTCAGCGTCGCCGGCAGCGTGATCTCCGGCAGAGGCATCGTCATCGGCGCCGGCTGCGCCATCCTCGGACCGTTGATCAGCGAAGACGACATCATCATCGGCCCCAATTCCATCATCGGCAGCGCCGCCATTCCCACCACGATCATCTGCCGAAAACTGGTCGTGGCCAAAGGCGTCGTGATCTACGGCGTCGTCACTACACAAGACAGCGCCTATGTTGTCTTTGAGGAGATTCCACTTGGTATTTAAATTTTCCGGCTGTTTGCTCTTGTTCGCTCTGTGGAGCGGCAACGCGACCGCCGCGTCGCCCGTCGCGCAGTCTCCACCATTTTCCGATTTCACGATGGCCGACGGCGCCCTGACGGTTTTCCCTCAAGGTGATTATGTCGAGCCGTATTCCGCCATCAAGGCCTTGCTGGTAGCACATCGTCTCGGCGTTGATGTACGTAGCCAGGCAGAAAAATTCAGCAGCTGGATGCTACCGTTCCAGCAAGCTAATGGACCATTCCCGCGCATTTGCCGCAGCGGCGGCAATCGCTGGCTGGCCTGCGGGCCGAGCGATGCGGACGATTCACTGGCAGTACTGTGGTGCGCGCTGGGTAGTGAAATTCTTCCCTCGCATCGTGAGCTCGATGCAAGCTGCGATCGCGCTTTGGATAACCTGGCGACCTTGTGGGATCCGCAACGGCAAACCTTCCGTGCCATTTTCGGCCAACCGGCAGCTTATTTCGCGGACAACGTCGAGGTATTGGCTTTTCTGGAAAGCCTGCGCGCCGACCAGGACATGTTTCGACGGCACGTTGACGTACTGTCGAAATTGCCTGGGTCCGAGGTCATGCTCGCCGCCTTGCAGCGTAATTATGGCTACACCCCCGATGTGAAACTGGAACCCACTGCGGCCAGCATCCCGTCGACTCCCTATGCTTTTTATCCCTATGCAGTAGCGCCCATCTATCCTTTGATTTATGACGTACGCATGGGCAAGAAGCGCGAACACGATTGGCAAAATTGGCGCAGCAAATACGGAAAACCATGGCTGGAGGGCAAGGTGGATCATTTTCCCTGGGGACTGATTGCCTGGGCCGCCTACAAATCCGGTGACAAGAAAAGCGCAATGGTCTGGCTGCGCAATTCAACGCAATGGAAGCAAGCCGGGCGCTGGAACATTATGGAAGAGGGGGTGCGGCTTGGTCTGAGTAATACGCTGACGCCGCCGGTTTCGACACAAGCCGTCAAATAGAAACAGCAACGATTTCATGAAAAATAAAATGAACCCAATTATGTCCCGCGTCTTTCGACGCCGATTACCATCCTGCCGCAACTGCGTGTTGCTCGGCGTCGGCTTGCTTCTTGCCGCATCTGCGACAGCGCAGGATAGCGCGGGCGTCGCACCGATGAGCGACTATCCAGCGGTCGTGACGCCAACGGAAAAATCCGCGATTGAAGCGATTGCAGGCTTTGGTAGTTATGATTCTGGCTACGGCACTGCAAAGTCTTATTCTCTGCGCGGCATGCAGGTGATGGATTTCGGCGTATTGCAGGCAGAGGTCATCCGGCAGACACGTTTCGGATTTTCCGGTACCTATGGCGACCTGAGTCTGACACACGATTTGTCACCCGACTACTACACCATAATCGGCCTCGGCAGCGGTAGTAGCTTGCTGTTCCCAGATTGGCGCATGGACCTTGCCGGCTATCGTAAATTCGGTGAGCAGCGCCAATACGTCGCCGGTCTAGGCACCTACTATGCCAAAGGGAATCAGGATGGGCGCTCGGATAAAGGTCTGATCATCAACGGCATTTACTACGGCAAGGACTTGGTGCTGGAAGCCGGTCTGCGCGGCAATGTCGCCAATCCCGGCGCTGCGTTCGGACCCAGCCAGTATCTGGCAGCGACCTTCGGCAGTGACGAACGACGCGCTATCATCCTGCGTGCCGAGCGCGCCAAAGAGACCTATCAGGTACTGACCACTGGCACCGAAAAAGTCAACTTCATCAGCCACAGCCTGGGCGTGCAATGGCGCGAGCGCATGACGCGGGACGGTTTGTTGATCGTCGGTCTGGGGTACTACAAAAATCCCAGCTATGCACGCACGTCCATCGACGTCGGCTGGCGCTGGAGTTTCCGATGATGCCTAATGCCTTCCCATGTCAGTCAACCTGCGGTCATCGAGGCGGAGTCATCCATGTCTAATAACCAGAGAACTTCGCCGAAAAATCTGAGTGCAGCGGTCGCCGCCGCGGCTGCACAGCGATCCTCGGTTTTGCGCGCTACGGCGCATACGGATCCGCGGTTTCTCAATATCCGTGGTGGCGTGATCCGTACTCATCGCGCCTTGTTGCGAATCGACTTTACCATCTGGCGCCTGCTGTCCATGGTAGCGATTCCGGCTTTGTTGAGCACCTGCGTCTACCTGGCATGGCCATTGATAGACCTAATCTGGACCGCCATCATCAACTTCTGGGTAACAATGTTGGGGCCGGATATCTCATTGGCACACCATGAAGTGGTGATGGGTCGGGTATTTTATATTCCTTATCCGCTGGTGAACGCCGCGTTACCTACTACCCTGCAGTGGTGGTACGGACTGGCGCTGGCCGCTGTGCTCTTGGTCGGGCCTGGTTTCATGCCGCCTAAGATGCTACCGCTGGTGTACATGCTGAGATTCATCGGGGCACTCCAGCTTGCAACCCAGATTTACTTTTATTTCTGGGCCAGTCATTTCCCACATAGCGCCGGCGGATCGGTGGCATCGATGATGCAGTCGTCTTTTGCATTGATGCTGATCGCCCCGTGGCTGTACGGACTGACCTACAACATCTTCGATTTCAGCCTGGCACGCAAATTTGCCTTGCCCTTGATGGCGGTGTGTTATCTGGCGCTGCTCACCCCGGTGCAATTTATCCTGGCGGCCGTGTTGATGCTGCAATTCTCGCTGCTGTGGCATCCGTTGCTCTATCTGCTTGGCACGACCTTGCTGCAATTCACCATGTTGCTGGCAATGTATGCGTGGGCGATGAGCTGGGATCGCACCGAAAATGCGCAATAGAAGTCAACGACCGACGTCTGGCCATACGCCTATGGCTACTTTAAAACCGGACCTGATAGGGAGCTAGACAGCCATGATCCAGACACCACACAGACGCTATCACGCGACGATGAAGCCGCTTCATTTACAGCTAGGCGTGATCGCAGACCAGGAAAGAATGGCGGCAGAAGGTTTGCTGGGGCCGATCGCACAAGATCGTTGGGACACCTGGAGCGAACAACGCACTCAGATCCACAAGCAGATAGGTGCCGCTGCGATCGCTCTGGATGTCGAACTGCAAAATATGGAGCGCCTGGCTAAATATCTGATGAAAAAACATGATCTGAGCCAGGAAGAGAGTGATCGTATTTGCTATTTCCTAGAGTCCGGCTGGAATGAAGACGAGGTTTGCGTGGAAATTTCAAGAATGCAGGAAATAGCATGCCCGTCAAAATCGCGGCTTTGAGATTTCCCATTTTCTTTCGAGACCGATATTTCGATGTAAAGCGAAAAATTTCCTATCTCCGCCTTGCTATGTTCGGCGTCGTACAGATTGCATCAAGGATCCGCGCAAGACTGTGGAAAACATCAAGAAACAGCACTGCACATTTGTCCTTTCGAAATATCTCTGCAGCTCAAGAGGAAATATATGGCGTCGCCAGTAAAAATGAGTGATCAATTTCCCGGGCTCACCAGTGACCCGCTGTCTGGCTATATCGAAGAACTCGGTCCGTTGCTGTCACGCGGGAAAATGGAAGAGCTAGAAGATGAGCTAGAGAGATTGCGCGCCATCGTCGAGGAGAGCAGTGTCCTCAAGGCAGTCGTCATGCAATTACGCGACGCCAACAAGAAGCAGATTCTTGCAACCAATCGTGCTCAAAAAATCCGTGACGAGGCAAAGGAATTCAATCGCCGCCAGAATGAATTTTTGGTCATCCTGGTCCATGAACTGCGCAATCCTCTGGCGCCCATCGGGATGGCGGCGTCGCTGCTTGAGTCAATGCCGAATGCCACCCCGCAACTGATCAAGATACAGGAAATTATCAACCGTCAGGTCAAACACATGGCCAGATTGCTAGATGATTTAATGGACGTAGCCCACATCACGAGCGGAGAAGTGGCGGTACTACCCGAACCAATTCTGCTCGCAAATGTGCTTCAGGAGGCAATTGATATTGTGCAATGGCGTCTTGACGGTCGTCGGCAGCTTCTTCATGCGGACCTGCCGACTGAGCCCGTCGTCATCGATGGCGACCAAATACGGTTGATCCAGGTATTTTCCAATTTGTTGATTAACGCATCAAAGTTTACGCCGGATGGCGGAAACATCTCGATCACCGCAACACACGTGCAAAAGAACATTTTGGTTGCCATCAAAGATGATGGCATGGGCATTCGGGCCAGCCTGTTGCCACACTTGTTTGAATTGTTTACCCAAGGCCCTCGCTCTGAAGCTTGCTCGGAAGGCGGTCTTGGCGTCGGGCTCAGTGTGGTTCGCAATCTGGTGCGTATGCATCGTGGCGAAGTCGATGTTTTTAGCGATGGAGAAGATCAGGGAAGTACGTTTACTGTCACCCTGCCGCTGTGTACAGACCTCAATTCCGTTCGGTTTCTCCTGGGACAAGAAAAGCTGGCGTGATCAAACAAGCGAAGTCGCGTGAGAACCTTAATGGCTATCTAAATATGCCTGCGCTCTTCATGCGTTGGCATATGTCCGTCCTATTAGTCGGTCTGGAGCTGCCATTTTCTTGTGCCCGTTCATGCATCATTTGATATTGATTTTCTATGTAGTCTGCACATTCTGCGTAACTCTTCATCGATAGCATTTTTTGTCGTAGCTCGTTACGCTCTTGCGCGCTCATCATGGTCCAGCCAGCTACCTTTCTATCTTGGATATAGGCTTCAGTCGGGCGATGGACCTGGCCACCATCGTTGGTCTGAGTACAGCCGCTCAACAAGGAACAAACTGCAAAAAAAATGCTTAGGGTGTGAGAGTCTATGGTCATCGATGATCTTTTGGTTTGTCAATTTCACCAGCAAATGAGGAGTACCAATTACTGCCTGCGCAGAGGAAGAAAATTCGCTTTCAGTAAGTTTGATCCGAATCAAACTGAGTCTCTGTGCGGTTTAGCACATAGTGCACCCATTAGACGTTAAAGGTCTGTACGTGGGACAACGAACAGACCTGGGATTTTCCAAAGAGCATGATCAGATCACGGATTTCAATTTGCAGACGTACAAGCCAGGTCTGCCTGGCGGGAGTTGGCAATGAAAGCACTGATCTACCAGGGACCAAACATCAGGGCCATCGAAGATCGTCCCAAACCTGAGCTCATCGATGCGGGTGATGCGATCATCAAGATGCTCAAGACCACCATTTGCGGCACCGATCTGCATATCCTCAAAGGCGACGTTGCCACCTGTACACCAGGGCGCATCCTGGGCCATGAAGGCGTAGGCGTGGTCGACTCGGTCGGCCCGGCCGTCACTGCGTTTCACAAAGGCGATCACGTCCTCATTTCCTGTGTCTCCGCTTGCGGAAAATGCGAGTATTGCCGGCGCGGCATGTATTCGCACTGCCTGACAGGCGGCTGGATACTGGGCAATAAAATCGATGGCACCCAGGCTGAATATGTTCGCACGCCGCATGCCGACACCAGCCTCTACCCGATACCTGCCGGAGCCGATGAAGAGGCGCTGGTCATGTTGAGCGACATCTTGCCGACCGGCTTTGAATGCGGCGTGTTGAACGGCAAGGTCGCGCCGGGTTCTACCGTGGCGATAGTCGGCGCCGGGCCGATCGGCCTTGCTACGTTGCTGACAGCACAGTTCTATTCACCTGCGCAAATCATCATGATCGATCTGGATGCCAATCGCTTGCTCGTGGCGAAACACTTTGGCGCTACGGACATCATCAACAGCGCCAGCGGCCGCGCCAAAGAGACAGTCATGGAAATGACGCAAGGCAAGGGCGTCGATACGGCGATTGAAGCGGTCGGCATTCCGGCCACCTTCGAGCTATGTCAGCAGATCGTCGCTGCAGGCGGCACCATTGCCAACATCGGTGTTCATGGCGTGCCGGTGGCGCTGCACCTGGAAAAACTCTGGGATCGCAATATCTCCATTACGACGCGCCTGGTCGATACGGTCAGCATGCCGATGCTGCTCAAGTCGCTGAGCGCCAACAAAATTGACGCCAAATTACTCATCACCCATCGCTTCAAATTCGACGAAATCCTTGAAGCGTACGACACCTTCACGCATGCCGCCGACACCAAGTCTCTCAAAGTCATCATTGAGGTCGACTGAGGTCTCTTACCCAGGCCTCTTAAGAAGAAGCCCATCCATCAGACTAACGATTGCGCGTTGCAAGTTCGGTTGCCATGTCTGATCGTTTTCAAACAATTCACGCACGCCAACAAGGAATACACCATGAGCTATCAAAGTATCAATCCGTATGATGGAAAGACTATCCAGTCATTTGACGAGATCAATGACAAGCAACTCGAAACCGCCATCGCTACTGCGACTGCCTGCTTTGAAACATGGCGCAAGAAGAGTTATGCCGAGCGCGCCATTGTAGTTGCCAAGGCAGCAGCCCTCATGCACGAGCGCATGGAAGAGTTTGCGCGCCCCGTGACGTTGGAAATGGGAAAGTTGATTGCCCAGGCACGCGGCGAAGTCGAGCTCAGCGCCGACATTATTGCCTACTACGCCAAGAATGCCGAGTCTTTCCTCGCGCCGGAGAAATTACATCCGAGCTCTGGCTCAGCGGAAATTGAAAATGCTCCTTTTGGCGTGTTGTTCGGTGTCGAACCATGGAATTTTCCTTACTATCAGCTGGCGCGTTTCGCCGCACCCAATATCATGGCGGGTAATGTCGTGATGGTGAAGCATGCCGGCTGTGTGCCGCAATGCGCGATCGCTTTCGAAAAGCTCTGGCGGGATGCCGGCGCACCTGCCGGTGTCTATACCAACCTGTTGATTTCGTATGACCAGGTTAATCGCGTCATTGACGACCCGCGCATCAAGGGCGTGGCCCTGACCGGCAGCGTCGAAGCAGGTAAAGCCGTGGCCGCCCGCGCCGGACTGAATCTGAAGAAGTCAACCATGGAGCTCGGCGGCAGCGACGCCTTTATCGTGTTGGAAGATGCCGATCTCGACAAAACCGTCGAGTGGGCGGTGTGGGGCAAGATGAACAATACCGGTCAATGTTGCGTCGCCGCTAAGCGATTCATCGTGGCCGAGGCCTTGGCGGATCGTTTCCTCGATAAGTTCCAGACAGCCTTGTCGGTGCTCAAGCCGGGTGACCCAATGGATGACGCCACGACGCTTGGTCCGCTATCGACCGAAGGCGCGCTGATCAAGTTGCTCGACCAAGTCAAACGTGCGGTCGACAACGGCGCCAAGCTGGTGATGGGCGGCAAGCGTATTGATCGTCCCGGCGCCTTCATGGAGCCAACTATTCTCAGTAATATCACGCCGGACAACCCAGCTTTTCGCGAAGAGTTCTTCGGACCGGTGGCGCTGTTTTTCCGCGTCAAGAGCGAGGACGAGGCAGTTTCCCTCGCCAACGACTCCGAATTCGGTCTTGGCGGTTCGGTCTTCACGAAAGATGTCGAGCGCGGCAAACGTCTAGCCAGCCGCATCGATACCGGCATGGTGTTCATCAATCATCCGACCTGGACTACGCCTGACCTGCCGTTTGGTGGTGTCAAAAATTCCGGCTACGGAAGAGAACTGTCGAGCATGGGAATTCAGGAGTTCGTCAATAAAAAGCTAGTCCGTGTCGCTGCCATCGATGCACCGGCATAGGCGTGGCCATGTACGTCACCATCGCGGTCTTGAAGGAAACACAGGCGCATGAACGGCGTGTCGCCATTGTTCCGTCGGTTGCTGCGCGGCTGCTCAAGCTGGGGGTAAGGCTGCATATGCAGTCGGACGCCGGCTCGGCCGCCCGGTTTGGGGATGCCGCCTATGCCGATGTGGCTTTCTCCGCCGATCGTCATCAACTGGTGCGTCAGGCCGATGTGGTGCTGGCGGTGCAAGCGCCCGCTTTGGATGTGATCGATGCAATGCAGGAGGGGGCGATTTTGATGTCCTTTGTGTATGCCGAGAAATCACCCGCGCTGGTGCAGCGCTTGCTGGACAAGAAGATCACCTGCTTTGCCATGGAACGGGTGCCGCGCATTACCCGTGCTCAGGCGATGGATGCGTTATCGAGCCAGTCAGCGCTGGCCGGCTATTACGCCGTGCAGCTCGGCGCCACCCACATGGCCAGAATCCTGCCCAAGATCACGACAGCCGGTGGTGTGGTCGGGCCGGCCAAGGTGCTGGTGCTGGGGCTTGGGGTCGCCGGTCTTGAGGCGATTGCGACGGCGCATCGGCTGGGCGCCGTGGTGGAAGGCTACGACGTGCGGCCGGAGACGCAGGAACAGGCGTTGTCGCTGGGAGCAAGCTTTGTCAAAACCGATGTCGATGCGCGCGGGAAGGGCGGCTATGCAAGAGCCTTGAGCAACGAGGAGAAAAAGCAGATCGATACGATACTGACCAGGCATATACAACAGGCTGATCTCATCATCACCACCGCCGCCATTCCCGGCAAGCCCTCGCCAAAACTGATCAGCCAAGCGCAGGTGCAAGCAATGAAACCGGGCGCCGTGATTGTCGACCTGTCTGCGGAAGGTGGCGGCAACTGCGAGGATACGGTGCCCGGCCAGACGGCGCAGGTCGGCCAGGTCACCATCGTCGCACCTTTCAACATCCCGTCCTTGTTGAGCAGCGACGCCAGCGATCTGTATGCCAAGAATCAGTACAACCTGCTGGCATTGCTGGTGAAGAACAACGTCATCGCCATCGATTGGAGCGATGACGTACTGGCGAAAACGGTGCTCACGCACGACGGCGTTCTCAAGAACGGCGCTGCTCTTGTCGAAATCAAGCCGAGCGACCGGGCGGAGCCGGCAGTCCAAACCAGCGAGACCTGACCAGGAGAAACGCATGACTTTCGATATCGGCATCAGCAGTTTTGTCGCCTTGTATATATTCATGCTCGCCGGTTTTACCGGTTGGGTCGTGATCGGTCGCGTGCCGGCCATTTTGCACACGCCACTCATGTCGGGTTCCAACTTTGTACACGGGATTGTGGTGGTGGGAGGATTGTTCGCCTTGCTCAATGCCGACACGTTGCAGCAACAGATAATCGGCTTTTTTGCCGTGTTGCTGGGCGCCGGTAATGCGGCGGGAGGTTATGCCGTCACCGAGCGCATGCTTGCCATGTTTCAGCCAAGCGTCGGCAAGCCAAAACATGCGGTCACTAAACGATCCTCCAAAAAAGCAACCACGCCAAAGCCGGGAACGGCATAAGGAAAAACGATGCTGAACACGATGGCGCAGCTATTGATCGGCATCATTGATCTGGTAGCCGCATTTCTGCTGATTTATGGCCTCAAGCGCATGTCCTCACCGGTGACCGCGCCGTCGGGAATTTTCGTGGCCGGTGGCGGCATGCTGGTAGCGATCCTGGCCAGCTTTCTCTACATTGTCGGCGTCAGGTCCAGCGCGCACGCGCATTTACCGCTCAATGTGGGGCTGGCTGTCGTTGCGTTGATCATCGGCGGCGGCGCTGCATGGTGGAGCGGCAAACGCGTCGCGATGACGTCCATGCCGCAGATGGTCGCGCTGTATAACGGCATGGGCGGCGGTGCAGCTGCGGCGATTGCGGCGATGGAATTGCTCGGCAATCAGGCACAAGGCATTCCGGCGCTGAGCATCACGTTGATCGGCGCACTGATAGGCTCGGTCTCCTTGTCCGGGTCACTGATCGCCTGGGCCAAGCTGGACGGCAGGATCAAGCAAGCTCTGAGATTTAGCGGGCAGCAAGTGGTGAATGGTCTGGTCATGCTGGCCACACTGCTGCTGGGCGGCTACATCGTCGCGATGACGCAGACGGGTGGTGTGCCGCTGTTGTCCATGCCTGATTTGATCTACTTGTTCTTTGGTCTTGCGCTTCTGTTCGGGGTGTTGATGACACTGCCCATCGGCGGCGCCGACATGCCGGTCGTGATTTCCATCTACAACGCATTGACCGGGCTGGCGGTCGGCTTGGAAGGTTTTGTCCTGCAAAATCCGGCGCTCATGATTGCCGGCATGGTGGTCGGCGCTGCCGGCTTGCTGCTGACGCTGTTGATGGCCAAGGCCATGAACCGGTCTGTCGGCAACGTCATATTCACCAATTTCGGCACCATCGCCAAGAGCAAACCGGGCGCGATCGCGGGAGAGCTCAAGCCTGTCGACGCTGGCGATGCGGGAATTTTCATGCGCTATGCCAGTAGCGTTATTGTGGTGCCGGGATATGGTCTTGCAGTCGCACATGGGCAACAGAAGCTCTACGAATTCGTCAAGCTACTGCAGGCCGCAGGCGTGGCGGTGAAGTTCGCGGTCCACCCGGTGGCGGGGCGTATGCCCGGTCAGATGGACGTTTTGTTGGCCGAAGCCAATGTGCCGTACGACATGATCTTTCAGCTGGAAGACATCAACGATGAGTTCAGTCACACCGATGCCGTATTGGTGATAGGCGCAAACGACGTCGTCAATCCTGCTGCGCGCACCGACAAGTCGTCGCCAATTTTCGGCATGCCTATCCTGAACGTCGATCAGGCGAAGAAGGTGTATGTCGTCAAACGCGGCGAAGGTCGCGGCTATGCCGGCATCGTCAATGCCCTTTTTTACGCCGACAACTGCGACATGGTCTACGGCGACGCCCAGGCATCTCTGATCAAAATGATCGAGGCCGTCAGAGGCCTCGGCGCTGCGGCCGCCTGAAGGCAACTCGCAGCAAAGCTCTCTTTGTATCTCCATTGAAACGGGAAATCACATGGCACTGAAAATGCAAGCCGCTGTCGTCGAACAGTTCGGAAAACCGCTGGTGTTGCAGGAGTGGGATATTCCAACTCCCGCCGCCGGTCAGATTGTCGTCAAGACGGAAGCCTGCGGCGTCTGCCATACCGACCTCCATGCCGCCAAAGGCGACTGGCCCTTGAAACCCAAACTGCCTTTCATACCAGGGCATGAGGGCATCGGCATTGTTGTTGCGGTCGGCGCTGGCGTGACGCGGGTGAAGGAAGGTGATCGCGTCGGCGTGCCCTGGCTCTTTTCAGCTTGCGGACATTGCGAGTATTGCCTGAAGGCTTGGGAGACTGTGTGTGCACAGGCCCAGTTCGGCGGTTATACGATGAATGGCGGCTTTGCCGACTATATCCTGGCCGATCCCGACTATGTCGCGCACATCCCTGTGGGGCTGTCCGCCCAGCAAGCCGCGCCGATCATTTGCGCCGGCATTACGACCTATAAGGGAATCAAGGAGGCCGATGTCCGTCCCGGCGAATGGATTGCCATCTCCGGCGCTGGCGGCCTGGGACATCTGGCCGTCCAATACGCCAAAGTCATGGGACTCAACGTGTGCGCCATCGATATCGATGACGGCAAGCTAGAACACGCCAAGAAATTGGGGGCAGACCTGGTCATCAACGCCAAGACATCCGATCCCGCCGAGGTCTTGAAAAAGGAAATTGGCGGCGGCGCCCACGGAGTCCTGGTGACCGCACCGTCTCTGGGTGCCTTCAAGCAGGGGGTGGCGATGACGCGCAAGCTCGGCACCTGCGTATTGGTCGGCTTGCCGCCAGGAGAATTTCCGGTGCCGCTGTTTGATGTCGTGGCGAACTGCATCACCATTCGCGGCTCCTTCGTCGGCACACGCCAGGATATGGCCGAAGCGCTTTCTTTTGCGGCGGCCGGCAAGGTCAAGGCAGATATCGAGCTGCAACCTCTGTCGGCCATCAACCGGATTTTCGAACGCTTGGAACACGGAGAGGTTCCTTCTCGTGTTGTGATCGATTTCGCCAAGGGCTAAGTTTTTATACCTCGTTTCGAAGCAAGATATTGAACGAAATTTTCATTCAATCTGATAAGGAAATAACATCATGGGCAAGCTTATAGGTATCGATCTTGGAACCACAAACTCTTGCGTGGCAGTGATAGAGAATGGCGTCCCGAAAGTAATAGAAAATGCGGAAGGTTCCCGTACCACGCCGTCCATTATTTCCTATCTGGCCGACGGTGAGATTTTGGTCGGCGCACCTGCGAAGCGCCAAGCGGTGACGAACCCGAAGAACACCCTGTACGCTGTGAAACGACTGATCGGCCGCAAGTTTGATGAAAAGGAAGTGCAAAAAGATATCAGTTTGATGCCTTTCCAGATCGTCAAAGGCGACAACGGCGACGCCTGGATTGGCGTACGCGACAAGAAATTGGCACCACCGCAGATTTCAGCAGAAGTATTGCGCAAGATGAAGAAAACAGCGGAAGACTATCTCGGGGAAACAGTCTCGGAGGCAGTTATCACCGTGCCGGCCTATTTCAACGATGCTCAGCGTCAGGCAACCAAGGATGCCGGGCGTATTGCTGGACTGGATGTCAAGCGCATTATCAATGAACCGACTGCCGCTGCACTGGCGTTCGGCATGGACAAGGTCCATGAAGGCGACAAGAAAATTGCGGTCTATGACCTCGGTGGCGGGACATTCGATATCTCGATTATCGAGATTGCCTCACTGGCGGGTGATAAGCAGTTCGAGGTGTTGTCGACCAATGGCGATACGTTTCTGGGAGGTGAAGATTTCGACCAGCGCATCATCGACTACATTATCGACGACTTCAAAAAGATCAATGGCATCGATCTGAAGAAGGATCCGATTGCCCTGCAACGTATCAAGGCGGCCGCCGAACGGACCAAGATCGAGCTGTCGTCGGCACAGCAGACAGATATCAACGAACCTTATATCGCCATGGCCAACGGCGCACCTATCCATTTGAACATGACAATGACACGGGCCAAGCTGGAAGCCCTGGTGGAGGAACTGATCAACGCCACGATTGCGCCTTGCCATATCGCCATCAAGGATGCCGGCATCTCTGTGGCCGACATCGATGACATCATTCTGGTCGGCGGGATGACCCGTATGCCCGGCGTGCAGAAGAAGGTCAAGGAGTTCTTCGGCAAGGAGCCGCGCAAGGATGTCAATCCAGACGAAGCGGTTGCCGTCGGCGCAGCGATTCAGGGTGCCGTCCTGTCGGGTGACCGTAAGGATTTGTTGCTGCTCGATGTGACGCCTTTGTCACTTGGGATCGAAACCATGGGGGGCGTCATGAGCAAAATGATTCACAAAAACACGACGATTCCGACCAAGTTCAGTCAGATCTTTTCGACGGCCGATGATAACCAGCCAGCAGTCACCATTAAAGTATTTCAGGGAGAGCGCGAAATCGCTTCCGGCAACAAGACCTTGGGAGAATTCAATCTGGAAGGAATTCCTCCCTCCGCGCGCGGCACGCCTCAGATCGAGGTGACTTTTGATATTGATGCCAACGGCATCTTGCACGTCGGCGCCAAGGACAAGGCGACTGGCAAGGAAAACAATATCACTATCAAAGCCAATTCAGGCTTGACCGAAGTGGAAATACAAAAAATGGTGAAAGACGCCGAGCTCAATGCGGCCGCTGACAAGCTTCTGGTGGCGTTAACTGAGTCGCGTAACCGTGCGGATGCCTTGATTTATTCGAGTCGCAAGTCACTGTCAGAAAATAGCAAAGTCATTGGCCCTGCGGAAACGGCAAGAATTGAAGGCCTGATTGCCACGCTGCAATCAGCAGTGGCCGATGGTGACAAAAAAGCGATCGACCAGGGTATCGACAATGTTTCAAGTGCGCTTGAGAAAGTCTCGGAACAGATCAAGAGCCAGAGCACGGCAGTGCCGCCAGCAAGCCATGGATCACAAGAGGATAGTCATGGCGCCGAAAAAGGACATGATGATGCAGTTGAGGCAGAGTTCAAAGAGGTTGAAAAATAAAGCACTCATTGCCTAGTAGGGAAGCGTGGAGTGCTGATCCAGTTCGCGCGGTGGCCACCACGTTTCGACAAGGTTTGGTATGAAATTCAAAGATTATTATGAGGCAATGGGGGTTGAGCGCAATGCGACACCTAAGGAAATCAAACAAGCTTATCGCAAGCTGGCGCGCTTGTATCACCCTGACATCTCAAAAGATCCAAAAGGCAGCGAGAAGTTTCAAGAGGTCGGGGAAGCGTATGCGGTATTGAAAGATCCAGAAAAGCGTGCCGCCTACGATCAACTAGGCAAACAACCGGCCGGAGAGCAATTCACGCCGCCACCAGACTGGCAGCAACAATTTCATACCGGCCAAACCGGTTTCGACAATGTTGATCTATCGGACCTGTTTGCAGCATTCGGTGAAGCCCGGCACGGCAGCAGATCTGCGCGCCGGAATATGCAAACACGCGGGCAAGACTACGAGCTATCTGCGCATCTGTCGCTGGAACAACTGTACGCGGGCGAGACGATCGAGGTGCGCGCAGAACTCCCCGAATACGACCAGAATGGCTTGCAACATTATGTGACGCGAACATTCCGGGTGACGATTCCTGTGGGCGCGTCCGACGGGCAGCGACTTCGACTGACAGGTAAGGGCGCCCAGAGCAGTAACGGTGGAAGTGCCGGCGATCTGTATGTCGTGTTGGCTTTGCAGCCGCATGCGCTGTACCGGGTCAGCGGCCGTGATCTCTACCTTGATTTGCCTCTGGCTCCCTGGGAGGCAGTATTAGGGGCAACGGTGAAAATTCCAACCTTGGGCGGTGCAGTCGAGTTGACCATCAAACCAGGTACCCTCGGAGGGCAACACCTTCGTCTGGCCAAGCGCGGCTTACCCGCTGGCGATGGCGCCAGCGGCGCACTTTATGCAGTGGTCAGTATTGTGTTGCCAAGTAAAATCACAACGGAGGAACGCAAGCTATTCGAACAGCTCGCCACAATCTCAACATTTCATCCCCGTCCGAACTTCCCCTAATAGCGCTCCTGATAGGCTCTGCCAAAGCACACTAAGACCGGTTTCTTTATCCATATCGGCATCCCATGTTCGGCGTCGAACAGACATGACTATGCTTCGTCGCTATGTTGAGCAAGAAGGTGACGCAGATATCCTGTGCGCCTTAATCGCTCTGAACGTCGATATGGTGGTTCGCATCATGATCGAAAATATTAAGGTGACAACAATGAAAAAAATCTTCTTGTTCACGGTGCTTGCAAGTGCAGGCATTTTTGGCGTAACCAATTTTTCGTCGGCCCAGGTTGCAGGAACAAGCACAACCATCGGCGTCAGTATTGCTGAATCGACGCAAATCGCGTTAGGTTGGAGCGTTAAGAAAACGATACTTGGAAAAGAAATCTACAACGATTCCGGAGAGAAAATCGGTAAGGTAAAAGATTTGATCATCGCGAAAGACAGGCAGATCTCGTACGTAATTATTGGTGCGGGAGGTTTTGTGGGGATTGGTATGCATGATGTGGCGATACCCGTATCGCAGATACAAAACCAGAGTGGAAGATTGGTCATGCCGGGGGCGACAAAGGAGGTTGTCAAATCTCTGCCGCAGTTTAAATATGCGGATAGTACAGCCAGGCGTGATGATTTTGTCGCCAAGACCGAACTTGATCTCGCAAAGGCAAAGGCTGAAATTGTGACTCTTCAAAACAAAGCGGCAGCAGGAACGACTGAAGCAAAAGCGGCGATGGACATGAAAATCAGCGCATCGCAGCTAGAAATGAAAGCCACCGAGGCTAAACTGACAGAACTGAAAAACGCAACGGCAAACCGCTGGAGAGAGTTCGAGGCAGGTGTGAGTGCGGCCAATGAACGACTACGTAAGTCTCTTGCGCAAGCCGCAGCGTAATCGGCGAACAAGCGAGACTTTCCCGGCTGGGGTCAGATTTTTTGCAGGACTCCGCTTGCTATTCATGCAGAGCGGATCTGCACATTGCTGATAATGAGCCATCCGATCTTTTCGTACTATCGACTTTTTAGTCTGCCGTGGCTGCAAACTCATCTTCGACCCGAGTTATCTATGCCGCTTTGGTTGGCAATCTTTTTGTCGCGTTGACTAAAGCGGGGGCTGCTGCGTGGACCGGAAGCTCGTCCATGCTCAGCGAGGCGGTTCACTCGTTTGTTGATATCGGCAATCAGATTTTGCTGCTCTATGGCATGCGCCGATCATCGCTGCGGGCTGACCCGGAGCATCCGATCGGCTATGGTCGTGAGCTGTATTTCTGGAGCTTTATCGTCGCCTTGCTTGTCTTTGCGCTCGGGGCGGTAGTGTCGATCTATCACGGTGTTTTGCATCTCCGTCATCCGGAGCCGATTCAAGATGCGTTTGTGAACTATACGGTTCTTGGACTTGCATTTGTCTTTGAAGGAACTTCCTGGTGGATCGCGCTTAAAAACTTCAGATATATCAAAGGATCACTAGGCTATTACCAAGCCTTCCGAGGCAGCAAGGATCCGCCATCGTTCGTTGGATTGTTTGAGGATAGTGCCGCGTTAATTGGCATTGTCCTCGCTACATTTGGCACCTACGCGGCAACAAGTCTGAACATGCCGATGCTTGATGGTGTGGCTTCTATTTTGATTGGATTGGTTCTTGCCGGTACCGCGGCGCTGCTGGCGCGAGAAAGCAAGAGTTTGTTAATTGGTGAGCGCGCAAGCCGCCAAATGAGTGATTCTCTGCTCAGTATCGCCGAAGCCGCCTGTTCGCAATGCAAGGCCAATGGCGTGTTGACTGTACAACTGGCGCCGGACCAGATTTTGGCTGCACTGAGCGTAGAGTTTACCGATACGCTGACGGTGCCCGAGGTTGAGGCTGCTGTCGTGGAGATTGAACGCAGGATTCAATCCAAACATCCCGAAGTTGTGACCCTATTCATCAAGCCTCAGACAAACGCTGTTTTCAAAGAAATGGCGCAGCGTCGTTTTGGTTCGAAAGTCAGCTTGATGACACCGCGCCCTTAAAGCCAGAGGGCGTTTCCGATCCCTATCACTCATCGCATAAGGTTACCCATGATATCTCCAGAAGTTGTTGCAGCACTCGAGCTGCGGATCCGCGAAGAAGAAATGAAGCGCGATGCCTGGCGAATATCCGGGCCACAGGAAAAATATCTTGAGGCATGCAGCATGGTCGACGCATTGGAGTGCCAATTGGAATCTCAACTGCGTGAGCCATGAGGTCCGTTTCGGACAGCCGCAAGTGGGCTTGCTTCAGTCAAGATCGCGCGCGACAGGTGATGTTTTTTCTGCTTGGGATGTCCATTTGGCTGAATTATTCGCCGTCCGCTTTTGCTGCTGATATTTCCCAGTCGGTGCCATTGGTACAGGAATTTCAGATAAATTCGACATGGATATATTCCTGCACGTTTCTTTTTCTCGGTGTGTCGACGCACAGACAGGTGTTCCGATTTCGCTGATTCTGATGTTTCATTAATGCGATTTACTACATGTTAAGGACACATCATGCAAACAGAAAACTCACCCAATTACATCTTCAACACGCATGTCGAAGCCGAAGATGCGATTCGCTTACTCAGTCGCTCCGGATTTGATGTCACCAAGCTGTCCCTGATAGGCAAGGGCTAC